>JAYTVT010000058.1:0-153686 GCA_043743835.1 Betaproteobacteria bacterium
GGGGGACATGAGCGGAGCCCGGTACCCGTTGGCCTCGTCTCGCCACAGACCGTGGCGCGCTTGATCGCGGCAGGTCGGATGGGTGAGTTCAGCTCCAAGCGCTGAGCGACCGCAATGCGCCGCAAGCTGCCCAATCCAACCCCTACTTCCGATGCACTGCGTCGAAATGTGGCCAAAAGGTTCGGCCCAGGCCGACTCCGCAGCTCACTCCAGCACCTTCAGATCTTGCCGCGCTGCTTCATTCGGCTCAGCGTCTCAGCCGACAGGTTGAGGTAGTTGGCGAGCTCCTTCTTGGGGATTCGCTCGATCCACTCCGGATGCTTACGCTCGAAGCGGTGCACGCGCCCCGGGCCGTCCAGCAGGTGAAGGGTGATGGTATGGGCCATGATTTCGCTCATCAGGCGCATCACCTGGTACTCGAAGTTGGCTTTGAACTTCGGGTGCCGGTCCAGAAAGTCCACCCAGGCCGGCATGGGCAACTTGGCGACCCGGGCCTTGGTCACACACACGATGCTGTAAGGCGTGGGCGTGTTCAGGCGCCAGGCGGCGTAACTGGTTTCCATGTCGCCCTCGTCAGCAAAGCGCAGGATCATTTCCTTGGCTTCGGCGTTGGCCACCACGCGCTTGAGGATGCCCCCCAGCACGAAGTACTGCTCCATGTCATGCACGCCTTGGCGCAGTAGCGCGTCACCCTTGCCACTGTCGACGATCAGCAAATGGCGCTCGAGTTCGCTGCGCTCTTCGTCCAGCATCTCCTTGAGAACCACGTTGTTGCGCAGTTCCAGGCGGATCACGTTGCGTTCGGGATGGGTTTCGAGGGGCGTGGCAATCATGGGCCAAGTGCAGGGGCAGCAACAATCAACAAAGGCAATGCCGGCGAACGAGGCTGGCGCTGGCGCTGGGCAAGGGGCAAGGGGCAAGGGGCAAGGGGTGGGGCTCAAATCCCGAAACTTGACCTCGGTCAACGGCGATCAGCGACTTGAATTTCTATCATAAGCGCCACCCGACCCGCCCCGGCGAGTCTGCGCCCAACCGCAACCCATTCAAGGCACCCCGCGATGACAACCGACACCACAGCCGGCGCAACAACCGACGGGTTCCACCTGCTCATTGACGCGCTCAAGCTCAATGGCATCGACACCATTTACGGCCTGCCGGGCATTCCCATCACCGACTTCACCCGCATGGCGCAGGCCGAAGGCATCCGCGTGATCTCGTTTCGCCACGAGCAGCACGCCGGCAATGCCGCTGCTGCCGCCGGCTTTCTGACCCAGAAGCCCGGTATCTGCTTGACGGTGTCGGCGCCCGGCTTCCTGAACGGCTTGACCGCGCTGGCCAACGCCACCACCAACTGCTTTCCGATGATCTTGATCAGCGGCTCCAGCGAGCGCGAAATCGTCGACCTGCAGCAAGGTGACTACGAAGAGATGGACCAGTTGGCCATTGCCAAACCCTTGTGCAAGGCGGCCTTTCGGGTGCTGCACGCACAAGACATTGGCGTGGGCATCGCGCGGGCCATCCGCTCGGCCCTGTCGGGCCGGCCTGGCGGCGTTTACCTGGACCTGCCCGCCAAGCTGTTTTCACAGACCATGGAGGCGCAAGCCGGCCAGCGTTCGCTGATCAAGGTGGTCGACCCCGCCCCGCGCCAGATCCCCGCACCCGACAGCGTGCAACGCGCGCTGGCCTTGCTCAAAGGTGCCAAGCGGCCACTGATCCTGCTGGGCAAGGGCGCCGCTTATGCGCAGGCCGATGCCGACGTGCGCGCGCTGGTGGAAACCAGCGGCATCCCTTACCTGCCCATGTCCATGGCCAAGGGCTTGCTGCCCGACACCCACGCACAGTCGGCCTCAGCGGCGCGCTCCTATGTGCTGGCCGAAGCCGACGTGGTGATGCTCATCGGTGCGCGCCTGAACTGGCTGCTGTCACACGGCAAGGGCAAGACCTGGGGCCAGGAAAAAGGGCCTAAGCAATTCATCCAGGTCGACATCGCACCGACCGAGATCGACAGCAACGTGGCCATCGCCGCGCCGGTCATCGGCGACATCGGTTCTTGCGTGGCGGCACTGCTGGCCGGCATGGGCCAGCAGTGGGCCAAGCCGCCGGCCGAATGGACCGGCGCCATTGACGAGCGCAAGGAAAAAAACCTCAGCAAGATGGCGCAGACGCTGGCGCTGAACCCGTCGCCGATGAACTTCCACAGCGCACTGCGCGTGGTGCGCGACGTGATCAAGGCCAGGCCCGACATCATGCTGGTCAACGAAGGTGCCAACACGCTGGACTTCACGCGCAGCATCGTCGACATGTACCAGCCGCGCAAGCGGCTGGATGTGGGCACCTGGGGCATCATGGGCATTGGCATGGGCTTTGCCGTCGCCGCTGCCGTCACCACCGGCAAACCGGTGTTGGCCATTGAAGGCGACAGCGCCTTCGGTTTCAGCGGTATGGAAGTTGAGACCATCTGCCGCTACAACCTGCCGGTGTGCGTGGTGGTGTTCAACAACAACGGCGTCTACAAAGGCACTGACGTCAACCCCCGGCACGCGGACCACGGCGACGTGGCGCCCACGGTGTTTGTCAAAAACGCCCGCTACGATCTGATGATGCAGGCCTTTGGCGGTGTCGGTGTCACCGCCAAGACGCCCGACGAACTGATGGCCGCCATCAACGAAGCCATCGCTTCGGGCAAACCCACACTGATCAATGCTGTCATTGACGAAACGGCCGGAACCGAAAGCGGCCGCATCACCAGCCTGAACCCCGCCGCTTCCAAGAAGAAGTGACCTCGACTTCAAGACCTTTGCTTTTTTCAGGAGACTTCACATGAGCAAACCCCTCGCCGGCATCAAGATCATCGACTTCACGCACGTGCAAGCCGGCCCCGCCTGCACCCAGCTGCTGGCCTGGTTCGGCGCTGACGTGATCAAGGTCGAGCGCCCTGGTTCGGGCGATGTCACCCGCAGCCAACTGCGCGACATCCCCGGCGCCGACGCGCTGTACTTCACCATGCTCAACAGCAACAAGCGTTCCCTGACGCTGGACACCAAGCAGCCCGAAGGCAAGTTGGTGCTGGAAAAACTGATCAAGGAAAGCGACGTGATGGTCGAGAACTTCGGCCCGGGTGCGCTCGACCGCATGGGCTTCACCTGGGAGTACATCCAGAGCCTGAACCCGGCCATGATCCTGGCGTCGGTCAAGGGCTTCAGCGACGGCCACCACTACGAAGACCTGAAGGTCTACGAAAACGTGGCGCAATGCGCCGGTGGCGCCGCTTCGACCACCGGCTACTGGAAGGGCGAGAACTCGGGCCCCACCATTTCTTCAGCCGCACTGGGTGACAGCAACACCGGCATGCACCTGGCCATCGGCATCCTGACGGCCTACATCGGCCGCCAGAAAACCGGCAAGGGCCAGAAGGTGGCCGTGGCCATGCAGGACGCCGTGCTCAACCTGTGCCGCGTGAAGATGCGCGACCAGCTGCGCCTGGACAAGGTCGGCCACCTGGAAGAGTACCCCCAGTACCCGCACGAAATGGAAGCCTTCAAAGACGGCGTGGTGCCACGCGGCGCCAACGCCGGCGGTGGCGGCCAGCCGGGCTGGATCCTGAAGTGCAAGGGCTGGCAAACCGACCCCAACGCCTACATCTACTTCACCGTGCAAGGCCACGCCTGGAGCCCGATCTGCGACGCGCTGGGCAAGCCGGAGTGGAAGGACGACCCGGCCTACAACACGCCGGCCGGCCGCCAGCCGCACATCATGGACATCTTCGCCACCATCGAAGACTTCATCAAGGACAAGACCAAGTTCGAAGCGGTGGACATCTTCCGCAAGTTCGACATTCCTTGTGCGCCGGTGCTGTCGATGAAAGAACTGCTGCACGACAAGTCGCTGCGCGCCAGCGGCTCCATCGTAGAAGTGCCGCACAAGGTGCGCGGCAGCTACTTCACGGTCGGCAGCCCGATCAAGTTCTCGGACACCAAGCCTGAAGTCACCGCTTCGCCGCTGCTGGGCGAGCACACCGACGAGGTTCTGGCCGAGCTGGGTTACAGCGCGGACAAGATCGCCACGCTGCACGCGGCCAAAGCGGTTTGAGTTGCATGCGGATCTGCTGAGGCGAATGAAGTACGCCAAGGCGCTCTGAGATCCACCCGGGCGGTCATCTCAGCACAGCCGCTGGCTGCTGCCGTTAAGGGCAGATGCTGGCTACAAGAAGACGGCGTCCGCACGGGGCGCCGTTTTTGTTTTCCAATCAGCATCTCAACGCACCTTCACCCCAAGGACACTGCTCACCATGACAAACCAACTTGATCTGAACGCCCTGGTTCACTCGATGGGCGACGCGCTGATGGTCTGCGACGCCAAGGGTGCCATCCTGCTGTGGAACCCGGCCTGCGAGCGCATGTTCGGTTTTTCAGCGGCCGAAGTGATGGGCCAGACCATGGACATGATCATTCCCGAACGGCTGCGCGGTCGCCATTGGGACGGCTATCACAAGACCATGGCCAGCGGCATCACCAAGTACGGCACCGACTTGCTCAAGGTACCGGCAGTGGACAAGCAGGGGCGTGCCATGTCGATCGCCTTCACGGTGTCACTGTTGCACGGGCCTGACGGCAAGGTCATTGCCATCGCTTCGGTCATCCGCGACGAAACCCAGCGTTTCAACGACGAACGCGCGCTGAAGAAACGCGTGGCCGAACTGGAGTCGCAACTGGCCGCCAAGGACTGAGCGGCTCAGCCCGACCCCCTACTGAATCACGCTCGCCGGCCACCACCCAAACAGAACTCGATGAACGACAAGACCATCCCCATCGTTGCTGTGGACGCCCAGCGCCAGCGCAAACGCGAAGCGCCCAAAGGCCGTCGTGTCGACCCTGCGGCGCTGGCCGCCGTGCAAGGGCTGCTGGGAACGGCCTCGCGCCAACGTGACCTGCTGATCGAGCACCTGCACAAGATCCAGGACACCTATGGCCATTTGTCGACGGCTCACCTGGCGGCGTTGGCGCAGGAAATGCGTCTGGCCCAAACCGAAGTCTTCGAGGTGGCCAGCTTTTATCACCACTTCGACATTGTCAAAGAGGGCGACACCGCGCCGCAGCCGCTGACTGTGCGGGTCTGCGACGGCTTGTCTTGCGAGATGGCAGGTGCTCAAGACCTGCTCGCGCGCCTACCCACCTTGCTGGGCCAGCAGGTGCGTGTGGTGGCCGTACCTTGTGTGGGCCGCTGCGAACAGGCGCCCGCTGTGGTGGTGGGTCAATACCCAGTGGCGCCTGCACAAGCTACGGCGGTGGCCGCCGCCGTCACGGCAGGCCTGACCCAAGACCCACCCCAGGGCCGCGTGCAGCACATCAACCACCACGCCTACGTCGCCAGCGGTGGCTACCGCTTGCTGCAGGACTGCCTGAGCGGTGCGCGCGATGTCGAGTCGGTCATCAAGACCCTAGAAGACTCCGGCTTGCGTGGCCTGGGCGGCGCCGGTTTTCCGGCCGGCCGCAAGTGGCGCATCGTGCGCGCCGAGGCTGGCCCAAGGCTGATGGCCGTCAACATCGACGAAGGCGAACCCGGCACCTTCAAGGACCGCACCCTGCTCGAGCGCGACCCGCACCGTTTTCTGGAAGGCATGCTCATCGCCGCCTGGGCGGTGGGCATCGAGGACATCTACATCTACCTGCGCGACGAATACCACGGCTGCCGGGCGGTCTTGGAACAAGAGATCAGCGCGATGCAGCAGAACGCGCCCATCGCGAACTTGCCGCGTTTGCACCTGCGTCGCGGCGCCGGCGCCTACATCTGCGGCGAAGAGTCGGCGATGATCGAATCCATCGAAGGCAAGCGCGGCTTGCCGCGGCTGCGCCCGCCCTATGTGGCGCAGGTGGGCTTGTTTGGTCGGCCCACACTCGAACACAACTTCGAAACGCTGTACTGGGTGCGTGAGCTGGTCGAAAAAGGCGGCGAGTGGTTTGCCTCGCACGGGCGCAACGGCCGACAGGGCCTGCGCTCATTTTCGGTGTCAGGCCGTGTCAAGTCGCCCGGGGTCAAGCTGGCACCGGCTGGCATTTCGGTGCAGGAGCTGATCGACGAGTACTGCGGTGGCATGCTGGACGGCCACACGCTCTATGGCTACCTGCCTGGCGGCGCTTCGGGTGGCATCCTGCCGGCCAGCCTGAACCAGGTGCCACTGGACTTTGACACCTTGCAGCCCTATGGCTGCTTCATCGGCTCGGCCGCCGTCATCGTGCTGTCGCAACACGACACGGCCACGGCTGCAGCACGCAACATGCTGCGTTTTTTCAAGCATGAGTCGTGCGGCCAGTGCACACCCTGCCGCAGCGGCACGGCCAAGGCGTCTGAACTCATCGAGCAGCCCCGTTGGGATTTGGCCCTGCTGGCCGACCTGTCGCAGGTGATGCGCGACGCGTCGATCTGCGGCTTGGGGCAGGCTGCTCCCAACCCGATCGACTGCGTCATCAAGTATTTCCCGCAGGAGCTGACATGAACGCAAGCACCCGCCGCGAGTCGGCTGCCCTGCAAGGCCCCGACGTCGACTTCCAGCTCAACGGCCAGCCGGTCACCGCGCGTGCTGGTGAAACGCTGATCGAAGTGGCCGACCGACTGGGCGTTGCAGTGCCCCGGCTTTGCTACAAGCCGGGCCTGGAGGCCGTGGGCAACTGCCGCGCATGCATGGTGGAAGTGGCGGGCGAACGCGTGCTGGCACCTGCGTGCTGCCGCCACCCCAGCAAAGGCATGCAAGTCACCACCGACAGCGCACGCGCCGTCAAATCGCAGCAGCTGGTGCTGGAACTGTTGCTGGCCGACATGCCCGAGACCGCCCACACACGCCACAACGAAGTGGACCAGTGGGCCGCCCAACTGGGCGTTGGCAAACCACGATTCCAAGCCCGCGAAGCAACACCCGCCGACCTGTCGCACCCCGCCATCGCCGTCAATCTGGACGCCTGCATCCAGTGCACTCGGTGCCTGCGCGCCTGCCGCGACGAGCAGGTCAACGACGTCATCGGCCTGGCCTACCGAGGCGAGCACGCCAAGATCGTTTTTGACATGGACGACGCCATGGGCGGCTCCACCTGCGTGGCTTGCGGCGAGTGTGTGCAGGCTTGCCCCACCGGCGCCTTGATGCCGGCACGCGAAGTGGCGCTGGCGGTGCCTGACAAGCAGGTGCAGTCGTTGTGCCCTTTCTGTGGCGTCGGTTGCCAGCTCACCTACAACGTCAAGGACGACCAGATCCTGTTCGTTGAAGGCCGCAACGGCCCCGCCAACCAAGGCCGCTTGTGCGTGAAGGGCCGCTATGGTTTTGATTACGCCCATCATCCGCAGCGTTTGACAAAGCCGCTGATCCGCCGCACCGACGCGCCCAAGCGCGACCAGCTCAAGCCCGACTTCCAGATGGATCCGACCCGCGTGTTGGAAGTCTTTCGCGAAGCCAGCTGGGAAGAAGCGCTGGCGCTGGCCGGCGGCAAACTGGCGCAGATTCGCGACCAGCACGGCAAGAAGTCGCTGGCCGGTTTTGGCTCGGCCAAAGGCAGCAACGAAGAGGCCTACCTCTTCCAGAAACTGGTGCGCGCCGGCTTTGGCAGCAACAACGTGGACCATTGCACCCGGCTGTGCCATGCGTCGTCGGTGGTGGCCTTGCTTGAAGGCATCGGCTCAGGCGCGGTCAGTAACCCGGTGATGGACGTGACCCAGGCCGAGGTGGTCTTCCTGATCGGCGCCAACCCCACGGTCAACCACCCGGTGGCCGCCACCTTCCTGAAGAACGCCGTCCATGCTGGTACCAAGCTGATCGTCTGCGACCCACGCCGCTCTGACCTGGCCCGCACAGCGCACCGTTTTTTGCAGTTCAAGCCCGACACCGACGTGGCCATGCTCAACGCGATGATGAACGTCATCGTCACCGAAGGGCTGGTTGACCAAGGCTTCATCAACAGCCGCACGATCGGCTATGAAGAGCTGCGTCAGAACGTTGCCGCCTACACGCCGGAGGCCATGGCGCCCGTGTGCGGCATTGACGCGCAGACCCTGCGGGAGGTGGCACGCCTCTACGCCACGTCCAAGGCGTCGATGATCCTGTGGGGCATGGGCATCTCGCAGCACGTGCACGGCACCGACAACGCGCGCTGCCTGATCGCGCTGTCGTTGATGACCGGCCAGATCGGCCGGCCGGGCACCGGGCTGCACCCGCTGCGCGGACAGAACAACGTGCAAGGCGCGTCGGACGCGGGCCTGATCCCGATGATGTTCCCCGACTACCAGCACGTCAGCAACGCCACCACGCGCCAGCGCTTTGAGGCCGCCTGGTCCATACCCGCCGGCAGCCTGGACGACCAACCCGGCCTGACGGTGGTGGAGGTGATGCACGCCGCGCTGCACGGCGACGTACGCGGCATGTACGTGATGGGCGAAAACCCGGCCATGTCCGACCCCGATGCCAACCACGCCCGCGAAGCGCTGGCCGCGCTGGAACACCTGGTGGTGCAGGACATCTTTCTGACGGAGACCGCCTACCTGGCCGACGTGATCCTGCCGGCCAGCGCCTTCCCCGAAAAGACCGGCACCTTCACCAACACCGACCGCCTGGTGCAGATGGGTCGCCAGGCCGTGAACCCGCCCGGCGACGCGCGGCAAGACCTGTGGATCATTCAAGAGATCGCCAAGCGCCTGGGCCTGCCCTGGGACTACGGGCATGTCAGCGAGGTGTTTGACGAGATGCGCCACACCATGCACAGCATCGGTGGCATCACCTGGGAACGGCTGGAGCGTGAACACGCCGTCACCTACCCTTGCGTGAACGAGGGCGACCCAGGCCAGTCGGTGGTGTTTGTCGACGACTTCCCGCGCGAAGGTGGCAAGGCGCGTTTTGTGCCGGCCGACATCATCCCGGCTGCTGAAAGGCCCGACGCTGACTACCCGCTGGTGCTGATCACCGGCCGCCAGCTCGAACACTGGCACACCGGCAGCATGACGCGCCGCGCCACCGTGCTGGACGCGCTGGAGCCCGACCCCACCGCGCTGATCCACCCGCTGGACCTGGCCGCCCTGGGTGTGCTGCCCGGCGGCGTGGTGACGCTGCAGTCGCGGCGCGGCAGCGTGTCGCTTTACGCCCGCGCCGACGACGGCACACCACGCGGCGCGGTGTTTGTGCCGTTCTGCTACTACGAAGCCGCCATCAACCGGCTGACCCACGCGGCGCTGGACCCCTTTGCCAAGATTCCCGAGTTCAAGTACTGCGCGGTGCGCCTGCTGGCGGGTGGCGAGGCGCCAGTGCAAGGCAGCTTTGGCGGTGGGCAACGGCAGCGCGAGTGGGAGACCCAAGGCAGCGCACTTTGTCCTTGATCAGCACAGCGCCTCGGCCGCTGCGCTACAGTGCCAGCATGGCTTGGCTGAAACGGACCTTGTTGATCTGGTTGCTTGTCCTGGCGGTTCCCGCTCAGGGCTTGGCCGCCGTGACGATGGCCATGGGTGCTGGCAGCCACGCGGGCCCTGGCGCAGCGCTGGCCCTGGCGGCGGCGAGCCAAGCCCCCATGCCAGGGCCGGCCGCTGCAGGCAGTGACGCTGGGCCCGAGCCGCACGCAGCGTCGGCCCACTGCCAGCAACTGCTGGCCGGCGAAGCCACCGACCCAACGGCTTCGGCCGGGGCCAAGACCCACTCGTGCAGCGTTTGCTCCAGTTGCTGTTCGCCGGGTGCCATGCCCAGCAGCCTGCTGGCCGTGCCTGCAGACGCACCCGCCGCCACGCGGTTTGCCGTCTTGGTGACCACGCTGGACCTGGTCGTCGTCGACGGCCTGGAGCGGCCACCCCGCACGCCGCCGGCCTGACCGGCGACGGCTGCGTGCGTGCGCTGAGCACGCCTTTCCTCGCCGGGACTCCATGGCCCATACCGCTGCTGCGGTGTGCGGCCCATTCCCATCTTTGTGCGAGGACACCATGGTCCATCTCTTCCGGTTTCCGAAGCGGCGCCGAGCCTTGGCTGCGGCTTGCCTTGTCAGTCTGCCGCTGTTGACAGCGACGGCCCACAGCCAACCCGCACCTGCGGCCAAACCACCGTCTGCCGCGCCCGCCAGCAAGCCCGACCCGCTGGACCCGTTCGCACGGGTGCCAGTGCTGCGCTACGAGTCGGCGCTGAAGTCCGGCAAAACCGCAGGCGACGACAAGCCTGTCTCCTGGCGCGACGCCAACGACACCGTCACCCGGATCGGTGGCTGGCGCGTCTACCTGCGTGAAGCGCAGCTGCCCGAACCTGCAGCGGCCACACCACCACCGGCGGCCACGGCCTTGCCGCCCGGCGCGCCGGCCAGCGGCGTTGCGCCAGCGGCGGCACCAGCCGCCCCCAAACCGCCGCACGGTCCACACCACGGCCACCCGCAGCGATGAAAGCCCACCTCATGAACAAGCACACAGCCCCAAGACGCGGCGGCCTGGCTGCACTGACCCTGCTGGGCGCCTTGACGCTCGGCGGATGCGCCTCCTTCAGCCCCGATGGTGGCTTTGGCCCGGTCGAGCAGACCGCACAGGCCCGCCTGGGCAAGACCGTGCAGTGGGCGCGCAGCAGCGCCGAACAAGAGCGCATCGACCAGCGCGTCAGCAGCCTCTTGTCGCAGACGCTGACGGCGGACGACGCGGTGCAGGTGGCCCTGCTCAACAACCGCGGCTTGCAGGCCACATTTCAGGAACTGGGCATCGGCGAAGCCGAGCTGGTGCAGGCCAGCCGCCTGCCCAACCCGGGCTTCAGTTTCGGCCGCTCCAGCCGCGGCGACGAGCGCGAAATCGAGCGTGGCCTGCACTTCAACATCGCCCGCCTGATCGCCCTGCCCACCATCGGCAGACTAGAAGCGCGGCGCTTTGAGCAGACCCAGGGCATGGTCGCCATGAGCGTGCT
Source organism: Betaproteobacteria bacterium (assembly GCA_043743835.1). GTDB lineage: Bacteria > Pseudomonadota > Gammaproteobacteria > Burkholderiales > Burkholderiaceae_C > Rubrivivax. The sequence goes on from JAYTVT010000058.1 coordinate 10,892, forward strand.
GTCGCTGGCCGCCGACACCCGCAAGGCCTACTACAACGCCCTGGCCGCTGAAGAGACGGTGCGCTACATGCGGCAGGTCCAGCAAGCCGCCACGGCCAGCGCCGAGCTGGCTCGACGCATGGAGCAGGTGGGCAACTTCAACAAGCTGCAGCGCGCCCGTGAGCAGGTCTTTCTGGGCGAGGCTTCGCTCAACCTGGCCCGTGCCGATCAGGCCCAACGCAGCACCCGCGAACGGCTGACCCGCCTGATGGGCGCCTGGGGTTCGCAGACCCTGTTCACACTGCCCGAGCGTTTGCCCGACCTGCCCCCGGACGTACTGGACCTGCCCGATCTGGAGCGCGTGGCCATGAGCCAACGGCTCGACGTTCAGGGCGCCCGCCTGGCCGCCGAGCAAACCGCGCGCAACCTGGGCCTGACCCAGGCCACACGTTTCATCAATGTGCTGGAGCTGGGGCTGCTGCGCAACGGCTCCAACGAAGCGCCCAGCCAGCGCGGCTGGGAGATTGGTTTCGAATTGCCGCTGTTCGACGGCGGCGGCGCGCGTGTGGCCCGAGTCCAGGCCGTCTACCTGCAGACGCTGCACCGCGCTGCCGAGACCGCTGTCAACGCGCGCTCTGAAGTGCGCGAGGCCTACAGCGGCTACCGCTCGGCCTACGACATCGCACGCTTCCAGCGCGACGAGGTGGTGCCGCTGGGCCAGCGCATCGCCGAAGAAAACGTGCTGCGCTACAACGGCATGTTGATCGGCGTGTTTGAGCTGCTGGCCGACGCCCGCACCCAGATCGCCGGTGTCAACGGCGCCATCCTGGCGCTGCGCGACTTCTGGCTGGCGCAGGCCGACCTGGACATGGCCTTGATTGGCAAGCCCAGCCTCAGCGGCGCAGCAGGCCCCGCCATGGCGACCCCAACCACCGGCGCTGGCGCCGGGCATTGATCATGAAAGACACCCCCATGAACAGCAAGCCCTTGCTCTCCCGCCGCCAGTTGCTGGGCGGCGCTGGTGCCATCACCGCCGCAGCCGCCGCCACCTCGGTCAGCAAGGTGGCCATGGCCGCGCTGCCCGAGCCGGTGCAACAAAGCAAGCCACACACCATGCCGCCGCTGGTGCCCAACAGCGGCCGGCCCTACAACCCGGTGGTCACGCTCAACGGCTGGACGCTGCCCTGGCGCATGAACCAGGGCGTCAAGGAATTCCACCTGGTGGCCGAACCGGTGGTGCGCGAAATGACACCCGGCTTCAAGGCCCACCTGTGGGGCTACAACGGCCAGAGCCCGGGGCCGACCATCGAGGTGGTCGAAGGCGACCGCGTGCGCATCTTCGTCACCAACAAGCTCGGTGAGCTGACCAGCATCCACTGGCACGGGCAGCGCTTGCCCAACGGCATGGACGGCGTGACCGGTCTCAACCAGCCGGGCATCCCGCCGGGCAAGACCTATGTCTACGAGTTTGTGGCGCGCCGCCCGGGCACCTTCATGTACCACCCGCATGCCGACGAGATGGTGCAGATGGCGATGGGCATGATGGGCTTCTGGATCACCCACCCCAAAGGGAAGCACCCGCTGATCGACGAGGTGGACCGCGACTTTGTCTTCTTGCTCAACGCCTACGACATCGAACCCGGCGCCTTCACTCCGAAGATCATGACCATGCTCGACTTCAACCTGTGGAGCTGGAACAGCCGGGTCTTCCCGGGCATCGACCCCCTGGTGGTGAGGAAAAACGACAAGGTCCGGATCCGCATCGGCAACCTGACGATGACCAACCACCCCATCCACCTGCACGGGCATGAGTTCCTGATCACCGGCACCGACGGCGGGCCCACACCCAAAAGCGCACGCCAGTACGAGATCACCGCTGACATCGCGGTGGGCCAGATGCGGCAGATCGACTTCCTGGCCGACGAAGAAGGCGACTGGGCCTTTCACTGCCACAAGAGCCACCACACCATGAACGCCATGGGCCACAACGTGCCGACGATGATTGGCGTGGACCACCGCGGCGTGGCCAAGCAGATCACGCAGCTGATCCCCGACTACATGGTGATGGGCGAACGCGGCATGAAGGACATGACCGAGATGGAAATGCCGCTGCCCGACAACACCGCCGCCATGATGACTGGCACGGGGCCTTTCGGCGCGGTGGGCATGGGCGGCATGTTCAGTGTGCTCAAGGTACGCAAGGACCAGAAAGCTGGCGACTACAGCGATCCGGGCTGGTACGCACACCCGAGCGGCAGCGTGGCGTTTGAGTGGACCGGCGCCCTGCCCGATCCGTCGCGTTTCAAGGCCGAGGGCACGGGATCGATGCCGCCGCTGGCCAAACCGGCCACCGACACCGAAGTCAAGGTTCGCAAGCCCGCTGGCGGGCACGCCGGGCACTGAAAGTGCGTGAACCCGCGTCACCCATCCCTTCCCACCATCCCACACAAAACGAGACCCTTATGAAATCGATTCGCAAGCTGCTGCTGGCCACCCTTTGGCTTGCGGCCAGCACCTCGCCGGGCCTGGTCCAGGCCCACGGCGACCTGACCCATGGCAAAAAGCCGGCGGTGGTCAAAAAAGAACAAAAAGCCTGGGGCGTGGCTGGCACCGCCAGACCGGGCCTGCGCACCGTGGAGTTCGTGATGACGGACGACATGCGCTTCACCCCCAACCGCCTGGAGGTCAAGCGCGGTGAAACGCTCAGGCTGCGCATCAGCAACCGGGGCGCGGTGATGCACGAGTTTGTGCTGGGCACCAAAAAGGAGCTCGAAGAACACGCCGCGCTGATGCTCCGGTTCCCCAACATGGAGCATGACGAGCCCTATATGGCACATGTGGCGCCCGGCCAGACCGGCGAGATCATCTGGACCTTCAACCGCGCGGGCGACTTTGACTTTGCGTGTTTGGTGGCCGGGCACTACTCGGCCGGCATGGTGGGCAAAGTGAAGGTCTTGGCAGCACCTTGATCGGTGTTGTCAGCCTTGAGAGTTCAGACACCGCGTGTTAGCGTCGATCATCGGGTTGACGGGCAGGAGGTTTCTGCCCAGGTCCCCAAGCAAACAACAGTCGGCGGTGAAAACACGCGGGCGGAGCTGGGAGGGTGGTTCATCCATGCACATCGTGATCGCCAATCCGCGCGGCTTCTGCGCCGGCGTTGAACGCGCCGTGCTGATGGTGGAGCGGGCGCTCGAGGAATTTGGCGCGCCGGTTTACGTGCGCCACGAGATCGTTCACAACCGCCACGTGGTGGACCGTCTGCGCCAGCAAGGCGCTGTGTTTGTCGACGATCTTGCGGGCCTGCCCGCCAACGCTCGAGTCATCTTCAGCGCCCACGGGGTGTCACGCAGCGTGGCCGAACAGGCCCTGGCGCTTCAGCTGCGGCCCTTGGACGCCACCTGTCCCTTGGTGACCAAGGTGCACCAGGAGGTCGAGCGCCACGGCCTGGCCGGGCGCAGCGTGATCCTGGTCGGCCACGCTGGCCACGCCGAAATTGAAGGCACGCTGGGGCATTTCAAAGCCCAGGCCGGTGCGCAGATTCACCTCATTTCCAATGAAGAACAGGCTCAGGCGGTGACCGTCAGCAACCCCGAAAAAGTGGCCTATGCCACCCAGACCACCTTGTCCGTGGACGACACCGCGCGCATCCTGGGCGTGCTCAAACGCCGCTTCCCGGCCATCCTGGGCCCCAAGCAAGACGACATCTGCTACGCCACTCAAAATCGCCAGACTGCCGCGCGTGAACTGGCCGTGCGCTCGCAGGTGGTGCTGGTGGTTGGTGCGCCCCACAGTTCAAATACCGTGCGCCTGATCGAACTGATCCAGCAATGCGGGCGGCCAGCTCACCTGATCGAGTCTGCTGCCGACATCCAGCGCAACTGGCTGCAGGGCTGCGACGTGGTGGGTCTGACATCCGGCGCATCGGTGCCCGAGGTGCTGGTGGACGGGGTCATTGCACAGTTGCAGGCCTGGTGGCCAGGCAGCGACGTGGAGAGTTTTGGGCAACCCGAGCAGGTGGTTTTCAGCCTGCCGCGGGAGCTGCGGCGTGTTGTCGGGCCCACACCGGGCTCGACGCATTTGCTGAAAGCCAGCCAAGCCGACAGCCAGCAGCCTGGAGTGGCGCCATGAGCCCCGCCAAGCCGATCCGGGTGGCCGTGATTGGCGGCGGATGCGCCAGCCTGACCACAGCCTTCGAACTCAGCCGCCCCGAGCACGCTGGCCGCTACGACATCACGGTCTACCAGCTGGGCTGGCGCCTGGGCGGCAAGGGCGCCTCGGGCCGCGGCGCATCACAACGCATTGAAGAACACGGCCTGCATCTCTGGATGGGTTTTTACGAAAACGCCTTTGCGTTGATGCGCGCCTGCTACGCCGAGCGGCACACGCTGCATCCCGAGCAGCGCTTCAAGACCTGGCGCGACGCCTTCAAGCCGGCTGCAGATGTTGCGGTGGCCGACCGCATGGGCGAGGCGTGGACCTTCTGGCGCGCCCACTTCCCGCCCGGCATCGGCGAACCCGGCGACCCCATGAGCCAGGGCAGCCCGTTCACGGTGATGGCCTACCTGAAGCAATCGGCGATGCTGGTCAGCGAGCTGGTGCGCTCGGCCGGTGTGCTTGAAGGCCAAAGGCCACCACACGCGGCCGCAGCTGCAACCACATCACCAAGTGCCCGCAGCGGCCCGCAGGCCGTGGGCGCGGCGGTTGAAACCCTGCTGCGCTATGGCCAGCTGGCTGGCGTGGCGGCCATCGCTGAAGCCGCTGAGCTGCTGCTGCAGGCGATCAACGCCTGGGTGCCGCAGATGCTGCGCGAAAGCAGTGCGGTGCTGCTCAGGCTGATCGAGTCGCTGGCCAGTGCCACGCGGGGCCGGATTGATCTGCTGGTGGCTGAAGACACCGAACTGCGCCGCATCTGGCAGGTTATCGACCTGATCCTGGCCATTTTGCGCGGCGCCACGCTGCAGGGCTTGGCCTTTGACCCGCGCGGCTTTGACGCCATCAACGAACACGACTGGCGCGACTGGCTGCGTGCCAACGGCGCGTCCGAAGCCTCCTTGCAGTCGGGCTTCATGCGCGGCATCTACGACCTGGCGTTTGCCTTTGAAGACGGCGACGTCACCAAGCCCCGCCTGGCCGCCGGCGTGGCGCTGCGCGGTGCGATGCGCATGTTCTTCACCTACCGCGGCGCGCTGTTTTACAGCATGAGTGCAGGCATGGGCGACATCGTCTTTTCGCCGCTGTACCAAGTGCTCAAGGCCCGGGGTGTCAAGTTCGCCTTCTTCCATCGCCTGCGCGAGATGAACCTGTCACCGGCGCAGCCTGGCGTGGCGCCGCACGTGCAATCACTGCACTTCGACGTGCAGGCCCAAACCCTGGGCGGGCAGCCCTATCAGCCGCTGGTGGACGTGCTGGGTGTGGCCTGCTGGCCATCCCAACCCGACTACGCGCAGCTGCAAGACGGCGCTGCACTGCAGGCCGAGGGCCGACACTTCGAGGCCGACTGGGACCGGCGCTGTGCCCGCACCCTGCGCCTGGACGTGGGCACCGACTTCGACCTGGTGGTACTGGGTGCCAGCATCGGCGCCCTGCCCCAGGTGGCAGCCGAGTTGATCGACCGCGAGCCACGCTGGCGCGACATGGTGCGTTTTGTGAAGACGGTGCCCACCCAGGCCTTCCAGGTCTGGATGCGCGAAGACATGCCCGCGCTGGGCTGGCCCCACCCGGCCGTCAACCTGTCGGGTTTTGTCGAACCCTTCGACACCTGGGCCGACATGCGCCACCTGATTCCCGAAGAGTGCTTTGCCAAGCCCGTGAAGGCCATTGCCTATTTCTGCAGCGTCTTGCCTGACGCTGACAAAACCGGCGTGGACGGCCGCCAGTTTCACCAGCAGCAGTACCAGCAGGTCAAAGCCAATGCGGTGCGCTTTCTGGACCGCGATGTGGGCGCGCTGTGGCCGCTGGCCCGCCGCGCAGACGGCGGCTTTCGCTGGGACCTGCTGGTTTCGGGCCAGCCCAAACCGGGCCGGGCGCCCGCCGCCACCAACCAACGCGCTTTCGACAGCCAGTACTGGACCGCCAACGTCAACGCCAGCGACCGCTACGTGCTGTCGCTGCCGGGCAGCCCGGCCTACCGCTTGTCGCCGCTGGACATGTCGTTTGACAACCTGGCCATCACCGGCGACTGGACCGCCACCGGCCTGGACACGGGCTGCATTGAATCAGCGGTCATCTCGGGCCGCCTGGCGGCCCATGCCCTGTCGGGTTTGCCAGCGCTGGAAGACATCGTCGGCTATGACCACCCATGACATGCATCTACACAACCCCACCCTCCATCGCCGCCTCAAGGATTGCCGATGAACGACGTTGAAACCGGGCTGGACAACAGCAGCCGCCTCAAGCGCCCCGCACCGCAGCGGCAGGCACCCCTGCGCCGCCCGCCGCTGGGTCTGCCGGCTTCCATGGGCGCCACCCTCAACGGTGCGCTGGGCGCCGCGATCGACACCAGCCAAACACTCAGCGCGGGCCTGGGCGCTGCGGTCAGACAAGGTCTGGACAGCGGGCAGGCGATGAGCGAGGCGGCTGGGGCGGGCGTGCAAGGCTTTGTCGAGCGCGGCGTCAACACGGCCTATCAGGTGATCGAGGAATACATGCAGCGCGGCCAGCAGGCGGCGCAGCGTTTGTCGCCTGTCGGGCCTGGACCCACCCGGGCCGGTCTGGCAGCCGACGCGGCCAACGCCTGGGCGCAAAACCTCGCCGGCCCTTTGGGCCAGACCGCCTCTTCGCTGGCCGCACCCTGGATGCAACTGGTGCGGGCCTGGGTGGATGGCGTGAGCACGCTGGCGCCCATGGCCGGGCAGGTGGCGGGGCAGCTTGCCGAGCGGATGGCCGGGCAAGCCGGTGAGCTGAACCGCACGGGCGTTTTCAACGGCATGGGCGGGCCCGGCGTTGTGGCGCCCGGGTCCGCACCCATGGGCGCACAGCACACCAGTGCCAGCCAGGCGCCGACAGGCTCTGCTGCGGCGCACCCCCTTGCAGCGGCCCCTGCGACAAGCCCGCGCGCCAAGATCACGATTGAATTCATGTCGGGCCAACCCGCCGAGTTCTCGGTGTCGCTGGATCCGGGTGCTGACCTGGTGGCGCTGCACGCCGCTTGGTCGGGTGAAGCTGCCGTGGCTGCATCTCCAGCCCAAGTTGTCCTGTACAGCGCGCCAGGCCATGTGCATCTGCGTCTGACCTTGGCCGCGTCGCCGCTGGCGGGTCGCCATGAGGCGGCACTGATCGACGGCCACGGCCAGTCGTGGGGCAGCCTGTCGATGGTGATTGCCGAGCGTGCCGCCGGCATGCCCAAAAGCTGAGATCCCGGCTCGCCACATGCACACCGCAACCAGCTCACGCGACGAAAAACTCGTGGTGTCGACCCTGAAGGACTACTCGACCACCACACGCGAGCTGCTGTTCCGCTACCTGCCCACGGGCGAGCCCAGCCGCTACCTGTACGACCTGCTGCCCGACTACCCGCGCCGCGGCGGCCGCGGCTTTCGCCCCAGCCTGTGCATCGCCACCGCCCGTGCCCATGGGGCCAGCACTGAAGCAGCCATTCGCTCGGCGGTGTCCATCGAGCTGATGCACAACGCCATGCTCATCCACGACGACATTGAAGACGAAAGCGAACAGCGCCGTGGCGAGCCTGCGCTGCACATCCGCGAAGGGCTGCCGATTGCGCTGAACGTGGGCGACATGCTGTCGCTCATCTCGATGAAACCGCTGCTCGACAACCGCCATGTGCTGGGCAACAACTTGGCGCTGCAGATCCTGGAAGAAACCGAACGCATGGCACGCGAATCGGCCGAAGGCCAAGCGCTGGAACTGGGCTGGCGGCGCGACAACGTGAGCAGCGTGACCGAAGCCGACTACCTGTTGATGGTGCTGAAAAAAACCTGCTGGCTGGCCACCATCCACCCCAGCCGCGTCGGCGCGCTGATAGGCGGTGTGGCCGCCAGCGACATCGACCGTGTGATCCGCTTTGGCTTCTTCCTGGGCGCCGCGTTTCAGATCCAAGACGACCTGCTCAACCTGGAAGGCGACGCGCAGGCCTATGGCAAAGAGCTGGGCGGTGACATCCGCGAGGGCAAGCGCACGCTGATGCTGATCCGCCTGTTTGAACAGGCCACGCCCGATGAGCGCCAGCGCCTGGAAGATTTTCTGGGCCGGGCCCGCGCGGACCGCAGCGAAGCCGACCAGGGCTGGGTGCGCCAGCGCATGGACAGCTACGGCTGCTGCGACTATGCCCGCCAGGTGGCCCACGGCCTGGCCGGCGCGGCGCACCACGAATTCACGCAGATCTACAGCCACCTGCCCGACTCACCCGACAAGCGCTTCATCGAAGCCTTGCCGGCGTGGGCCATCGAGCGCAGCTAGCCTTCATTGAAGTACCAAGGACCCGCCATGACGCCCGCAGAGTTCAGCCGCCAGATGCCACTGCTTGCCAACAACCCGTTGCCGTTCAAGCCGCCCTTCATCTTCAACGGCCTGTCGTCGCGGGTCTTTCCGCTGCGCGCCAACTTGGATGCCTTGCAGCGGCTGTGCAACGGCTACTTGAACTTTGTGCCCGAATCGGTGGGGCGCTTTAGGGCCTCGGTGCCCTATGTCTTCTTGTCGGTGCTGGACTACGGCCAGGTGGCCGAGTCGCGCGGGCTGGGCTGGTTTGCGCAGACCGAGGTCTTTTTCGCGGTCTCGCTCGAGTGGTACAAAAAGGTCAACGGCCATTGGGTGTTTCATGACTGGGCCACCATCACGCCCTTCATCTACGTCAACGACAACTACTCGGTACCCCTGGGCCGCACGGTGTCGGGATTCCCCAAGGTGCTGGCCAAGGTCACGGCGGTTGACAGCGAATGGGTGCGCGACCCCTTGGCCCCGATCACGCTGGCGCGCGTCGAGACCGAAGTTTTCCCGGCGGCCTATGCCGGCCGCCGCCTGGAATCGCGCGTCTTCATGGAGGTCAAGCGCGAAGCGCCGATGTCCAACATGCGCGTGCCCTTCGACCCGCGCAGCCCCGCCGCGCCATGGACGGTAGCGTCGAACATCGCCGACGCTCTGGGTGGCTTTGGCCGCGACGCCTTGTGGCTGGCCCAGGCCTTGCGCATCTTCCCGCAGGTGCCGGCCGGGCAAATGCCGGGCATGCTGCCCGAAATGCTGGCCCGCATGGCGCCCGCGCTGGCCCCGGGTGGGCCGGGCATGGTCACCAATTCGCTGAACCTGAAGCAGTTCCGGCGCGCCGACAAGCCCGATGAGCTGAGCTACCAAGCCCTGACCAACGGCCCCATGATCACCAGCGCCTTCAACGGCGGTGGCTTGCTGGGAGAAGAACGCACCTTGCTGGGCGACCTGAGCGGCGGCCATTCGATCCAGCTGCACGAGTACTCCACACTGCCCATCGCCCGCACCTTGGGGCTGGAAGTCAGCCGGCGTTGGAAAGACGGTGGTGTGGACGTGGCCGAGATCAAGCCCGTGATGCCATTCTGGATGGACGTGAACGTCGCCATGCAGCCCAGCCTGAACCTGGCCTGGCGCGGGCAAGAAGGCGTTTGGCGCGACAACGCAGGCCAGGGCCTGCCGCTCGACGAAGCACCCGCCGCACCCGCCGCACCCGTCGCTGTGCCACCGCCTCCGCCCAAGTTCTACCCATCGCTCTCGTCGGCCATCGAAGCCATCACCGGGCCCTTCCGCTACACCGGCACCACCTTCCGGGTGCTGCCGCTGCTGGCCATGAAGGACAAGCTGCAGGCCTTCCTGGACAAGTCGATCAACGAGGCCCTGAAAGACCCCGTGCTGGGCGCCGATGGCCAGAGCCACCGCATGCGCATGAGCGTCTGGGCGCGGCCCAAGACACCAGTGAACCAGTGGGGTTGGTTCGACGTGAACAACCAGACCGATCCTCGCAAAGACAACTGGATCGGCGGCCAGTACGCCTATGTGTACATGGCTGCCGCCAGCTTCAAGGGCGTCACCTCGGCCACCAACAACGTGGGCGACTGGGCCAAGTTCGAGCTGTCGTTCCTGGTTCCCGTGTGCTGGGAACGCGAAACCGCGCCAGACCAATGGGTGACGGAAGGCGTGGGTGTGGTGCCGGCGTACTTTTTTGTAGACGACTGCATCGCCACAGCGTCACGCTTTGAAGTTCAGGGCATCGACGCCAGAACGGCCAACTTCGTGCAACCGGGCAGCGTGTGGATGTCTGACCAGGCCCAGGAGGACAACCCACGCCAGACCCTGCTGCGCATGGACGCCGAGGTCTGGACGGCCTTGGAGTCAGGCCAACAAGCCATGGTGCAGCCCTTGGTTGAAATCGTGCAAAACGAAGACAACGCCGGCCTGGGGCGCTTGGCCGCCCAGGACAAAGCCTTTGCTTGGGCCGAGGCCTTGCGCCTGGAACTGGGCACCAAGAAGGGTGCCAAGGCCCGCTTTCCACAGCACGCCAAGGTGGCGCGCGCACTGGCGCTCGAACTGCTGGGCAACCAGGCCCCGCTGGCGATGTACTCGCTGAAGCAGTTCCGCGACGCGGGCGATCCCGACAAGGCTTGCTTCCAGTCGCTGGTGCGCGTGTCGCGCCACCTGCAGGAGGTGGTCGACGTTTGTGAAATCGAAGAAACGCTGACGGTCCGCATCCACGACTTCCCCAACCTGGACATCGTCAACACGCTGGGCCTGGTGGCCACCTGCCTGGAGAACAACGGCGCTGGCGTGCTCTACAGCGCCCAGGCCATACGCCCGTTTTACGTGCGCGGCACCATGGTCGAGCCGCTGGCCGAGCAGTTGATGACTCGCACCGGCTGGCCGCTGTGGCAGCTGGATCCCAAGGCCTTCAGCGGCAGGCTGGGCAGTGCACCCGCAGAAGACTGCAAGTTGGTCGTCAACCTGGAAGCCGAAAACCAGCAAGACCGAGCCGATCCTTGCCACATGGGCGCGCTGATGTTCAATGCGCGCACGCAGAGCAAAGAAAGCGAGACCACGAAACGGCCCATCGACGCCGAGCAGGCCCGGCAAGCGCTTGCAGTCATCGACCCACAGATGGTGATCGACTCGGTGCTGTCGCGCGAATGGGGTAACGCCGACAGCGATGCACGCTGGCGCCAAGCGCGCCGAGACCTGCTGGCCCAGGCCGCCGGCCTGCCACAAGGCGGCGCGCTCAAACCGGCGGCCGAAGCGGCCCTTTACCGCTCACTCATTGCTCAGCAGCAGTCGCGGCAGGGCTTCCCGGACAAGCTAGGCGAGGCCGCTGAACAGGTGATCAAGCACCAGACGAAGTTCAGCACTGAGCGCATGAAGCTGGAAGACCAATTCGACAAGCTGGCACCGTGGCTGCTGATGGACAGCAATGACCTGCAAGCCGCCACCAAGGGCCAGGGCACCGAGAGCGCCACCCCGTTGCTGGCCTCGGAGCAACTGCTGGCATCGCTGAAAAACTTCCAGGAACTCCGGATCGTGGGTGAACCCTCCAACCGCAACTACCTGGACCAGCAGGTGGGTGGCTTTGCCATCAAGCTCAGCGAACTGCTGCGCGGCCCCTGCTTGGCAGGACTGCTGGCGGCGCACCGCAACGACACCCTGACCGAAGCCGAAAAGCTGCACCAGGTGGTGGAGGCCGCCGAGCCCCTGCGCGAAGCCGTCCACATGGCGCGCCAGTTGTGTCACAGCCAGCACGAGGCCCTGCTCAACACCTTGTCGCGAGCCTGGCAAAAACCCGACTTCTGCATCCGCCGCGACGCCGTCAGTTCCGAGCGCGACCGCCTGCTCACCACCATGGGCAGCTGGAACGAAGACTGGTACTTCGGCAAGCGCTTCGACGATGTCAAACCCGAATTCACGTCGATCCAAAAGCCCACCAAAAAGGCAAGCACATGAGCACCCCCAGCAGCCCCTTCAACGTCGTCAACCTGTATGGCTCCGGTTGCCTGCGCGGCGTCACCGTGGCCATGCCCACGGCACAGGTCCAGCGCCTGCTGCCCAAAGGGCTGCAACTGGGCGTGCAAAACGTGTCGCCGCCGGGCACACACCCGGTGATCCTGTCCTTCAACTCGATGTTCAACGCGGTGATGTCGGTGCCCACGCTTTTGCCCGAGCTCACGTACCAGGAATTCACGGTGGGTGTGCCCTTCACGGTGCTGCGCCCGGGCCCCTTGGGCCGGGCCATGGGGGCGATGCTGGGGCGCGGCCAGCAAGACACATTGGGGCCCTACTACTACATGCCCAGGCTCTTCCTGGACAGCGTGCTGGCCACCCTGGGCGGCCTGATGTTCTGGGGCTTTGCCAAGAAGCTGGCGCGCTTCAAGCTAACCGAGGGGCGCTATTCGATCGACGCTGAAAACGGCGCGCCCCAAATCTCGCTGGACTGGGAAGCCGAGGGTCAGCCGCAGCCCTTGGCGGCCTACCCCCACTTCGACCCCGTGCGCGAGATGCTCAACCAAAGCGTGATTTCGCAGATGCCGGCTGCGTTTGGACCGATCTTTGTGCTGACGCAATTCAACAAAGACTGGAGCAAGGCCCAGCTGCGGCCGCTGCGCACATCGGTGCGCATCGAAGCTGAGTTTTTGCCTGGCCTGAGCCCTGGCCTCATTCCTGTGCAGGGCCAGACCGAAGGCATTGGCGCCTCGGTGCTGGGGTCCTACGAGGTCACCGCGCCGTGGATTCTGGGGCTGCCGCACGCCCCGATTTTTGAACGTTAAGCCTGCACGGCCTGGCCATGCAGGCGCGGCGAACCAGCACAGCCGGTTGTCTCAGCCCGCGTCGATCAAGCCCCTGGCGCTTTGCAGGTCCGGCGTGTCAAAGCCTTCGGTGAAGCCCGCGTAGACCTCTGCCAGGGTTTTCAAGGCCCGTGCGTGATGTGGGCCACCTTGGCTGATGCGCACCCGGCCCATCGCGGCCCTCAGCTCAAACGACCTGGCACCCTGGGCGCGCGCCAATTCAGTGGCTTTGTCCATGTGGCCCATGGCCCTGTCGAGCAGCGCGGGGTCAGCACGGTCTGACGCACGTGCCACCAGCAGCTCGCCCGTCAAGCGGTGCAGCTCGGTCCCAAAGTAGTGTTCGTCCGACTGCTCCACGTATTCAAACGTGCCAGGCGTAAAGTCGAGGCCTTTTTGCACCTCGCCGGTCTTCAGGCAGGCTTCGAGGAAGAGTGCATAGAACATCGTCGTCAGCACGCCAGCACCACCACCGCGCCAGATCTTGATGCACTCTTCCATCGTGGCCAGCGCGCTCGCGTCGCCGTCCATCACCCGGGCCCAACTGCCATAAAAGCGCATCAGCGCAGGCCAGAAGACGTTTTCGATTTCGGCAGAAATCTCCAGGCCCCGCTCTTCGCATTGCTTGACCCAGGCGGTGTCGCGCAACATCGGGGCCACACCCCACTGCAGCCCGGCCATGTCCACCGCGTCGCAAGCCCGGTTGCCCACCGAATCGCTGATTTCAGACTGCCGCACCGCCATCTGTCGGGCCTGATCCGGAAAGCCCAGGGCCCACAGCGCGATGGAGGCAACGTTGCACATCGCCGAAGTTGATGACTGCTGATACCCGCCCACCAAGGCCCGCTCCAGGTCCAGATTGAACAGCGCGATGCCGTTGGTGCAGACCTCCAGCGCCTCGCGGTACTCGGCAGCAAACATCAGGTCATAGCCACGCGCGTGACCCAGGGGGACCAGCAGGCTGGGGTCTCCGGTGGGCTCGGCAATAGCCCGCAGCTGCAACGCCACTTCCCGGCCCTGGCGGAAATTGCCGGCCACCAGGTGGTAGGACCACAGCCCCCACAGCGCCGGGAACACTTCGCGCTGGTGGCCCAAGGCCTCGCAGATGTCGCGGGCCCGGCTGAAGGCGCCCATCACGCCGGCCGAAGACCAGCCCTGGGTGGCGATGTAGTTGCCACCCAATGTCAGCTGCAAACCCAGTTCGGTCTGCTGGCGAACCGGCGAGTCGGGTTGCCGCTTGAGCAAGTCGACCGCATGGTTCAGGTGCGCAATGGACTCGCGGTGAGCGGCACGCGCCATAGCGGTCTGCCCGGCCTGGGTCCAGCTGGCCACTGCAGCTTCGGTCTGCCCGGCGCCTTCCAGGTGCCAGGCCAGGATCTCGGGGCGCTGCTCGCATTCCTGTGCGCTCAAGGTCTTCAGTGCACCGGCAACCCGGCCATGCAACTCTTCGCGCTCTTTGCGCAACAGCGAATCGTAGGCCGCGTCGCGGATCAAGGCGTGGCGAAAGACGTAGGTCTCTTGGTTGACCGAAGGGTCCAGCTGAACCAGCTCGCCACGCACCAGGTGATCCATGTGGCGCCGCAGGATCACGATGTCCTCGGGCGCAATGGCCGCCAGTACGCTGTAGGGGAAGCTGCGCCCGATCACCGCCGCCACCTGAGCCACGCCTTTGGCCGCGCCCAGGTGGTCCAGCCGGGCGGCCAGCGAGTCACGCAAGGTGGACGGCAGGTTGAGTTCGTAATTGCTGGCACCGGCGCGCAGCAGGCCCGACTCGATGACCGCCTTGGTCATCTCTTCCAGATACAAGGGCACACCGTCGGCGCGCGCCAGCAGGTCTTTCAGCACCACGTCGGGCAACTGCTTGTCACCCGAGACCGAACGCATCAGGGCTTCGGCTTCGGCCAGTCCCAGCCGTTCGAGGTTCAGTTTCTTGAGGTAGGGCCGAAAGCCCCACGGACTGACAAAGGTGGGCCGCGAGGTCAGCGCCAGCAGCAGCCCCACTTGCGAGCCGGGCTCCAGCAGGGTGTCGATGAACTCCAGCGTCGACGGGTCGACCCAGTGCATGTCTTCGACAAACACCACCACCGGTCGCTGGCTGGCCTCGGCCAGCAACAGCCGGCGCAGCAGCTGCAGCGTGCGATCGCGGCGCCGAGCCGACGACAGGCCGGAACTCTGCAGCCCGGCACTGGTCTTGAGCGACAGAAAACCGGTCAGCAGCTCAAAGGCGTCAGGGTCGTCCGAGTGCTGCAACTGCTGACGAATTCGAGCTTCGTCCTCAGCGCCCACCTCTCGCGTGGTGATGCCGAACATCTGCCCAAAAAGCTCCACCAAGGGCAGCAAGGGGCTGTTCTGTGCATGCGGCGCGCAGCGTGCGCTGAGCTGGCGCGCTTCGGCCGGCAAGCCAGCCGCAAAGGCGTAAATCAGGCGTGATTTGCCAATACCGGCTTCGCCGCTGACCAACACCGTACCGCCGCGCTGGCGCGTGGCCTCGTCAAACTGCTGCTGCAGTGTGTTCAGCTGCTGCAGACGCCCCATCAAGGGGCGCACGCCCAGCCGCTGGTTTTGCGCAATCAGATGCCGGGTGCCCTGCTCGGCCAGCACGCGGCAGACCGTCACCGGTTTGACAATGCCCTTGAGCGTGGCTTCATGTTCGGCCGCAAACTCAAACATGTCGGCCGTCAGCCCGCGCGTGGCCGCACTGACCCACACTTCGTCTGGCCCCGCCAAGGACTGAATCCGTGCAGCGATGTTGGGCGTGCTGCCAATCGCCAGCCGTTCCTGCCGGTTGCCCGCGCCTATTTCACCGACCACACCCATGCCAGTGTGCACGCCAACACGCACATGGATGGCATCGGCCGCCAAGCCGGATTCGCGCAGCTGAGGCATGGCGCCAACACAGCGCAAGGCCGCGCGCACGGCCCTGACAGCGTCGTCCTCTTGGGCTACGGGGTAACCAAAGTAGGCCAGGATGCCGTCGCCCAGGTACTGCGCCACATGGCCGCCCGCCTCTTCGATGGCTTTCACCACCACGCCTTGGTAGGCGCGCAGCAAGTCACGCAGGTCTTCTTCGAGCAGGGATTCCGACAGGCGCACGGAGTCGATGAGATCGACGAAGATCACTGTCAGCTGCCGGCGTTCGGCCTCGCGCCCAGTGACAGAAGGCGGGGGCAAACTGCCAGCGGTGGCTCGTGCCGGCGTTGCAGCGGGGCCTGAACCGGTCAGGGGCGCGGCACAACTGCCGCAAAACTTGAACCCGGGCGGGTTGCTGAACCCGCACGCGCCACAAACTGGAGTCAAAGCGGTGCCACAAGCCCCGCAAAATCGCATTCCCGCTGGATTGACGGTATGGCACTGTGGACAGTCCTGGGTAGCCGGGGACATGAACTTGCCTTCAAAAAACGGTGAATTTTTTTCTTTGACGTTGTGCACAAAGTCATTGACTGGGTGACGGTGCCTCAAACGTGTGTGGATGTTATCGGTTTCAGTGCCGTTTCCACTGGGAGCTGCCCCTATGACCGTGCAGTCCTTCAGCTAAGTACCCCCAGGTTTCCCCGGGCTGGACACCCCTGGCTGAACGAAAACGACGACGCGGCGGTTCTGGCTTCAGCGCAAGGGATGGCGCGCCGGGGCCCAGAATCAGGTTCATGCACAAGACCCTCCTGCTGGCCGCCCTGCCCTTTTGGGCCGTGGTCTGCCAAGCCGAAATCATTGACATCCGCTGGTCCGCTGAAGGGCGCTTTGAGCACCAGACCACCGTTGCGCCCACCAAGTTCGTCGAGCTGTGCGGCAAGTTGCCCTCCGGCCAAAGGGTGCACTGGGAGTTCGCCACGAGCGTGCCGCTGGACTTCAACGTCCACTACCACGTCGGTAAAGAGGTGGTCTACCCCAGCAAACTCAAAGCCGTGGCCAGCGCGCAAGACACCCTGCTGACGCGCTTGGACCAGGACTACTGCTGGATGTGGACCAACAAGTCAACGGTGGCCGCCGAGCTGTCGGTGAAACTGCGCCGCCACTGATTTGCGGTTGCTTGTCGATTGAGGGTGCCTGAGCCCGTCATGTGGGTGTGAGCAAGCCGCTCGCCCAACCGGAGATCAACGTGAAGTACACCCTCTTCCTCTACAGCAACGAAGCCCAGATGGCCCAGGTGCCCGCGCCCGCCATGCAGCAGGTCAAAGCAGCTTTTGAGGCCTACACCCAGTCCTTGAAAGACGCCGGCGTTTTTGTTGCCACCGACTGGCTGCGGCCCAGCAGCACCGCCACCGTGCTGAGCGTGCGCGAAGGCACGCGCCAGATCCAGGACGGCCCTTATGCGGCCAGCAAAGAACAGCTGGGCGGCTTTTACGTCATCGACGTGACCAACCTGGACGAAGCCCTGCGCTGGGCCGAGCGCTGCCCGGCCGCCCAGCGTGGGTTGATTGAAGTGCGACCCTCGGCCATGGGCTGATGGCCCCGCCCGGCCATCGACGCCACGGTGCGTGCGCCGTTGATGATGCAGACCGTGCTGGGCCTGCAAGCGCAGGACATCGCACGCGCCTTCTTGATGCCGGCCGCCACCCTGGCGCAGCGCCTGGTGCGCGCCAAGCGCAAGATCAAGGACGCCCGCATACCGTTTGTGCTGCCCAGTCGATCCGACATGCCCGCGCGGCTGGATGCGGTGCTGGAAGCCATCTATGGCGCCTATGCCGTGGGCTGGGACCTGGCGGGTGAAGCCACCACCCGCGATGCGCTGGGTGATCAGACCGATCAAGGCGCAGAAGACCTGGCCGACGAAGCGCGCTACTTGGCTGATCTGTTGGTGCAGTTGCTGCCCGAAGACCCCGAAGTGTTGGGCCTCGCATCTGGCCTGGCGCTGTCGGCTGCCCGCCGCGATGCACGTGTCAGCTTCAACGGTGACTACGTCGCGCTGGACGAACAAGACACGACCCGCTGGGACCGTCGGCTCATCGAATGGGGCGAGCGCCTGCTGCAGCGTGCCCACGGCCAGGGCGCCATGGGCCGCTTTCAGCTGGAGGCAGCCATCCAGTCGGTGCACATCGCACGGGCTCGGTCCGGGGTCACCGACTGGGCTTCGCTGGCGCTGCTCTACGAAGGCCTGGTGCGCCTGGCGCCCAGCGCGGGCGCGCTGGTGGCCCGGGCCACCGCACTGGGCCAGGCCCACAGCCCGGCTCTTGGCCTGGCGGCATGGGAGCAGATCGACCCCGCGCTGCGCGACAGCTTTCAGCCGGCCTGGGCGGCGCGAGCGCACTTGCTGGCGCTGGCCGGCCGGCGCCAAGAGGCGTTGCTGGCATTGGACCGCGCCATGGCCTTGACCAGCGGCGCCCGGGTGCGCGCCGAGCTGGCGCGGCGGCGGCAGCTGCTGCTGTTGTCGTCTGTCGATTGAGCGGGCCCCGGTTCGTCATGTGTTGAGCAGCCGTCACCTTGCCGGCTGTGCTCATCCCCCCTTCACAAGCCCATAGGAACCGCCCCTGAACGCCTTGATCACAGTCGCCCACTTCTGGAACCCGCTGTGGGTGGCAGCCGCTGGCGTGCTGTTCTTGCTGGGGCGCCTGGCTTACTGGAAGGGTTATGGGTAGCAGCCCGCCAAACGCATGCTGGGCAACATCGTGACCATGGTCGCCATTGGCCTGTGTCTGTTGGCCACGGTGGCCGGCTTGCTCAAGTCCACCCTCTGACCCACGGCGGCCGCGCGCCCAGTGCATGATCCGGGCTGCTTCATGCCCTGCTTCCTTGCCCCCACCCGCACCGATGAACATCGCCCTGATTGCCCACGACCGCATGAAACCCAAGGTGGTTGAACTCGCCACCGAGTTCGCCACCACCTTGCAGCAGCACACCTTGATGGCCACTGGCACCACCGGCGGCCGGCTGCGTGACGAGGTGGGCCTGAGCGTGGAATGCCTGCTCAGCGGCCCGCTGGGCGGCGACCTGCAGATTGGTGCCCGCCTGTCCACCGGCCTGGTCGACCTGGTGATCTTCTTGCGCGACCCCATGACCCCGCAGCCACACGAGCCTGACATCAACGCCCTGGTGCGGGCCTGCGACGTGCACGACGTGCCCTGCGCCACCAACCCGGCCAGCGCGCGCATCCTGCTGCGCAGTCTGTAAGCGCTGGCCCTGCCCCCTGCTCAGGCGGACCGCCGCCGTGTGGCACCTGCACCCAACAAGGCCAGGGCCGCCAAGGCCAACGAGCCCGGCTCGGGCACGCGGTTGCTGTTGACCCGGATCGACCCGGCCGCCACCTCGCCGTTGTCACCGACCTCGCCAATGTAGAGGAACATGCCGCTGGTGGATACCGCCGCCGTCAGGTTGAAGGTGATGGCGCCGTTGTCGCCCATGCTCAAGAAGCCAAAGGGCGTGACGGTGGTGTTCTCGCCGTCAAAGTCACCCAAGGTGGCTACGCTGTTGTCCGCCGCCAGGCCTGTTCCCGTGGTACCAAACAAGCGGGGGTCGGCCGGCGTGCGTTGGGCGCCTGGGGCAAAGTTGGTTCCGCCCACAAAGTCAAAGACCGCCAAGCCTGCGGCGCCCGCAGCACACGCCGCGGTGGCGCAGTCGGTGCTGCTGAGCTTGATGGCATCCAGGTCAAAGCCCGAGAACTGCCCCGGCGAGCCGCCCAGGCCCGAGCTGTTGTCCGAGATCTGAATCGACAGGATGGTGCCCAGGCTCAGCGTGGACAGGTCAGCCTTGTAGACCGCAGTGCCGGCCAGTGTGCCGCCGGTCAAGCCCGTCAGCTGGGCTAGGCTGACCACGTCGGCTTGGGCCGCGCCGGTCATGGCAAACGCCGCAGCAAAGGCCAAAAGTCTTGAACGAAGTTTCATGTAGATCTCCCTGGTGTGCCGAACGCCGCCGCTGCAAAAGGGCAACGGCGAACCCAAGACTAGGGCGACAGCGCGTGCGCTGTGCCCCTAGGGTTGGGGGCGTTCCCCCATGAGGACGAGGCGTGGCCCCACAGCGGATCACCGGCATGCCTGGCAGGTTGCAGGCGCCTTGACGGGCTCAGAATTCCGCGCTTGGGCATGACCAGCTTGATGCACAGCGTTATCCTGAAGCATGGACACACCCGCGACTGCGATTCATACCCGGCCTTCACGCCGCCTGACTTGGCCAAGGCTGGCCCGTGCGCTGGTGGGCATCTTGAGCCTGCTGTTGATCACTTCACCTGCGCAGGCTGACACCTCGGCAGTGTCCAGCAGCGGCTTCACCAGCAGCTTTCGCAGCGAGATCAAAACCCCACCGGCACAAGCCTGGGCCAGCGTCGTGCAACTGCCGCGCTGGTGGAATTCGGCGCACACCTACTCGGGTAATGCGAGCAACCTGAGCTTGGACGCCCAGGCCGGCGGCTGCATGTGCGAACGCTGGCGCGACGCCGCTGGCGCCAGCCACTCGGTTCAGCACGCGCAGGTGCTGCTGGCGCAAGAAGGCCGCGTGCTGCGTTTGAACGGCGGTTTTGGCCCGCTGCAAGACATGGCCGTGGTGGGGGTGCTGACCATCGTGGTGTCACCCGGCCAAGGCGCCGAAGCCGGCCAGAACTTCCTGCGCATGACCTACCGCGTGGGCGGTGGCGCAGACGCAGGCCTGGACAAGCTGGCCACCGTGGTTGACGGCGTTATCGGCGAGCAGTTCAAGCGCCTGAAGTCGTTGATGGTAACGGGCAACGCCAACTGAGCTGCACCGGGGCCAGAGCCCCGAGCTTCAGTTGGCGTTGTTTTGATGGGCGGTTTTGGCTGATCGACTAGCGCGCGACAGCAACCGCCATCAAGTGCTTCAGGCGCCGGCGACCTGCGCCACCTTGCGCTTGGCGCTGGCCACCGACTTCTTGGCCACCACGGTGGCCTGGGTCTTGGCGGCAGCGGTCTTCTTGAACAAAGCCTTCTGGGTGGTGGCAGCCTTGCGCACCACGTTGCGCTTGGCAGCCACAGCCGCTTTCTTCACGGCCTTGACGGCGCGTGCCGTCTGGGCTTGCTTGCCAGCGGCCACACGCGACAGCGTGTCAGCGCCAACAACCACCTTGGCCGACAGCGTCTGCGCCATTTGCGCGCCAGGCATGCTCAAACGAACCACGGCGTCGATGCCATTGGCCACCACACGGTTGTCGATGCCGGCGGCGAACTGGGCCACCTTGGTAACACCTTGGGTGGCGGTGGCGGAGCTGGCTTCGATGGCCTTGTCCGAGCCGGTGCTGACGCTGTCAATGCCCTTGACCATGATGTCGGTCAGGCCGCTGCGCACTTGCGACAGCTTGGCGGTCAGCTGCGGAGCGACCTTTTCAGTGCGGCTGTAGACGTTGGCTTCGATGCTGCTGTTGACGGCGTCGATCAGACGGTTGCTGCCCTTGCGATAGGCCACCACGGCCAGCGAAGCGGCGTGGCGATAGTTCTCGATGGTGGCCAGGGTAACGGTGCTCAGGGTCTGTTGGGTCATGGTCTGCTCTCGTGGTTGAAGTGGGTTCGGTCAGAACCTGCCGCTAGCCCTGTGGCTGCGTGTTCCGACAACGACTGAAGTGTCTGGCCGCGCACTAGAGAGCGAAACCCAAAACCACGTACAAACCCTAGTGAGAGCTCTCCAAAAGCCTCAGCGCACCGAACCCAAATCCGGCCGCAGCGGCGACTCAGGCCCTGAGCGAAGTGGTACTGTTTCTGCCTGAGCACGTCCCGTCAGGGAAATGGACAAGAGCAACATGCACACACGCTTGGCGCGAGCAGACGTCCCCACCGAGGCCACCTGGAACCTGGACGACCTGTTCGTCGACGATGCCGCCTGGGGCGCCGAGTACCAGGCCCTGGACGAAGCCCGACAAACCCTGTTGCCCTTTGTGGGCCAACTCAGCCAAAGCGCCCAGACGCTGCTGGCCTGTTTGACGCTGCAAGAGTCCTTGCGCGCACGCCTGGTGCGGGTCAGCACCTTTGCGCACCTGCGCAACGCACAGGACGGCACCCACCCGCCCTACCAAGCCGCGGCAGCCCGCGTGGCGGCGTTGCAGGCACGCATGGGCGCCAGTGACAGCTTCATCGATTCGGAGATCCTGACCTTTCCCGACCAGCTGCTGCAGCAGTTCATCGCGGCCGAGCCCGGGCTGGCCGATTTCAGCGTGCTGTTGGATGAGCTGTTGTCGCAACGCCCGCACCGCCTGAGCGCCGACGCCGAGCGCGTGCTGGCTTCACTGAGCGAGGTGCTGGGCGCGCCCTACATGGTCTACAGCCGGGCCAAGTCGGGCGACATGCAGTTTGCATCCTTCACTGACAGCACCGGCACCGTGTATGCCAACTCGGTGAACGGCTTTGAGTCCAACTTTGAGACCCACAGCGACACCCACGTGCGCCGCAACGCCTGGGCTTCGTTCAGCGCGGGTCTGAAGGCCTATCAGCAAACCTATTCCGCCACCTTTGCCACCGAGGTCAACAAAAACGTGGTGATGGCCAGGATGCGCCACTACCCCAGCACCGAAGCCTACCTGCTGCACCCGCACCAGATTCCGCACGCGGTGTACCGCAACATCCTGGACATCATCCAGGCTGAACTGGCACCCCACATGCAGCGTTATGCGCGCCTGCGCCGCCGGGTGTTGGGGCTGGACAAGCTGCTCTACTGCGACATCAAGGCACCGCTGGACCCCGCCTTCAACCCACGCATGCCCTACCCGGAAGGCTGCCAGTTGATCCTGGATGCGCTGGCCGTGATGGGGCCGGAGTACTGCGCCTTTGCCCGCCGCGCCATGCAAGAGCGCTGGGTGGACCGCGCAGACAACATCGGCAAGTCGTCAGGCGCCTTTTGTGCATCGCCCTATGGCGTGCACCCTTACATCCTGATCACCTGGTCAGACACCATGCGCAACGTCTTCACCTTGGCGCATGAGCTGGGCCACGGTGGCCACTTTGGGCTGGCCATGCAGCACCAGCGGCTGGTCAACACTCGGCCAGCCATGCCCTTCATCGAAGCGCCGTCGATCATGAACGAGATGCTGTTAGCCCAGCACATCCTGGGCCAAAGCCAGGACTTGCGCCTGCGCCGCTCGGTGATCATGCAGGTGCTGGGCACCTACCACCACAACTTCGTCACCCACCTGCTGGAAGCCGAGTTGCAGCGCCAAGTCTATGCGCTGGCCGAAAGTGGCCAGTCCATCACCGCCGCGGTGCTCAACGAACGCAAAGGGCACATCCTGTCCACGTTCTGGGGTGACACGGTAGAGATCGACGACGGCGCCCGCCTGACCTGGATGCGCCAGCCGCACTACTACATGGGCCTGTACCCCTACACCTACTCAGTAGGTCTGGTGGCGTCCACCGCCATGTCGCTCCTGATACAGAAGGAAGGGCAGCCTGCGGTGCAGCGCTGGCTGCAGGTGCTGAAGGCCGGTGGCACCCGCAAACCCTTGGAGCTGATGCAGATGGCCGGGGTCGACATGCAGTCACCTCAACCGATCCACGACGCGGTGGCCTATGTGGGCCGGTTGATTGATGAGCTGGAACGGTCTTTCGACTGAGGGCGCAGCGGCTGAACACACTCAAGCTGGCAGCGCCCAAACTGCGTCGCCGCCCACACCGAAGAAGCGACGGCCGGGTGCTGCCTCGACCTGCCAACCGCCCGTGAACTCGCCAAACGCCGGCAGGATGGCTTGTTGATCCTGGCTGACAAAGCAGGGCATCCGGATGCGGTCGCGACCGCGACCATGCAAGGTGCACACCGGGTGGACATGACCCGCCAGCACAAAGTGCGTGGCGTGGGTCTGCGGGTGGTGGCAGGCCGCAAAGGGGCCGATCAGATGGGGCTCGTTCACCACCTCGATGCCCAGCGCGGGCGGTGGATCGCCAGCACGGCTGTCGTGGTTGCCACGCACCAGCGTCATGGCCAGCTGCGCGTGTTGCACGCGCCAGGCCTGCAACGCAGCCAGTACCTGCAGCGTGCGCGCCTGCGCCGCATGCAGGAAGTCACCCAGAAAAACGATCTGCAGCGGCTGGTGGGTACGGATCAGGCGGTCCAGCCGCGCCAGGTTCTGCTGGGTGGTGCCGCCGGGTACCGGTTGCCCCAGCGCACGGTAGCTTGCCGCCTTGCCGATGTGCAGGTCCGCAATGAACAGCACACGCTGCGCGGGCCACCACAGCGCGCGGTCGGCCAGCAGGCAAAGGTCTTGGCCGGCCCACTGAACCTGGCAGGACGTGGTCTTGTCGGCAGGCAAGGTGCCAGTGGTGTCAGGCATGCTTCTTTCGCTCCCGCACAGTCCTGGGCCTGCGCTTTGGCTTTGCTTCGCCTACACCGCCGGCCCCGCCCACCGCGCCAAAAGCCAAGCTGCCTCGCACCCGCTCAACGCCCGCCGCGGCAGCAACGGGCGCCCCGCCAGCCGCCTGCTCCAGCTGCGCCACCATGCGGGCAATTCGGTCGGCCACCTTTTCGTTGGACAGCTGCTCGCGAAAGCGCTCCACCATCAGCGGAAAGGCAAAGGGCGTCGGCCTCTCAAGGGCCTTGACCACCAGCTGCTGCGTGGCCACGCGCACCAGGCTGCTCTGCAGCCGGCCGATTTCAAGCTCTTGCGACAGCAACTCTTCTTCGGCCTGCTGCAACAGCCGGTTGCTGGGGTCGTACTTGCTGAAGACCTCGTAGAACAGCGAAGACGATGCCTGCAGCTGCTTGTTGCTGCGCTTTTCGCCCGGGTAGCCCTGAAAGACCAAGCCCGACACCCGGGCAATCTCGCGAAAGCGCCGTCGCGCCAACTCGCTGGCGTTCAACGACGCCAGCACCTCGTGCAACAGCTGCGCCGCGTCACCCAAGGCCAGCACCTGTGGCAGCAAGGTGGGCCAGTCGACCGCCTGGGCGCAAAGCAGCTCAAACCCGTAGTCGTTGACGGCGATCGAAAAGGTCCGCGGGTGCAGCTGGGCCACGCGCCAGGCCACCAGGTTGGCCAGCCCCACGTGCACATGGCGCCCCGCAAACGGATAGACAAACAAGTGCCAGCCTTCGCGCGTTTGCAGCCACTCAGCCAGCAGGGTTTGGGGCGTGGGCAAGGCAGACCACTGCTGCTGGATCTGCAGCAGCGGCCGCAGGCACTGCAGCTCTGGCGTGCTGTAGTCATCGGCGCCGGCCAGCGCCAGCTGTTCCACCACCGCATCGGCCAGGGTGCTGGACAGCGGCATGCGCCCGCCGCCCCAGCGTGGCACCGCCGCGCGCTTCCCGCTGGCACGGCGCACCCAGGCCGTCATCTCATGGATGCGCACCAGCTCCAGCAGGCGGCCGCCAAACAGAAAACACTCGCCCGGCTTCAGGCGCGAGACAAAGGTTTCTTCAACGCTGCCGATCCTGGCGCCGCCCAGGTACTGCACGGTCATGCTGGCGTCGCTGACGATGGTGCCGATGTTCATGCGGTGCCTGCGGGCCAGCCGCGCATCGGGCACCCGCCAGACGCCTTCTGCGTCGGGTACCACGCGGTGGTAGTCGGGGTAGGCCGCCAGCGAAGCGCCGCCCTGCGCCACAAAGTCCAGGCACCACTGCCAACCCTCGGGCGACAGCTGCGCATAGGCGGTGGTGCTGCGCACTTCCTCGTACAGCGCGGCCGGTGTGAAGCCGCCACCCAGCGCCACCGTCACCAGGTGCTGCACCAGCACGTCCAGCGGCTGCAGCGGCGAGCTGCGCGACTCGATGTGACCCGCGACCATGGCGGCGCGCGCCGCGGCGCCTTCGATGATCTCGATGCTGTGCGTGGGCACCAGTGTGATGCGCGACGGCCGCCCTGGCGCATGGCCTGAGCGCCCGGCACGCTGCAGCAGCCGCGCCACGCCCTTGGGCGAACCGATCTGCAACACCCGCTCCACCGGCAGGAAGTCCACGCCCAGGTCCAGACTTGAGGTGCACACCACCGCCTTCAGCGCGCCGCTCTTTAGAGCCTGCTCGACCCATTCGCGCACCTCGCGGTCCAGCGAGCCGTGGTGCAGCGCGATCAGCCCAGCCCATTCCGGCCGCGCCTGCAGCATTGCCTGGTACCAAATTTCCGCTTGCGAGCGGGTGTTGGTGAAGACCAGTGTGGTGCTGCTGGCGGAAATTTCATCGATGACTTGCGGCAGCATGGTCAAGCCCAGGTGCCCACCCCAAGGAAAGCGCTCGGCGCGCTGGGGCAGCAGCGAATCAACGAGAAGCTTCTTGGGCACCTCGCCTTGCACCAGCACGCCTTCTCGGCCAGCACCGCCTGCACCGCCCAACAACGTGTCCATGGCCTGCTGCAAGTCACCCAGCGTGGCCGACATGCCCCACACGCACAGGCCCGGGTTCCAGCGCCGCAGCCGGGCCAGCGCCAGCTGCACCTGCACGCCGCGCTTGTTGCCCAGCAGCTCGTGCCATTCGTCCACCACCACCAGGCGCAGGCTGCTCAGCACCTCGTTGGCGTCGGCACGCGCCAGCAGCAGCGACAGGCTTTCGGGCGTGGTCACCAGCACCGTGGGCAGACGCTTGTTCTGCGCCGCGCGCTCGGCTGAGCCGGTGTCACCGCTGCGCGAGCCTGCCGTCCAGCTGGGCTGCAAATCCTGCTGCGCTTGTTGCAGCGAGCGCAAAGTGTCGGCCGCCAACGCGCGCATGGGGGTCAGCCACAGCACCGTCAGCCGCGGCGGCTGTTTGGCCTGGGCCTTGGGTGCAAAGGCCTGCAGCGCCCCCAGCCAGACCGCATAGGTTTTGCCGGCACCCGTGGTGGCATGCAGCAGGCCTGAGCGGCCCTCGGCCATGGCCTTCCACACCTGGCGCTGAAACTTCAGCGGCTTCCAGCCGCGCGCTGCAAACCAGTCGGCCAACGCGCGCTTCACAGCGGCAACAGCTCGGTCAGCGACTGCAAGGTGTCGGCTTCCTCAACGGGCTTGTCCTCGCGCCAGCGCAGCATGCGCGGGAAGCGCACCGCGATGCCGCTTTTGTGGCGCGGGCTGCGCGCGATGCCCTCGAAACCCAGCTCAAACACCAGCGTGGGCCGCACGCTGCGCACGGGGCCAAAGCTCTCAAGGGTGGTCTTGCGCACCACCGCATCCACCCGCGCCATCTGTGCGTCGGTCAGACCCGAATAGGCCTTGGCAAACGGCACCAGCTTGCGCTCCTGTGCCTGCGGTGGTGCGTCCCACACCGCAAAGGTGTAGTCGCTGTACAGGCTGGCGCGGCGACCGTGGCCGCGCTGCGCGTAGATCAGCACGGCGTCGATCGACAGCGGGTCGATCTTCCACTTCCACCACACGCCCACCGCCTTGGTGCGGCCCACGCCATATTGCGCCGCGCGCTGCTTGAGCATCAATCCTTCGACACCCATCGAACGCGCCGCTTCGCGTTGGTGGGCCAGGTCTTCCCAGCTGTCACCTTGAAGCAAGGGGCTGGCCACCAGCGACGGGTGTTGCGTGTCATGCAGCAGCGCGTCGAGCAGCGGCCGGCGTTCGGACTGCGCCAGCGCACGCAGGTCACGCCCCTGAAGTTCCAGCAGGTCGTAGGCCAACAACACCACCGGCAAGTCGCGCAACAGCTTCGGGCCCAGCGTCTTGCGACCGATGCGCTTTTGCAAGTCGGCAAACGGCTGGGCACGGCCGTCGCGCCAGACCACAATTTCGCCGTCAAGCACCGTGCCGTCGGCCAGTGCTTCGCCAACATGCGCGAGTTCGGGAAAGCGGTCGGTCACCAGTTCTTCGCCGCGCGACCACAGCCACACCTGGCCGGCACGCTTGACCAACTGGGCGCGGATGCCGTCCCATTTCCATTCCACCAACCATTGCGAGGGCAGCCCCAACGCTTTATCAAACTGATCCAACGGCAGGTTGAACGGGTGCGCCAGGAAAAACGGGTAGGGCTGGCCGCCGGTCTGCGTTTCAAGCTCTGCAGCAGCTTCGGGCGCGATCAGGGCGCGGTAGTCGGCCGCTGAAGGGTGACCTGTGATGTGGGTGTAGCCCATCAGGCGCTGCGCCACGCGTTTGGGATCCAGCGCGCCCACCGCCGCCAGTGCCTGCATCACCTGCAAGCGCGAAACGCCAACCCTGAAGCCGCCGGTGATGAGCTTGAAGTAAACCAGTCGCTCGTCCAGCGCCAGCTGGCGCCACTGCGCGTGCAGCGTGCTGGCCAGTTGTTCGGGCGGCGTGCGGCGCAGCGGCAGCAGGTGCAGCTCGATCCAAACGCCCAAGCCCATCTCGTGGGTTTGATCGGGCGCGGGCAGCAGCAGCGACAAGGTCTCGGCCAGGTCGCCCACCGCTTCGTAGCTCTCGTCGAACAGCCATGGCGGCAGCCCAGTGGCTTCTTGCGCCAGTTGGCGCAGCAGTTTGGTGGGCACCAGTTGGCGCGGCTTGCCGCCGGCCAGGAAGTAGACCGCCCAGGCCGCATCGGCCGGGTCGGCAAGCTGCAGGTAACGCTGCAGTGCAGCTTGCTTGGCCAGGCTGGAGGTGGTGGCGTCGAGGTCACGGTACAGCGCTGCAAACAACTTCATGGCGCAGACAAAGACGCTGGGTTGGCTTGGGCCTGGATGTCGACAGCCTGGTCGGCCTGTGGAACCTGATGAGCCTCTCCGGTCCCTGGCGCTGCCAAGTCTTCGCGGTCGTCATCGCCGTACTCGGTCTTGAAACCCTGCGCTTGCAAGCCAGCCTCGGTCAGCCAGCGCACCATCACCGCCACGCTGCCGTGGGTGACAAAAACGCGCTGCGCGCCCGTGCCGGCTATGGCTTGCAGCAAACCGGGCCAGTCGGCGTGGTCAGACATCACGAAGCCGCGGTCGACGCCGCGCCGGCGCCGCGCACCACGCAACTGCATCCAGCCGCTGGCAAAGGCGTCTGAGTAGTCACCAAACCGCCGCAGCCACGGCGTGCCCTGGGCCGAGGGTGGCGCCAGCACCAGCGAGCGCTTCGCAGCGGCCGCGTCGAAGGCTGGGTCGCTGACCCGCAGCGTGGGCGCCAGTGCCACACCGGCCGCGCGGTACACCGCATTCAAGGGCTCGACCGCGCCGTGCACCACGACGGGCCCGATGCTGGCGTCCACGCCGTGCAGGATGCGTTGCGCCTTGCCAAACGAATAGCACAGCAACACCGAAGCACGGCCCAGCGTGGCATTGGCGCGCCACCAGGCGTTGATATCGGCCAACAACTGGGTCTGCGACGGCCAGCGGTAGATCGGCAGCCCAAACGTCGATTCGGTGATGAAGGTGTCGCAGCGCACCGGCTCAAACGGTGCGCAGGTGCCATCGGCTTCGGTCTTGTAGTCACCCGACGCCACCCACACGCGGCCGCCGTGTTCCAGCCGCACCTGCGCCGAACCCAACACATGGCCGGCCGGGTGCAACGACACCTTGACGCCGTGGTGATGGATGCTTTCGCCATAGGCCAGCGTCTGCAATGTGATGTCCTGGCCCAGGCGCGCGCGCAGCGTGCCCTGGCTGTCGTGGTGAGCCAGGTAGTGCTGGTGGCCCACCCGAGCATGGTCGGAATGCGCATGCGTGATCACGGCGCGGTCGACCCGTTTCCAGGGGTCGATGTAGAAGTCGCCCGCCGGGCAGTACAGGCCTTCGGGCCGCGCCACCACCAGGTCGTCGGCGCGCGACGCCAAGCTTGGCGGGGTGGATGGCACGTGCATGCTGGCATCCTAAGCCGCGGCCAAAACCAATGTGCGGCAGGGTCAAGCTTGGGCAGCGGGCCTGCACCAAGATACGCCCCGAGTCACAGGCACCGGTCCGCTGCCCAATGACACCGCCAGTTGAAGGGAACTCAAGCTGTCGAGCAAGGGCGCATGGTTAAACCTGCATGTTGCGACCCGGTCACTGGGTCCGAGTTAAGGTGCGCAGCTGCACCGCCCCGACCCATGCGCGCATCAACTCCGACACCGCTTGCCCCACCCATCCTGCCAAGCGCACAGCTGCCGCGGCTCTACACCTTTCGCCGCTGTCCATACGCCATTCGCGCACGGATGGCACTCTTGCAGGGTGGGCGCACCTTCGAGGCGGTAGAGGTCAGCCTGCGCGACAAGCCAGCCAGTCTGCTGGCCTTGTCACTCAAGGCCACAGTGCCCGTACTTCAGTTGCCCGACGGCCACGTGATCGAAGAGAGTTGGGACATCATGCGCTGGGCATTGGCCGACCCTGACACCCAGGGTTGGTGGGCGCGGGCGCAGTCGCCTGCCAACCTGAGCTTGGTTCAGCGAAACGACGGCGACTTCAAGCATCACCTGGACCGCTGGAAGTACCCGCAGCGCTACCCCAGTGAGCCGCTGAAGCCAGAGGCACACCGCGACATGGCAGTGGATGTGCTGCTGCAAGCCCTAGAAGCCCGACTGAAAAGCGCGCCTTATCTGGGCGACGCCACGCCCTGCGCTACCGATTTGGCAGTGATGCCCTTTGTTCGCCAGTTCTGCGCGGTGGACCCTGGATGGTTCGCGGCGCAAAACCTGCCCGCAGTGCGAGCGTGGCTGGATGGTTGGCTGTGCAGCGTGCTGTTCAACAGTTGCATGTACAAGTTGCCTGCGCACGGTGCGATTCGCTTTCCGACGCTTTGACGCGAGCCAAACCGTCCATCTCGACTCGCCACGAATGCTCTGCGGTCCAGCCAAATGCTGCCCCGCAAGGGCTCGTCACTCGACCGTGACACTCTTGGCCAGGTTGCGCGGCTTGTCCACATCCGTCCCCCGCGCACAAGCCGTGTGATACGCCAGCAGCTGCAGCGGCACCACGTGCAGGATGGGTGACAAGGCGCCGTAGTGCTCGGGCATGCGGATCACGTGTACGCCGGCTTCGCTTTCGATGTGCGTGTCGTCGTCGGCAAACACATACAGCTCGCCACCGCGAGCGCGCACTTCTTGCAGGTTGCTTTTCAGCTTTTCCAGCAGCGCGTCGTTGGGGGCCACGGTGACCACCGGCATGTCGGCCGTCACCAGCGCCAGCGGGCCGTGCTTCAGTTCACCGGCCGGGTAGGCCTCGGCGTGGATGTAGCTGATTTCTTTGAGCTTGAGCGCGCCTTCCAGCGCGATGGGGTAGTGCAAGCCACGGCCCAGGAAGAGTGCGTTTTCCTTGCGCGCAAAATCTTCGCTCCAGGCGATGATTTGCGGCTCCAGCGCCAGCACGCTTTGCAGCGCCACGGGCAGGTGGCGCAGGGCCTTCAGGTGCTGGGCTTCTTGTTCGTCGCTCAAGCGGCCACGCACTTGCGCCAGCGCCAGTGTCAGCAGGTACAGACCCGCCAGCTGCGTGGTGAAAGCCTTGGTGCTGGCCACGCCGATCTCAACGCCGGCGCGGGTGATGTAGGCCAGTTCACATTCCCGCACCATGGCGCTGGTGGCCACGTTGCAGATGGTCAGCGTGTGCTTCATGCCCAGGCTGCGGGCGTGTTTCAGGGCGGCCAGGGTGGCGGCGGTTTCGCCACGGTGCGTGATGGTGACCACCAGCGTGCGCGGGTCGGGCACGCTGTCGCGGTAGCGGTATTCGCTGGCCACTTCCACATTGGTGGGAATGCCGGCGATGCTCTCCAGCCAGTAGCGCGCGGTGCTGCCGCTGTAGTAGCTGGTGCCGCAGGCCAGGATCAGCACGCGGTCGATGTCCTTGAAGATGCGGTAGGCGCCGTCGCCAAACAGCTCGGGGCTGATGCCTTCCACGCCTTCCAATGTGTCCGCCAGCGCGCGCGGCTGTTCGAAGATTTCTTTTTGCATGTAGTGGCGGTAGGGGCCCAGTTCGGCCGCGCCGCTGTGGGCATGCACGGTGCGCACGGTGCGCTCCACTTTCTGGTAGCGGCCGTTGGCGTCCAAGCTGCTGATCCAGTAGCGGCCCAGTTGCAGGTCAACCACGTCGCCTTCTTCCAGGTAGACGATCTGGCTGGTCACGCCGGCCAGGGCCATGGCGTCGCTGGCCAGGAAGTTTTCGCCCGCGCCTTGCTCGCCCACGCCCAGCACCAGCGGTGAGCCGTGGCGGGCGCCCACCACACGCAGCGGCTCGTCCCGGCAGAACACGGCGATGGCATAGGCACCGCGCAGGCGCGGCAAGGCCGCTTGTACGGCTTCCAGCAGGTTGCCGTCATACAGGCTGTGCACCAGGTGGGCGATGACCTCGGTGTCGGTCTGGCTGGAGAAGACATAGCCACGTTGGCGCAGCTCGGCGCGCAGCTCGTCGTGGTTTTCGATGATGCCGTTGTGCACCAGCGCGATGCGCCCACTGGCTGCCTCGTTGGCACCCGGGCCGGCCGAGAAGTGCGGGTGGGCGTTGTGCACCGCCGGCGCGCCGTGGGTGGCCCAGCGGGTGTGGGCAATACCAGTCGTGGAGCCAATGCCGTCGGCCGCCACGCTGGCTTCCAGTTCGGCCACGCGGGACGTGCTGCGGGCGCGCTTCAAGCCACCGTCTTGGTGCACCGCCACACCGCAGGAGTCATAACCGCGGTACTCCAGGCGTTTCAGGCCCTGGAGCAGGATGGGAACGATGTTGCGGTTGCTGACGGCGCCGACGATGCCACACATGGTTTGGGTCCTTTGGGTTCTGGGGTGGCGGATGCTAGGCCAATGAGTTTGGCTTTTTCCGTCGATTTATACCGTGTCTTTGACAGATTCAGTCACGTCAACATGATGATGAAATTTTCACAACAAATCCGGACGTTGGAAGCTGATAATTTCGCGATGGAATTTGACGCCACCGACATCCGCCTGCTGGATCTGCTGCAAACCGACGCGTCTTTGTCCAATCAGGACCTGGCTGAACGCGCCCACACGTCGCCGGCCACCGCGCTGCGCCGGGTTCGACGCCTGGTCGATGAAGGGGTTATCGAACGCCGGGTGGCACTGCTGAACCCCCACCTGCTGGGCGAAGGCCTGACCGCGCTGGTGGAAATCACGCTGGACCGCCAAGGCGCAGAACATTTGCAGGCCTTCGAAGAACGTGCCGTGCAAGAAGCGGCGGTGCAGCAGTGCTACCGGGTGTCACCCGGGCCCGACTTCATGCTGGTGCTGCACGTGGCCCACATGGCGGCTTACCACGCGCTGGTGCAGCGGCTCTTCACGCAAGATGCCAATGTGCGCAACGTGAAGGCGTTTTTCAGCGTCAAGCGGGCCAAGTTTGATCCGCGGGTGGTGTTGTCGGAGCAAGCCCCAGCGGGCCTGCGTTGAAGAACTGACCGTCGCTCTTCAAGCCCCTGCGGGCCGCGCAGCCGATGCATGCCGCGGCAAAGCCAGGCACAAGCGTGTGCCACCCTGCGGCGCCGGCAGCGTGTGCAAGCGGCCGCCGTGCAGCGTGGCGATGCGCTGTGCAATGGCCAGCCCCAAGCCGCCCATGCCGCCGCCGGTGTGTCGACGCAGTGCGGGGTCGCGTACCGAGTCCCCGGCGTCTAGGCGCTGCTGCAGCTGTTGCGGCAAGCCGGGGCCGCTGTCTTCTACCAGCACCGCCACTTCAGCTTCGCTGCAGCGCATGCTGACCTGCACCGCTTGAGCCGCGGGCGAATGGCGCACCGCGTTGTCGATCAGGTTGGTCAGCGCGCGCTCGATCAAGTGCAGGTCGCCGTCCAACTCCACCGCACCCGGCGGCTGGCCCGCCAGCATGACGCGCCCGGCGGGCGCCAGCAGACCGAATTTCTGCACCGCGTCAGCCACCAGTTCGTCCAGCCGAAAACGCTCGCTGTGCAGCACTTGCTCCATCGACTGCAGAGTGGCCAGTTCAAACAGCTGCTGGGTCAGCCGCCGCAGCTTGTCGCTTTGGGCCAGCGCAGTGGACACATGTTGATCAGCTGGGCTACCTTCCGCCACGCCCGTGCGCAGGGCCTCCAGGTGGCCGTGCAGCGCGGTCAGCGGGGTGCGCAGGTCGTGCGCCACGTTGGCAATGACTTCGCGGTGCGCGGCGGCGTGGCGCTGCTGCTGCTCGTGTTGCGACGACAGGCGGTCTGCCATGGCGTTGAAGCTGTGGGTCAATGCGGCGACTTCATCGGTCGCCGCGCCTGGCGCTGGCAAGGCCGGCACCCTGCCCGCATCTGTGGGCTTGAGCAAATCGAGGCCTCCCATGGCTGCGGCCAAGCGTTGCAAAGGCCTGGTCAGGGCGCGCACCGCCAGTGCGCCCGCCAGCAGCGCAGCCACCAACCCGGCCAGGGCCGCCCAGGCCACGCCACGCCAGATGGGCTCTTGGCTCAAACGCGCGGCCACCGCACTGCGGGCCGGGCCGTCGAGCACGATGTAGAGATAGCCTGCCGTGCCCGCCGGGGCCGGAAACATCGCCACGCTGAACAGCCGCGCCGCGTCGCCGCCCATGGGGTCGGTGCCATACAGGGGCAAGGGTGCACCGCCCAGGAAGCGGTTGAGCGCTGCCTTGTCGATCTGGTGCTGGCGCACCATGCCGGGCTCACCGATGTAGTTCTGCACCCGGCCTGCGGGGTCCAGCACGTAGACCTGGATGCTCGGGTTGACGGTCATCAGCATGCGCAGCAATTCTTGCCTTGCGCCAGGGTCATCAGGGCTGCCGCCGCCCAGCTCGGGCCAGTGTGTGGCGATGTGCTCGGCCAGACCATAGGACAGCCGTTGCAAGGCTTCGTGTTCGTGCTGCGTGGCCACGCGCCAGGCCAGCGCCGTCACAAACGCGCCCCAGCCCAGCAGCAGCAGCGCCAGCAACAGCACCAAGCGGCGTGGCAGGCTGCTGGGGATCATGAAGGCAGACCCGCCGTGTTGAAGCGGTAGCCCATGCCCCACACGGTTTCAATCAAGCGCGGGGCCTGGGGGTTGGCCTCGACCTTGGTGCGCAGCCGGTTGATGTGGGAATTGACGGTGTGTTCAAAGCCATCGAAGCTGGTGCCCCACACCCGTTGCAGCAGTTCAGCGCGGCTGAACACACGGCCCGGGTGGTTGGCCAGAAAGTACAGCAGGTCGAACTCACGCAAGGTGAGCGCCAATTCCTGACCAGCCAGGCTGACGACACGGTGCGCCAGGTCCACCCGCAGGCTGCCCACTTGTACCACTTGCGCGGCCGGCTGGGCCTTGAGCTGCTCCACCCGGCGCAACAGCGCGCGCACACGGGCGGTCAGTTCCAGCATCGAAAACGGTTTGGGCAGGTAGTCGTCGGCACCCAGTTCCAGGCCCAACACGCGTTCGGCTTCTGCGGTGCGGGCGCTGAGGATGATGATGGGCACATGGCTCTCGCGTTGGCGCAGGTGGCGGCAGATCTCAAAACCGTCGGTGCCGGGCAGCATCAGGTCCAGCAGCACCAGGTCCCAGCTCTCGCTGTCGATGCGGCGCAAGGCCACATGGCCGTCGGCCGCATGTTCAACCTGGTAGCCCGCGCCGCGCAGGTGCAAAGCCACCACGTCGGCCACCGCCGCATCGTCTTCCACCAGCAACACGCGTGAGCTCATGCGTCCCCATTTCTGGGGCGCATTGTCAACGGTTGGTGCGCTGGCCAGCACCACTGATGTCAGCTTCGGCGTCTGGCGCGCGCGGTGCCCGCCACCAGCGCCAGGCCCAACACGGTCAGGGCGGCAGACGTGGGCTCAGGGACTTGCAAGACCTGGAACCCGATGCGGTAGATGGGCGTGCTGGCGCGCAGGTTGTTGTTGAAGACATAACCCGCGCCAGTGGTGAAGCCGTTGTTGGCTGACAGCTCGGAAAAGTTGAAATTCACCACGCCGTTTTGTGCCGTGCGCAAGCTGTTGGTGCCCACAAAGGCGGCCGCGAAGGGGTCGGTCAACTCGGAGCCGGCGTCCCAGATTTCACTGGCGTCCTGATCGATCTGGTTGATGAGCAGGTTGCCCGCTGCATCAAACACCTGGTATTCCATAGGCGAGTCGTTGCCGATGAAGTGGTCGTTGCTGGGCACCACCATGGCACCAAAGGTGAAGAACTGGTTCATCGCCGTGTTGACGGTGAAGTCCATCTGCGCTGTGGCACCCGACAACAACAAGCCGCCGATGGTGCCGCGCGTGGCGCCCGGCTCAGCGGCGGCAAAGGCCGGCTGCCATGCCGAGCCGCTGCCGCCTTCAGCCACCGAAACGATGGCCGCACCGGCAGTTGAGCCTGCGTTGAAGGCGTCAAACAAGCCTTGACCAAAGCCCACGTGCAGCGGTGCAAAGGCGATGCCATTGGCCGGCGCCAGGTTTTGCACGGTCACACGCAAGCTGACCACGGCGCCGTGCGCGCCTTGCACGCCAAGAAAGAGACCGGCACCGCTCAGCGCGGCACGGATGAGATTTGAGCGAAACATGAACTTCTCCTGGGGGGTGGGGGTTCCAGGAATGCTAGAACGCGCGGGTCACGCGGCCCTCACCCGAAGTTCACGGCGCCGTGACAACCGGCCCCCGGTTCAGGGGGGGCGTGAAGACGCTCAGGCCTGCTTCAAGATCGCCAGCCCCTTGAGGTACTCGCCCTCGGGAAACTCCATCGTGGTGGGGTGGTCGCAAGCGCCTTCCAGGCGCTGCAGGATGGCGCCGTCAGCAGGCGCATCAGCGGCAGCGCCGGCCACGATCTTGTGGAACAGGTCGGCGCTGATACCGCCGCTGCAGCTGAAGGTCAGCAGCAGGCCGCCCGGCGCCAGCAGTTTGAAGGCCAGCCGGTTGATGTCCTTGTAGGCCCGCGCCGCGCGCTCGGCGTGCGCCGCGGTGGGCGCAAACTTGGGCGGGTCGAGCACGATGGCGTCAAAGCGACGGTCGGCTTGCAGGCTGGCACGCAGGTAGACGTTGACGTCGGCATCCAGGCAGGTGCTGGCGGCTGGGTCAAATCCGTTGAGCTGCACATGGGCTTGCACCCTTTCCAGTGCTGGGCCTGAAGAGTCCACGCTGGTCACCCGCTGCGCGCCGCCAGCCAGGGCCGCCACCGTGAAACCGCCGGTGTAGCAAAAGCAGTTGAGCACATCCTTCAGGCCCAGTTGCTGCACCCAGCGGGCAAAGGCGGCGCGGTTGTCGCGTTGGTCCAGGTAGAAGCCGGTCTTGTGCCCGTGGGCCACGTCCAGCGTCAGCTGCCATTGGTGTTCGGATATCTGCAGCTGGGTGTCGCCGCTGCCACGCAGCCAACCGGTTTGTGGCGGCAGGCCCTCGAGTTCGCGCACGTTGGCGTCTGAGCGCTCAAACAGCCGGGTCGCGCCGGTGGTGGCCATCAGCGCATCCACCAACGCGTCCTTCCAGCGCTCGCTGCCGGCCGATGAAAACTGCACGCTCAGGGTGTCGGCATACCGGTCCACCACCAGGCCAGGCAGGCCGTCGGCCTCGCCGTGGACCAGGCGCACGCCCGTGCTGTGGATCGGCAGCCGCGCACGCAGCGCCACCGCGCGCTGCACCCGGCGCTGCAAGAAGGCCGCATCGATGCGCTCGGCTTCATCAAAGCTCCAGGCCCGCACCCGGATGCTGCTGCTGGGGCTGTAGGCACCCCAGGCCAGGAAGTGGCCATCGCTGGATTCAACACGCACGGTCTCCCCAGGGTCGGCCTTGCCTCGCGCCACGCTGCCAGCAAACACCCAGGGGTGGCGGCGCAGCAGCGAGCGTTCTTTGCCGGGCACCAGGCGAATAGATTTCATGGTGTGGGCTTGCGCTTGGCGCGCGGATGGGCGGCGTCGTAGACCTTGGCTAGGTGCTGGTGGTCCAGCTTGGTGTAGACCTGCGTGGTGCTGATGCTGGCGTGGCCCAGCAGTTCTTGCACCGCGCGCAGGTCACCACTGCTTTGCAGCAAGTGGCTGGCATAACTGTGGCGCAGCATGTGCGGGTGCACCCGTGTGGGCAGGCCAGAATTTTGAGCCTGCGATTGCAGCCGCAGGCGCAGCTGGTTGGGCGACAGGCGCGTGCCGCGTTGGCTGACAAACAGCGCCGGCTCGCCATGCAATGCCAGCAAAGGCCGCGCTTGCAACCAGGCCTGCAGTGCCAGCAGCGCCTGCGAGCCCACCGGCACGCTGCGACGCTTGCCGCCCTTGCCCAAAACGTGGGCGGTGCCGTCGGGCAGGTCGATCCAGCCCTGGGCAGTGGTGCTGGCCTGCACATCCAAGCCCATCAGCTCGCCAATGCGCAGGCCGCATCCGTAAAGCAGCTCGGCGATGGCGTGGTCCCGCGCAGCCAGTTCGGGCTTGCCATGTTCGGTGCGGTGTTCGGCCAGCGCCACCGCCTGCTGCACCGACAGGGCCTTGGGCAGGGGCTTGCTGCCTTTGGGTGGGCGTATGCCGTCCACCGGGTTGGCTTTGACCAGCGCTTGCTGGCCCCACCAGCGGTACAAACCACGCCAGGCAGTCAGCGCAATGGCAATGCTGCGCGGCGCCAGACCACGGCTGCGCAGCTGTGCCACCCAACTGCGGATGTGGTGGGTTTGAGCAACCTGCAAATCCACACCGGCGACTTGAGCTGAGGCCTGCAGCCGCAGCAAGGCTTCGGTGTACATGGCCACGGTGCGCGCGGCCAGGCGGCGCTCCACCGTCAGGTGCTGCAAGAAGCGGGCGATTTCTGCATCCGGCTCGGTCATGTGCTGCCGGGTTCGTTCAAGGTTTTCAGCCCAAGGTGCGCAGCCGCGACAGCGCCGCACTGGCCACGTCACCAATGCGCATCAGGAAGTCGGTGCCCATGTCGGCCGAATAGCGCGTGGGGTCGGGCGAGCCCAGCACCAGCAGACCAAAACAGGTGTCGCCCTGGCGCAGCGGCAACATGGCCATGGACATCACGGTGCTGGCGTCGTCCAGCCAGCGCGCCGCTTCAAAGCCTGCGTTGACGCCGCAGTAAGGCATGGTCAGGCTGGCGGTGAAGCTCTTGGCGTCTTCGCTCACCTCTTGGGCAAAGGCCAGGTCATCGTAGACGGGGCCAATGTTCCACAGGCGCAGCGCGGCCTGGGGAATCATGAACTCGTGCTTCAGCGACTCGACGATGCGAACCGGCAGCTGCGCCGGGTCGGCGGTCACCAGCAGCCGCCGGGTGGTGCGGTGCAGCCGGTCGGCAATGGCCAGGTTTTCTTGGCCATGGCGAATCATCTCCACGATGCGCATCTCCAGGCCCTTGATGCGCTCGCGCAGCATTTCCATCTGCCGCTCCTGCAAGGACACCGCACGCTGGCCATGCGGGCTGGTCAGCTGAATGGCCGACAGCAGTTCGGCATGGCGCTCAAAAAAGCCGGGCGTGTTGGCCAGGTAGTTGGCGATGTCGGCTTCGGTGATGCCTTGCACGCCGGCTGGGCCCGTAGAGTTGTTCACAGTTCGATTTCTCCTTCAAAGACGGTTTGTGCGGGGCCGGTCATCAGCACGTGGGCCTGGTCATCGGCCCACTCAATCAGCAGGTCGCCACCACGGGCGTGGACTGCCACCCGGCGGTCCAACCAGCCCAGGCGGATGCCGGCCACCACGGCGGCGCAGGCCCCGGTGCCGCAGGCCAGGGTTTCGCCAGCGTCGCGCTCAAAGACACGCAAGTTGACTTCGCTGCGCGACAGCGGTTGCAAAAAACTCACGTTGACCTTGCGTGGAAAACGCGGGTGTTGTTCGATGCGCGGGCCCAGGCCCGCCACATCGGCGGTCCCGACGTCGTCCACCCGCATCACCGCGTGCGGGTTGCCCATCGACAGCACCGCCAGTTCTTGGCCCAGTTCTTGGCTCAACACGGGCCAGAGCTCAAATTCACCGCAGGCGCGCGGCTGCAGCCCTTGGCCATCAAACGGAATGCGGGCGTGCTCGAACACCGGCAAGCTCATGTCCACGGTCACACGTCCATCGGCTTGCAGCTTCAGCTCGAGCACGTTGTTGACGGTTTCTACGCGCACGGTGGTCTTGTCGGTCAGGCCGCGGCTGTGCACGTAACGCACAAAACAGCGTGCACCGTTGCCGCAGTGCTCCACCTCGTCGCCACTGGCGCCGTTGAAGATGCGGTAGGAGAAGTCAACGCCCGGTGTGTCGCTGCGTTCTACGGCCAATATCTGGTCGGCGCCCACACCAAAACGGCGGTCTCCCAGCACACGAAGTTGCTCGGGCGTGAGTTCAATGCGCTCACGCGTGCCGTCGAGCACCACAAAGTCGTTGCCCGCGCCTTGCATCTTGGTGAATGACAGTCGCATTCGCGGGATTATCGACTGCACAGGGTGAGCGCGAGCGCTTGGAAGCTAGTCGTACAGGGAAGGCTCACCCGCGGGCCGCGTCTTGAAACGCTTGTGCACCCACAGGTACTGCGCCGGGCAGCGGCGTATCTCTTCTTCGATCCAGCGGTTCATGCGCGCCGCGTCGGCCTGTGGGTCATCGCTGGGCCAGTCGGTCCAGGGTGGCAAGAAGCGCACGCGCCAACCCTGCCCGCCCGGCAAGGTCTCGGCCACCACGGGCTGCACCACCATGTTCAGGCCGCGGGCCAGGCGTGACGGGGCCAGCAAGGTCGCCGCCTGCTGACCGAAAAAAGGAACAAACGCCGCGTCGCGCAGGCCAAAGTCCATGTCGCTGGGGTTGAAAAAGGCACTGCCACGCTTGATGGCGCGCACCATGGGCAAGGCACTTTGCTGGCGGGTGAACATCTCGGCGCGGCCAAAGCGGCCACGCCCTTGCTTGAGCGCTTGGTCCAGCACCGCATTGCTTTGCGCCGTGTAGACATTGCACACCATGCGCGTCTGAAAGAGCTGGGTCGCCGCGCCAGCCACGTCCACCGCCAGAAAGTGCGGCACCAGCCACATCACGGGGCGATCGCTGGTCTCGGCCAGGTGGACATCACCTTCGATTTGAATCAAGGACTTGAGCCGCGCAGGGCTGGCGTACCAGAGCAAGGCCCGTTCGATCAGGCTGCGCGCCAACCATTGAAAGTGTTCTTTCACCAGCTGGCGCCGCTGCAGCAAGGTCCATTCAGGCAGGCACAGCTCCACATTGCGCAACGCCACCCGGCGACGCCGGTGGGCCAGGCGGTGCAGCACACGCCCCAAGACACGTCCCAAAGCGGCCTGCCAAGCCAGGGGCCAGATGTGCAGCAACCACACCAGCGTCAGCAAGCATCGAGCCAAGGCGGCATCCAGCAGCGCCCTCATGCGCTGGTGTCCATGGGGCGGGGCTGCTTGTAGCGGTGGTAGCCCCACAGATACTGTTCGGGCTTGAGGGCGATGATGGCTTCCATGCTGCGGTTGATCACGGTCGCTGCTGCGGCGGACCATTCGTCCTCGCCCAAGTCAGCACGGCTGGGCAAGGGTTGAGAGAGCTCTTGCACGGCCACCCGGTAGCCCGCGCCGTGCGACAGCCGTTCGGCCCAGATCAGCAACACCGCTGCATCGGCCTGCTGGGCCAGGCGTGTGGCCAAGGTCATGGTGTAGGCCGGTTGACCATAAAACGGCGCCCAGACGCCCAGCCCCTGCGGCGGCACTTGGTCGGGCAGCATGCCCAGCGTCTGGCCCTGTCGCAGGGCCCGCATCAGTTGCCGCACACCGGCCACATTGGCAGCGGCCACAGCCAAGCCGGGGCGATCACGGGCGGTCAACTCCATCTCTCGCAACCAGGCTTGGCGGGCAGGCCGATAGAGCACCGTCACGGGCTGTTGTTGACCAAACCGTTGGGCATAGGCCTGTGCCGTCACTTCAAAGCTGCCCATGTGCGGGGTCAGCAGGATCAGTCCACGGCCGCGCTCCAGGGCAGCACTGATCAGCCCATCGCCTTGCCAGGTGACGGGGTCATTGATGGGCTGGCCCTGCGGTCGCAGCCACAGGCGCGGCAGCTCCATCACCAGCTTGCCGGCTTCGGCCACCGACGCCCGGCGCTGGGTTGCGCCAACACCGGCCAGGCCCGCATTGGCCTTCAGCCGCGACCGGTAGCTGGGCGAAGCGCCATACGCCACCCAGCCCAAAACCGCGCCCACAGCGTGCAAAAAGCGCAGAGAGCGCCTGGACAACCAGTTCAGCAAGAGGGCCATGGTTCGTATAATTGGCGGATCGCCGAGTTAAAGGACAACTTGCGGGGCGATCAGCGGAGCGAAGGATAGCGTTCACGAACATGGACGATACCCAGCACCGCCGGGCTGATGAGGCTGGCTGTTGTGGCCGCACATCGGTTCAACAAAACCGCTAAAGCGTTCGCCGCGGCTCCAGATCATCTGAACAGCGACGACGCAAGGTCAGTCATTGTTTTCAACCGGAGCTCACCCAAGTGGCGAACGATTTCCTCTTTACATCCGAATCCGTCTCTGAAGGCCACCCCGACAAGGTTGCCGACCAGATCTCAGACGCCATCCTCGACGCGATCTTCAAGCAAGACCCGCGCAGCCGCGTGGCCGCCGAAACCCTGTGCAACACCGGGCTGGTGGTGCTGGCCGGTGAAATCACCACCAACGCACATGTGGACTACATCCAGGTGGCGCGCGACACCATCAAGCGCATCGGCTACGACAACACCGAATACGGCATCGACTACAAGGGTTGCGCGGTGATGGTCTGCTACGACAAGCAGTCCAACGACATCGCCCAAGGCGTGGACCACGCGTCCGACGACCACCTGAACACCGGCGCCGGTGACCAGGGCCTGATGTTTGGCTACGCTTGCGACGAAACGCCCGAGCTGATGCCCGCGCCCATCTATTACGCCCACCGCCTGGTGGAGCGCCAAGCGCAGTTGCGCAAAGACGGCCGCCTGCCCTTCTTGCGCCCCGACGCCAAGAGCCAGGTCACCATGCGCTACGTGGACGGCAAGCCGCACAGCATCGACACCGTGGTGCTGAGCAGCCAGCATGCGCCCGAGTACAGCCTGGGTCACAAGATGACCGACGCCTTCTACGAGGCGGTGCGCGAAGAGATCATCAAGCCCGTTCTGCCCAAGGAATGGCTGACGGCCGACACCAAGTATCTGATCAACCCCACCGGCCGCTTTGTGGTGGGTGGCCCGCAGGGCGACTGCGGCTTGACCGGCCGCAAGATCATCGTCGACACCTACGGCGGCGCCTGCCCGCACGGCGGCGGTGCGTTCAGCGGCAAGGACCCCAGCAAGGTGGACCGCAGTGCGGCCTATGCCGCACGCTACGTGGCCAAAAACGTGGTGGCCGCCGGGCTGGCGCGTCAATGCCAGGTGCAGGTGGCTTACGCCATTGGCGTGGCCAAGCCGATGAACATCACGGTCTATACCGAAGGTACTGGCGTGATGAGCGACGAAAAGCTCAGTGCGCTGGTGGCCGAAACCTTTGACCTGCGGCCCAAGGGCATCATCATGATGCTGGACCTGTTGCGCCCGATCTACGAGAAGACCGCCGCCTACGGCCACTTTGGCCGCGAAGAGCCGGAATTCACGTGGGAGCGCACCGACAAAGCAGCCGCCTTGCGCGCTGCAGCCGGGCTCTAAGACCCGGCGTGCACCAGAAGGGGCGGCCAAGGTCGCCCCTTTTTTCCAGTGGCACTCTGATGTGCCAGCCCAAACGGTCAACGGGCAAGCTCACAAATGTGCTTGCCCGTTGCCGGTTCTCCCTGAACGACCTTCTCAAGTGCCCGTTGATGGGCCCAATGACGATGACAGCGATCTAATGCCTGCTCCCGTTCAACCTTCTCAGGTGCCCGAGAGCCTGACGCGACTCTAGGCAGCGAGCTTGCTGTGCACGAGGACCTATGTCGCCCGCCGAAAGTGACTTATTCACACGACCTGATTCCATCGGCATGATGAGCCCATGGACATCCGCTACCCCCAAGCCCTGAAGGCCGGCGATCTGATCGTCGTCACCGCCGCCAGTTCGGGCGTCGAAGCACCCTTGCATACCCGGCTGGACCTGACCCTGGCGCACTTGCGCCATCAAGGATTCCGGGTCGAGGAAGGGCAATGCCTTCGCCAGGAAGTGCGCAGTGCCAGTGCCTCGGCAGGCCAAAGGGCGGCTGAACTCATGCGGTATCTGCTGCGCGATGACGTGACGGCCATCATCCCACCCTGGGGAGGGGAGTTGGCCATTGAAATACTTGACCTGCTGGACTGGCAGGCGCTGGCCACCGCGCGCCCCAAGTGGCTGCTGGGCTACAGCGACACCAGCACCTGGATGCTGCCCATCACCCTGCGCCTGGGCTGGGCCACCGCACACGGCCCCTGCCTGATGGACATGGTGGCAGGGCAAGCCGACCCCTTGACGCGCCAAGCCATGGGCGTTCTGTCCACACCCACGGGGGGCTCGGTCCAGCAGTTTGCGTCCAGCCACTGGCAGCTGAAGTGGACCGATTTCGCCACCGTGCCAGACACCACCTATCAGTTGACCGAGCCCACCCGCTGGCGCAGCCTGCAGGGCGATGCCCACGTGGCTTTCGAAGGCCGGCTGGTCGGTGGGTGCCTGGACACCTTGATGCACCTGGCCGGTACGACCTATGGCGACGTGG
Source organism: Betaproteobacteria bacterium (assembly GCA_043743835.1). Lineage (GTDB taxonomy): Bacteria > Pseudomonadota > Gammaproteobacteria > Burkholderiales > Burkholderiaceae_C > Rubrivivax. The sequence goes on from JAYTVT010000058.1 coordinate 54,772, forward strand.
CGCGCTTCATAGCCGCACAAAAACAGGCAGGCACTGTGCTGTACCTGGAAAACGCAGGTCTCTCGCCCACCGACTGGGTGCGCGCCCTGCATCGCCTGCGCTGGGCGGGTTGGCTTGACACCTCGTCGGGTTTGGCGGGCGTGATGATCGGCCGGTCGATGGCACCCGACACCACAGGAGCCAGCCAGCTGCGCTACGAAGAGGCCCTGCAGTCCACGCTGGGCACCTTGGCCTGCCCCGTGCTGGTTGACATGGACATTGGCCACCGGCCACCGCAGTTGGTGTTGATCAACGGTGCCTTGGCGCAGGTGAGCTTGCAGGCAGGCACGCAGGGGCAGGTCACGCAGCGCTTCGTCTGATGCGCGCGCCCAGGCGCGCCAGTTCACGGTTGACGGCGTTGCGCTGGGTCCAGCCTTCGCGGTACATCGGGTCCAGGTGCTGCTCGGCAACGTCGCTCACAAAAGCCAAGCCGCACTCGATGGCCGCCCGGGCAGCAAGCTCATCGCCTTGCGCCTGAGCCGCTTGGGCCAGCGTCAACCAGACTTCGGCTGGGGTCACCTCCAGCGGTTGAACCGCAGCCATCCAGTCGCAGCTGCGCTCGGCCAGCCGCCGGCTCTGGCCCAGGTCGCCCAGCGTCAGCAGGCATTGCGCCAAGCGCACCTGCAGCGGCAGCGCAGCACCCGGGTTGCTGGCCACAGACGGCACGGCCAACTCGGTCTGCAGCAGTTCTACCGCTTCAGGAGGCGGCATGGCTCGCGCCTTCAACAGCCACAGCCGGCGCAAGGATCGCCGGTCGCCACCCGAGCGCAACCGATCCTCGGCTGGCGCCAAGAGTGACAGCACTTGATCCTGCCGGCCGGTGCCTTGGGCCAGCAGGCTGCGTGCACGCAGCAGGTCCATCAAGACACGGTCAGCCTCAACCTTGACCAGTCGAGTGGCGTCGTCCAGCGCTTCACGAGCCAGATTGAACCGACCCAGTTCCAGCCAAATGGCGGCCTGCTGTCGCAGCAGGTCTTCTTCGCGAAAGTGCTGTTGACCTTGCCCCAGCACACGCGCCCTTTCCAGGTGCTGCAGCGCTTCGCGAAAGCGGCACAGGTGGCGGGCAACGGCGCCCAAGGAAATGGCCAACATCAGTTCCACCACACTGCCAGTGCCAGCCACCGCACGGGCAGCCGCCAGACGCTGCTCACGGGCCAGTTGCACCTGACCCCGCTCTTCCAAGGAGATGGCCAGGTTGTTCAGCACCCGCGCACGCGTGGCAGGATCGGTCTGGCGTTCGGCGCTCTCTTGCAGGCAGCCAATGGCCTCGGGGTGCAGGTCCTGCGCCTGCAGCACCAAGCCCAGGTTGTTCAGCACACCAGGCAGGTCGTTGGGCGCCCCGTGCGAGCCCTGGGCTGCATCGTGGACCCGGGCCAGGTGCAAGGCCGCTTCCAGCGAGCGGCGCGCCTCGTCCAACCGCCCAGCCCGGCGCAACAGCACGCCTTGCAGGTTGAGCAAGTCACTGCGGTCGGTGGCGTCGCCCTCTTGACCCAGCAGCTGCAGCGCTTTTTCAACGGCCACGGCGGCCAGTGTGGTGTCGCCGCGGGTCAACAACATCTCAGCTCTGCGCCTCTCAGCGCCTGCGCGTTGCTCGGCAGAAGTCGCCAACTCAGCCAGGCGGTCAATGGCCGCGCTCAGCTCTGCCCCTGTGGTGTGTTCACGCAGCGCTTGCACGGCTTTGGCCGCTGCATCAAAGGCCAGCGCTTGCAGCCCGGCGGCCTGCTGGAGTTGCGCCAGCTGCAGCCACAGCCGGCCGGCCTCGCGCTCGTCCAGCGCCTGCGTGGCCGCCAGGGCTGCCAACTCCAGGTGCTGCCTGGCACTGTCGGGCCGCCCCGCCGCCAGCCAGTGGCGCGCCAACGTAGACGGGGCCACACCACCGGCTTGTTGCAAGTGCAAGGCGATGTCGCCGTGCAGCAGGCGCGCAATCGGTGTGGGCACGCTGGCCAAAGTGGCCTCGTAGAGCAGGTCGTGGACAAAGGCTTCTTCGCGCAGGACCTGCGCTGATTCCAGCTCTTGCCAGGCGTCGGCCAGCGCCAGCGGCGATGCACCCAAAACCTGGGCTGCCAGGGCCGTGGAAAACTCGCTGCCCGCAACCGCCGCACAGCGCGCCAAGGCCATCGCACCAGGGGACAGCTGCGCCAACCGCCGCTCGATCAGATGCGTGACCGAAGCGGGCCGGGGCAGCAAGTCACGGCCCAGCCCGTTACCGGGTTCCATCCACATCAACTTGAGCGTTTCCAGCACAAACAGTGGATTGCCGCCGGTGCGTTGCCTCAGTGCAGGCGCCAACTGGGCGCCCACCAAGCCCGGCAAGTTCAGCGAGTCCACCAGGTCGGCCAACGCCGCTTCGTCCAAGGGGCGTAGCACCACCGCGTGCAACCTGGCACGGCTGGCCAGCGCGTCGGCCAGCGCGTGCAAGGGTGAGCCCGCTTCGGCCGACCGCCAGGCCAAGGCCCATTGAAAATCACGGTCGCTGTCGTCAACCAGGGCCAAGATCAGATCCAGGCTGGCCCCGTCGGCAAAGTGCAGGTCGTCCAGCAGCAGGCCCGACACCGCCTGCTGCGCGCCCAGGCGCCGAGCGACGTCTCGCTGCAGTCGCAGGCGTTGATCCACAGCGCCGCCCAGCGCGTCGGCATCTGGCGCCGCGCCCATGGCTGCAGGCCAGCTTTCTGCAGACAAGGTCACTGAGCTGTTGGTGCCTTCCGCAGCCCCTGCTGGTGCATTCGAAACCGCGCGCAACAACCGCGCCAACGTGGCCAAGGGCACCCCCGCATCACCCGGGCGCGCCGACACGTGCAACACGCCAGAACGGGCCTGCGCAAAGTCCTGCATCAAGCGGGTCTTGCCCATGCCTGCTTCACCGGAGATGGCCACCACGTGGTGGGCCCGCCAACCTTGTTCAAAGTGCTGCAACTCCAGCTGGCGGCCTATCAAGCGGGGTGGACGCAAAACTGCAACAGGCACGGATCGCGCTGTCAGTGCATGGGCTGCCACGCCGGCCGACACGATGGTGGCACGCAGCGCCAAGGTGTCGGCCAAGGGCGCAACACCGAGCTCTTGCCGCAACACACGTTCACAGCGATCAAAAGCCCGCAGAGCAGCAGCGCGGTCGCCCGACAGGTAGTGCAAGCGCATCAGGCGGCAGTGGGCCGCTTCTGAGCTGGGCTCCAGAGCAACGAGTTGGTGGGCCAGATCCAGTGCCCCCACCCAATCACGGCGCTCCTCGGCGGACTGCGCTTGATCCACCAGCTTCTGTTTGGTCAGCGCGCCGCCGCGCTCGCGACGCTGCAGGAGCCAGGCCGCCAGTTCACCCTGGGCCTCCACGTCGATATCGGCCAAGACGGTGCCCGCGTCGACCAGATCGTGCACGGCGTCTGCCGCCAGGGTCAAAAGGGCTTGTCCTTGCACCAACTCGACCTGCAGTGTCTTCTTCAAGTGGAACAAGCGCTGGCGCAGCGAGTTGCGCGCAGCGTCCGCTGGGCTGTCTGGCCACAACAGTTGGGCCAGGCGCACCCGCGGTGTGGGCCCTTCCAGCGCCAGCCACGCCAGCATCAGCGCGTCCCGTGGCGGCAGCGGCACCCAAGGCTGGCTGCCCACACGCGCCTGGCCCGCGCGGCTGAGCGCCAGGCTCAAGGCAGAGGGTGGCGGCGTGGACATCAGCACAAGTATGGCGGCACCGGTTGAACCCGAACAGGTCGCCCGCGGCGACCCCCGGCTGCAATCTAGGGCCGAGGCCGTTAGCCCGGCGTTAGAGAGGCCCGCGGACGCTCAGTCCTGACGCTCGGCCCTGAGGCTCAGCGCGCCCCTGAGCGCACCCGAATGGCGGCATGATCCAGGGCATGACCATTTCGCTCGACCACCTGCGCCAGTACGCGATTGCCCGCAGCCTGTTCACGCCCACCACCCTGCCCAAGGCCATCCAGCGCCTGGGCTTTGTGCAGGCTGACCCGATCCGTGCCCCTGCGCGCGCGCAGGACCTGACCCTGCGCCACCGCGTCAAAGGCTACCGAGCCGGTGACCTGGAAAGACGCTATGCCCAGCTGCCGATTGAAGAAGATTTCTTCGTCAACTACGGCTTCTTGCCCCGCGCCACCCAGGCTCTGATGCATCCGCGTGCGCCGCGCACGGTGTGGGCCCCTTCGCGCTGGAAACAGGCCCATGCGGTGCTGGACTTTGTGCGCGAACGTGGCGTTGCGCACCCGCGAGAGGTGGACCAGGCCTTTGGACACGGAAAAACGCAGAACTGGTTTGGCGGCTCCAGCAACGCCAGCACGCAACTGCTGGACGGCATGCACTACCGGGGCCTGGTCCGCATTGCCGGCCGCGCCGGTGGGGTTCGGCTTTACCAAGCCGTTGATAGAGACGAGTGCAAAGCGTCGCCCGACGCAGCCGTCGATGCCTTGATTGACGTGGTGGTGACCAAGTACGCACCGCTGCCCGAGCGCTCTTTGTCCGAACTGATCAGCCACCTGATGGGTGGGGGTGTTCCGCAGTGGCGCGCCCAGCGCGCAGCGGCGCTGGCCAGGACCAAGACCCGCCTGCCGACCACCCTGCTGGACGGTCAGCGTTGGTACTGGTCGCCCGGCGAAAACCCGAGCAGCAAGCGCCACCAACTCGACGACCAGCTGCGGCTGCTGGCGCCCTTCGACCCCGTGGTCTGGGATCGTCGGCGTTTTGAGTTGTTCTGGGGCTGGGCCTACCGTTTCGAGGCCTACACGCCTGCACCCAAGCGGGTACGTGGCTACTACGCCCTGCCCTTGCTGTGGCGCGGGCAGGTGCTGGGGTGGTGCAACGCTGCGGTTCGAAACGGCAAGCTGGAGACCGAACTGGGTTTTGTCAGCGGCAAGCCGCCGCGCGATTCGGCGTTCAAAACCGCTTGGGCCCAGGAAAAACAGCGTCTGAGCGACTTTCTGGCTTTAGCCGAGTAACGATCAACAGGCCGCCAACCCAGAAGCGGCACCCGCAGCCACCCTCTTGGCTCTATGCGCGCCGCGCCGCCAGCACCGACTGAGCCACCTGCGCAAAGCCCACCCCCCGCTCGCCCGGTGCAAGGTAAGTCGGCCAAACCTTCAAGTCAGCTGCAAAGCGCATCAGGTTGGCCACGCCCACGGCCTGCGGAAAGTGCTGAAACATCAACTGGTCGTTGGTGGAGTCGCCCACATAGACCCAGCCATTCAGTTCGTCTTGCAGCTCACGGCCCCAGAGCCGGCGCGCCATCCAACGCGCTGCGGTCCACTTGGTGTGGTCGCCGAACCAGCCATTGATGTGGATGGAGCTCACGGTGGCGTTCATGCCGGCTTGCCGCATCAAGGCCACAACCTGCTCGATCCGCTGCGGCGGCAGATGCACAAACTCACTGTGGTCCACCGCGATGTCGGTCACCCGGCCAGGGCTGTCCTGCGACAACACGGCGCCTGGCACGTCGCGCAGCACCCTGGCGGCCACGGCCTTCAAACGTGCCGCGTTGGTATGGCGTGTGGCCTCGTCCTGAACAAACTCAGTCAACCAGCGCTGTCCATCGCGAATCAGCGCCACGGCGCCGTTCTCTGCGACGATGGCGGACACAGGCCACGTCGATGCGATGGCCTGGCTCCAACCCAGGGGCCTGCCGGTGATGGCCACCACGGGAAGGCCCGCGGCCGCCAGATCGTGCAGGGCTTTCAGGGCCGCGGGCTCGATGGCTCCATCGCACGTCAAGGTGTCGTCGATGTCGGTCATGAACCCGCCGATGGCGGCACGCGCCGACTCGGGCCACTGCGCCAGCGCGCGCGGGGTCTCAACGCTTGAAGCGCCAGTCAACAGCATGGGCAGGAAGCGAAGAAGCGCATCCGCGCGGATTTTGCAGCAGGTGACCCACTGGCCGAAGTGGTCATTTGACCCTCCTGCGGCCCCGCCGTCGGTTGAACCGGGCTCAACTTGAGCCCCAGCGAGCCGGTTTGGCAATTCAGGCGTCGTTCGCGGGAACAGCTCACGCACTTTCCCCGCGGCCTTCCGGGTTGCCCCAGGCCCCTCGTGCAAACCCGAAGACCTGTGGCTAGAATGCGGGCTCTTTCCGAGGAGCGTTGCAACCTCACCCTTGAGGCCAGGCTCGGAAATCTACATTGCAACAGCGCTCACCTGCACGATGGTCTTCGTGGGTGAGTGGATTCCTCCCGCTACAGCGCCGCCGTGCAGGTTCCTCAACCGATTGGAGCCTGACCATGAACGCCGTTCTCAAACCCGTACAAGACTTTGCTGTTGCCGACCTGGCCTTGGCAGCCTGGGGCCGCAAGGAAATCAAGATCGCCGAGACCGAAATGCCCGGTCTGATGGCCATCCGCGAAGAATTCACCAAGAGCCAGCCGCTCAAGGGTGCCCGCATCACCGGCAGCATCCACATGACCATCCAGACCGCCGTGCTGGTGGAAACGCTGCAGGCACTGGGTGCCAGCGTGCGCTGGGCCTCGTGCAACATCTTCAGCACCCAAGACCACGCCGCAGCCGCGTTGGTGGCCAAGGGCACGCCGGTGTTTGCGCACAAGGGCGAAACGCTCAGCGAGTACTGGGACTTCACCCACCGCATCTTTGACTTTGGCGCCAAAGGCACCGAGGGCGAAGGCCCCAACATGATCCTGGACGACGGCGGCGACGCCACGTTGCTGATGATCCTGGGCCAGCGCGCTGAGAAAGACATCTCGGTGGTCAGCAAGCCCACCAGTGAAGAAGAGACCTGCCTGTTTGCCGCCATCAAGGCCAAGCTGGCCGTGGACCCCACCTGGTACACCCGCAAGGCTGCACAAATCATCGGCGTGACCGAAGAAACCACCACCGGTGTGCACCGTCTGAACGAAATGGCCGCCAAGGGCACGCTGCCTTTCCGCGCCATCAACGTCAACGACTCCGTCACCAAGAGCAAGTTCGACAACCTGTACGGCTGCCGCGAAAGCCTGGTCGACGCCATCAAGCGCGCCACCGACGTGATGATCGCCGGCAAGGTGGCCGTGGTGGCCGGCTACGGCGATGTGGGCAAGGGCAGCGCCCAGGCCTTGCGCGCACTCAGCGCCCAGGTGTGGGTGACCGAGATCGACCCCATCAACGCGCTGCAAGCCGCGATGGAAGGCTACAAAGTCGTGACCATGGAATACGCCGCCGACAAGGCCGACATCTTTGTGTCGGCCACCGGCAACCTCAGCGTCATCACGCGCAAGCACATGGAAGCGATGAAGGACCAGGCCATCGTCTGCAACATCGGCCACTTCGACAACGAAATCGACGTTGCCGCGCTGGAAGACTGCACCTGGGACGAGATCAAGCCCCAGGTTGATCATGTGGTGTTCCCTGACGGAAAGAAAATCATCATGCTGGCCAAGGGCCGCTTGGTGAACCTGGGCTGCGGCACCGGTCACCCCAGCTTTGTGATGAGCTCGTCGTTTGCCAACCAAGTCATCGCCCAGATCGAGCTGTTCACCCGCAGCAACGCCTACCAGTCTGGCAAGGTTTATGTGTTGCCCAAGCACCTGGACGAGAAAGTGGCGCGCCTGCACCTGAAGAAGGTGGGCGCGATGTTGACTGAACTGAGCGACGCTCAGGCAGCCTACATCGGCGTGAGCAAGGCCGGCCCCTACAAGGCCGACACCTACAGGTACTGAGTCTGGACGTGCAAAGGTCCCTTCGGACCTTTGCTCGCCTGACGAAGGCCATCGCGCCTGCAAGCGCGATGGCTGAGCCCCCCCAGGGGGCGGCCCGCAGCGGCCCGGCAAAGCCGGTTCCGAGGCGGCCACCTGATGGCTGCCTCGCGCTTTGCGCTTGGCAGGTCTCTTCTTGCTCGCAGGGAGCGCTTGTCCATGAAACACGTACCGATCAGCTTCGAGTTTTTCCCACCCAACACCCCGGTCGGAAGCGAAAAGCTCAAGACCGTGGTGCAGGACCTTTCGGTCGTGGCCCCCGAGTTTTTTAGCGTCACCTACGGCGCGGGTGGTGCCACGCGCGAAAAGACGCTGGCCACCGTCAAAGAAATTGCGGCCCTGGGCCACGAGGCGGCGCCACACTTGTCATGCGTGGGCAGCACGGCGGCGGGCATTTCCGAAATTCTGGACACCTACCGCGCGCAGGGCATTCAGCGGCTGGTGGCCTTGCGCGGCGACCTGCCCAGTGGCACGGCCACGGCCGGTGAGTTTCGCTACGCCTCAGACCTCATCGAGTTCATTCGCAAGAACCAAGGCAACGACTGGTTCATTGAAGTCGCGGCCTACCCCGAGTACCACCCGCAGCAGCGTTATGCACGCAAGGACCTGGAGCACTTCGCGGCCAAGGTCAAGGCGGGCGCCAACTCGGCCATCACCCAGTTTTTCTTCAACCCCGACGCCTACTTCCACTTTGTGGACGAGGTGCGCGCGTTGGGTGTCACGGTGCCCATCGTGCCGGGCATCATGCCCATCCACAGCTACGCCAAGATCGCACAGTTTGCGGCCCGCGACGGCATCGAGATCCCGCGCTGGGTGGCCTTGAAGATGGAAGGCTATCTGGACGACGCAGCGTCAATCCGGGCCTTCGGTATCGATGTGGTGGCGCGGCTGTGCGAACGGCTGGTGGCAGGTGGTGCACCGGGCATCCACTTCTACACGCTGAACCAGAGCGCGCTGTCTCTGGAGGTCTGCAAGCGGCTGGGCTTGGTTGGCTGAACCCGCGCTGAGCGCGCTCTCAGCGCAAGACCGACGCCGACGGTCCTGCCCGGCTAGCGAACCGGCGCAGCCCAGTCCAGCCCTTCGTCCGTGAGCACCGCGTCCAAGGGCACATCGTGCGGCTCCGCGGTGAGCCAAGGCACAAAACCATGTGAATAGGCCAGACCCACCGTGGTGGGGCGGGGTTGCAGTGTGGCCAGTGTGCGGTCGTAAAAACCGCCGCCATAACCCAAGCGCACCCCCTTGGGGCCAAAGCCGACGCAGGGCACCAGCAGCAAGGTGGGATGAAACACCGGCGTGTCCTTGGGTTTGGGAATGCCATAGGCATCTTCTTCCATCTCGCAGCCCGGGAACCACATGTGAAAGCTCAGCCGCTTGGTGGCTTTGTCGATCACCGGCAGGCCGATGCAACGTTCTTCATCGGCCTCGGCCCAGCGGTAAAGCGCCGGCAAAGCGTCAAATTCGCCCTTGATGGGCCAATAGGCGCCCACGGCCTTGTCGGCGCGACCCATCAACCACACGCGCAGCACTTCTTGCAGGTGCATCGCGCGCTGGTGGCGGTCGATCAGCGTTTGGCGCTCGGCCTGCAGCTGGCGGCGCAGCGTGGCCTTGTCTTGTGAGGGCTCGAAAGACGGCAGGTTCAGCGACATCGGCGGGCCGGACATGCACTGCAAACGCAGCAAGACCGCTATTGTCGCGTCATGCACAGGAAAGAACACCCATGAGCAGCCCCACGCCACCCTTTGTCAGCCATTGCGTGGAACTTCTGGCACCGCTGGGAACGGTGCGCGTGCGCCGCATGTTTGGCGGCTGGGGCCTTTATGTCGACGAGGTGTTCATGGCCATCATCGCGTTTGAGCGTCTGTACCTGAAGACCCATGTCAACACCCAGGTCCGGTTTGAACAGGCCCAGTGCGAGCCCTTTGTCTTTGAGGCCCAAGGCAAGAGCATGACCATGGGCTACTGGACTGCGCCGGCTGAAGCCCTGGACTCGCCGGCGCTGATGGAGCCCTGGGCCTGCCTGGCCCTGCAGGCCGCACTCAGCGCCCGCGCCGCGGCGCCAAATCGATCCGTCAAGCCTGCTGCCAAGCCGAAGAAGAAGCCGCCCGCCAAGGCAGCAGCCAAGAAGGCCAGGTCACTGACTTGATCACCGCGGGCGCCGCCTGTACCACGCTCAGGCGCGCCTGCGGCCACGCTTCGGCCACCCATTCGGTGCCTGCCGGCAAGGTGTGGCATTGGCCGGCGTCGAGCCACACGTCCTCGGGCACGCCACTGGCGCACTGTCGGGTCAACCAGACCCGGCCTTCGTGCACCCACAGCGACCGCGTGGCCGGGTCGGCCGACAGCGTGACGGCCTGCCGTTCGGCCAAAGGCCAAACAAACGGGCTGTTGGCTTGATGCATCTTTGTCATGAGGTCGTGGTTCACAGTGGAACTCCTTTGCTTGATTCATCCTAGGCAATGATCGGGTTTACCCGAAACTTCGTCCAATCATCAATTGCCGATTGATTGATAATCAATTGGTATGAATCAAGTCCGTCATCGCCCGCTGGCCATCGGCCCCCTGCGCACCTTCGAAGCGGTGGCGCGCCGCCTGAGTTTTCGGGCCGCCGCCGAAGAGCAACACCTGACCCAGCCGGCCATCAGTCGCCAGATCCGATCTCTGGAAGAAGAGTTGGGCGCCGCGCTCTTCTTGCGCGGCACGCGGCACGTGGAGATCACAGGTGCAGGCATGCAACTTCTTCGCAGCGTCGAACCTTTGCTGCAGCGGCTGGACAGCACCGTGCGCCAGATCCGCACCGCACAAGGCCGCCAGCCCGTGGGCGTGACCACCTTCGCCTCGTTTGCGTCGATGTGGCTGCTGCCCCGGCTGCAGGCTTTCCAGGCCCTGCACCCCCAGGCCGATATCCGCATTTCGGCCACCGACACCATGGCCGAGTTTGATGACCCCGAAATCGACCTGGGCCTGCGCCATTGCCACCCCAGCGATGCGCCGCCCGGCTCCATACGCCTGTTCGACGAGGTCTTGACGCCCGTGGCCAGCCCGAGCCTGCTGCAGCGCCTGCCCTTGCGCAGCGCAGCCGATCTGGCCCAACACACCTTGCTGGAAGAAGACGACCACAAGCCCAGCGCCGAATACGTCAGCTGGCACCACTGGCTGCGACAGTACGCGCCCGTTGGCATGGAGCCACGCAGCTGGTTGCACCTGAACTTCACCTACCAACGCATTCAGGCCGCTTTGGCGGGCCAAGGCGTGGCGCTGGCCAGGATGCCGCTGACGCTGGAGTCCATCCAGCGCGGCGATCTGGTCGAACCCTTTGGTGTTGAGGGCCGTGTGGTGTCGCCCTTTGCCTACTGGCTGGTGCGCTGGCCGCAGCGCCAGCAAAGGCCGGTGTTGACCGCTTTTGAAGAATGGCTGCTGGCCCAGGCTGAAGAAACACGCTCTGCCGTGCTGGCGCTCACACCACCTTGACCATGATCGCCCTGTGTCCACACCCCTGCGCTAAATTCAAAGCCATGTCACCTATCCGCTATTTGCGTTGGACCGCTATCACCCTGGCGCTGGTATTTGCAGCGCATGCGGGTGCTGCCCCCGCTGCCGCGCCAGCCGAAGACATCCTGGTTCAGGCCAAGGAGGCCTTGCGCAAGAAAGACGGCACCCAGTTGGGCAACCTGCGTCAGGCCGCCAACCGCAGCGCCCACCCCTTGGCGCAATGGGCAGAGTATTGGGAACTCGGCAACCGCCTGAACCTGGCCCAGCAACCTGAGCTGGAGGCCTTCTACGCGCGCTGGCCAGGCACCTACGTCGAAGACCGCTTGCGCAACGACTGGCTGCTGGAACTGGGCAAGCGGCGCGACTGGGCCAACTTCCGCGTCGAGTTCCCCCGCTTTCGCATGAACGACGACCGCGAGGTCACCTGCTATGCCCTGTTGACCCAACACCTGGACGGCCAAGACGTGCGCGAAGCAGCCAAAGCCGCCTGGTATGCGCAGCGCGAACTTGACGACGGCTGCAACCTGCTGGCCAGCACCCTTCGCGAAGCCCGCAAGCTCAGCGACGCCGACCTGTGGGCAGAAGCCCGCCTGTCGGTTGAAGCCAACCGCCCCCGCCCTGCGCGGGCTGCGGTGGGGATGGTGCGCCCAGGTCTGGAAGCGACCATGACCGAACTGTGGGACTCCCCACAGCAGTACTTGCGCCGCCGCCCGCAACCCAACAGCAGCACGGCCCATGAACTGGACCTGCTGGCGCTGATGCGCATGGCCGCCAACGACCCCGAGTACACCGCGTCCCAGCTGGAGGCCAAATGGGAGCAAGAGCTGCCCATCGGATTGGCCGCCACCGCCTGGGCCCACGTGGCCAAGCAGGCCGGCCTGAAGCTGATGCCCCAGGCCGCCGACTACGCCCGCAAAGCCTGGCTGCTGTGGGACAGTGCAGCCAAGCCAGGGACCGCACCGCCCTGGAGTGACGACCTGTTGGCCTGGCACGTGCGCGCTGCGTTGCGCACGCCGGCCAGCAACAAACACAGGCCGGTGCTGATCCAGCGCGCCGTCGACGCCATGAGCCCGGCCGAGCAGAAAGACGCCACCTGGGTTTACTGGCGTGCCCGTGCCACCCAGGCGCGAGCTGCCAGCGGTCCTGACGGTGACGCTGCTCGGGCCAGCGCCAAGTTGGCCTTGGAGGGCATCAGCCAGCAACTCAATTTCTACGGCAAGCTGGCCACCGAGGAGCTGGGCGGCAAGGTGAGCCTGCCCGGCGCACCAGTGGCCTTGACACCGACCGAGCGCGAAGCGGCCCGCAGCCAGGCCGGCTTCAACCGGGCCCTGCAACTCATTAGCCTGGGCTTGCGCTCCGAGGGTGTGCGCGAGTGGAACTTCACCTTGCGCGCTCTGGACGAACGCGGCCTGCTCGCTGCCGCGCAGCTGGCCTGCGAGCGTGAGGTTTGGGACCGCTGCATCAACACCAGCGACCGCACCAAGGTTGAAGTCGACTTGGCGCAACGCTTCCCCACACCCCAGCGCGAACTGATCGAAGCCAAAGCCAAACAAGCCGGGCTGGACCCGGCGGTGGTGCTGGGCCTGATTCGGCAAGAGTCACGCTTCATCACCGACGCGCGCTCCCACGTGGGCGCCTCCGGTCTGATGCAGCTGATGCCAGCCACCGCCCGCTGGACAGCCAAGCAGGTGGGCTTGCCCTACACACCGCAGATGATCAACGACCGCGAAGTCAACCTGCAGCTGGGTGCCGCCTATCTTCGAAGGGTGCTGGACGACCTGGACGGCTCCTTGGCCATGGCCACGGCGGCCTACAACGCTGGCCCGGGCCGCCCGCGCCGTTGGCGCGAAGGGGCGGTGATGGAGCCTGCCGCCTGGGCCGAGACCATCCCCTTCAACGAGACGCGCGACTACGTCAAAAAAGTACTGTCCAACTCGATCTATTACGCCGCCGTGCTGGGCCAACCGGTGCCCACGCTGAAGTCCCGCCTGGGCAAGCCCATTGGCCCGCGCGACCCGGCAGCACCCGCACCCGACAAAGAGATTCCATGACACGCATTCTGGTTTTAGGCGGCACCGGCTTTGTCGGTCGCGCCGTTTGTGAACGACTGACCCAGCGCAGCAGCAGCGACCGCATCGTGGTGCCCACCCGCCGCTTGGCGCGGGGCAACGGGGTGCAGTTGCTGCCCACCGTCGACCTGGTGCAAGCCCAAGTGTCTGATGACCGACAACTGCAACAGTTGGTTCAGGGTGTCGACGTGGTGATCAACCTGATCGCCATCCTGCACGGCAGCGAAGCGGACTTTCAAGCTGTGCACGTCGAGCTGCCGCGCCGCCTGATCAAGGCTTGCCATGTCGCGGGCGTGAAGCGCCTGGTGCATGTCAGCGCCCTGGGTGCCAGCGCCACTGCGCCGTCGAACTACCTGCGCAGCAAAGCAGCCGGCGAAGCGGTGTTGGCCGCGTCGGGACTGGACGTCACCGTGCTGCGTCCCTCGGTCATTTTTGGCGCCCATGATCGTTTTCTGAACCTGTTTGCGCGGCTGCAAGCGGTGGCACCGGTGATGCCGCTGGCGGGCAGCCAGGCACGCCTGCAACCGGTGTGGGTGGAAGACGTGGCGCAGGCCATCGTTCAGTCGCTGGACACGCCTTCCAGCATCGGCCAAACCTATGAATGCGCAGGGCCCCAGGTGTACACGCTGAGCGAACTGGTGCGCTTGGCGGGGCGCTGGTCAGGCCGCGAGCGGCCGCAGTGGTCGCTACCGCATTGGGCCGGTTGGCTGCAGGCTGCGGCCATGGAATGTTTGCCGGGCGAACCCCTGATGTCACGCGACAACCTGGCCTCATTGGCGGTGCCCAGCGTGGCCAGCGGCCACGCCCCTGACCTGCGCGCCATGGGCATCACGCCCACCGCGTTGGAATGCGTGGCCCCGCGCTACCTGGCCGACCTGTTCCAGCGGCCGGACCTGGACCGGTTTCGCGCTGGCGCGGGCAGGCGCTAAGTTTAATGATCCGGGGCAGCGCCCCGGATCATGGAACACTCCCACAGCCAGCGCTCTGATGCACAGCCGTCATCACTGGGATGACCACTGTGCAACCCGCAGCAGACAGCGAGCCGCTAGCATGGGCTCAGGTCCATCCATGTCCACACTCCACACCACCACCGGAGGCCCGCGTGCAACTGATCATTGGCAACAAGAACTATTCGTCCTGGTCGATGCGGCCCTGGGTGCTGATGAAGCAACTCAGCATCAACTTCGACGAGGTCAAGCTGCGCTTCGACTTCAGCGAAGGCTCGGCATTCCGGCAAGCCGTGGCGCGGCACAGCCCGGCTGGCAAGGTGCCAGTGCTGGTGGACGGTGACCTGGCCATCTGGGACACCCTGGCCATCACCGAGTACCTGGCAGAAAAGCACCCCGGCGTGTGGCCTGCCGATCGCGCGGCGCGCGCTCGCGCTCGCAGCCTGGTGTGCGAGATGCACAGCGGCTTTTCGGCGCTGCGCAACCACTGCCCGATGAACATCGAAGCTCAACTGCACGAAGTGGGCGAACGCGTCTGGGCCGAACAAAAGGCGGTGCGCAGCGACGTGGCGCGCATTGACGCTGCATGGTCGCAGGCCTTGGCGGTCAGCGGCGGTCCTTTCCTCTTTGGCGCCTTCACTGCGGCCGACGCTTTTTATGCGCCGGTTTGCATGCGCCTGTTGACGTACGGCTTGCCGGTGTCGGATGCGGCGCGTGCCTACGTGCAGGCGGTGGCGGCCACGCCCAGCGTGGCGGCCTGGATCAAGGACTCGCTGGCCGAGCAGGACTACCTGGACTTCGACGAGCCTTACCGCAAGCAGCGTTGAGCCGCGTTGAGCATCGCGCGGCCCCAGCCATGAGCGCCAAGTTCTACGTCGTGGGTGGCGCGGTGCGAGACGCTTTGCTGGGCCTGCCCGCCGCCGACCGCGACTGGGTGGCCGTGGGCACCACGCCGCAAGCGCTGCAGGACCTGGGCTACAAGCCCGTGGGCAAAGACTTTCCGGTCTTCTTGCACCCCACCAGCGGCGAAGAGGTGGCCCTGGCGCGCACCGAGCGCAAGGTGGGCGCCGGTTACCACGGCTTCAGCTTTCATGCCGCGCCCGAGGTCACGCTGGAAGAAGACCTGGCCCGCCGTGACCTGACCATCAACGCCATCGCCCAAGCACACGACGGCACGCTGATCGACCCTTACGGTGGTCAGACCGACCTGCGCCAACGCGTGCTGCGCCACGTCTCAGACGCGTTTGTCGAAGACCCGGTGCGCCTGCTGCGTTTGGCCCGCCTGGCGGCGCGCTTTCCCGACTTCACCGTCGCGCCTGAAACGATGGCACTGCTGCGCCAGATGGTGGACAACGGTGAGGTCGACGCACTGGTGGCCGAGCGGGTCTGGCAAGAGCTGTCACGCGGCCTGATGTGCGCCAAGCCCAGCCGCATGTTTGAAGTGCTGCGCGACTGCGCCGCGTTGCGCCGCCTGATGCCCGAAGTGGACCGCTTGTGGGGCGTGCCACAACCGCCGGCCCACCACCCGGAGATCGACACCGGCGTGCACCTGATGCTGGTGCTGGATATGGCGGCGCGCCTGAATGCACCGCTGCCGGTGCGCTGGGCCTGCCTGGCCCACGATCTGGGCAAAGGCAGCACGCCGCCCGAGCAATGGCCACGCCACCTGGGCCACGAAGCCCGCAGCGCCAAGCTGGCGCAAGCCTTGGCCGAGCGCTGGCGCGTCAGCAGCGACTGCCGCGAACTGGCCGATGTGGTGGCGCGCGAGCACGGCCACATCCATGCCAGCGCCAGCTTGGGCGCAGCCGCCTTGTTGCGCCTGTTCGAGCGCTGCGACGCCATCCGCCGCCCCGAACGGTTTGCCGCAGTTTTGCTGGCCTGTGAGTGCGACGCCCGTGGCCGCACGGGCCGTGAAGAGCTGCCCTACGAGCCCACCGTGCGCCTGCCACCCTTGCTTCGCGCGGTGCTGGATGTCGACACCGCGCAAGTGGCCGCCCAGGCGGCCCAAGCCGGCCGGCACGGGCCCGAGATTGGCGCGGCGATTCAGGCGGCGCGTGTGGAGCGGCTGCGGCGGCAGCTGGCACCCATGGTCGACGACTGAGCACCCTCCGGTCTGACTTGTCTTCCTGGGCCCGCTTTCACACCCAGCGGCGCGGTGAGCCCCGCGATCGATCCTCAGCTTCAGCCCGCCGTTTGTGCCACCATGGCAGCAACCGTCGGCTTCCAGGCGGCCGGGGGCGCCCATGAAATTGGCTGACGGCATTCGCAAACATGGCTTTCGCAAGTGGTACGAGCGCGAGCTGCTGCAAAGCCATGCCCACATGGTCCTGCTGTTCTTGTGCGTGATCGGGCTGTTTGCCGCCTTTGAGGCTGCATCCAAGTTCCGCTCGGTGGCCGACCAGGTCACCGACCTGGTTGCCGCCCTGCTCTGCGCTGCCATCGGCTTGTGGGCCCTGCGGCGCTACCTGCGCTTGCTGAGCTCAGCCGAGGCCGTGGCGCACCAGGCCGACTGTCCCAACTGCAAAACCTACGGTCGACTGGAACTGATGCAACCGGAAGGGGCGGACGACGAGGTTCACGTGCGCTGCCGACACTGCGGTCACGCCTGGCACATCATCGTTTGACATCCGCACCGACACGTGGCGCTGGCAGGGCTGGGGTCGACAGCACCCACAGCCCGGCAAACGTCAACGCGCCGTTCAGCAGCAACACCTCCAGCCCCAACTGCCACGGCCCCAGCAGCTGGCTTTGGTAGCGGTCAAGCAGCCAGCACAGCAGCGGCGCGGCCAGGGCCACGCCCGGAACCCAACGGTCGCGCACCACGCGCTGGGTGAACATGCCAAAGGCGAACAGCCCCAGCAGCGGCCCGTAGGTGAAGGCGGCCAACTTCAGGATCAAGCCGATCATGCTGGGGTCGTCCAGCGCCTTGAAGCCCATCACCAGGGCCATGAAGAGCGCTGCAAAACCCAGGTGGACTTGGCGCCGCACGCGCACGCGCCGGGCCTCGTCCCAATAGGCGCGTTCTTTCAGGCCCAGGATGTCGATGCAAAAGCTGCTGGTCAGCGCGGTCAGTGCGCCGTCCGCGCTGGGGAACAGCGCCGAAATCAGGGCGATGAAAAACAGCAGCTGCACCGCCAGCGGCAGGTGGCCCAAAACCACGGCTGGAAAGAGGCGGTCCCCCGTTGCTGACAGTCCCACCGCCTGGGCAAACAGGTGCAGCAGACCACCCAGAAAGAGAAACACCATCACCACGCCCAGCAGCACCAGGGCCAGAACCATCACGTTCTTTTGCGAGTCACGCAGGCGCTTCACGCTGATGCTCTTTTGCATCATCTCCTGGTCCAGGCCCGTCATGGCGATGGCGATGAAGGCGCCGGCCAGCACCTGCTTGAGCCACCAGTGTTTGCTCAAAGGATCGGTGCCCCACACCGTGGACAGGCCTTGTTGTTGCAGCAGATCCAGGCTTTGGCCAACGCTGAGGTCCAGCCGGGACAGCAGGAACCAGGTGCACACACCCAACCCCAACAGCATGCCAGCGGTCTGCAGCGTGTCGGTGAACACGATGGTGCGCACCCCGCCTTCGACGGTGTAGAGCAGGATCATCAGCAGGATCACCGCCGCGGTCAGCCAGAACGGCACGCCAAACGAGGCCAGGATGCTGTCTTGCAGGATCTTGACCACCAGGTACAAGCGCGCCGTGGCGCCCAGGGTGCGCGAGACCAGAAAAAACGCCGCTCCGGTCTTGTAAGAACGTGGCCCCAGGCGATGCTGCAGGTAGCCATAGATGCTGGTCAGCCGATGTCGGTAGTACAGCGGCAGCAAGACAAACGCGATGACGGCGTAACCCAGCACCTGCCCGAGCACGATCTGCAGGTAATGAAACTGGGTCAAGCCCACCGCGCCGGGCACGCTGATGAAGGTCACCCCCGACAAGGACGTACCCACCATGCCAAAGGCCACCAAAGGCCACGGGCTGTTGCGGCTGCCGATGAAAAAGGCCTCGTTGTCGGCGTGCCTCGACGTCCACCATGCCACACCCAGCAGCAAGGCGAAGTAGCCGAACACCACGCCCAGCAGCAGCGTCTGGGTCACAACTTGGCGACCAGCTTCGAAACCGCCCCCGGCAGGGTGCCGCCGGCCTTGGAAGCACCCAGTTCCTTCTGCAGTGCCAGCAGATCGGCTCGCGCCTGCGCAGGCAGGCCCGCGTTGACCAGCAACAGCGCGTGTGTCAAGCGCCACTGGGGGGTGCTGGATGTTTCGACGCGCTCTTTGGGAAACAACCACAAAAAGGTCTGCAGGCCTTCTTCAGGTGGCAGCGCAGCCAGCAGCTGGGCCGCCTTGTCGTCTTGGTAGGCCAGTGAATACAAACGCGACCAGATGCGCGGCAAGCGGTCGGGCTCCAGCGCTTCTCGGCCCAGCCGCATCTGGTTGAGCACCCGAATCGCTTCTGCCCCCAGGTCGTCGCTGGTCACCAAGCTGCCCAGCTGCAGGGCACGCACAAAGGACAGCTGGCGCCCGCTCTTCTGGGCCTGCTGAAAGTGCTGCAGCGCCGACGCGGTTTGCTCGCTTCGCCCGGACTGCCCGCTTTGACGAGCCAACAGCCAAAAGGCCCACATGGCGTGGGCGTAGACGTTGTCGGCATCCAGGGCCACGGCCTGCCGAAAGTGCGGTGTGGGGTCGATGCTGGGGTTTTTTTCGTCGATCCAGACCAGACGGTCGGCCCAGCCCAGGTGGGCGCGCAGGTCAGCAGCACGTTGGCCATTGGCGCCCGCCACCAGGCCTTGCGCCAGCAGCGGGCGCAGCGGGGCCACCATCTGGGCAAAGCTGGTCTCACCCGGATTGCGCCGCCCCCAGCGCAGCCACGCCATGGCGCAGTCTTCTTGTGCCGTGTGCAAGGTTGTTTTGGCGACGCCCTGGACGCTGACTGCCAGTGCGGCCAGCTGAGCAAAACCATCGGCGTAGCCACCATCCAGGCACAAGCGGCCAGCCTGCGAGATGGACTGCGTCAAAGCCTGAAGTTGGCGCGCCTGCTCGGCGGCGGCTTGTCGTTCAGACTGGATCTGGCGGTAGCCGAACAGACCACCCAGGCCCAGCATCACCAGCAGCCCCAACGCCAGCGCGGGCGCCCAACGCCGCCATTGATGCGGGCCACGCCCCGACAGCCGGGCCACCGCCGCCAGCGTTTCAGCCACCACCTCGCCGCTGGGCTCCAGCAGCGTCACCGCCAGCAGGTAGGGCGGAATGCTGGTTTTCGGAGTGGGCGCCACCACCACCGGCAAGACACGGCCCGACGGCTGTTGCCACTTCGCCTGGGCCATCTCCAGTTCGGCCAGGGTGTAGCTGCCTGGGCCCACCGACTCGGGCGAGACCAGAAACAGCATCAGGTCGGCTTGTTCAAGCGCTTCCCGAATGGCTTGCTGGTAAGCCTCGCCGGCGCCCAGGTCGTCACGGTCAAAGAACACGTCGTGCTGCTCGGCCTCCAGCGCCAACTTCAGGCGCACGGCCAGGTCACGGCGGGTCGAAGAGTAGGACAGAAAGATGTTCACCCGCGCTCCCCTTCGCGTCAAAAGAACAGGCCGATCAGCATGGCCAGCACGCTGAGCACCACCGAGCTGGCCAAGGGCACGTGCCACTGCCGCCCACGCAGTGTGAAGCTGAAGTCACCGGGCAATTTGCCCAGGCCGATTTTCAGCAACCAGCGGTGCAGGCTGTTGAAGACCAGACAGGCCAAGACAAAGACGATCAGCCAACGCATGGCTGCGGCCCGGGGCGCCTGGTCATGTGCGTCACAAGGTGTGCATGCGGTCGCCAGCCACAAACCCCAGCGGGTCCAGCACCACGCCTCGGCCCAAGGCCAGCACTTTGAAGAGTTCGCCCATCTCATGCTCGGTGATGAGCTTTTGGGCATGGGCCGTGGTGCGCAGGTCAGCGCCCACCAACAGATCGGTCAAACCGCAGTTGAGCAAAAAGCGCGCTTGTGAGGTGTAGCCCAGCACGTCCAAACCGGCATCCTGCGCGGCCAGCGCCATGGCGGTGAAATTGACATGGGCGGTAATGTCCTTGTCGCCCAGCATGACCAAGGGGTTGGTGTCGGACAGGTGGGCGTGGTGGCACATCAGAGTGCCCATGCTGCGTTGTGGGTGGTAGTACTCGGCTTCGGGGAAGCCGTAGTCGATGAAGAGGGCCACACCGCGTGTCAAGCGTTCGGCCAAGGTGTGCATGAAGGCCTGGGCTTGAGGGTGGATTTCGGTAACGGTGCCAGACGCAAACGTGCCTTCCAGCGGCGGCCGCAAGGTGGTGGGGCGGTCGGCCCAAGCGATCTCGCCGCGCGATGCAGTCACACCACGTTCAAACCACTGCACGCCGTCCCAGTGCAGCAGCAGCACCGGCATGGCGTCCAGCACCTCGTTGCCCAGCACCACACCCTGCATGTGCTCAGGCAAGTGGTCAAGCCAGCGCACCTTGCTGGTGTGCGCTGCCAGCGTCTGGGCTTGGCGTTCACGAAGCGTGCCCGACAGGTCCACGATGGAGTAGCGGCCCACCCGGGGGCCCAGCGTGTCCAACACCTGCAGCGCCAAGGCGCCCGAGCCGGCTCCAAATTCATAAACCTCGTCGGCTTGCGCAGCATCCAGCGCTTGGGCGACCTGGCGCGCCAGAGTTTGGCCAAACAGTGGCGAGAGTTCCGGCGCCGTGACAAAGTCGCTGCCCGAAGAGGGCATGGCGCCAAACACGCGCCGCCCGCCGCTGTAGTAGCCCAGACCCGGCTCGTACAGGACCAGCGCCATGTAACGATCAAAACCCAGCCAGCCGTCCGCTTCCTGGATAACCGCAAGGACACGTTGGTGCAGTCGCGCCGATAAACTCAGGGCATCGGATGAGGACATCTGCCTCATTGTGTCAAACCGCTTGGCCACCGTTGCGTGTCCTTCCGAAGCACGCGCTGGCAGCCGCAGCGCTCAACCCCCACCTCATGGATCACCAGCCTGTTGTCCTGATCACCGGCGCCGCCCAGCGCATCGGGCGCACGATCGCGCTCGATCTGGCTGCGGCAGGGTGGCAAGTGGCCGTGCATTACCGCAGTTCGGCTTCAGCCGCATCACAAACGGTGGCAGCGGTGCGTGCTGCCGGCGGGCAGGCCATGGCCTTTGCCGCCGACCTGGCTGTCGAAGCCGACTGTGAAGGCTTGGTCCCTGCCGTGGTGCAAGGCTTTGGTCGGATCGACGCGGTGGTCAACAACGCGTCGCTCTTTGAATACGACGACCTGGCCAGCTTCAGCTTTGCCAGCATGGACCGCGCCTGGCGTGCCAACACCGCACCGGCCGTCGTGCTGGCCCGCGCCTTGCACCATTGGGTCAAGCCCAACGGATCCGTCCATGCGGGCGGTGCCGCGGTGATCAACCTGCTGGACCAGAAGCTCTGGAACCCCAACCCCGACTACCTGAGCTACACGCTGAGCAAGGCCGCGCTGGAAGCCGCCAACACACTGCTGGCCCAAGCCCTGGCGCCGCAGGTACGCGTCTGCGGTGTGGCGCCCGGTGTCACGCTCTTGTCGGGTGAGATGAGCGGGGCCGAATTCCAGGCTTCGCACCAGATGACACCGCTGCAGCGCAGCAGCACGCCGCAAGACATCGCGCGCGCCGTGCGTTTCCTGCTTGAATCACCCGCCATCACCGGCACCACCCTGTTGGTGGACGGCGGCCAGCACCTGCAGTCGCAGCCCCGCGATGTGATGTTTCTGGCCCGCGACCACAGCCCTTCGAAAGCACCCTGATGCAAAGCCTGCTCAACCACCCCCAACTGATGGACTGCCGCCGGCTGTTCCTGCGTGACTACGAGGTCTGGATCAACATCGGCGTGCACGACTTTGAGAAGAAGGCCGAACAGCGCGTGCGCTTCAACGTCGACCTGTACGTTCCGCTGGCGCTTTCAACGCCGCATGCTGACAAACTCGACGAGGTGCTGGACTACGACTTCATCCGCCGCGAGATCATGGCCCGCGTAGCGCAGGGCCACATCCACCTGCAAGAAACGCTGGCTGATGACATCCTGGCCCGGCTGTTGCAGCACCCCAAGGTGCGGGCTGCGCGAGTGGCCACCGAAAAGCCCGACGTCTACCCAGACTGCGACGCGGTCGGTTGCGAAGTTTTTGGTTTGAAGAGCGCCCCCGGGCCGACGAGTACGTCGTCCGCCCCCCAAGGGGGTATGAGCAAAGTGGCAGAGCCACATTTGCCCATGAACGAAGCACGATGAACGCCCCTGCCGACGCCCAAGCGGTCAAGAAGGCCGCTTTTGAAGCCAACAAGCTGAGCAAGAAGCTGCACCGGCAGGTGGGCCAGGCGATCAGCGACTTCAACATGATTGAAGAGGGCGACAAGGTCATGGTCTGCCTCAGCGGCGGCAAGGACAGCTATGCCTTGCTCGACGTGTTGGTCAACCTGCGCCAGCGCGCGCCGATCCACTTTGACATCGTCGCTGTCAACCTGGACCAGAAACAGCCTGGCTTCCCAGAAGACGTGCTGCCCAACTACCTGAAAAGCCGCGAGGTGCCCTTCCACATTGAAGAGCAGGACACCTACTCCATCGTCAAGCGCCTGGTGCCCGAAGGCAAGACCATGTGCAGCCTGTGCTCGCGCTTGCGCCGCGGCATCCTGTACCGCGTGGCGGGCGAACTGGGGGCGACCAAGATCGCGCTGGGTCACCACCGCGACGACATGGTGGTGACGCTGCTGATGAACATGTTCTTCGGCAGCCGCTTGAAGGGCATGCCCGCCAAGCTGGTGTCGGACGACGGCAAGAACGTGGTCATCCGCCCGCTGGCCTATGTGGCCGAAACGGACCTGGAACGCTGGGCCGAGCACCGCCAGTTCCCCATCATCCCGTGCACCTTGTGCGGCAGCCAAACCACGCTGCAGCGCGTGGTGGTGAAGAAGATGATCCGTGACTGGGAGCGCCAATACCCGGGCCGCATCGACAACATGCTGACCGCCATGAGCTCGGTGGTTCCCAGCCACCTGATGGACAGGAAACTCTTTCCCTTCACCACACTCCAAGCCACTGGCGTACCGGTGCCCGAAGGGGACATCGCCTTTGACGACGAGCCTTGTGCAACACCGGCGGCAGACTCGATCCAGCTGCACCGGCACCTACCCACCGAATTGGAGGACTGAAGCATGCGCATCAATCTGTCGTGGGCCTTGGCCCTGGTGGCCAGCCTGGGCTTGAGTGGCTGTGCTGCCCTGCACAGCGTCAGCTCCGATGTGTCCAGTTTTGGCGAGTGGCCCGCTGCACGCAAGCCCAGCAGCTATGCCTTTGAACGCTTGCCTTCTCAGCAGGCCCGCGCCAGCGAAACCGAGGTGCTGGAGTCGGCTGCCAAAGGGGCACTGAAAAAGGCCGGGTTTGAGCCGGTGGCGGCGGGACAAGAGCCCGACGTGGTGGTTCAGGTCGGCTTGCGTATCGGTCGAAGCGAAGGGCCATGGGTCGACAGCCTGTGGTGGCGCGGTGGCTTTGGCTACTACCGCTATGGGCCCTGGGTGTCACCCCGCTGGGGCGTCGGCCTGCAGTTTGACCCCACGCGCTATGAACGTGAAGTGGCCCTGCTCATTCGCGACCGCGCCAGTGGCAAACCGCTGTTTGAAGCCCGCGCCAGCCACGAAAGCAGTGGCTCATTTGCCGGCTCTGCGACTTTGGCCGCTCTGTTCGAGGCCACCCTGATGGACTTCCCCAAAGTTGGCGTCAACCCACGCCGCGTGGTGGTTCAGCTGCCGTCCTGAGAATCCGAAGCGGTTCAGCCGCTGGGAGTGAGCAATGACCTCAAGTCAGTCTCCCAACCCTTGAGGTTGTCGCGCGCCTTGCCGCGCTGCGTGGGCGTGGTGGTGTTGTGCAGCTGGGCGGCCAGCGCGCAGTTGTATTCGGTCAACTTGACTTGATAGGCACGGTACTCGGCGTTGGGCGATTTTTCGGTGCGCTGCACCAAGGCGCGCAGGGCAGCCACGCGCTGATCCTTGTCAGGCCGCTCGGCCACCAAACGACGCAGGGTCTGCAAGGTGTCGCGCTGGCGGCGCTGGCGCTCGGCCAGCCAGAGTTCAGGGTTGAAGGGTGAAGTACTGATGCCGCTGGCGACCAGACGGACCTGGTTGTCGTCGAGCTTGCCGTAGATGCGCTCGGCACGCTCCAAGGTGCGCTTGAGTGATTCGCGCTGGCGCTCGGCCGCATCAAGCTGCAGGTAGTCGGCGCGCATGTCGTCGTTGACCTTCAGGTAATGTCGCTCCAGGTGTTTGAGCTGGGCTTCACCCAAGCCGGGCACCAGGTCGGCAAAGTCGGTCAAGGCCCGGCCCACGGCGGGGTCCAGCTGTTCACGGATGCGCTCTTGCCAGCGGCAAACCAGGGCTGGGCTGGCGGGTTCCATCACCTGTTGCCCTGCCGCTCCCAGCAAGTTCGTCACGCCCGCCAGCTGGGTGCTGCGGTGCCACTCAAACCAGTCGTCCAGGGCCTGGCGCACCTGCGGAGACTGCTGGCGGCTGAAATCGAAGTAGCCGTCCAGCCACCACCAGCTCAACTGCGAGCCGTTGGCATAAGCGAGGCGCAATGCACTGCAGCCGGTCAGGGCCGGGCCCAGCAGCACCAACGCCAACCCGATAATGAAGGTTTTGATCCGAGACACTTGCATGGCACTCAACGTCGTGATCATGGCCGCGGGCAAGGGCACCCGCATGAAGTCGGCTACCCCGAAAGTGCTGCACCGCCTGGGCGGGCGCAGCCTATTGCAGCATGTTCTGGACGCGGCCGCTGAAGTGGGTGAAAACAGCAGCGCCAATCGCACCGTGATCATCACTGGCCACGGCGCTGACGATGTCGAAAAAGCCTGCGCTGCCAGCGGCGCCGTTTACGCGCGTCAAATGCCTCAGTTGGGTACCGGCCACGCCATTCAACAGGCCGTGCCCCAGCTGTTGGACAGCAACGGCATCACACTCATCCTCAATGGCGACGTGCCCTTGATTCGCGCCCAGACCGTCAACGCCCTGGTGCAAGCCTGCGCCGGAGCGAAGCTGGCGCTGTTGACGATTGAGCTGAGCGACGCCACCGGCTACGGACGCATCGTGCGCCAGGGCCAGGCCGTGCAGGCCATCGTTGAACACAAAGATGCCAGTGCGCAGCAGCGTGCCATCCGTGAGGTCTACACCGGCATCATGGCGGCGCCCACGGCGCTGCTGAAACGCTGGGTCATGGCACTGAAAAACGACAACGTTCAAAAAGAGTTCTACCTCACCGATGTGGTGGCCATGGCCGTGGCCGAAGGCGTGCCCGTGGTGGCCGCGCAGGCCGCGAGCGAAACCGAAGTGCTGGGTGTCAACAGCCCCGTGCAACTGGCCGACCTGGAGCGCCGTTTCCAGCGTTTGCAGGCCGACCAACACCTGGAAAACGGTGTGCGCCTGGCCGACCCGGCACGTTTTGACCAACGTGGCACGCTGGTCTGCGGCCAGGATGTTGACATCGACATCAACTGCATCTTTGAAGGTCGGGTCCGCATCGACGACGGCGCGCAGATTGGCGCGCACTGTGTCATTCGCGATGCGCACATCGGCCCCGGCGCCGTGATCCACCCCTTCACCCACATCGAGGGCGCCGTGGTCGGCGCGGGTGCGCTGGTGGGGCCCTTTGCCCGTTTACGCCCCGGTGCCGAGCTGGGTGCCGAGGTTCACATCGGCAATTTCGTGGAAGTGAAAAATTCCACCTTGGCCGCAGGTGCCAAGGCCAACCACCTGGCCTACCTGGGCGACGCCACCGTGGGTGAACGCGTCAACTACGGTGCGGGCAGCATCACCGCCAACTACGACGGTGCCAACAAGCACCGCACCGTGATCGGCAACGATGTGCACGTGGGCAGCAACTGCGTGCTGGTGGCACCGGTAACCCTGGGTGACGGCGCCACCATTGGCGGCGGCAGCACCATCGCCAAAGACGCGCCAGCGGGCCAGCTCACGGTGGCGCGCGCCAAACAAACCACCTTGGCAGGTTGGGTCCGCCCCAAAAAGCCAGCCAAGAAGGGCTGATACCCCTCAGGCGCGCCCGCTGTGGCGCTGCGCCAGCCAGTGCTGCAGTTGTTCAGCGCTCATCGCCTCGCCCTCGAGCCTGCCCTGCTGCGCATCGCAGCCCAAGGCCAACAAGTAGGCGCGCTGGGCGGGCGTCTCCACCCCTTCGGCCAGCACCTGCAAACCCAGGCCCTGCCCCATCTGCACGATGGCCGCCGCAATGGCGGCTGAGCCCGCGTCGTCGGGCAGGCCCTGCACAAAACAGCGGTCGATCTTCAAGCGGTCGATGGGCAGATCCTTGAGGTGCTTGAGCGAGGTGTAGCCGGTGCCAAAGTCGTCCACAGCCAAACGCACACCCAGTGCCCGCAGCTCCAGCAAGGTGGCCTGCACCGCCTGCAGGTCGTCCATCAACATGCGCTCGGTCAGCTCCAGCTCCAGCATGTTCCCGCTGGCTCCCGCCAGAGTCAGGGCTTGCTCGATGGTGGCCACGAAATTGGGCGCCTGGAACTGCAAGGCGCTGAGGTTGACCGCCACTGGCACGCGGGCCTGGCCTGATTGGTGCCAGTGCACCGCCTGACGCAGCGCCGTGGCCAGAACCCACTGGCCCAAGGGCAGGATCAGTCGCCGCGCCTCGGCCAGCGGAATGAACTGATCGGGCAGCAGCAGGCCCAGCTCAGGGTGCTGCCAGCGCACCAACGCTTCAATGCCAAGCAGCTCGCCGTCCATCAAGCCCAGTTGGGGTTGGTAGTGCAGCACAAACTCCTGGCTGTGAACGGCCTGGGTGAGTCGACTCTCCATGGCCAGCTCGGCCAGCGCCCGCTGCGCCATGGCGGGACGGAAAAACTCAAACCCTGCTCGGCCCTTGGCCTTGGCCTGGTACATCGCCGTGTCGGCGTGCTTGATGAGCTCGGCCGCGCTTTGTCCGTGCTCAGGGAATTGGGCCACACCAATCGAAGGTGTGACCGATATCGAGGCCCCTTCCACGCGCAGCGGCGCACCCACCGCCGCCACCAGCTTGGCCGCCACCTCGGCCACTGCCGCCGGGCTGGACGGGCCAGCCAGCAGCAGCACAAATTCATCACCTCCAAAGCGGGCCACCAGATCGGCTTCTCGAACCGTGCCGATGATGCGTTCAGCCACGGTTTGAAGCAGCGTGTCGCCAGCCGGGTGACCCAATGAGTCGTTGACGCGTTTGAAGTGGTCGAGGTCGACAAACAGCAGCGCCAGACGCTGGCCAGAAGCTTGTGCCAGGGCCAACAACACGTTGGCCCGCTCGATGAACGCGCCGCGGTTGGGCAGCCCGGTCAAGGCATCGTGGTGGGCCAGGTGGTGGATGCGAGCCTGCGCCTCGACCCGGTCGCGAATGTCGCGCACGATGGTCATGCGCAGCGTTTCGCCCTGGTAGTGCATGGTGCGGACGATGAACTCCACCGGCAGCACCGATCCATCGGCATGCAGCACGGCGCTGTCGTAGCTGATCTCGTGACCCGCCTTGATGACCTCGGTGACGCGGGCGCGCTGGTCCGGCGCAATGAAGTCCAAGGTTGAGCGGCCCATCATCTGCTGCGGGCTGTAACCCAACAGTGCACTCACGGGCGGATTGATGTCCGTGATGAACCCGCCTTTGTGAAAGACGATGCCTTCCGCGCTGGCTTGCATGAACTTGGCCAGGCGCTCTTCGCTCTGGCGCAGCGCAGCTTCAGACTGGCGGTGGCGGGTGATGTCGCTGATCAGCACAAAGGCACCGATCGCTTCGTCCCCGTCGCCAACATGGGGTAGCAGGTGGACTTCGATGGACCGCAACAGCCCGTCGGGCAGCGGAATTTGGCGCTCATAGTGACTGCCGCGAAGCTCGCGTAAAACCTGATCAACACGCGGCTGAATGGCTCGAGCGGCCTCGGCCCCGATGACCTCGGCCACCGTGTGACCCAGGATGCTTTGCTGATCAAAGCCGAACATCTCGGCGTAACCCTGGTTGGCGTAGCGGCAGATGTTGCCCAAACGTTCGTAGTAGGCAATGGCCACCGGCACCGCGTTGCAGACCCGCCGGAATTGCGCCAGTTCGGCGCGCAGGCTGCGCAGTTCGTCGCTCGGTGGCTCAGGTTTCATGGCCGCTGGCCCGATTCGAACACATCAGCTGCCAGGCACAGATCTTCCCAGGCCTTGGCTTTGTCCAACAGATTCCTCAGCAGGTAAGCCGGGTGGTAGGTCACCACCAAAGGCACGCCGCGAAACTGGTGCACCCGACCGCGCAGGCGGCCGATGGGCTCATCCGTTTGCAGCAGGCTTTGCACCGCAAAACGACCCATGGCCAAAATGATGCGAGGCTGCAGAAGCTCCACTTGCCGAACCAAGAAGGGCTGGCACTGCGCTGACTCTTCGGCCTGTGGGTTGCGGTTGCGCGGCGGCCGGCATTTCAGGGTGTTGGCGATATAGACCCGCTGATCCAGGCTTTGCGGTCCGTCTTCGGCGCGCGTCAGCTGCAGCGCGGCGAGCATGCGGTCCAACAGCTGGCCCGCAGCGCCCACAAAAGGCTCGCCGCTGAGATCTTCCTGCTCACCCGGCGCTTCACCCACCACCATCCACCTTGCTTGCAGGTGGCCGGTGCCAAAGACCGTCTGCTGGCGGCCTTGGCTCAGCGCACAGGCCGTGCATTGCGCCACCGCTTCGCGCAGTTCCGGCCAGTCCAGCGTTGACAGCCCACGCGCAGGTTGATGAGGTGCTGCAGCAACCGGCGTGCGAACGGCGGAAAGAGCAGGACCATTCGACGGCTGGGGCACAAAAACGGTAGGGCTTTGGACTGTTCGGTCCACCACCGTTGCTGCAGGGGTTGGGCGCACAGTCGCCCCCATGGTCGAGTACTCTGCTGAGCCAGCCCGCACCAAGGCAGCGGGCTCCGTCGCACGTTCGGGTGTCGACCAAGGGCGCAAGCCCATGGCGCGCAGCATTCGATGTTGTCGTTCAGACCAGGCCATGGCTGTCCCGGCGCAAAGGCAAGCGCATGACGATGGCATCTTCACGCCCCTCGGCAGCCGGGTAGTACGCACGGCGCTGACCCACGGTCACGAAGCCACGGCGTGCGTACAAGGCTTGTGCCCCCCGATTGCTGAGACGCACCTCCAGCAACAACTGCGCCAGACCCAGGCGTTGCCCATGGGCCTGCACCACGTCCAGCAGGTAGCCACCGTGGCCCTGCCCTTGGTGCTGAGGCGCCACGCTGATGTTGAGCAGGTGCAATTCGTCCACACCGGGCATGGCCACGAAGTAGGCCAACAGCTCGCCATCGCTTTCCAGCACCTCGGCCAGGTAGCCCGCCGCCAGGGAGTCAATGAAATTGCCACGCGTCCACGGGAAGCTGTAAGCCTGGGCCTCTACGGTCTGCACCCGTTCAACGTCAGCCGTCGTCATGGAGCGGCGCTCCAACCGGGCTTGAAGGCGCGCGCTCATGACAGCACCACCCCCACCGCGCGCGCCTTGATCAGCTCGCGCTCTGCGGTGGTTTGTGCCACCTTGTCGCGCAGGTACAGGGGCAGCGCTTCAGCGGGCGGCAACCCTTCGCCCCTTGCCACCGCAGCAACGGCCAGGCGCAGCAAAGCGGCCGCTCGATCCTTTTCCTGCAGGCAGCGCTGAACGGCCGCTGGCCAAACCAGTCGGTTGCCAAACGCCACCAGTGCCGAGCCTGCAACCACCGACGGTGCCTCTTCGAGGCAACGGGCCTGAATTACCGCCAGGCTGCACAGCGCTGGCGGCTGCAAGACCCGCCAAGCGCCCAGCTGCCAACGGTAGCTGGCCGCATAGATCTCGTCCATGCGGGCGTCCATCAGCACCATGACTTCCAGCTCTTCGGCACTCGGGTCCAGCTGCCAACGGGCGTCTTCGGCCACCACCAACAGGCTGTCGATGGGAAACAGCCGGCAGCCTAAACCCCAAGCCAGGCCTTGGGCCACGGAGCATGCGGTGCGCAGGCCTGTGAAGGCGCCGGGGCCCTGGCCGAAGGCGATCGCTTTGACGTCGGCCCAGCTCAAACCCGCTTGGTTCAGCAGGCCCTGCAGTTGCGGCAGCAAACCGGTGGAAGCCGCCGATCCGCCAGCCGCCACGGACGTGTACGAAGACCCGCCTGTGCGAAGTCCCACGGCAATCTGTTCGGTGGCAGTGTCCAGGGCCAGCAGGGGCAGCTGCAACGGAGGCGGAGATGACATCAAACGAGTTTAGCCGTGCGATCATCTGGCGCATGTTTCAGATGTGCGTGTCGCTGCTCTGCCGGTCTCGCCCGCGCCGGGCGCCGCGGGCCATGCTGCATGGGGCTCAGCTGCTGGCGGTGGCAGCGCTGCTGGCGGGCGGGCTCGGCGCACCGCGCGCTCAAGCCGCACAGGCCCTGCCCCCTGAAGCCATCCAGGCTTTGCAACGCGCTGGCGTGCCCACCGACGCCATGTCGGTGGTGGTGTATGACCTGACCACCTCGCGGCGGGTGCTGCAGTGGCAGGAACAAAAGAGCGTCAACCCGGCTTCGCTGGCCAAGCTCCTGACCACCATGGCTGCGTTGGACCGCCTGGGCCCGGCCTGGAGTTGGTCCACGCCAGTCTGGTTGGTCGGCACGGTGAAGGATGGGGTGCTGGAGGGCTCGCTTCACATCAAGGGCACAGGTGACCCCAAACTGGTGGTGGAACGCGTGTGGCTCTTGTTGCGCCGCGTGCAACAGCAAGGGGTGCGCGAGATCCGCGGCGACATCGTGCTGGACAACGCTGGCTTTGCCATTCCAGAAGCCGACCCCGGTGACTTTGACGGCGAGCCGCTTCGGCCCTACAACGTGCGTCCGTCAGCGTTGCTGTTCAACTTCCGCTCGGTGGTCTACACCTTGGTGCCCGATGAGGCAGCTGGCGTGGCACGCGTGCTGGTGGACCCACCGCTGATCGGCACGCAGTTTGACCGTTCGGTACCGCTGGTGGCAGGCCCCTGCGGCGACTGGCGAACGGCACTCAAAGCTTCGATTGAACCGGGCAAAACCCGCTTTGCGGGCAGCTACGCGACCGCTTGCGGTGAGCTGAACTGGGCCGTTGCCGACCCCCAACCTGGCACCTACGACGGCCGCTTGATTGAAACGCTGTGGAAGGACATGGGCGGTCAGCTGCAAGGCGTGGTGCGCGAGGGTCCCGCGCCCAGCGACGGCAAGCCAACGTTCGAGCAGCGCTCGGCGCCGCTGGCCGAGGTCATCCGCGACATCAACAAGTTCAGCAACAACCTGATGGCCCAGCAGCTGTTTCTGACGCTGGCGCTGCAAACTCGCCGCACCGGCCCGGCCACACTGGAGATGGCGCGTGAAACCGTCACCCGTTGGTTGGTGGAGCGCACGGGCGAAGTGGGCGCTGACGTGGTGGTGGACAACGGGTCGGGCTTGTCACGCAAGGGCCGCATCTCGGCGCAGCGCTTGGCGCGCTTGCTGGAGCAGACCCATGACAGCCCGGTGATGAGTGAGTTGATGTCGTCCTTGCCCATTTCTGGGCTGGACGGCACGCTGCGCCGGTCTCGCGCCACGCCCGGTCGAGCCCACCTGAAGACCGGTTCGCTGCGCGACGTGGCGGCCGCGGCCGGCTATGTGCTGTCCAACAGCGGGCGTCGCTACGTGGTGGTGGCCATCATCAACCACGCCAACGCGAACGCGGCACGGCCTGCGCTGGACGCGGTTGTGCAATGGACAATGCGCGACACCCCTGCTCGCTGACGCCCACATGACCTTGCACGACACCCTTGGCTATTGCGCCGCCGCACTCACCACGGGCTCTTTCTTGCCGCAGGCGGTACAGACGCTGCGAACACGCGATGTCAGCGGCATTTCGCTGTCCATGTACAGCCTGTTTACCATGGGCGTGGCGATGTGGTTGGTATACGGGGTGTCCTTGGGCGAATGGCCCATCGTCGTGGCCAACGCCGTGACCCTGGTGTTGGCGCTGACGATCCTGGTCACCAAGATCGTCGTCGGCCACCGGCAGCGCAAGGCGGCCAAGCGCGCTTAGACCCAGCGGCCCTCGCGCGGTCCTGCAGCCAGCGACTAGAAAGGATTGCCCTGCGCCCTGGCCAGCGCCAGGCTGGCCAGCAGACCCTGACCGCCAGGAGCCAGACGCTTGTCGTCGGCCCACAGATACTGTGCCGCCGCGGTCGAAGCTGTGGCGGCGGTCAACGTTGTGCAGTTGGGCGGTGCCACCGAGCAAAAGGCTGTGCTGGCATCCACCAGCCCCACACTGCCAGGTGCGCGGCCAGCCGCCTGGGTGCGCAGGTCCATCTGGGCCAAGCCCACGAAGCGGCCGTCGAGCAGCACCTTGACGCCCAAGCGCTCATTGAAGGCCGTGGTCAAACGCGTGATCAAGGCCGCCCGGTCGAAACCGCTGGCGGCATTGGCCGTGGCTTCGGCGCGGGCATAGGGGCTCAAGCCCAGGTCATGAAGGTTGGTCACGATCACCTTGGAGCCCTGCTGCACCAGTTGATTGACCACCGCCGCGAGGTTTTCGCCACGGATGCGGGCGTCGGCGATCAGACTTGCTTCTGAGCGGGCGGGATATTGCGAGTAGAGCTCATAGATATCGTTGGAACCCGCAGCCACCAGTGCCAGGTCTTTGTCCCGAAACCCGCCCGCGCTGATCTGCGTGTTGACCTGCGCCGCGACATCAGCAACCTTGGCACCCGCGGCCGCCCGCATGAAGGCCTTGGGATTGGGGTCAGCTGGGGTGCCCGTGTTGCACTCGGCAAACACAAACCCATAGCGTGCTGCAACAGACTGCACCCAAACCGGCTGCGAGTTGCAATCAATGGCCGACGTGGTGGTGTTGACACCGTTGACACCGTAGTTCTTGCCGTCGGACGCGATCGCGGTGGTGTCGTCACCAAAGGCAAACACGCGCTGCGCAATGAAGGGGTCGTACTGCGAGGTTCCGCCACCGCAAGCGACGATCACCGCCGCCGCACCCAGGGCCACCATGCCGGCTGCCATGCGTTGCCAGCTTTGAAGCGCCTTGCTGCTGAAAATCATCTGAACTCCGAACTCGGGAAAGGAAACAAGGTAGACAGCACCCCGGGCTGAGAGCGCCCAAAGTCGAATTGGTTCAAGCAGACGCGCGCTGCAAGCGGTCTCTCACGCCGTCCCATTCAGCATCGGCTGGAGGGCACTCGACCCAGATCGCAGACACACCGGGCTGGTCCAGATCGCGCAAAACCGCAAACAAGTCGTGCGCCACCTGCGCTGATTGCCCAGCCATCGTCTGGTGGCGCCACCCCAAGCCAGCAGGCGGAAACACGCGGGAATATACCGCGACCACCTCCCCGGGCTGGGGCGGCCGGCTCAGCCGGGCCGCCAGGTCATCCGTTTCCCACAAGCGCACCGGCACCGACGGTGCATAGTGCGATTCCAGGGTGCCGGATGCACGCGGGGACGTGGCATCGGGCGCCGCCAGGGTCTGGCCCAGCACGTCTTCCAGTTGCTGCCGTGTCAACTGTCCCGGGCGCAGCAAGGCAGGTTTCGAACGGGTGCAATCGACGATGGCGGATTCAATGCCTACGGTGCAAGCGCCTCCGTCCAAGACCATCAGGTCCGGTCCGAACTCCTGGCGCACATGTTCGGCTGTGGTGGGGCTGACCCGCCCAAATCGATTCGCACTGGGCCCGGCCACCCCGGCCACCCCCAGTTGCGCCGCGCGCCGCAGCCAGGCCAGGGCCAGCGGGTGGGCAGGCATGCGCAGACCGACGCTGTTTTGGCCACCAGCTGCCACCTTGGCCATGCCCGACCGCCGCGGCACGATGATGGTCAGTGGACCGGGCCAGAATGCGTCCATCAGGCGCAGCGCGGCCGGACCCAGCGACGCGGCAAAGAGCCGCGTGGCTTCTACGCTGGCGACGTGAACGATCAAAGGATGGTCCGCCGGCCGACCCTTGGCCGCAAAAATCCGGCCCACCGCCTGTGCATCGTCGGCACGGGCTCCCAGGCCGTAGACCGTTTCGGTTGGGAAGGCCACCAGTTCACCCGACTGAAGCCGCAAGGCAGCAGCCTCGATCGGGTCGTCGACAACGTTTTGAGGATCACTCACCGGGCGAGGTCGGGTCAGAAGGCGGGCAGACCCAGGCACCGGGCGGCCACCTGAGCCTGTTCACGGGCCGCAATCAAGGTGTCGGCGGTCAAGGTCACGTGACCCATCTTGCGTCCCCGGCGTGGCTCGTGTTTGCCATACAGGTGCAGCCGGGCACCTGGCACTGCCAGCACGCGAGCCCAATCGGGGGTCTGGGGCGACGTAGACGGCCCGTCAAACCACAAATCACCCAGAAGATTGAGCATGACAGCCGCCGAATGCTGGCGTGGCTGCACCAAGGGCAGGCCGGTCAGGGTTCGAACCTGCAGGTCGAATTGGGAGATGTCGCAGGCGTCGATGCTGTAGTGACCCGAGTTGTGCGGGCGCGGCGCCATCTCGTTGGCCACCAAGGAGCCGTCCTGCAACACAAAGAACTCCACACACAACACACCCACGTAGGACAGGGTCTGCGCCAGCTGCTGGGCCTGCACCACTGCGGCTTGAACCGTTGCAGCGTCAACATCAGGTGAAGGCACCTGCGTGACCGCCAGGATGCCATCGCGGTGCAAGTTTTGCTGCACCGGCAGGTTCACCATCTGGCCATTGGCACTGCGGGCCACGATCACGCTGATCTCTGTGCGAAGGTCCAGGCGCTGCTCCAGCACACATTCAACTTCACCCAGCGCCTGCCACGCCGCCTGCAAGTTGGCGAGCGTCGACACCCGAGCCTGGCCCTTGCCGTCGTAGCCCATGCTGGCGGTCTTCAAGATGCCTGGCAGCAGGCCAGCCAAAGCCGGGTTGGTGGCGTCCGCCAGACTGGCCAGCCTGGCATGCGGCGCACAGGGCACCCCGGCGCGGGCAAAGCAGGCTTTTTCGCGGACACGGTGTTGGCAAACCTCTACCGCGTCAGCCGATGGCGCCACCTGGCAGTGTTGGGCCAAGCCGCGCAAGGCCGAGGCCGGAACGTTTTCAAACTCGGTGGTCACCGCGTGACAAGACTGCCCCAGCTGCAGCAACGCTGCAGCGTCCAGGTAAGGCGCCTTCAGTTGCTGCTCGGCTGAGCCCCCTGCGGGGCTGGCGGCATCAGGCTCCAGCACCACCACACGGTAGCCATGCACCTGCGCGGCATGCACAAACATGCGACCCAATTGACCACCACCCAAGACGCCCAAAGTGACGGCACGAAAGTCTGGTGAGCCTGGTGCTGCTGCACCAGAAGCGGCATCACCCTTCATTTCAAGTCTTGGCTCATCGAGCGTGCGGCTTCGGTCTGTCGGGCCCGGAAGTCCGCCAAGCGCTGCAACAGCGCCGGTTCGCCAGCTGCGAGCATGGCCACTGCAAACAAGGCGGCGTTGGCCGCGCCTGCTGGGCCGATGGCAAATGTGGCCACCGGGATGCCCTTGGGCATCTGCACGATCGAATACAAAGAGTCCAACCCGTTCAGGTGCTTGCTGGCCACGGGCACGCCCAGAACAGGCACCGTCGTCTTGGCGGCCAGCATGCCGGGCAAGTGTGCAGCACCACCCGCACCCGCGATGATCGCCCTGAACCCACGGGCTTGGGCTTGCTCGGCAAAGGTGAACATGTCGTCCGGCATGCGATGCGCCGAGACCACGAGTTTTTCGTACGGGACTTGAAATTCGTCCAGCATGTCCGCGGCGTGGCGAAGGGTTTCCCAATCGCTGGAGGAGCCCATGAGAATGGCGATCGTCCTCGGGAGACTACTTGGCATAGTGGGGCAATGATCTCGATGCGGAAGGGAATTCAAGTTGCAGGCTGAGGACGCACATCACTCTTACGCGCTCTTGAACTTCAAGAGGAACCGACTCAAGGTAACTACGAACTCATCATGATTGTCATGGGCAATCTTAAGTTGCTTCAGCGTTGAGGCCTTGTCGCCAAGTCTCGAGTCTTTGGTTGCCATTTCGCTCATCATCCAAGCCGCTACGATGCGGTCGTCAATATCCAGACTCGAGACCTCCGCCCAATCGACTTCTTGCAATGCCGCTACGGCCGAATTAGTTTGACCTAGTCCAGCGCAGCAGAAAGCTCTTTCAATTGCCCTTACTGATTGGTTGAAGTGACCAACTGGGAACGGCCCCTTCGCCTCTAGGTCTTCTAGTTTCGCTAACGCTGCCTCGTACCGGCCTTCTATCGAGCTGAGCATTGCGTCAGCCAGCTCAATGTAATCCTCGAGGGCACCAATACGGGTCAAGTGTTGGAGGTTTCTAGCAGATGCGATCTCCTGTCTAGATCGTGTGAGTGCAGACCCGTCTACCTCGCGCTTGCAGCGCTCTACTCGCAACCATGCAACACCGAACACTGCTTTACTGTGAAGCAAAGCTTCTATGCCCGCTTGATCACCTTCCGCAACAGCATGTTCTCTACCCACCAAGAACCAGTGTTGACTCGACACCCAGTCGCCGCATAACGCAAAGGTGTTGAGCAAAACAATGGCGCACCTCGACAGTGCCGCATGGTCTTGCGAGTCCGCGTTCTCCATTGCCTCAGCAATAGAGCGAAGGGAAAGCTCATAGTCCGATTTCTCAAACTGAAAGTACCCCATCCATGAGGAAGTAAGCGCAATCAACTGCCTATCTCGCATAGCCTTGGACAAGAGCAGCGCTCGAGCGACTCTATCGGCCGCGTTGGCTGAGAGGTCCCCGAAGTGCTGAACCAAAGCTTCCGCAAGCATTAGCAATACAGTCACGCGGCCACTTCGACCGTCGCCAAAAGTAGTTCGAATCTCCGCAATCTCGAATCGAGCATCTTGGAAATTCCCGATCCGCGCTAGGTAGCAAGCACGAGTCGCACAAAACTCTGCCCGTCGATAGGGGTCTGGCTCTTCAGCGAGTTGAGCCTGAAGGCGCTTTAGGAGTGGACTCACGGATACCCCTTTCGGCAAAGGTCTCGGAGATTCCCATTCTGCATCCTGGGACCAGACATGAAAAAAGGCCTAGTGAACTAGGCCTTTCGAGACTGAACTGACCGAAACCTATAGTTAGGTGGTCACCTTCTACTCAGTCAGGGCTTATTACCCGTAGGAAACGGCCAAGCCGCTGCCGGATTCAGCGTCGTTTTTGCAGGCGCAGGGGCAGCAGGGGCAGTGGGTGCGGCAGGGGCAGGCTTCTTGGCAGCCTTCTTCGCTGCAGCCTTCTTAGTTGCGGGCTTCTTAGCCGCAGCAGCCTTCTTAGCAGGCGCAGCCTTCTTCGCCGGTGCGGCCTTCTTCGCCGCAGCCTTCTTCGCCGGTGCAGCCTTCTTCGCTGCAGCCTTCTTCGCCGGCGCTGCCTTCTTCGCTGCAGCCTTCTTGGCCGGAGCAGCCTTCTTCGGTGCCGCCTTCTTAGCAGCAGCCTTCTTCGGGGCAGCCTTCTTAGCGGCGGCCTTCTTGGCCGGAGCGGCCTTCTTAGCCGGAGCGGCCTTCTTTGCTGCAGCCTTCTTGGGAGCAGCCTTCTTTGCAGTTGCCATTACGATCTCCTTGATCAAGTTACTAAAAACGCCGCGCCACGTCTGGCAGCGCGGTGATTCATCGCCCGGTGGTCTGCCTCAAAGCTTGCGCCTTGAGGCGGTCGCCCCAGTACGATGAACAGGGTCACAAGCTTGGGGCTGGTCTGACGCCATCCTTTGCTTGCAATTCTTGATCTCTTTCATGCGCCCACCTGCTGTCGTGTAGGTCGCGGGTTCATGTCTTGCAGGGCTAGCCGCAGGTGACGCAGGATCAGTCCCACGCCAGCGCGCCGCCCGTTTGGTAATCGATAACGCGCGTCTCGAAGAAGTTGCGTTCCTTCTTCAGGTCGATCATTTCGCTCATCCAAGGAAAAGGGTTCTCTTCGTTGGGGAACAGAGCGTCCAAGCCGATCTGCGTGGCGCGCCGGTTGGCGATGTAACGCAGGTAGCCCTTGAACATGTTGGCGTTAAGCCCAAGCACGCCACGCGGCATGGTGTCTTCGGCGTAGCGGTACTCCAACTGCACGGCCTTCTCAAACAAGCCCTTGATTTCGGCCTTGAACGCGGCCGTCCACAAATGCGGGTTCTCCAACTTGATCTGGTTGATCAGGTCGATGCCGAAGTTGCAGTGCATGGATTCATCGCGCAGGATGTATTGGTACTGCTCGGCAGCACCCGTCATCTTGTTCTGGCGGCCCATGGACAGAATCTGCGTGAAGCCCACGTAGAAAAACAGGCCTTCCATCAAGCAGGCAAAAACGATCAGGCTCTTGAGCAGGGTCTGGTCGTTTTCAGGCGTGCCGGTGTGAAAGTGCGGGTCCATGATCGCGTCGATGAACGGGATCAGGAACTCGTCTTTCTCGCGGATGGACGCCACCTCATGGTAGGCGTTGAAGATCTCGCTCTCGTCCAAGCCCAGTGACTCGACGATGTATTGATAAGCGTGGGTATGGATGGCTTCTTCGAAAGCCTGGCGCAACAGGAACTGGCGGCATTCGGGCGCCGTGATGTGGCGGTAGGTGCCCAGCACGATGTTGTTGGCGGCCAGTGAATCGGCGGTAACGAAAAAGCCCAGGTTGCGCTTGATGATGCGGCGCTCGTCCTCGGTCAAACCGTTGGGGTCTTTCCAGGTCGCGATGTCGCGCGACATGTTGACCTCATTGGGCATCCAGTGGTTGGCACAGGTGGAGAGGTACTTCTCCCAGGCCCACTTGTACTTGAAGGGCACCAGCTGGTTGACGTCGGTCTGGCCGTTGATGATGCGCTTGTCGGCTGCATTGACCCGACGGGTAGAAGTGGCGGCAGCCGGCGCTGCACTGTTGGATGTAAACGCTTTGGAAGCTGCAATCGGCGCAGCAACTGCGGCCGAAAAAATGGGCTCGGGCAGCGAAGGCGCCTTGGCCTCAAAGGCAGTGACAGCGGGAGCAACACGCGGCATGAAGCTTGCCGCGTGATTGGATTCTTTCTTGACGTCGTCTTCCCAGACCAGCATGTGTGTGTGTCCTGTCTTTCTCAATTATCAGAGTGTTGCTCGCAAACACCAAGCACTGGTTGACTTTGCGACGCTCTCGTTGTTGCAACAGCGCATCGGCTCATGCAAGTCGCATGGCCGATGCGATGACTTCATCACGCATTGCAAGGTGCGCAAATCGGTCGCGTGTTTCGCTCGGGGTTACTGACAAGCTTCGCAATCGGGGTTGTCGATGGAGCAAAACTTGATGTCAGTGGCGGGTTCGGAAACCGGCGCTGCAGCCACGCCAGAAGCAGACCCACTCGACACCGAATTGAGATTGCTCGACGCGATGGTGGACTTCTCAGAGTAAGTGGCACTGGTGGTGCGCAAGTAGTAGGTGGTCTTCAGCCCACGCAGCCAAGCCAGCTTGTAGGTTTCGTCCAGTTTGCGACCCGATGCGCCGGCCATGTAGATGTTCAGCGACTGCCCTTGGTCGATCCACTTCTGGCGGCGCGCACCAGCTTCAACCAACCACGTGGCGTCGACTTCAAAAGCTGTGCCATACAAGCGCTTGAGCTCTTCGGGCACACGGTCGATGGGGCGCAAGGAGCCGTCAAAGTGCTTCAGGTCCATGACCATCACGTCATCCCACAGGCCCAGCTTCTTCAGGTCGGCCACCAGGTATTCGTTGACCACGGTGAACTCACCCGACAGGTTGCTCTTGACCGACAGGTTGCCGAAACTGGGTTCGATCGAAGCGTCCACGCCGATGATGTTGCTGATGGTGGCGGTGGGCGCTATGGCCACGCAGTTGCTGTTGCGCATGCCGTTGCTGGCGATGAGCGAACGCAGGGCGGCCCAGTCCATGGTGCTGGAGCGGTCGACCTCCACATACTGCGCGCCACCGCGGGCTTGCGCCAACAGGTCCAGCGTGTCTTGCGGCAGGATGCCGCGGTCCCACAAGCTGCCGCGGTAGCTGCTGTAGCGGCCACGCTCGGCGGCCAATTCGCTGCTGGCCCAGTAGGCGTAGTAGCAAACCGCTTCCATGCTGGTGTCGGCAAACGCTACTGCTTCGGCGCTGGCGTAAGGCAGGCGCAGTTTGTACAGGCAGTCCTGAAAACCCATGATGCCCAGACCCACGGGGCGGTGACGCAGGTTGCTGTCGCGCGCTTTCTTGACGGCGTAGTAGTTGATGTCGATCACGTTGTCGAGCATGCGCATCGCCGTGGCCGTGGTGCGCTTGAGCTTGGCCAGATCTATCTGGCCATCCTTCAAGTGCTGGACCAAGTTGACGCTGCCCAAATTGCAGACCGCAATTTCGGTGTCCGACGTGTTGAGCGTGATCTCGGTGCACAGGTTGGAACTGTGGATGACGCCGGCGTGCTGCTGTGGGCTGCGCACGTTGCAGGCGTCCTTGAACGTGATCCAAGGATGCCCTGTTTCAAAAAGCATCGACAGCATCTTGCGCCACAAGTCTCTGGCTGGCATGCGCTTGAAGAGCTTGATCTCACCGCGGTCGACCTTGGCTTCATAGGCCGAGTAGGCCTCTTCAAAGGCCAGGCCAAATTTGTCGTGCAGGTCGGGGCAGGTGCTGGGGCTGAACAAGGTCCAGTCGCCGCCGTCCACCACGCGCCGCATGAAGAGGTCGGGGATCCAGTTGGCGGTGTTCATGTCGTGCGTGCGCCGACGGTCATCACCGGTGTTCTTGCGCAACTCCAAGAACTCTTCCAGATCCAGGTGCCACGACTCGAGATAAGCGCAGACTGCTCCTTTGCGCTTGCCGCCTTGGTTGACAGCCACCGCGGTGTCGTTGACCACCTTGAGGAAGGGCACCACGCCCTGGCTCTTGCCGTTGGTGCCCTTGATATATGACCCCAGCGCCCGCACGCGTGTCCAGTCGTTGCCCAGGCCGCCGGCAAATTTGCTGAGCAGCGCGTTTTCTTTCAGGGCTTCGTAGATGCCGTCGAGGTCGTCCGCCACCGTGGTGAGGTAGCAGCTGCTGAGCTGCGAACGCCGCGTGCCGCTGTTGAACAGCGTGGGCGTGCTGCTCATGAAGTCAAAGTTGGACAGCACGTTGTAGAACTCGATCGCACGAGCTTCGCGGTCCACTTCATTCAAGCTCAGGCCCATGGCCACGCGCATGAAAAACGCTTGCGGCAGTTCGATGCGCTGCTCGTCGATGTGCAAGAAGTAGCGGTCGTACAGCGTCTGCAAGCCCAAGTAGTCAAACTGCAGGTCGCGGCTGGCGTCCATGGCGGCGCCCAGTTTGGCCAGATCAAACTGCAGCAGCTTGTCGTCCAGCAACTCGGCCTGCACACCCTTCTTGATGAAGTGGGGGAAGTACTCAGCGTAGCGCTCGCCCATTTGCGCCTGCGTGACCTCACCGCCCAGGACTTCGCGTCGAATGGTGTGCAGCAGCAGGCGCGCCG
This sequence comes from Betaproteobacteria bacterium, assembly GCA_043743835.1. Taxonomy (GTDB): domain Bacteria; phylum Pseudomonadota; class Gammaproteobacteria; order Burkholderiales; family Burkholderiaceae_C; genus Rubrivivax. The sequence goes on from JAYTVT010000058.1 coordinate 96,386, forward strand.
TGGCCCGCGTGTAAGAGGGCTCTTTTTCAATCAGCGTGCGCGATGCCAGGATGGCGGCCTTGTAGACCTCATCGATCGGCACACCGTCATACAGGTTGCGCCGAGTCTCTGCCAGGATGGGCTCGGCGCCCACGTCGGCGCCCAGACCAAAGCAAGCCGACTCGATCAAGGACCGCAGCGCGTCCATGTCCAGAGGGACCCGCTGGCCGCCCTCGAGCACGTGCAATTCAGCGACTTTGGCCTGCACTGGCGTGCCTTGGCGTGCACGCTCTTGGGTACGGCGCTCCCGGTACAGCACATAGGCCCTGGCCACTTCATGGTGGCCACTGCGCATCAAGCCCAGTTCTACGTGGTCTTGCACGTCTTCAATGTGGAAGGTGCCGCCGCCCGGGCGCGAACGCAGCAGGGCACGGACAACGGTTTCGGTCAAGCGCTCAACCGTCTCACGAACGCTTGCCGAGGCAGCACCTTGCGTGCCGTGCACCGCCAAAAAAGCCTTCATCAAGGCCACGGCAATCTTGTTGGGTTCGAAGCCCACCACGGCACCGTTGCGCCGGATGATTTGGTAGCCAACATAGGCGCCCGTGGGCAGACCAACGGTGCTGCCCCCGCCGGTTGGCGCCCGCGGGGTGACGGCAGCGGCCGTAATGAGCTGGTTAGATTGCATTCAATCCCCTCTGAATCTGAATAGGTTTGGTTGTTGTGGGCCGCGGTTCTCGCGGCAAAGCCAGTTTCTGGCAAGCATGAGCGGCTCTAGCGGGCTCTTGCTGGTGTTCGGTGTCGGCTTGCTCGGAGCAGAGTCGCCGTGGATCCGACGTCCCAGGGGGGCACTATATCTGGGGTGGAGACCCCCTTCAAGCCCCTTGTTGACCACTAGCGCTAGTGTTACCTCAGGACCTTCCCCTATTCTGAGGTCGACCGCATAGCCTGTGCTCACGGACGGTTTTTTTGCATCGACGCTCGCATCGCCTCAAGTGCCGCCAGTGGCGGGCCCTGCGCAAGAACGCGCCGCGCAACGCGCGGTGTTTGAGCGCAAAAACGCCGCTCAGCCGCGTCGAATCAGGCTCGCCGTTTGCCTGCAGCGGGCAAATGCAATCGGGATGGGCGCAAACGGCGACGCAGGTCTGCCCAGCTAAATCCAGCGCCCGGGTCGGCCTTGCGTCCTGGCGCGATGTGCTCATGACCAACCGCTTCGACCAAGGGGTATCGGCGCACCAATGCGGATAGCAGCTTGGCCAGACTTCGGTACTGCGCCGACTCGAACCGATCACCCTCCAGCCCTTCCAGTTCGATGCCGACAGACCAATCGTTGCAGTGGTCCCGACCACGCCAGGTCGAGACACCTGCGTGCCAGGCGCGCCGCTCAACCGAAACGAACTGAACCGTCCGTCCACTTCGCCTGATGAAGAAGTGGGCCGAGACCTGCAAACCCCGGATGCTCTCGAAGTAAGGGTGTGAATCCCAATCCAACCGGTTGGTGAAAAGTTGCTCTACCCCATCGCCGCGGTAAACACCCGGCGGCAGGCTGATGGAATGAACGACGGCCAGCGTGACAGCGGCCCCTTCGGGTCTCAACCCGTGGTTGGGTGAGGCCCGATGTTGACAAGCCATCCACCAGCCGTCACGCCAGGCCGCACGCTTGGACATCGATCGCCTTAAGCCGGTTCGCCGTCGGCGGCACCCACACCCAACCGAGCCATTCGATAGCGCATCTGCCGCAGCGACAAGCCCAGGCTGGCCCCGGCCGCGGTTCGGTTGTAGCGGTGTTTTTCCAACGCGCGTTCCAAGATGTCCCGCTCAACACCATCCAGATAAGAGGCCAGGTCGGATGGCAAGGCAACATGCTCCGCCGCAGCCACCTGCAATGGGGGCTCAGCCCGAAACGAGGGCGGTTGCGCATCCGCAACTGCATCGGTCAACAGTTCCTCAGGCAGGCCCAGATCGGCCCTCCCGATGGCAGGCCCACTGGCCAAGGCAAGCGCACGGTGGAGCAGGTTCTCGAGCTCGCGCACATTGCCGGGAAACCCGTAACGCAGGATGTGCTGCAGCGCATCGGCGGTGAGTGAGGGCACCGGACTCACCCCGGCGTCGCGGGCAATGCGCTCGATCACTGCCGCGCAGATCGCGGGCACATCCGAGATGCGCTCCCGCAACGGTGGCACCAGGATCAGGATCACGTTGAGTCGGTAGAACAGGTCCTGCCGAAACCGACCTGCCTGAACCTCACTGCTCAAGTCGCGGTGGGTTGCACTCACGATGCGCACGTTGACCGGCACTTCCTGCACCGCCCCAATGGCCCGCACAGCCCGTTCCTGAATCACCCGCAGCAACTTGCTTTGCATGGCCAGAGGGAGGTCGCCGATCTCGTCCAGGAACAGCGTGCCCCCCTGCGCCGCCTGGAAAAATCCATCCCGGTCTTCTTGGGCGCCGGTGAACGAACCCTTGCGGTAGCCGAAGAACTCGGCTTCCAAAAGGGCCTCTGGAATGGCCCCGCAGTTGACGGCCACAAAAGGACCGGCAGAACGTGGCGAGCAGTCGTGGATGGCTCGGGCGACCAATTCTTTTCCAGTGCCCGACTCACCGTTGACCAGCACAGGCGCCATGCTGCGCGCCACCTTTTCCACCAGGCTACGAACCTGTTGCATGGAAGTGGAGTCACCCAAGAGGCGCTCCAGCGACGTCCTTCGAGGCTTGGCGCCACGCGATCCCGAAGACGAAGAAACAGCCGCAGGCGCGGCGGCATGGCTGCCCACGGGCGTTCGACCCAAGGCCGAAGCGACCACTGCTCGGAACTGGCGCAGGTCCACGGGTTTGGTCAGGTAGTCATAGGCCCCGGCCTTCAGCGCTTCCACGGCGTTTTCAGGTGAACCAAAGGCGGTGATCACCATTGCGCGTTCACCGCGCCCGGCCTCTTCGATCCGACGCAACAGGTCCAAGCCACTGCCATCGGGCAGCCGCATGTCGGTGATCAGCAGCTGAAAACCACCGGGTCCTCGTTCTTGCAGCAGCGCCCAGCCCTCCTCTACCGAGCCCGCACTCTCCACGTCATAACCTTCTCGAACCAAGGTCAGCTCGTAGAGCGTGCGCAGGTCTGGTTCGTCGTCAACGACCAACAAGCGGGGGTTCGCGGAAGCGTTCAAGGGCGTGGTCAATTGCGATTTAGTCTGGCATGAGCGGCAACTCGGGTACCTGGGCTAGCAGCTCGCTGCGGCGCATGCTGACGACAAACTCATTGCGAAATCGTTCGCGCGCCGCCCCAGGACGGTAGTCGATGCTGGCACCATATCGCTCGCAAAGCTCTCGACAAATATACAGGCCCAGTCCAGAGCCTCGGCTGCGGGTCGAAAAGAAGGGTTCAAAGAGCCGTCGCTCCACGTCCGGCGCAATAGGAGGGCCATCGCTGAGTACCCGCAGCTGCACCCAATTGGCGTCTTGTGCGGACAAGTGCACCTGTACAGCGCCTGCACCCGGCAAAGCATGGCGGTGGGCGTTGTCCAACAGGTTGACCAACACACGCCGCAGGTGCTCGGGGTCGAAGACCACACCCAAAGGATCAGCGCTGATCTGCGCCTGCAAGCGGCCGTCCGCCCCCAGAGGGAGTTGCATGGTGCGCACCCACTCGGACGCGGCTTTGCCGACCACATCGCTGGCATCCACGACGCGAACCTGCGGCGCCACGCCGGGTGCCACTTCCATCACGTCGTCGACCAAGCGCTTCAGGCGCTCCACGTTGTCGGCCACCATCTGGGCCAGGCGCATCTGGGCCGGCGCCAGATCGTCCTCCATCATCAGCGAATTGGCTTGGGAAATAGCGGCCAAAGGGTTGCGGATTTCGTGGGCAATGCCCGCCGAGACTCGGCCCATGGCGGCCAGCTTCTCTTGGCGTATCCGTGCCTGCAGCGTCCGCAGGTCCTCCAGCAGCAGCACGGCCACGGGTTGGGCGTTGAAGTCCCCAGCTTCTGCCAACGGGTCCTCACCCGCACGGTGTGCAAAGGCTCGGCGCATGAAACGAACCCGCAAGCGCAAGGTGCGGGCATGGCCGTCGCCAAAATTCAAGGTCACGTCCTGCCCGGCATCAGGCCAGCGGCCTTCGGCCAGCGCCTGTTGTGCGGCCTGCAACAGAGGCGGCCAGGCGGGGTTCTGGTCCAACATGAACGGCGCCGGCGCCGACAGACCTTGGTCCACCAACAGCGCCCGCGCTGCCGGGTTGGCGGCCCTGACCAGCAGCCTTCGGTCCACCACCAAAACGCCATCGGCCATTTCTTCGATCACCAGGCGGTTGAGCTGTGCCTGCTGCCTTGCCAACTCCAGACTGCCCCGCGCTGCCAGTTCTTCGCGGGCCAGGCGCGACGCCAGTTCACCTGCCAACAGGGTGACCATGAACATGCCCAGGCCCAAAAGTCCCGACTGCAACATCAGGGCCGGCGCCTGGACACCACCCGAGGCACGAAAAGCCGCAGCGAGCAGCACCAGGGCCACACCCGCCGCCGTGCCCAGCGCCAACAGGCGCGAGGTCAAGACGCCGGCCATCAGCACGGGCAACACCAGCAGCGCCGCGTAGTTCAGCGAGATGCCCACTTCCATGTGGTGCAGGACCGAGAACGCGAGCAGGTCAACCCCCACCGTGGCAAACCACTGCCTGCGGCGCTGTTGCACCAGGGGCAGGGACTGGGCGAGAGGGCCAAACCTGGGCAGCAACCACAGCGTGATGGCCTGAGCCGCATAGGCCAGCGAGACCAGGATCAACCATTCAGACGCTTGTGTGCCAGACAGGCTGCTGAAGCCGTGCAAGATCACCAGCCCCACACCCACCACCGCACGGGCTGCGGAGTAGCTGCGATAGACCCGAACCAGCGCGTTGTCTTGGACTTTGGCTATGTTGTTGGCGCGGCGGTCCACCCGGCGGCCGTCTTGCGGCAAGTCACCTGAAGCCAGCCAGCCGGGATCAAAGTAGGAGTGGCCGGAATCGCCGCCGTCTTGGCTGCGGCGGCCCTGGGCAGCCCTGCGATCCGAATGGCGTCGGTCGTTGCGGCGTCGATCGGCTTCGCGGGCGTCCATGGTTGAGGCTCAGACCCCGGCTTGAGGTCCTTGCAAGCGATGGGCCTCGCTGCAGAAAGGCCGACCCAGCGCGTCAAATTGGGCTTCGGTCTTGGGCAGGTGAACGCCGCAATGTGCGCACGCCAGCATGGCTTGTACAGCCGGGCTCGCCGCTGGGCCATCCGCGGCGGGCGACTTGGGTGGTGTCACTGGCGCAGCAGGCGGTGGTCGCTCACGGCGACGCAACAGCATCCAGGCGCCGACCACGACCACCAACAACACCAGCAGGTACTTCACGGCAACTTCCTCAGCATGTCAAACCGTGCGCCCAAGCAGCACTTCGAGCACAAAGCGTGAACCCGCATAGGCCAGCAGCAACAACGTGGCACCAACATAGAGCCACCGTGTGGCCCGCCTTCCGCGCCAGCCACGCAACTGCCTACCCAGCAGCAAGGCTGCAAAGACGCACCAGGCCAGCAGCGAGAAGACGGCCTTGTGATCGGCCCACCTCCAGTGCGTGGTGGAAACGATGCCCAGCAGCAAGGTGATGGTCAGCGCCACAAAGCCCGCCTGCACAAAACGAAAGGTGATTCGCTCCAGCTGCAACAAAGGCATGGTGGAAGGGGGGGCAGCCGCGCTGCGCGCGGCGCTGACAGACACCGGCCGAAGCCGGCGTTCAGCAGCGTCGAGCAGCAAAGCATGCAACACGGCGGCGCCAAAGAGTCCGTATGACCCCACCCCCAGAACAAAATGCAAAGGTGCCAGAGCCGAGCCGACAGGGCGCGATTCGCCGGGGAACAGCCCCGCCACCAAGACCGCCAGAACCCCTGCAAGACCCAGCCATTGGCGCACCAAAGGCATCGGAAGCAGGCGGCTTTCCACGGTGTAGACCGCAATCACCAGCCACACCGTCACCGACAACACCGGTCCAAACCCCAGTCGTGCACCGGCTTGCGGCAGCCCCAGGCCACCAATGTCGATGAGCAGGAGCAAGGCATGCAACACAAAACCGCCGAGCAATGCCACGGCCGACCAGCGCCTGAGCGCCGCCCACGGCAGTGCCGCCAGCCCGTACAGCACCAAGGCCACGCCCACCAGCAAGAGCTGGCCGCCAGGCGCCAACAGCGGGGACGGGGTCGATAGAATCATCCAGACAGTGTACTGACCGTGCTGCGCCCGCAGCGCCCTTCCCCAAATGGCCACCACCCTCACCGACCGCCTGTCCAGGATGGTCAAGACGATGCGCGGCCAAGCGCGCATCACCGAAAGCAATGTGCAGGACATGTTGCGCGAGGTGCGCATGGCCCTGTTGGAGGCCGACGTTGCGCTGCCCGTGGTGCGCGACTTCATCGCCCGCGTCAAAGAAAAAGCCTTGGGCCAGGAAGTGGCCGGCTCGCTCAATCCGGGCCAGGCCTTGGTGGGCATCGTGCACAAAGAGCTGGCCGCCACCATGGGCGACGGCGTGGCCGACATCAACCTGGCTGCACAACCGCCGGCAGTAATCTTGATGGCTGGTCTTCAAGGCGCCGGCAAGACCACCACCACAGCGAAATTGGCCAAGCATTTGATGGTCACGCGAAAGAAAAAGGTGTTGACGGTCTCGGCCGACGTTTATCGCCCCGCAGCCATTGAGCAGCTCAAGACCGTTACCGCCCAGGCCGGTGCGGAGTGGTTTGCTTCCACGCCCGATCAAAAACCGCGTGACATCGCGCTGGCCGCGCTGGATCACGCCAAACGCCACTATTTCGATGTGCTCTTGGTGGACACAGCCGGCCGCCTGGGCATCGACGAAGCGCTGATGGCCGAGATCCGCGAACTTCATGCGGTGCTCCACCCGATTGAAACGCTGTTCGTGGTGGACGCCATGCAAGGCCAGGACGCGGTCAATACCGCCAAGGCTTTCAAGGATGCGCTGCCGCTCACCGGTGTGATCCTGACCAAGCTGGACGGCGACTCGCGCGGGGGTGCCGCGCTCTCGGTTCGGCAGGTCACTGGCGCGCCGATCAAGTTTGCGGGCGTCTCTGAAAAGATCGACGGCCTGGAAGTATTTGACGCCGAACGACACGCCGGTCGCGTGCTGGGCATGGGCGACGTGTTGGCCCTGGTCGAACAGGTGCAAAAGGGCGTGGACGTCGAGGCCGCGCAGAAGTTTGCCGAGAAGATGAAGTCCGGCAGCGGCTTCGACTTGAACGACTTTCTTTCGCAGATCAGCCAGATGAAGAAGATGGGCGGCCTGTCCAGCCTGATGGACAAGCTGCCCAGTCAAATGACGGCCAAGGCGGCTGGCGCCGACATGGACAAGGCCGAACGCGACGTGCGCCGCATGGAAGGCATCATCAACGCCATGACCGCACTGGAGCGGCGCAAGCCCGAGCTCATCAAGGCCAGCCGCAAGCGCCGCATCGCCACCGGCGCAGGGGTGCACGTGCAGGAGGTCAACCGCTTGCTGAACCAGTTTGACCAGATGCAAGGCATGATGAAGAAGATGAAGGGCGGCGGCCTGATGAAGATGATGAAGCGCATGGGCGGCATGGGTGGTATGGGTGGAGGCGGCTTCCCGGGCCTGCCGCGCTGAGCCTGCGGGTCGAAGGGGCATCTTTCACACTTGGTGTTATCCCGAGGGGAATCGGATACGCCTGGATACGACTCTTTTCCCGCAAGGGTTGATTGAGCAGCCCGCTTGACCGATCTTCGGGGTTCGCACTTTCGCGCCTGCGCCTCATGGAAGTCTTGGATCCGATCGCCTCATTTGCCTTACCCGCCACGGTCTTGTTGCTGTTGACGCTGCTGGCGGTGCGCCTACGGCAGCGCTCCGTCGACAAGCGCGTCCGCCGAGAGCGCCAAGACGCTTTGGACACCGTGGGCGCCTGGCCGCCCGAGGCCGCCCGGGTACTGACCATCACCGAGCGCCAGGCCTACGATCTGCTCAAGCGCGCCATGCCCGGCTACCTGGTGTTGGGCCAGGTACCCTTGGCTCGCTTCATACGGGTGCCTTCTCGCCACTCCTACAGCGAGTGGCTACAACGAGTCGGCGCACTCAGTGCAGACCTGCTGCTTTGCGATGCAGGCTCGCGCGTCCTGGCCGTGGTTGACATTCGCCCCGCCACGGAAAGTGAACGCAGCCGCCGTCGACACGAACGCATGGCTCGGGTGATGCGCGCCGCCAACATCCACGTGCATGTGTGGCGCGAAGGCGCCCTGCCCAGCGCAGCCGAAGTGCGCACCGCCATGACACATGTGCTGGGGCCTGCGGCCAGCGGCATGAAAACCAGCAGCTCGCGCCCGATGCCGTTTATCCCGGTGGCCGAGATCTCTGAAGTCCTGGCTGAAGGCGACCGTGCCGCTCTGGAAGCCTCATTCGACGCTTCGATGGAGCCGGTGCCTTCAGGTTTTTACGACGAGATCGAACCGGCCGAAGCCCGCTGACTCCGGGCCGGCAGGCGCCATCAGCCCCTGCCCACAACTTCAGCCCAGCAGCGCCTGAGCGAACTCGCGCGCATCGAAGGTCTGCAAGTCGTCCAGCTGCTCGCCTATGCCAATGAAATAGACCGGCACGGGTCCCAGCCCCTCGCCCCGGGACGCGCCCCATTGGGCCATGGCAGCCAGCACGCCGCCTTTGGCGGTGCCATCCAGTTTGGTGATGATCAGCCCGGTCAACCCCACGGCCGCATCAAAGGCCTTGACCTGGGCCAGGGCGTTTTGACCCGTGTTGCCATCCACCACCAGCAGCACTTCGTGCGGTGCATCCACTTGCGCTTTGCCAATCACACGCTTGATCTTCTTCAACTCTTCCATCAGGTGAGCTTGGGTGGGCAAGCGGCCTGCGGTGTCGGCGATGACAACATCACAGCCCCGTGCGCGCCCGGCGGTCACGGCGTCAAAGGTGACCGCCGCCGGGTCTCCACCCGCCTGAGAAACGATTTCAACCCGGTTGCGGTCAGCCCACTCGGCCAGCTGCTCTTTGGCTGCGGCGCGAAAGGTGTCCGCCGCAGCCAGCAAGACCTTGCAGTCGGCCTGAGCCAGGTGCCGGGTGAGCTTTCCAATGCTGGTGGTTTTGCCTGCGCCATTGACACCCACCACCATGATCACCGTCGGCGCTGCGGCGCCAATGCTGAGCGGGCGCTGCAAGGGCAGCAAGAGGTCGGTGATGGCTTCAGCCAACAAGGCCTTCACGGCTGAAGGCTCGGTGGCCTTGGCTTGCTTGACACGCCGACGCAGGTCGGTCAGCAAGAACTCGGTGGCCGCCACACCGGTGTCGGCCAGCAACAGCGCCGACTCCAGCTCTTCATACAGCGCGTCATCGATGCGGGTGCCGGTGAACACCTGCGCAATCCCGGAGCCGGTCTTGCGCAGGCTTTGCGCCAGGCGGTTCAGCCAGCCGCCTCGCGCAGGTGCAGCAGCCCCCGTCGACGTGACCACCGTTGAGAGCGAAGCCCCGGAGCCCGGCGCGAGGGCTGCCGGGCCAGGAGGTGCCGCATCTGCCACGACAGGGGCCGTGGAAGTCGTGGGCTTTTTCTTGAAAAAACTGAACATGAATACGGGCCCTGGGCCCTTCCGGTGCACGAGCTTACGGGCTCGCTATAATGTTGGGCTCAGGCGCTTTAGCTCAGCTGGTTAGAGCGACGGAATCATAATCCGCAGGTCCGGGGTTCAAATCCCTGAAGCGCCACCAAGGTTTTGCGCGGCCCGAGCTTCCACTCGGGCCGTTTTGCTTTTTCAGCCCAAGCTGCCAAGATGGCGGCTTGATCGTTTCACAGCCCCTGGATCCACACCATGAACCGCTGTGCTTTGCTGCTGGCCATTGTCCTCTTCGGCGCCGCTGTTTCCGCGCCCGCCCAGGCGCAACGCCACTTCCCGGCTTCCGCCTTGCGCGGTGAACTGGTGGTTACCGCCCCACCAGAACTTCAACTCAACCGAAAGCCCGCCCGCCTGGCCCCTGGCGCCCGCATTCGCGGGACCGACGGCATGCTGATCCTTTCTGGTGCCCTGGTGGGGCAGCGAATGCTGGTTCACTACACCATCGACTTGCTGGGCAATGTGCAAGATGTCTGGGTGCTGACCCCTGCAGAAGCCGCCAAGCAACCCTGGCCCACCACACCGCAGGAAGCCGCCGCCTGGCGCTTCAGCCCCGACAGCCAGTCGTGGAGCAAGCCATGAGCGCAGACACCCCAGCGACCAAAAAGGTCTTCATCCGCACCTTCGGCTGCCAGATGAACGACTACGACTCCGACAAGATGGCCGACGTGCTTCGTGTCGCTGACGGCTATGAAACGACACAAGACGTCGAAGAAGCCGACCTGATCTTGTTCAACACCTGTTCGGTGCGCGAAAAAGCCCAGGAAAAGGTCTTCTCCGACCTGGGCCGTGTCAAGCACTTGAAAGACAAGGGCGTGTTGATTGGCGTTGGCGGCTGCGTGGCCAGCCAAGAGGGCGCCGCCATCATCGACCGGGCACCCTACGTCGACCTGGTTTTTGGCCCGCAAACCCTGCACCGCCTGCCGCAGATGATCGCCGCCCGCAACCTGCAACGGCGCCCTCAGGTCGACATCAGCTTTCCGGAAATCGAAAAGTTCGACCACCTGCCTCCAGCCAAGGTGGACGGTGCCAGCGCCTTTGTTTCGATCATGGAAGGCTGCTCCAAGTACTGCAGCTATTGCGTAGTGCCCTACACGCGGGGCGAAGAGGTTCATCGCCCCTTTGAAGACGTGTTGACCGAAGTGGCCGGCTTGGCTGACCAAGGCGTCAAGGAAGTAACCTTGCTGGGTCAAAACGTCAACGCCTACCGTGGCGTCATGGGTGGCAGCAGCGAGATTGCCGACTTTGCGCTCTTGATCGAGTACGTGGCCGACATCCCAGGCCTTGAGCGCATCCGCTACACCACCAGTCACCCCAACGAGTTCACCCAACGCCTGATCGATGTTTATGCCAAGGTGCCCAAGCTGGTGAACCACCTGCACCTGCCGGTGCAGCATGGCAGCGACCGCATCTTGATGGCCATGAAGCGTGGCTACACGGCGATGGAATACAAAAGCACCATCCGCAAGCTGCGTGCGGTGCGCCCAGACATCAGCCTGTCCAGCGACTTCATCGTCGGCTTCCCGGGCGAAACCGAAGAAGACTTCGGCAAGATGATGAAGCTCATCGACGACGTGGGCTACGACAGCAGCTTCAGCTTTGTCTTCAGCCCTCGGCCCGGAACCCCGGCGGCCAACTTAAGCGACGAAACTCCGCAGGACCTGAAGTTCAAGCGGCTGCAACTGTTGCAAGCACGCATCGAAGAAAACGTGCGCCGCATCAGCGCCACTCGCGTCGGCACCGTGCAGCGCATCCTGGTCGAAGGCCCTGCCCGCAAACCCGGCAAAGACGGCCTGGAATTGATGGGTCGCACCGAGTGCAACCGCATCGTGAACTTTGAAGCGGGGCCGCAGGGCGCTCGCCTGGTGGGTCAGATGCTGAATGTGCGCATCACCAGTGCGCTGCCGCATTCCTTGCGTGGCGCTTTGGTCTTGGCCGACGAGCGTTTTAGCGACGTCCAGGGCCGAAGCCCTGCCACCACAGGGTAAGCGCGCAGGCCGCCACCATGGCGCCATAGGTGACCATCTTGCCGTCGCGCCCCCAGGCGACCAGGCCCACCAAGACGACTGCGCAGCTGGCCGCACAGGCGGGGCCGGCCAGTGTTTTCCAGGCTCGGTTGGCCAGCTCGCGGCGCCAAAGCAACTTGGCCGCTGTGGTCGACAGCAAGCCCAAGCCCAAGGCCGGCAACATCAGATTCCCAACATGCCAGAGCACGTCCAAAGGCCCCATCGATTCCCCGCTTGCTGGTTGGTGTTTTGAGAGTGCCGCTTCCAAGCACGCCTTCTGAGCCCTTGGCACACCCAAGTGCACCGCAAAAACTACAATTCTGACGTGAGTGTCTTTGCACTGGGCCTGAACCACACCACCGCGCCGCTGGATCTGCGCGGTCGCCTGGCCTTTGCCCCAGAACAAATGGCACCCGCATTGCAAGGGCTGCGCCAACGCCTGCAACGGGCTCAGCCTGAAACGGCCTTGGTCTCCACCTGCAACCGGACCGAACTGTACGTGGCAGCACCGGCACAAGACATGCAGGCTTTGGTGCGACCAACAGTCGACTGGCTGGCCGAGCAAGGCGGCATCAGCGGCAGCCAGTTGCTTTCGCACAGCTATGTGGTCGAAGACCGAGCCGCCGCACGTCATGCGTTTCGGGTGGCGTCGGGGCTGGACTCCATGGTGCTGGGCGAGCCACAGATCCTGGGCCAGATGAAACAAGCCGTGCGCATGGCCAGCGAAGCGGGCACGCTGGGCACCACCTTGCATCAGCTGTTTCAGCGCTCTTTTTCGGTGGCCAAAGAAGTCCGCAGTTCCACCGAGATTGGCGCCCACAGCATCAGCATGGCGGCGGCGGCCGTGCGGCTGGCCTCGCAGATCTTTGAAGACCTGGCGAAAACGAAAGTGTTGTTTGTAGGCGCCGGCGAAATGATCGAACTGGTGGCCACGCATTTCGCCGCCCGCACGCCCAAGGCTCTGGCTTTGGCCAACCGCACGCTGGAGCGCGGCGAGCGCCTGGCCTCTCGTTTTGGCGGCGAGGCCATGCGCTTGGCCGACATGCCCAACCGCCTGCACGAGTTTGACGTGGTCATCTCGTGCACGGCAAGCAGCCTGCCCATCATCGGCCTGGGCGCTGTAGAGCGTGCGCTGAAGGCCCGCCGCCACCGCCCCATGTTCATGGTCGACCTGGCCGTCCCACGCGACATCGAGCCCGAAGTGGCGCAGTTGTCCGACGTCTACCTCTACACCGTGGACGACCTGTCTACTTTGGTGCAAACCGCCAGCGAAAAACGCCTGGCTGCCGTTGAACAGGCCGAGGCCATCATCGACGCCGGCGTGCTCAGCTTTGCGCATTGGCTGGACCAACGTGCAGCCGTGCCCTTGATTCAGGCCCTCAACCGCCAAGCCGAAGACTGGAGCACGGCCGAGCTTCACCGCGCCCGCAAACTGCTGGCCAAGGGCGAGCCCGTGGAGCAGGTGCTGGAAGCCTTGACCCGAGGCTTGACCCACAAGATGCTGCACGGCACCTTGGCCGAGTTGCATGCCGCTGAAGGCGACGAGCGCCAACGCCTGGCCGACACGGTGTCGCGCCTGTTTCTGCGCCAGAGCACCCGCCAGCCCGGCGGCCCTGGCGATTCCGGCGACTTAAGCCTTTAGCGCCCTACAACTTGGCGGCAGGCCGATGCAGGCCCGCTGCGTTTTGGCATCTTTCCATGACCCCCAGTTTGCGAGACCAGTTCGAGCGCTTGGCCCTGAGGCTGGCGGAACTTGACGCGACCCTCACAGACCCACACGTCACCGCCGACATCAAGCGCTACCGCGCTTTGCTGCGAGAGCAATCCGAAGCGCATGACATCGTCAGCCGTTTTCGGCTCTATCAGCAGCGCGAAGGCGATCTGATCGCCGCCCGCGGCATGGTGGCCAGCGAGCAAGACGCAGACATGGCGCAAATGGCGCGGGAAGAGCTGACCAGCGCACAGGCCGACATGGACCGCCTGCACGCCGAGTTGCAAGCCTGCCTGATCCCGCGCGACCCTGACGACGAGCGAAACGCCTATCTGGAGATCCGCGCTGGCACCGGTGGCGACGAGTCCGCACTGTTTGCCGGCGACCTGACCCGCATGTACCTGCGCTATTGCGAACAGCAAGGCTGGCGCACAGAGATCATGAGCCAGAGCGACAGCGAACTGGGCGGATACAAAGAAGTGGTGCTGCGCGTGGAAGGCGAGCGGGTCTACGAACACCTGCGCTTTGAGTCCGGTGGTCACCGCGTGCAGCGGGTGCCAGCCACCGAAAGCCAAGGCCGCATCCACACCAGTGCCTGCACGGTGGCGGTGATGCCCGAGCTGGATGAAGCCGAAGAGATCCAACTCAACCCCGCCGATCTGCGCATTGACACCTTTCGCGCCAGTGGTGCAGGCGGGCAGCACGTCAACAAGACCGACAGCGCGATTCGCATCACCCACTTGCCCACGGGTTTGGTGGCCGAGTGCCAGGACGACCGCAGCCAGCACCGCAACAAGGCCAAAGCCATGGCGGTGCTGGCTGCGCGCCTGCGCGACAAGGACCGCAGTGAGCGCGCCGCCAAGGAAGCCGCCACGCGCAAGGGCCTGATCGGCAGCGGCGACCGCAGCGACCGCATCCGCACCTACAACTTCCCGCAGGGGCGCCTGACCGACCACCGCATCAACTTCACGCTGTACAAGCTGGCCCAAGTGATGGATGGCGACCTGGGCGATGTCGTGGCGGCATTGCGTGCAGCCCGCGCTGCCGAGCAACTGGCGCAGCTGGAAAGCGGCGGTGTCTGAAACCTGGCGCATTCGCGACGCCTTGCAACAGGCCCACGCGGCTGGCGTGGACCGCCTGGACGCTCAGTTGCTGCTGGGCCACCTTCTCAGTCGGCCGCGGACCTGGCTGGTGGCGCACGATGATCAATTCTTGCCCTCCGCCGCCGCGAAGGCCTGGCCGGTGGCGTTGGCCCGACGCGCCCAAGGAGAACCGCTGGCCTACGTATTGGGTGAACAGGAGTTCTGTGGCCTGACGCTGTCCGTCAACCCCAGCGTCCTGGTGCCCAGGCCCGAGACCGAAGTCCTGGTCGGTTGGGCGCTGGAGTGCTGGCCTTCCAGCCCCAGCCCCGACGTAATCGACCTGGGGACGGGCAGCGGTGCGGTGGCGCTGTCGATCAAGCGGCAGCAACGCTCGGCGCAAGTGACAGCCACCGACCTCAGCACGGATGCTCTGGTCCTTGCGCAGTCCAATGCCAGCCGACATCAGCTGGCTGTTCGTTGGGCTCGCGGAGACTGGTGGGCCGCCGTAGCTGGGCAACGGTTTGGACTGGCAGTGTCCAACCCGCCCTACATCGCCCAAGGCGACACCCACCTGGCCGCCCTGGGCCATGAACCACCGTTGGCCCTCACCTCAGGTAAGGACGGCTTGGACGCCTTGCGTCAGATCATCCACGGCGCACCCGACCACCTGTTGCCGGGCTCTTGGCTCTTGCTGGAGCACGGCCACGACCAAGCCGGGGCGATCCTCGACTTGCTGACCCACCGCGGCTTCACCAATGCCGCAACGCGCCGGGACCTGGCCGACCTGCCCCGCTGCACCGGAGCTCAATGGCCCATAGAGGCCAAGTGAAGCCAAGTGAGGCCAGGTGCGTATTCGTGCCGCCCCACGCCTCCGTAGCCATCGGTTACGCCCATCAACAACACTTGCAAGGTGCCAAAACAGCTTGAGCGGCGCATCATCAGGGCCTGATCCGAACTGCATGGGAGGCCGATATGAAGTTGCGTGCCCTGTGTTCCCAGGTCCTCTTGCTCAGCCTGCCGTGGTCGGCGCAGGCCGCCGAAGGGTTGTCATCACCCTCTGCGGAAACACTGTGGCCACAGTGGCAGGCCCGCATGGCGCTGCAAACCAGCACCGTTGTGCGCCCAAACCTGTGGGCCGTCCTGGACCGCAGCAGCCAGCCACGGGCGGCCCAAGTGGGTGCCCTGTTGGGCGACTATTACTTCGCCCAACCCGCGTTGGGCCACTTCCGTGCCAGCGGCGGGCTGATGTTTGGCGCACTGGGCGGCGCGCCCAACCTGGCGGCCAGCGGCAGTCGGTGGGGCTTGCTCGTTCAAAGTCTGGGGGCTGCACCTACAGCCGCTGCTGACCCGCTGGGCACGGTGCCCTACCTCGGCCTTGGATTCACCAGTGCCGCTTGGCGCAACGCCTGGTACTTGACGGCCGATGTGGGTTGGGTGGCCGAACAGCCTTCCGCCCTGGGCGGGTTCAGCCGCGCGCTGCATGGCAGCCTGGGTTGGGATCAGGCTTTGCGCGACATGCGTCTGGCCCCCGTGGTGCAGCTGGGGGTGCGGCTCTCGTTCTGAGGCCACTTTTCGAAGGCCTTGGCCGGCCTTTCAATGCCCTTGTGCTCCTGTCCGACGCACAGCTTGCCGCATACTTGCGGTCTTCCCTTTCAGTCAGGACTTCAGACATGAGCGACGTGCAACAGCGCATCGACGAATTGGTCAAGGGCAACCGCGTGATGCTCTTCATGAAGGGCAATGCCCAATTCCCCATGTGCGGGTTTTCAGGCCGCGCGATCCAGATCATGAAAGCTTGTGGCGTTTCGCAGCTCAAGACCTTCAATGTGCTGGAAGATGAAGAGATCCGCCAAGGCATCAAGGACTACGCCCAGTGGCCGACGATTCCGCAGCTCTACATCAACGGCGAATTTGTCGGTGGCTCGGACATCATGATGGAGATGTACGAATCGGGCGAGCTGCAGCAAATCCTGTCGCAGGGCTGAAATGGGCGCGCCGCGCCTGGTGGTGGGCATCACCGGTGCCACGGGCGCCATCTACGGCGTCAAGCTGCTGCAGCGATCGCGCGAGATGGGTGTGCAGACCCACCTGGTAGTGTCCAGCGCTGGCGTGATCAACGCCCACCATGAACTGGGCCTGGACCGCAAAGCGCTGGAGTCTCTGGCCGACCATGCCTACGCGCCAGCCGATGTTGGTGCCTGCGTGGCCAGTGGCAGCTTTGACACGGCGGCGATGGTGGTGGCGCCCTGTTCCATGAAGTCGCTGGCGGCCATCGCCCATGGTTTGTCCGACAACCTGCTCACCCGTGCGGCTGATGTCACGCTGAAGGAACGCCGCCGCCTGGTGCTGATGGTTCGAGAAACGCCTTTCAACCTGGCCCACTTGCGCAACATGACCGCGGTGACCGAAATGGGGGCCGTTGTTTACCCGCCGCTGCCGGCGTTTTATCTCAAGCCCCAAAGCATCGACGAGCTGGTGAGCGAAAGCGTAGAACGCGTGCTCAGTCTGCTGGGCTTGGCCGGTGCCCAACCGCGGCAGTGGACTGGCCTGTAGCCCGACCACCGGGGGGCGCTCTCAGGCCGGCAGTTCCCAGGACTTGCGCGCGCCGAACACCAGGTTCGGATACTCAGCACGCCCTCGGCTGCCGTTGTAGCGGCCCAGCGCCATGAAGAGGTCGCCCTTTTCCCGGTCGAGGTAGTGGCGCAAGATCACGCAGCCAAAGCGCAGGTTGGTCTGCAGGTGAAAAAGGCGACGTGGGTCACCGTCACCAATCACGCGGGTCCAAAACGGCATCACCTGCATGTAGCCGCGTGCACCGGCGCTGCTGATGGCGTACTTGCGAAACCCGCTTTCAACCTGCATCAGGCCCAGCACCAGCGACGTTTCCAGCCCAGCCCTGCGGCTCTCATACCAAGTGGCTTCGAGGAATTCAATCCGGGTGTGGTGGTCCGCCTTGCGCCGCTTCAGTTTTTCGCTCATCACGCCCAGCCACTTCAGGTAGGCCAGCCGCTCTTCCATTTTGTCAAAGCGCGGCTTGGGAGGAGCGGCTTCTGAAACAGAAGCGGCCAGCGCCGAGCGCACGGCGTTAGCCAAAGGCTCTTCCACTTGGGCACCCGCCCTGGCGGATGGCACATGAAGGCACCAACCTAGAGCCAGCGACGTACCCAGCAGCGCCCGGCGTGTTGCACTCGCGGGGCCAGCTTCGCGCGCAGCTGGCTGGCATTCAACTGGGGACCAGCTGCTCATGCGCCTGACTCGTTCAGGCGGCCGGGCAACAGCCGGCAGACTGGCCGGACAGACCGGTCATGCCTGCAGCCGCGCCTTCATGGTGCTGACCACGTCGGCCAAGGCCACGGGTGTGGCAGCCGCATCTCGGCGCCCTTGCACTTCAAGCGTGCCCGCCTTCAAGGCACGGTCGGAGATGACCACGCGCAAAGGAACACCAATCAGTTCCCAATCGGCAAACATGGCGCCCGGTCGCTCGCCGCGGTCATCCAGCACCACGTCAACGCCAGCAGCCTGCAGTTCATCATGCAGCTTGTCGGCGGCAGCTTGCACCTCGGGGCTGCGGTCGTAGCCAATCGGGCAAATCACGGCCGCAAAAGGCGCAATGGAGGCTGGCCAGATCATCCCGCGCTCGTCGTGGTTCTGCTCGATCGCAGCGCCCAGGATGCGGGTGACTCCAATGCCGTAGCAGCCCATCTCAAAAGGCTGAGGCTTGCCGTTCTCGTCCAGGAAGGTGGCCTTCATCGGCACGCTGTACTTCTTGGTGCCCAGGTAGAACACGTGGCCCACTTCGATACCGCGCTGGATGGCCAAGACGCCTTTGCCGTCGGGCGACGGGTCACCCACCACCACGTTGCGGATGTCCGCCACCAGATCGGGTTCGGGCAGGTCTCGGCCCCAGTTCACGCCGGTGATGTGGAAGTCAGGCTCGTTGGCACCGCAGACAAAGTCGCTCATCTGCGCCACCGTGCGGTCGGCCACGACACGAACGGCCTTGCGCGTGCCCACAGGCCCCAGGTAGCCAGGCTTGCAACCGAAATGGTCTTCGATCTCGCTGACCGTGGCAAAGCGAAATCCGTCCTTCAGGCCTTCAACCTTGTTGGCCTTGATTTCGTTGAGGCTGTGATCGCCGCGCACCAGCAGCAACCAGACGGTGCTCTTCAGGATGTCCCCGGCTTCGTTTTTCACGTCGGTGGCCAGCACCAGAGACTTGACGGTCTGTTCGAGCGGCAGGCCCAGCAGCGCAGCCACGTCCTCGCAGGTGCTCTTGCCGGGCGTTGGCGTTTTGGCCATCGCTTGCAGCCCCTGCAAACGGCTGGCCTCCAGGGGCAAGGCCTCGGCCAGTTCGATGTTGGCCGCATAGTCGCTGGTGGGGCAGAAGACGATAGCGTCTTCACCCGTGTCGGCAATGACCTGAAACTCGTGCGAAGCATCGCCACCAATGGCGCCTGTGTCTGCAGCCACGGCCCGGTACTGCAGGCCGAAGCGATCGAAGATGCGCTTGTAGGCGGCAAACATGGTGTCGTAGCTCTTCAGCGCCGCTGCCTTGTCACGGTCAAAGGAATAGGCATCCTTCATCGTGAACTCGCGGCCGCGCATCACACCAAAACGCGGACGGCGCTCGTCACGGAACTTTGTCTGGATGTGATAAAAATTTCGGGGCAACTGCTTGTAGCTGCGCAGCTCTTGCCGAGCAATGTCGGTGATGACCTCTTCACTGGTGGGCTGGATCACGAAGTCGCGGTCGTGGCGGTCTTTGACCCGCATCAGTTCAGGGCCATAGGCCTGGAAGCGACCGGTCTCTTGCCACAGCTCGGCCGGCTGCACCACCGGCATCAAGAGTTCAACCGCACCCGAACGGTTCATCTCTTCGCGGATGATGGCTTCCACTTTGCGAATGACCCGCAAACCCAGAGGCATGTAGTTGTAGATGCCGGCGCCCAGGCGCTTGATGAAACCAGCGCGCATCATCAGCTGATGGCTGGCGACTTCGGCGTCGGAAGGCGCTTCTTTGAGCGTGGAGATGAAGGTCGCGGAGGCTTTCATGGTCTCTTCTTGAGCACCTCAACTGCTGCGACTTGGGGGCCCACTGCGTGCCGCGGGGCGTGCCCAGAGACCTTCAATGACCCCCAATGACGCATGCGGGTTAGCGAGGATTCGCAGGCCGCACAGTGCCGGTGCAATAATGAAAACAGTCAAAAATTCGAGGTTTCATTATGCTCGACCGGGAAGGCTTCAGGCCCAACGTCGGCATCGTCCTGTTGAACACGCGCAATCAGGTGTTCTGGGGCAAGCGGCTGCGCACTCACTCGTGGCAGTTCCCTCAGGGCGGCATCAAACATGGTGAATCGCCTGAGCAGGCCATGCTGCGTGAATTGCACGAAGAAGTCGGGCTGCTGCCCGAGCATGTGCAGATCATTGCGCGCACGCGCGATTGGCTGCGCTATGAGGTGCCGGATCATTTCATCCGCAAAGATGCGCGTGGCCACTACAAGGGTCAAAAGCAGATCTGGTTTCTGCTGCGCCTGCTGGGGCGCGACAGCGACATGAACCTGCGCGCCACCGATCACCCCGAGTTCGACGCCTGGCGTTGGAATGAATACTGGGTGCCGCTGGACATGGTGATCGAGTTCAAGCGCAAGGTCTATGAGATGGCGCTGATCGAATTGGCCCGCTACCTTCCACGCACCCACCAGCACAACCGCTTCTTGCGGTCTGGCTTGCGTTCTCAGTGGCAGGATTTGGACGTCGCGGAACCCATGGCCCCTGCAGACCCCAGCACGCCCAAGTTGTTGGACTGAAACCTTCAGGTCAGGACCAAGTTGGTCCGGTGGATCATCTCGGGTTCATTGGCATAGCCCAGCAGCGGCTCGATCTGCGCTGACGGCTTTCGGGCAATCAGGCGGGCTTCGCTGGACGCATAGTTCGCCAGGCCGCGCGCCACCTCGACACCACTCAAGGTTTTGACGGCGATCACGTCACCACGCACGAAGTCGCCCTCCACCTCGTGCACGCCAATGGGCAAGAGACTCTTGCCTTCGTCGCGCAGCTTGTGCACCGCACCTTCGTCCACACGAACGGCGCCGCGCAGCTGCAGGTGGTCCACCATCCACTGTTTGCGAGCCGCCATCTTGGCGGTGCCCGCCACCAGCGCCGTACCAATGTGCTCGCCAGCGGCCAGCCGAAGCAAAACGTCGGTTTCGCGACCCCAGGCGATGACCGTGCTGGTGCCGCTGCCTGCAGCGCGTTTGGCAGCCAGGATCTTGGTCAGCATGCCTCCGCGACCCAGGCTGGAACCCGCACCACCAGCCATGGCTTCCAGCGCAGGATCGCCGGCCACCGCTTCAGCGATAAAGCGCGCCTGCGGGTCTTTGCGTGGATCGGCCGAATACAGGCCGCGTTGGTCGGTCAGGATGACGTAGGCATCCGCGTCCACCAGGTTGGCCACCAGGGCGCCCAATGTGTCGTTGTCGCCAAAGCGAATCTCGTCGTTGACGACCGTGTCGTTCTCGTTGATGACCGGAATCACCTTCAGTGACAGCAGCGTCAGCAGGGTTGAACGCGCATTGAGGTAGCGCTCCCGATCGGCCAGGTCAGCATGGGTCAGCAACACCTGGGCGCTGGCCATACCGTGGTCGCGCAGGCGCGATTCGTACATCTGCACCAAGCCCATCTGTCCCACCGCAGCTGCGGCCTGCAGTTCGTGCAGCTCTTTGGGCCGGGTCACCCAGCCCAGCCGCTTCATGCCTTCGGCAATGGCGCCGCTGGAGACCATCACAACCTCGCGGCCGTCTTGCGCCAACGCCGCCAGCTGCCGCGACCAATTGCCGATGGCTTCGGCGTCCACGCCGCGGCCATCGTTGGTGACGAGGCTGGAGCCGACCTTGACAACGATGCGGCGCGCCCCTTGGAGCACGCCCTTACTCATCCCGAGGGGGCTCGAATCGCAAATCGGGCAGCGGCTCGGCCGGTACTTGGGCCGACACGTGGTTCTGGATGCGCTCCAGCAAGGGCTGCAGGCCATCACGGGCCAGCGCAGAAATCGAGAACACCGGGCCTTTCCAGCGCAAACGGCGAACGTAGTCCTTGACCCGAGCTTCGCGTTCTTCCTCTGGAACCATGTCCAACTTGTTGAAAACCAGCCAACGCGGCTTGGCATGCAACTTGGGGTCGTATTTTTTCAGCTCAGCGACGATGGCTTTGGCTTGAGCCACGGGGTCGACGGCTTCATCAAAGGGCGCGGCGTCAACGATATGAAGCAACAAGCGCGTGCGTTGCAGGTGACGCAAGAACTGGTGACCCAAACCGGCACCTTCCGAAGCGCCTTCGATCAAACCCGGCACGTCGGCCACCACAAAACTGCGCTCAGGCCCGACGCGGACCACACCCAGGTTGGGGTGCAGCGTGGTGAACGGGTAGTCGGCAATCTTGGGCCTGGCATTCGAGATGGCCGCAATCAAGGTCGACTTGCCCGCATTGGGCATGCCCAGTAAACCCACGTCGGCCAGAACCCGCAACTCCAATTGCAGCTTGCGGGCTTCACCCGGCCAGCCCGGGGTCTTCTGACGCGGGCTGCGGTTGGTGCTGCTCTTGAAGTGCAAGTTACCAAACCCACCGTCTCCGCCCTTGGCCAACTGTTCGCGTTGGCCATGCTCGAGCAATTCGACCAGAACTTCGCCAGTCTCGGCGTCGGAGATGATGGTGCCGACCGGCATCCGCATCTCAATGTCCGGGCCGGCCGCACCGAATTGGTCCGACCCCCGACCTGCTTCACCGTTTTTGGCATCGAACCGCCTTGTGTAGCGGTAGTCGATGAGGGTGTTGATGTTGAGGTCGGCTACTGCCCAGACGCTACCACCACGACCACCGTCACCTCCATTGGGACCGCCAAAGGGAATGAATTTCTCTCGGCGAAAGCTGACACAGCCGGAGCCACCGCTGCCGGCGGAGATGTCGATCAGGGCTTCGTCGAAGAACTTCATGGGCGGGCAATGGTAGTCGCAGCGTGCGTGCAAAAACAAAGAAGCCCCGGCGGGCCGGGGCTTCGCTGCGTGAGCGAAAGATCGCTCAGGCCGGCGTCACAAAGACCGTCTGACGGCTGAGTTCGCCCTTGACGTCAAAGGAAACGGAGCCGTCAACCAAGGCGAAGAGCGTGTGGTCCTTGCCCATACCGACGTTGCTGCCTGCATGAAACTTGGTACCGCGCTGACGCACGATGATCGAACCAGCGGAAACCGTCTGACCGCCAAAGACCTTGACGCCCAGCATCTTCGGCTTGGAATCGCGGCCGTTTCGGGTGGAGCCGCCACCTTTTTTCTGTGCCATTTTTTCTGCCCTTTAGCCGCTCAAGCGACGGTTAGCGAGCCGATCAACAGCTCGGTGTAGGTTTGGCGGTGGCCGCCGTGCTTTTGATAGTGCTTGCGACGGCGCATCTTGAAGATGCGCACTTTGTCGTGCTTGCCATGAGCCACCACCGTGGCTTTGACGTTCGCGCCCGCGACCCAGGGAGAACCGACCTTCAGGTCCGCGCCGCTTCCAACGGCGAGCACCTGCTCAATCACGATTTCCTGGCCCACGTCCGCAGCTATCTGTTCTACCTTGATCTTCTCGCCGGCTGCAACTTTGTATTGCTTGCCACCGGTTTTTATGACCGCGTACATGTGTGACCTTTCAAAGAACCCGTTCAAGTTCTGGCCCAGACTGGCCCATAGAAGGGCCCTCCAAGAGGCGCAGAGCCTTTGACTATAGCACGAGAACAAAAGCAGCTGGGGTTGACCCTGATCGGGCCTCGTCGCTTCCTATAATCATGGTCAAAACCCTTACCCCCAGTTTGTGCCCAACACGACCCCCTCCCCAGCCAGCACCGCAGAAGTGACGGACGCCGAAATGCTGCGTGTGGATGAGGTCATCCGCGAACAGCTGGCTTCACGGGTGGTGCTGATCAATCAGATTTCGCAGTACATCGTCAACGCTGGGGGCAAACGGATTCGCCCTCGCCTGGTGCTGATGTTCGCCGAGGCTCTGGGTTTCGCGGGCCCAGAACGCCACCACCTGGCTGCCATCGTCGAGTTCATCCACACGGCCACCTTGTTGCACGACGACGTGGTGGATGAATCAGCCATGCGGCGTGGCCGCGCAACAGCCAATTCCATGTTTGGCAACGCGGCCAGCGTCTTGGTGGGCGACTTCCTGTATTCACGCGCCTTTCAGATGATGGTGTCGGTCAACAGCATGCGGGTGCTTCAGGTGCTGGCTGACGCCACCAACGTGATCGCCGAAGGCGAAGTGCTGCAGCTGATGAACATGCACGACCCTGACTTGGCCGTGGACGACTACCTGCAGGTCATCCGCTACAAGACCGCTAAGTTGTTCGAGGCCAGTGCCCGCTTGGGTGCTGTGCTGGCTGGAGCCAATTCCGTTTTGGAAGAGGCCTGCGCAGACTATGGTCGATCCTTGGGCACGGCCTTCCAGCTGGTCGATGACCTGCTGGACTACGAAGGCAACAGCAGCGAGCTGGGGAAAAACATTGGCGATGACCTTCGTGAGGGCAAGCCAACCCTGCCACTCTTGGTCGCGATGGAGCGTGCCAGCGCAGCTGAGCGCACCCTGATTCGCCGGGCCATCGAGCAGGGTGAACTGCAAAGGCTGCCGGAAATTCTTGAAATCGTGCGGCGCACCGGGGCACTGGACGCTACCCGCGCCGCGGCTCAGGCCGAAGCTGACAAGGCTCGCGATGCCGTGCTGGCCCATCTGCCACCCTCGCGCGCGCGCGCGGCTCTGCTAGACTTGTGTGCTCGGTCTATCCACCGTTCTTCCTGAACGACGGGCCGTTGGCGCAGCGCTCATCAACTGAGTTTGCGGTGTCATTTCGGGGTGTAGCTTAGCCTGGTAGAGCGCTACGTTCGGGACGTAGAGGCCGGAGGTTCGAATCCTCTCACCCCGACCAAGTACCCTCGGTGGCGTAGATCGTCCCTAGCAGCCCGAAACCCAGTAACCAAACGTTCAGAAGTGCATTGACGGCCTTCTTGCGACGATTCCGCCGTTTACACCCTGCTGTGGATCGGCGATGATCATTCAGATGTGCGGACACCGTTCTGAAGCTCATGGCCACTGAAGTTCTGGTCGAACCTGCCCCGTCGTCCTTGTCGGGCGTTGCGCGCGTGTTGGTCAACGCGGGCAAACTGACCGCCAAAGCGGCCGAAGAATTGACCAAAAGCGCGCGCGAGCGCAAAGCCAGCTTTGTGACCACCGTGGTGGGCGCGGGTGCAATCAAGCCCGATGACTTGGCCCACACGCTTTCCACGGCGCTGGCCTTGCCCGTTCTGGACCTGAATGCGGTTGACCTGCAAAAGCTGCCTCGCAACCTGGTCGACCCCAAGATTGCCAACCAGTACCAGTTGATGGTGCTGGGCAAACGCGGCAACCGCCTGTTCATCGGTGCCGCTGACCCCACCGACCAAGAAGCCGTTGAACGCATCAAGTTTGCTACCCAGCTGACGCCCGAGTGGGTGATCGTCGAGTACGACAAATTGATGCGCCAGCTGGAAGGCCAGGGCGCAACGGCCAGCGAAGTGCTGGAAACCTTGACCAGCGGCGATTTCGACTTCGACGTCACTGAAGAGGACGTCTCGGCGCCCGAGGCCGCCGAGGTCACCACCGACGTCGAAGACGCCCCCGTGGTGCGATTCCTGCAGAAGATGTTGATCGACGCCATCAACATGCGGGCATCTGACCTTCACTTCGAGCCCTACGAGTACAACTACCGCGTTCGTTTTCGAGTTGACGGTGAACTGCGCGAAATCACCCAACCGCCGATCGCCATCAAGGACAAACTGGCGTCCCGGATCAAGGTCATCTCACGCATGGACATCGCTGAAAAGCGGGTCCCGCAAGATGGCCGCATGAAGCTCAAGTTCGGCTCCAAGGCCATCGACTTCCGCGTCAGCACGCTGCCAACCCTGTTTGGCGAAAAGGTGGTGATCCGGATCCTGGACTCCTCGAGCGCCAAATTGGGCATTGAAGCTCTGGGCTACGAGAAGATTGAAAAAGACCGCTTGATGCTGGCCATCCAGCGGCCGTACGGCATGATTCTGGTCACCGGCCCGACAGGCAGCGGCAAGACGGTGTCGCTCTATACCTGCCTGAACATCCTGAACCAGCCGGGCGTCAACATCGCCACGGTGGAAGACCCGGCCGAAATCAACTTGCCCGGTATCAACCAGGTCAACGTCAATGACCGTGCGGGGCTGACCTTTGCGGCAGCCCTGAAGTCGTTCTTGCGGCAGGATCCAGACATCATCATGGTCGGTGAGATCCGAGATCTCGACACGGCCGATATCGCCATCAAGGCTGCTCAGACCGGTCACATGGTGATGAGCACCCTGCACACCAACGACGCTCCAGGGACCTTGACGCGCTTGCTCAACATGGGGGTGGCGCCGTTCAACATTGCGTCCAGCGTCTTGTTGATCACGGCGCAGCGGCTGGTACGCAAGCTTTGCGAAAACTGCAAAAAACCGGCCGACTACCCACGAGAGTCGATGCTCAGAGCCGGCTTCAAGCCCGAAGATTTGGACGGCAACTGGAAGCCCTATCGCGCCGTTGGCTGTTCATCGTGCAACAACGGCTACAAAGGCCGCGTGGGCGTCTACCAGGTCATGCCCATCAGCGAGTCTATCCAGCGCATCATCCTGTCCGAAGGCACGGCCGTGGACATTGCCAAACAGGCAGAACTTGACGGCGTACGCGATCTGCGCCAGTCGGGTTTGGTGAAGGTGCGGTTGGGAGTCACCACGCTGGAAGAAGTGATCGCGGCGACCAACGAATAGCCCTGGCCATTTGACCAGTAAAACACCCTTCCACTCGAAACGCCCCCACACCCATGGCCACAGCAACACTCGCCAAACCCGCGAAGGAAATGATCTTCGAGTGGGAAGGTAAGGACAAGAATGGAAAGGTCGTTCGCGGCGAGATGCGCGCTGGCGGCGAATCGGTGGTCAATGCCAGTCTTCGACGGCAAGGCATCCTGATCACCAAGGTGCGCAAACGCCGCACCAGTGGCGGCCGCTCCATCAAGCAAAAGGACATTGCCATCTTCACGCGGCAATTGGCCACCATGATGAAGGCCGGCGTGCCCTTGCTGCAGTCCTTTGACATCGTGGCCCGCGGCAGCACCAACCCGCGCATGACCAAACTGCTGAACGACATCCGTACCGACGTTGAAACCGGCACCAGCTTGTCTTCGGCTTTTCGCAAGCACCCGCTGCACTTCGACGCGCTCTATTGCAACCTGGTGGAAGCAGGCGAGGCAGGCGGTATTTTGGAAGCGCTGCTCGACCGCTTGGCCATCTACCAAGAAAAGACCTTGGCCATCAAGTCCAAGATCAAGTCTGCGCTGATGTACCCCATTGCGGTGATCGTGGTCGCCTTCGTCGTGCTGACGGTGATCATGATCTTTGTCATTCCCGCCTTTGAAGACGTGTTCAAGTCCTTCGGCGGCGAGTTGCCTGCGCCAACCCAAGCGGTGATCTGGCTGTCCAAATTTTTCCTGTCCTACTGGTGGGCTATTTTTGGCCTGCTCTTTGGCGGCCTCTATTTCTTCTTCGAGAGCTGGAAGCGCTCGGAAAAGATGCAGGAAACGATGGACCGCATCCTGCTGAAGCTGCCTGTCTTTGGTGACCTGATCAACAAGTCGGTCATCGCACGCTGGACACGCACCCTGTCAACGATGTTCGCCGCAGGCGTACCACTGGTTGAGGCACTGGACTCCGTGGGCGGTGCATCTGGCAATGCGGTCTACCGAATAGCCACCGAACAAATCCAGCGCGAGGTCTCCACCGGTTCGGCGCTGACCACGTCGATGACCACCACGGGCGTCTTCCCCACCATGGTGTTGCAGATGACGGCGATTGGGGAAGAGTCCGGCTCGCTAGACCACATGCTGGCCAAGGCTGCTGAGTTCTACGAAGAAGAGGTCGATGAAATGGTCAAGGGCCTGTCGAGCCTGATGGAGCCATTCATCATCGTCATCCTGGGCGTGCTCATTGGCGGCATCGTGGTGTCGATGTACCTGCCGATCTTCAAGCTGGGCGCGGTTGTCTGACGGTGGGCAGCGATTGGCTTGCAGGGCTGCGCGCTCTGCCCCTTGACGTTCTGCTGTCGCCCTGGGTGCTGGCACTGCTGGGCTTGGCCATTGGCAGTTTTATCAATGTCGTAGCGCACCGCACACCCCTGCTGCTGGAGCGGCAGTGGTGGGGCGACGTGTCGGCGCAGTTGCAAGACACCGACTCCTATCGGCGCGTCTTTGGCTCTGATGCGCCCGACCGGTTGCCCCATGCCGGCGGCATCCTGGAAAAGGCGTTGTCTGACGCACCCAAACTCAGCCTGTCCCGGCCGGCTTCTCGCTGCCCTGCCTGCGGCCACCGGATTCGCTGGTACGAAAACATTCCTGTGCTGAGTTGGTTGGCGCTGCGCGGGAAATGCTCAGCGTGTTCGGCTCCGATCGGTTGGCGTTACCCCGCCGTTGAAGTCGGAACTGCACTGCTGTTTGCTGCGTTTGCCCACCACACCGGCCCCAAACCCATCGTCTTGCTGTGGTGCGCAGTGGCCGCCGTGCTGTTGGCCTTGTCGTTGATCGACTGGGACACCACCGTGCTGCCAGACGCCATGACCTTGCCCTTGCTGTGGGCAGGTTTGGCCGCCGCGGCTATGGGTTGGTTGCCGGGAGTGAGCCTGCTGCAGTCAGTGGGAGGCGCAATGCTGGGCTACATGAGCTTGTGGTCGGTCTACTGGCTCTTCAAGCTGACCACGGGCAAAGACGGCATGGGCTTTGGTGATTTCAAGCTGCTGGCAGCCTTGGGCGCCTGGCTGAGCTGGCAGGCTGTACTACCCATCGTGCTGATGGCATCGATCCTGGGCGCCGTCATCGGCTTGCTGATGAAGGTCACGGGCTCGCTTCGTGAGGGCCGTTTTGTGCCCTTTGGTCCTTTCCTGGCTGGCGGGGGCCTGGTGGTGATGCTGGCGGGCTTGGAGCGGGCCCTGGGCTGGATTGGTTGGTGAACCGGTTGCGCCAGGTGATGCCGCTTCAGATCGGGCTCACAGGCGGCATCGGCAGTGGCAAGAGCACCGTCGCCTCGCTTTGGGTTGATCTGGGTGCCGAGCTGATCGACACCGACGCCATTGCGCGTTCCTTGACGTTGCCAGGCGGCGCGGCCATGGCGGCGCTGCAAGCCGAGTTTGGTGATGCCTGCATCGACCGCACTGGTGCCCTGGACCGCGCCGCCATGCGCGAACTGGTGTTTGCTGATGCTGGCGCCAAAGCCCGACTGGAAGCGATTCTTCACCCCTTGATCGGTCAGCAAGCGCAAGCTCAGGCCGCCAGCAGCTCGCGGTCGGTGTTGGTTTTTGACGTGCCGTTGCTGGGCAAGCGCAGCCACTGGCGCCAGCGGACAGCGCGGGTACTGGTGGTGGACTGCAGCACGGCCACCCAAGTCGAGCGAGTCTGCAGGCGCCCCGGCTGGACCGAAGCCAGCGCCCGGCAGGTGGTGCAGCAACAAGCCAGCCGCGAACACCGCCGCAGCCTGGCCGACGCGGTCATCCACAACGACGGCATTTCACTGGCCAGCTTGACTGAACAGGTTCAGACCTTGTGGAAACTCTGGGTCAGCCCCAGCTGACAGGGCCCAGACTCAAGAAGCAGGCTTGCTCGCCTGTGGAACAATAACCGCACAGCGGCGGTGCACCCCGCTTCCCCCATCAGCCCTTGAGGCCACCTTGGTCCTTTACGAGTACCCGTTCAACGAGAGCATCCGCACCATGTTGCGGCTCGAGCATCTCTTCGATCGCCTGGGCGAATTGGCCTCAAGGGATGCCTCGGTTGACCACCACTTTGCGCTGGCCACGATCTTCGAGATCATGGACGTCGCGTCGCGCGCCGACCTCAAGAGTGACCTGCTCAAGGAACTGGACCGCCACCGAACCTTGCTGCAGGCCTACCGTGGCCACCCCGGCATTGCCGAAGGCGTGCTGGACGCCGTCACCCAACGCATCGACCACGCTTTCAATGGCCTGAATTCGCTGCAGGGCAAGGCCGGACAGGTGTTGGCCAGCAACGAGTGGTTGATGAGCATCCGCAGCCGCATCAACATCCCGGGCGGCACCTGCGAGTTTGACTTGCCGGCCTACTACGCCTGGCAACAACATTCCCCGCAAAAGCGGCGCGATGATCTGCAAGGTTGGATGGCCACCCTCACCCCCATGGCCGAAGCCCTGCAGGTCTTGCTGGGACTGCTGCGCGACAGCGGCACGCCTCAGCGCATGGTGGCCACGGGTGGCCAGTACCAGCAGAGTCTGCAGAACCTGCCACCGGGCAAGGTCTACCAGCTGCTGCGGGTTCGCATCGATCCCAGCACGGGTGTGGTACCCGAAATCACCGGCCATCGCCTGATGGTCTCGGTACGCTTCATGCGCCCCGACGCTGAAGGCCGCTTGCGGTCGGCCGCAGCCGACACCACCTTCGAGCTGAGCCTCTGCGCCTGAGGGCTGTTGATGTCTGAAAGCGCAGCGCGTTTGGTGGCATGCCCGGCTTGCCGCCAGCCAACACCCTACAGCCAAGCCAACCCATGGCGCCCGTTTTGCAGCGAACGCTGCCGTAACCATGACCTGGGTGACTGGGCCAACGAGCGGTTTCGTTTGCCCGCTGAAGCACCCACCGACGACGACTCGGGCCAGCCGCCAGGTCACTGACTTTCTTCGCAGCTAGGGGCTCAGACTGCGCAGGAATGCCACGAGGTCGGCGGCCTCTTCTGGATTCAGGTTCAGTCGGCGCAGGATGCGTTCCCCGTCTGCGTGCAGTCGGTTCTCATCCAGCTGCGAGTAGTGCTGCACCACGGCCTCCAGGGTGGGCAAGCTGCCGTTGTGCATATAGGGCGCGGTCTTGCTCAACTGGCGCAGCCCGGGCACCCGAAACTCACCAAAGTGGCGCGGCTCAATGAGCACATGGCGCGTGCTGACGACGCGGGGGTCGGTTTGCGCTGCATCATTGAAGGGTCCCAGGCGGTTCATCGCACTGGTTTGCAGCCGGAGCAGGCCGCTATGACGCCCCGGGTCTACGCCGCCTTCGACAAAGAAGGGAATGCCTATATCGGCAAACTCGCCATTGCTGAAGCTGGGGCCCGCATGGCACACGCTGCAGCGACCTTGGCCGACAAACAGACGCAGGCCACGCTGGGCAGCCAGCGGATAGGACGCCGCCGCGCGCAGATCGCCGCGAGCCAGCGCGTCGCGAAAAACATCAAACGAAGTCCGGGGCGACCGCAGCGTCGCTTGATACGCCGCCAAGGCCTTGGCCAGGTCGGTGACGAGCCGTTCGTCGCTGGACGGAGGTTCCCGCCGAAAGGCTTTGCGGTAGCCCGTTCGCAGATCACCATCGGCCCGTACCAGCTGGGCCAAGCTGGTCACCGTCTGCCCCATTTCATCGGGCTTCAGCAAAGGCGCCAGGCTGGCCGCCCAGAGCGAATCATGGGCACCGTCCCAGCCAAACCAGCGCTGCTCGCGGCTGTCAATCAGGCTTGGCGTGTTGCGCTTGCCCGCCGGGCTGTAGCGACCGGCCTTGGCCACCACCTTGCCGTCTTGGAAGGCTTGTTCGGGGTCGTGGCAGGTGGCGCAAGACAAGGTCCCTCCGGCAGACAGCCGTGGGTCAGCAAACAAGAGCTGACCCCAAGCCACTGCAGCAGGCCGGCCATCTGCTCGGTTGGCCACGTCACGCACAGCTCGCGGCGGCCAGGGCCCATGCGACAGGATGCGGGCCCGTTCTTGCGCCGTGTAGTCCAGCAGACCCGAACGCTCTGGGTCCGCTGCAGCAGCGCTCAGCGCCGCGGCCAACCCAGCCGCAGCGCACAGCAACACGACCACTGAACGCAAGCCGAGGCTAACTCTCACGGCAACTCCACCGACTGCAGCAGGCGAAGCTCTTGCCCCTGGTGCCTGACGTCCAGGCGAAGCTGCCAGCGGCCGCTCATGTGCCACAGCAGGCCCTCGGCGCGCCACAAACCCTGGCCCAGGTGCTTGACGCTGGGCCGGTAGTTCATGCCGTGGCGGTGCTCGGGCATGTGCGCGTCAACACGGCTGAGTTCGGCATCTGCGGGACAGACGATCACACGCAGCGCAAAGGACTGACCCACGCGAATCGGTGCAGGGTCGGGCAGCCAAGCCACCTGCAGGTCGCCATCCTTCAGGACCTGAGCGCCCTTGGGCAGAGGCAGGCAAGTCGCCTGGGCGCCGGGCAACGCCAGCATCAGGAGACCTGCGCTCAGGCCCGCGACCAAGGGCTGAGACCAGACCGCCAGCCTCATGGGTTGGGACGGCGCGGCAACATGGCCGTGAACAACGCTTCGCCATTCTTCCAACCAATGCGCTCGGCCACCTCCAGCGGCAAGTCGGCCAACCACTGGCGCGACCATCTGGCGTGTTCACCCACGTAGTACCAACGCTCGGGCGTGAAGGTGTCGGTGCCCAGCATGAAGCGATCGGGGAATTCCAAGAAGGCCGCGCGCCAACCCGCGTCAACACGGCCTGCACTTGCATGGTCACTGCGAAAGGCCAGGTCACACCACAGGTTCTTGTGCTTGCGCAGCATCTCGCGCACCTTCTCCGGCGTCTCGAAACCCGAGTGTGCCCACAGGATGCGGGCGCTTGGGTCTTGCTTGAACTGGCGCTCGATGGCGTCGGCGTCGGAATGCGAGTGTAGAAAAAGCCGGTGCTCGCGGGCCAGTTCCACCACCCGGCGCATCACCGGCAAGTCGGCATCGGCCCCATAGATGTGGTACTCGCCAATGGCCACATAGCGATAGCGCGCCAGACGGGCTTCCAGGTGGCCGACGACGCTGCTGTCGTGCATCCAACTGCCCAATTCACCCCGGGTGCGGTAGGGCCGCAACACCGGCAAGACCAGGTCGGGCGCTTCGGCAAACAGCTTTTGTGTGCCCTCGTCGCTGCTGCTTGAGACCATGGCGCGCTTCAGGCCCGCTTGCCGCATCAGGGCCACGGCCTGCTTGGGTGGCAGGCGGTCCCAGGCGTCGTGGCTGTAGTGCAGGTGGGCGTCAAAAAGTGGCATGGCGCTGTCGGCGGCCAGCGCTGATGCGGACAGCAGAGCCGTCCACAAGATCAAGCCCAACATCCTGGCAGTGCTCGTGGCGACCGGATCTCGCAGGGCTGGGCGTAAACGAAGCATGGCGATGTTCAGCATGGGACTTCCTTCGGCGCCTCAGACACAGGCACTGGCGCCAAAGCATCGTAACGACTTGGCTTGTCCGACGCTGCCTGTGGCAATCTTCGGGCTACCGAAGCTCTGATCCGAGACC
Source organism: Betaproteobacteria bacterium (assembly GCA_043743835.1). Taxonomy (GTDB): domain Bacteria; phylum Pseudomonadota; class Gammaproteobacteria; order Burkholderiales; family Burkholderiaceae_C; genus Rubrivivax. The sequence goes on from JAYTVT010000058.1 coordinate 129,162, forward strand.
CATGCAAATCGATTGGAACCATTTCACGCCCTGGAGCGCCCTGATCGGCGGTCTGCTTATTGGCCTGGCCAGCGGGCTTTACATGCTGGGCAACGGGCGCATTGCGGGCATCACCACGCTGCTGGCCAGCCCCTTGCGCGCCCTGTTGTCTGGCAAGGCCTTGTCTGTTGAATGGACGCGGCTCCTTTTCGTAGTGGGGTTGCTGGCAGCGCCTTGGGTGTGGCAAGTGGTCGCACCTTTGCCTGCTTCTCAATCGGTGACGGGGACCGGTGGCCTGCTGGCAGCGGGTCTCTTGGTGGGGTTTGGGACTCGGATGGCCAATGGCTGCACCAGCGGCCACGGTGTGTGCGGCCTCAGCCGCGGCTCAGGACGATCCTTGGTCAATGTGCTGACCTTCATGGGCGTGGGCATGGCCACCGTGGCCGCGCTGCGCCACTGGGCCTGAGGAGAACCACATGCGCAATCTTCTGGCAACCTTGAGTGGACTGATTTTTGGCCTGGGCCTGATCGCCAGCGGCATGACCAACCCCTACAAGGTTCGGTCCTTCCTGGACATCACGGGTAGCTGGGACCCCAGCCTGGCCTTGGTGATGGGCGGTGCAATCGCCATCACGTCGCTGGCTTTTTTTGCGGCGCGTCGCCAAACCCACGCGTTCAGCGGTGATGCCTTGGAATGGCCAAGCAAAACCGGCATCGACGCTCGACTGCTGGCGGGCGGCGCACTCTTTGGCATCGGTTGGGGGCTGGCGGGTTTTTGCCCGGGCCCAGCCATCGTGGCCATCGGCGCGGGCATGCAGGATGCCTGGATCTTTGGCGCTGCCATGTTGGCGGGTTTTGCCGCCCACGACAAATTGATGACTTGAACCGTATCTGCCTGGATCCCAGATGATCACCTTTCGCCAGCTCTTCGACCCCGCCTCGTCAACCTACAGCTACTTGTTGGCTGATGCCGGCCAAGCGGTGCTCATCGACCCTGTCTTTGAGCAAGCCACACGTGACCAGGCTTTGCTGCGCGAACTGGGACTGACGTTGCTGGCCACCTTGGAAACCCATGTGCACGCCGACCACGTCACAGGGGCGTGGTTGCACCGGCACCGTTGCGGCAGCCAGGTAACGCTTGCGCGTGCTGCAGGCGCGGCCGGGGCCGATCGATTGCTGGAGCCAGGTGACCTGGTTCACTTTGGCCACCGTCACCTGCAGGCTCGGGCCACACCCGGCCACACGGCCGGCTGCATGAGCTACGTGCTGGACGACCTCAGCATGGTCTTCACCGGCGACGCCTTGCTGATACGCGGCTGCGGCCGCACTGACTTTCAAGGCGGCAGCGCAGCGCAGCTGTACCGCTCGGTGCATGAACAGATCTTTTCACTGCCCGACGATTGCCTGATTTACCCCGGCCACGACTACCGCGGCCTATGCACCAGCAGCGTGGCCGAAGAGCGCGGTTTCAACCCACGCATGGGTGGCGACGCCAACGAGTCTGACTTCATCGGCTACATGTTCCACCTGGGCCTGGCACACCCCAAGTTGATGGATGTGGCCGTACCTGCCAACCTGCGCTGCGGCGAGCCGGCACAAACCGATGGCGCTGCACTGCAACCCGGCTGGGCACCACTAACCTTCACCTTCGGGGGCATTTGGGAGATGACCCCCGAGACACTGGCCGAGTGCACTGCCCGCGTTCAGTTGTTGGACGTACGGGAAGCCAGCGAGTTTGATGACGCCTTAGGCCATATCGTTGGCGCCCAGCTGCTGCCGATGGCTGAGTTGGCGAGCCGGCTCCAAGAACTGGACCGCCAGCGACCGGTGGTTACGGTCTGCCGCTCGGGTACCCGTTCGGCTCAGGCCTGCGTGCTGCTCACACGCGCCGGCTTTGCCCAAGTCGCCAACCTCGCTGGCGGCATGTTGCGCTGGCGGGCACAAGGACACCCGGTGCAGGGCGGCTTGGACTGAGGCTATTCACCGCCTCTCGCACCTGAACCTCCAAAGGAGCCCTGAAGGCCGTTGACAGCGTGCCAGATGCCGGGCCAAAGCCCTTCTTTTCGACCCGGCTCTGCGCGCCCCTTGAACTGTCACGGGCGAACCCTATAATCTGTTTGCTAGCACTCGTTAGTGATGAGTGCTAACGGCCGGAGAAGGCTCGTTAAGAGCCACTGGCCATCCATATGTCAGCGGGGGCTAACTTCGTTGGCGACCCCGCCTTAACGCCACACCATAGGAGATCCACATGAAGCTTCGTCCCCTGCACGACCGCGTGATCGTCAAGCGCCTTGAGAACGAAACCAAGACCGCCTCGGGCATCGTGATCCCCGACAACGCCGCTGAAAAGCCCGATCAAGGCGAAGTCCTGGCCGTTGGCCCAGGCAAGCGCAACGACAAGGGTGACTTCGTCGTTTTGAACACCAAGGTCGGTGACCGCGTGCTGTTTGGCAAGTACAGCGGCCAGACCGTCAAGGTTGACGGTGAAGAACTGCTGGTGATGAAAGAGGAAGACCTCTTCGCCGTTGTTGAGAAGTAATCGCAAGCGATTACTTCCGTCGAAGGCTAACTTTGCGCAGCAAAGTTAAGGGCTGAAAGCCCGGCCGCAGACAAAAGAACCCTCCGGCGCGAGCCGGCAAATCAATTTTTTGGAGAAATTCTCATGGCAGCAAAAGACGTCATCTTTGGCGCAGACGCCCGTCAACGCATGGTTGAAGGCGTGAACATCCTGGCCAACGCGGTCAAGGTCACGCTCGGCCCCAAGGGTCGCAACGTGGTGCTCGAGCGCAGCTTCGGCGCCCCCACCGTCACCAAGGACGGTGTTTCGGTGGCCAAGGAAATTGAGCTCAAAGACAAGCTCCAGAACATGGGCGCGCAGATGGTCAAGGAAGTTGCTTCCAAGACCAGCGACAACGCCGGTGACGGCACCACCACCGCCACGGTGCTGGCCCAAAGCATCATCCGCGAAGGCATGAAGTACGTGGCCGCCGGCATGAACCCGATGGACCTGAAGCGCGGCATCGACAAGGCCGTGACGGCCCTGACTGCTGAGCTGAAGAAGGCCAGCAAGGCCACCACCACCAGCAAGGAAATCAGCCAGGTCGGCGCCATTTCCGCCAACGCGGACGAGTCCATCGGCGAGATCATCGCCAAGGCCATGGACAAGGTTGGCAAGGAAGGCGTTATCACCGTTGAAGACGGCAAGAGCCTGGACAACGAACTTGACATCGTTGAAGGCATGCAGTTTGACCGCGGCTACCTGTCGCCCTACTTCATCAACAACCCCGAGAAGCAAAGCGCCATTCTCGACAACCCCTTCGTGCTGCTGTACGACAAGAAGATCAGCAACATCCGCGACCTGCTGCCTTGCCTGGAGCAAGTGGCCAAAAGCGGCCGTCCGCTGCTGATCATTGCCGAAGAAGTTGAAGGCGAAGCGCTGGCCACCCTGGTGGTCAACACCATCCGCGGCATCCTGAAGGTTGTGGCTGTCAAGGCCCCGGGCTTCGGCGACCGCCGCAAGGCCATGCTGGAAGACATCGCCATCCTGACCGGTGGCAAGGTCATCGCCGAAGAAATCGGCCTGACGCTGGAGAAGGTCACCCTGGCCGACCTGGGCCAGGCCAAGCGCGTTGAGTGCGGCAAGGAAAACACCACGCTGATCGACGGCAGCGGCGCCGGTGGCGACATCGAAGCCCGCGTCAAGCAAATCCGCGTGCAGATCGAAGAAGCCACCAGCGACTACGACCGTGAAAAGCTGCAAGAGCGCGTGGCCAAGCTGGCCGGCGGTGTTGCGGTGATCAAGGTTGGCGCGGCCACCGAAGTCGAAATGAAGGAAAAGAAAGCCCGCGTCGAAGACGCCCTGCACGCCACGCGCGCTGCAGTGGAAGAAGGCATCGTGGCCGGTGGTGGCGTGGCGCTGCTGCGTGCCCGCCAGGCGGCTGGCACCATCAAGGGTGACAACCACGACCAGGAAGCTGGCATCAAGATCGTGCTGCGTGCGGTTGAGCAGCCGCTGCGCGAAATCGTCTTCAACGCCGGCGAAGAAGCCAGTGTGGTCATCAACGCGGTGTTGGCTGGCAAGGGCAACTACGGCTACAACGCCCAGACCGGCACCTATGGCGACATGATCGAAATGGGCATCCTGGACCCCACGAAGGTGACCCGCACCGCGCTGCAAAACGCAGCCTCTGTGGCCAGCCTGATGTTGACCACCGAATGCATGGTGGCCGAAGCTCCGAAGGAAGAGTCTGGCGCCGGCGGCATGGGCGGCGGCATGGGTGGCATGGGCGGTATGGGCGGCATGGGCGGCATGGACATGTAAGCCCTTGGCGGGCCGGGTCGGCTGCCCGTCAGCCGACTTCAACCTGGCCCGTTCGTTCCACCAAAAAAGGCCCGCGCCTCAAAACGCGGGCCTTTTTCATGGATCGAATACCCCCCCAAGCAGCTGATAATTTGGTCCATATGACCCTGGTTCCGGCATCTCCCTTGTTCCTGCAGTTCGTCGACGACGAGCTGTTGCGTGCGCCCCTGCTGTTCGATCAGTTGGTCGATGCAGTGGGCGATGCCGTCAAGCACGGCATGGTCAAGATGCCTTCAGCACAAAAAATGGCCGTGGGCGACCTGCTGCATGCACTGCAGGTTCAGCGCCTGCGCATGGGCGAGTACTTCCTGCACTCGCTGCGCGAGCAGGTTAGCGCCGACACGCGCAAACAGGCACCCCAAGCCAAGCCCGGCGTCGACAAGAAGTTGTCGCTCTCGCTGGTTGACGAAGACGCGGTGGCCGTGGACGTGGAGTTGTCCCACACCATCGAAGCCATCAAGAGCGTCGCTGAGTACGAGCTGCGCGAACTGCAGACCTACGTTTCGGCCATGGTCGGCGACCTTGAAATGGCACGCGACCATAACCCCTTTCGCCCCGAAACCTGGGCCCGTGCGGTGTGGAACTCAGCCCAAGCCCTGCCGCTGTCCAGAGGCCACCAGGTGGCTTTCATGCGCCACGCGGCGGCCCCGCTGGCGCAACTGCTGCGAACCAGCTACGCCGCATCCACGTCGCGCCTGGAAAGCATGGGCGTCGAGCCCGCCACGTACCGAACCTTGATCCTGCCTTCGGGCTCACGGCGCGGCGGAAGATCGGCGCAAACCACCTACAGCCCCGACCTGTACCGCATGCGCGAGACCATGCCGGCGCCACTGGATGGCCCGACCGGTCAGGCATCCAGTGCATCAGCCCGCCGCGGCGGCGCTGCCGAGCACTGGAGCGACGTGGCGCGCGGCATCACCCAGCGCGAAGACCGCCAGGCGATCGAATTGGTCAGCCGCCTGTTTGACGCCATGCTGACCGACAGCCGCTTGCCGCCCGACATCTGCAGCCTGATTGCACGGCTGCATGGCCCTGCCATGCGTCTGGCGCTGCGCGACCGCGCCTTGCTCGACCAGAACAAGCACCCCATGTGGCGCTTCATCAACCAGCTGGCCTTTTCGGCGCAGATGTCGCCCGACGCCGGCGATCCCGATCGCATCCTGATGCTCAAGCTGGCCCAGGCCACCATCGAACAACTGGCCAGCGAACCGCTGCAAAACACGGGCCTGTACCGCTGGGCTCTGGAACGCCTGGACGGATTCCTGGAAAAACGCCTCAGCCGCCGCCTGGCCAGCGTGACCACCCAGATTGGCTCACTGCAAAAGCTGGAAGACAAGGTCGGCGCCCAACAGGGCCCGCCATCGACCATGAGCGGCCCGCTCGACTTTCACCAACTCGACACCGTGCCGGCGGAATTCATGGACACCGTGCCGCCGGCGCCAGCGCCCGGTGAAGGCTCTGGGGACTGGCTAGAGAGCATTCAAGCCGGTGCGTGGGTGCGCATGTTCTTCAAAGGGCGTTGGCTGCAAGCGCAACTGCTGTGGCTGGGCAGCCGGCGGGAGTTCTTCTTGTTCGGGGATGGCGCGTCCGACGAAACCTGGGCCGTGCGCTCCAGCGCCTTGACGCTGATGCACGAGCACGGCTTGGTCAAGACGCTGAAGCAACGCTCCATCGTGGGCAGCGCAGCGGCAAAGGTTCACGAACAACTCGGCGGCGCCAAGCCGGCTTGACGGCTGATGTTCAAGACGCGGGGTACAGCCCCGCAACTTGGAACCCTTCCACAGGGAGGGCTCTGACGCTCACTTGCCGCCCAGCCGAACCGTGCCCTCAGCGCAGCAGTGCGCGAATCAGCTCGGCCACCCGCTTGGGCTGCTCATGGACGATCCAGTGCGAGGCTTCGGGCACCCGCTGGACTTGCAGGTCTGGCACCCAGCGCTCCAGTCCGTCCAACAAAGCAGGCAGCAATGCATGGTCGCGTTCGCCCCACAGCAGTGTGGTGGGCACGCGAACCGTCACCGCCTCGTCGGGCAACTCCACGCGGTGCAGCGCGTCCTCAGGCCCCTCTGGCGGGCGCAAGGGCGACGCACGGTAGTAGTTCAACGGCCCCGTCAATTGGCGGCCCTGGTTGGACCAGGCCTGGCGGTATTGGTCACGCACTGCAGCGGTCAGCCAGCTGGGTTCACCCAAAAATGGCCACAGGCGCCGGAAATCGTCTTCAGCCAGCAATTGCTCGGCATCAGGCCGGCACAAAAAGGTCATGTAGGCGCTGGCCGCTTGCTGGTCTGCATTGCCTTTGAGCTCACGCAAAAACGTGGCCGGGTGGGGCGAATTGATCATCAGCAGGCGACGCAGCAGGTCAGGCCGCTGCGCTGCCAGGTTCCAGGCCAGCGCGCCGCCCCAGTCGTGGGCCACCAGCAGGTCCAGCGGGGCACCCAGCGCTTCGATGGCCGCCACCACGTCGGCCACCAGGTGTTTGGCTCGGTAGGCTTTTGGGTCCGTTGGCGCCGAGGAGCCGATGTAACCCCGCAGGTTGGGTGCCACGCATGCTGCCTGTGGCGCCACCGCTTGCATCACCTCGTCCCAGACAAAGGCGGCCTCGGGAAAGCCATGCAGCAGCATCACCCGCACCGGCCCTTGCCCGGCGGCCCGGCAGGCCAGCGTGATGCCGTCTGGCAGTGCCAGATCAAACTGCCGGATCATGCGGGCCTTCGCGTCCACTGGTGCAAGGTGACGGCCGCGTCGCCCAGGCCCAAGCGGGACAGCGCCGAAAACGGCGTCACGCCGATGTCGGCCTCTTCGGTGCTCACCTCGCCCAACACCTCTTGGGCGGCGCGCACGGCCTGCTGGGTGTCGTTGCGGTTGAGTTTGTCGCACTTGGTCAACAGCGCCAACAAGCGCACCGAGCCGTTGGCCAGGCGCGGCTCCAGCAGTGCCAAGAGTCGCCGGTCCAAGTCGGTGAAGCCCAGCCGGCTGTCGATCATCAGGACCACGCCATGCAGGTTGCGGCGCAGCTGCAGGTAATCCGACATCACCTCTTGCCAACGCAGCTTGGCCGAACGCTCCACTGCCGCATAGCCATAACCCGGCAGGTCGGTGAAGAGCGCGTCGGGCGCGTCTTTGGGACCCACTTCAAACAGGTTGATGTGCTGGGTGCGCCCTGGGGTGCGCGACGCAAAGGCCAGCCGCTTTTGTTGAGCCAGGCGGTTGATGGCGGTGGACTTGCCCGCGTTGCTGCGGCCAACGAAGGCAATTTCGGGCAATTCCCCAGCAGGCAGCTGGTCCAGCTTGCTGGCGGTGGTGAGGAAACGGGCGCTGTGCGTCCAGGCCAGAGCGGCCTTCTGGGCGGCCTCGGCCGACAGGTCCTCCGACCCGGTTACCGGCGCCACAGGAACGGCGGGCTCAGCAGCTGAAGCAGCCGAGAAAGGTGCCGTCGGAAGGGCATCGGAAGTGGGCCGAAAGGGTGCAGTCATGGTGCATTGTAAAATTCTATGGTTTACGTCTTGCCGACCCCTTCCAAAAGACCGTCCCCGCCTGAAAGCACGCCGCATGAAGTTGCACGCCGCCCTGATTCTCTTGGCCTCCTTGGTTGGCGGCGCCAGCCTGGCCGCCGAAACCAAACCCGCCTTCAAGGCCGACCCGGCCAAAGGCCAACAACTGGCGGCCACCTGCCTGGCTTGCCACACGGCCGACGGCACGCGAGGAACGCCTGCCAACCCCATCCTGCAGGGCCAGCACCCCGAGTACCTGGTCAAGCAACTCACCGAGTTCAAGAGCGGCAAGCGCAAGAACGCCGTGATGGCTGGCATGGCCGCCAACCTGAGCGAAGAAGACATGAAACACCTGGCCGCTTTCTACGCCAGCAAAACGGCCAAACCCGGCTTTGCCAAGGTCAAGGACACCGTGGTCCTGGGTGAACAGATCTACCGTGGCGGCATTGCTTCTAAAGCCGTACCGGCATGCGCTGGCTGCCACAGCCCCAACGGGGCAGGCATTCCGTCCCAATACCCACGGCTGGGTGGGCAACATGGTGACTACCACGAAGCCCAGCTGCTGGCCTTCCGCTCGGGTCTGCGCGGCAACAGCACGCAGATGAGCGCCATTGCGGCCAAGATGAACGACCGCGAAATCAAGGCGGTGGCTGACTACATGGCCGGCCTGCGTTGATCGCAGAGCAACGGGCTGCGCTGCCCAGCGCAGTGCCCCGGAGCACCTGAGAGGCCGGTCAAGCACCGGCCTTTTTCATGGTCATGGCTCGGCTGTAAGAATGGCTGGACCGGCACGACTCCACCCGAGCCCAGGCCACCACCGACACGAGCGCCCATGCAGCATCTGAAAAACCGAGGTTTCCAGCACCCCGTGGCGTCCGACATCACACCGCAGGCTGTCTACCTGCGCCGGCGCCAGCTGATGCAAGGCCTGGCAGCGGGTGCAGCAGCGCTGGCCTGGCCCGCCCAAGCGCAGACAGCGCGCCCCGGCAAGCTGGCGGCCCTGCCAGGTGCGCGCAGTGCCGTGCCTGGCGCGGTGACGATGGACAAGGTCACGCCCTACAGCGACGCCAGCACCTACAACAACTTCTACGAATTTGGCACCGACAAGTCCGACCCCGTCCGCAACGCCGGCAGCCTGAAACCCCGCCCCTGGACGCTGCTGGTGGAAGGTGAATGCAAGAAGCCCGGCACCTACGACCTGGACGCCTTGCTGAAACTGGCGCCGATGGAAGAACGCATCTACCGGCTGCGCTGCGTGGAAGGCTGGTCCATGGTGATCCCGTGGGTGGGCTATTCGCTGTCGGAGTTGATCAAGCGGGTAGAACCCACGGGCAACGCCAAGTTCGTACAGTTTTTCACCCTGGCTGATAAGGCCCAAATGCCGGGACTGAGCTCTGGCGTGCTGGATTGGCCCTATGCCGAAGGCCTGCGGCTGGACGAGGCACTGCACCCGCTGAGCCTGCTGGCCTACGGCATGTATGGTGAAGTCATGCCCAACCAGAACGGTGCACCCGTGCGCTTGGTGGTGCCTTGGAAATACGGCTTCAAGTCGGCCAAGTCGATCGTCAAGATCCGCCTGGTAGCCCAGCAACCCAAGACCAGTTGGGAGGCCGCGGCACGCGACGAGTACGGTTTTTATTCCAACGTGAACCCCAAGGTCGACCACCCGCGCTGGAGTCAGGCCACCGAGCGCCGCATTGGCGACGACGGCTTGCTGACCAAAAAACGCCCGACGCTGATGTTCAACGGCTACGAACCCCAGGTCGGCCAGCTCTATGCGGGCATGGACCTGAAGAAGTTCTTCTGAGGTCAATCCCGCTGTGAACCGCCTGCTGCTGCGGCCAGCGGCCAAGCCTTTGCTGTTTGCGCTGTGCCTGTTGCCCGCGCTGTGGCTGGCCTATGGCGCCGCAGCCAACACCTTGGGTGCCAACCCCGCCGAGGCGCTGATTCGCAGCACCGGCGACTGGACGCTGCGCCTGCTTTGCCTGACGCTGGCGGTGACACCGCTGCGCCAGATCAGCGGCTGGCACGCGCTGACCCGGCTGCGCCGCATGCTGGGCCTGTTCACCTTCTTCTACGGCGTGCTGCACTTCCTGTGCTTTGCCTGGCTGGACATGGGCCTTGACCTGCAGGCCATCCTCCAAGACATCCCCAAGCGACCCTTCATCCTGGTCGGCACCGCCGCGCTGCTGCTGATGGTGCCGCTGGCGGCGACGTCGTTCAACCGGGCCATCAAGGCGCTGGGCGCACCGCGCTGGCAGGCCCTGCACCGGCTGGTCTATGCCACGGCCTTGCTGGCCTTGCTGCACTTCTTCTGGATGCGTTCGGCCAAGAACGACTTTGCCGAGTGGTCGATCTACGCCGCCGTGCTCGCCGTGCTGCTGGGCTGGCGGCTGTGGCGCTGGCAGTGGCAACGCGCCCGCGCTAGCGCATGAAGCCCGGCAGCCACAGCGCCAGCTGAGGGAAAAACAGCACCAGCACCAGGCCCACAAACAGCGGCACGCAAAAAATCGCGCTGCCACGAAAGATGGCCATCAGCGACACGTCCTTGAGCAGTGCGTTCATCACGAACATGTTCATGCCCACCGGCGGTGAAATCAGGCCCACCTGCACCACCAGCACGATGAGCACGCCAAACCACACCGGGTCGAAGCCCAGGCCGGTGACGATGGGGAAGAACACCGGGATGGTCAGCAGCACCATGCTCAGTTCTTCCATGATGGTGCCCAGGATGACGTAGATGACCATCATTGCGGCCACCACCATCAGCGGCGAAAAGCCCTGGTGCAGGATCCAGTCCTTCATGTCGCCCGGCATCGTCGTGTAGTTGACAAAGCCACTGAAGATCTGCGCTGCGATGAGGATGGTGAAGAGCATGGCCGTGGTGCGCGCGCTTTCCACCAGCACGTCGCGCAGCACCTGGAGCGTCAGCGTGCGGCGGAACCAGGCGAACAAAAAAGCGCCAAAGGCACCAATGCCAGCGCCTTCGGTGGCGGTGAAGAAGCCGCCGTAAATGCCGCCCAGCACCACGATCACCAACAGCACCACACCCCAGATGCCCTTCAGCGCCTTCCAGCGCTCGTGGGCGGTGGCGCGTTCGCCCGCCGGGCCGGCCAAGGGGTCACGGAACACGATCCACGCCACACCCATCATCAACAGGCCCGCACACACCAAGCCCGGGATCACGCCGGCGGCAAACAGCTTGCCGATGTTGGTCTCGGTCACGATGCCGTAGATGACCAAGATGGTGCTGGGCGGAATCATGATGCCCAAGGTGCCGCCCGCGGCAATCACGCCGGTGCTGAGGTAGTCGGCATAGCCCAGCTTCTTCATCGGCGGGTAAGCCACCTTGCTCATGGTGGCCGCGGTGGCAATGCTGCTGCCGCAGATGGCGCCAAAACCGGCGCAGGCCAACACCGTGGCGTGGGCCAGGCCACCACGCAAATGGCCGATGAAGGCGTAGGCCGCCCGAAAGAGTTCGTGCGCCAAGCCCGCACGCGCCACCAGGTTGCCCATCAGAATGAACAAAGGCACCACCGACAGCGTGTAGGCAAAGCCGGTGTCAAACACCACCTGGGCCGCATTGGCCATGGTCGGCGCCCACCCGCGCAGCAGGCCCAGCCCGACAAAACCCACCGCACCCATGGCCATGGCCAGCGGCATGCGCAGCAAGGCCAGCACGAATACAGCGGCAAAGCCCAACAAGGCTTCGGTCACGGGTCAGCCCTTCTGGCTGTGCGCTGCGGGATGAGCGCTTGGCGGCGCGCGATCATGGTGCGGCGCCGTCTTCAGGTACGCCTGCATGGTGCACCGCCACGGGCCGCAGCAGCACCATCAGGTGTGCCACCGCTGCCAACGCCAAGAGCGCACTCATCAAATAGACAAAGGCGCCCAATGGCAGCTTGAGCTGTGCGGTGGTGTCGCCGTACTCCGTCAGGTTGCCCGCCTTCACCCACATCAGCCACGACAGACCGGCCATGGCCAGGGCGCTGAAGAGTTCCATCACCGCCTGCTGGCTGCGCTGCAGCCAGCGTGGCAACCAGCGGTCGGCCGAGTCAAAAACCACATGCTCCCCCGCCAGGGCCACCAAGGGCAGGCTGGTGAAGATCACCACCACCATCAGCAGTTCGGTCAGTTCCAGCGCACCGGGCAGCGAGCCGCTGAAGAACTTGCGGCCCATCACGTCCACAAAGGTCAGGCCCATGATGCCAAACAGCGCCAGCGCGGCCAGCAGGCCGCACAGCGAAACCAGCAGCTTCTTCAAACGGCCGGCTTACTGCAGCTTGGCAATGTCGGCGCGGAAAGCCGCCAACGCCTTGCGCGGCTCTTTCATGCCCTTGGCTTCGGCGGCCTTGGCCCAGCTGTCCACCAGCGGATCGGTCTTTTCAGTCACGGCCTTCACAAAGGCTGCATCGGCCTTGGTCAACTGCACCCCGTTGGCCTGCATGAAGGCCAAGCCGCGTCGGTCCACCTTGTCCCAGGCTTTGCCAAACATGCGGGCGGCAAACTCGCCCGACATCTCATCCACCGCCTTCTTCACGTCGGGTGCCAGGCTGTCGTACTTGGCTTGGTTGATCATGAAAACAAAGCTGGTGTTGTACAGACCCCCAGGGAAGGTGGTGCCGTATTTGATGACCTTGTCGATCTTGAAGCTCTCGACACTTTCGGCCGGGAACAGCGTGCCGTCCATCACCCCAGTGCTCAGCAATTCGTAGCTTTCGGGCGCGGGTTTGAGGGTGACGTTCATGCCCAGCGATTTGCTGATCTCGTTGACCATGCCACCACCCACACGCCACTTCAGGCCCAGCAGTTCGTCGGCCTTGGTGATGGGCCGCTTGGTGTTGAAGACCATGCCGGGGCCATGCGTGAACACGGTGATCACCTTGACCCCCTTGTGCTCTTCAGCCATGGCCGGCGTCTTGGCGTAGACCCGCTGAAAAGCCACCGACACCGGCTCGGAGTTGTTGCCCAGGAAGGGGAACTCGGCCATCTGGGTGGTGACAAAACGGCCCGGTGTGTAGCCATGCACCGTGAACGAGATATCGGCCAGCCCGTTGCGAACGGCATCAAAAGTGGCTGGGGCAGCGGCCACACCACGCGGCAAGAGATTGCACTTGACCTTGCCACCGGTCTTTTGCTCGAGCAAGGCGCACCAGTCTTTCTGGGTCTCGGTGAGCGCGTGGGTGGGCGGTAGCCACGATGACGCCGTGAGCACCACCTGCGCCGAAGCCGGGGCGGTAACAACGAGGGCGGTGAGGGCAAGGGCTAGGTGACGCATGAAAACTGCTCCAGAAAAACCGAAGAACCCCGCTATTGTGGCCGTGTCAACAGCGGGCGCCTATTGCAGGAAACTCGCAGGAAACTCGCAGGAACCCGCAGCCGACGCTGCGACGGCCCGCCCGCGCCCCGCGCGACCGAGCCCCCTTGACTCGGTGCTTTCCCCCGCGATCGCGGGAAGCCAAGCCGCACGCCAGGCCCTAGGATGGGTTTAGCCCCGCTTCGGAAAGAAGACCATGACCGCATCCGCGCTGCACCTGTCGCCCGAAGCCCGTGAAGGGCTGGTGCAAGCCCTGGCTGCGCTGCAGACCGCTGAGCAATGCGGCCATGGCTGGGCCTTGGCCGAGGCGCATCTGGGCCTGGCCCGTTGCTACAGCGCCCTGGGTTCGCTGGGCTTGGCCTTGACTCTGCTTGAAAAAGGTCTGGCCTGTGCCCAGGGTGTAGACCAGCGGGTCGAACTGCTGTGCGAGCGCATCTCCACCCTGGCGCAACAGGCGGCCCAATTGGAAGCTGAACGCGCGGGCGGTGGCCGGAATGACCGCGACACGGCACGCGACCACATCTTTGAGGCCAGCCGCCTGGCCAGCGCGGTGGCCGACCCGCGCTGGGAAGTCAAAGTGCTGTTGCACCTGTCGGATGTACTCGACCGCTTTGGTGACCGCGACGACGCCGTCAACCTGCAGACCCGTGCGCTTCGCTTGATGCAACACCCGGGCGGCGAATCGGCCATCGACCCCTCGCAGCTGGTCAGCCTGGGGAGGCTGGCCGACGGCTGAACAGCGGGCTCCCCAACCGGCAGGGCCAGGCGCGGACCGAGCCCTTTTTTCGCATAGGCTGTGCGCTTGTGGCTGGCACACCGCCAAGCCCACCACCGGAGCCCGGGCTGTGAAGGTTCTGCAAAGCGAACGACTGGACTTGCGTTGGTTCAACAGCGACGACGCTGCCTTCATCCTGCAACTGCTGAACGAGCCTTCGTGGTTGCAGCACATTGGCGACCGCCAGGTGCGCACGCTGGAACAGGCACAAGACTGGTTGCAAACGCGCCTGGTCAACGGCTATTGGCGCCAGGGCATGGGTTTCTGGGCGGTGTGCCTACGCGGCCAGCTTGCCCCCTTGGGCTTGTGCGGCCTGATCCAACGCGACACCTTGCCCGACGTAGACGTGGGCTACGCCTTCCTGCCGGCCTTCTGGGGCCAGGGCTTTGCCCAGGAGGCGGCCGCTGCCTGCCTGCGTTACGGCCACGAGGTGCTGGGCCTGCAACGCATCCTGGCCATCACGGGGCCCGACAACCTGCCGTCGCAGCGTGTCTTGCTGGGGCTGGGCATGCAGCTGGAACAGCGCTGCACCTTGGCCGGCGAAAGCCGCGAGACCCTGGTCTACGCTTGGCAGGCCGTGCCGCCCGCAGCAATGGCGGGCCCGACCAGCGACGAAGCGCAGATCCAGGCGCTGACCGACCGCTTCTTCAAACTCTTTGACAACCGCGCCGGTGCCGTGCCCCGTCTGCCCAGCCTGCCCGCGCTGTGCCTGCCGGACGTGCGCATCGTCAAGGCCATCGACGGCAAAGCACAGGTGATGGACCTGATGGCATTTGTGCAACCACGTGCAGCCTTGCTGAGCGAAGGACGCTTGCGGGACTTTGCCGAGTGGGACCTGCAAGGCCACACCCAGGTCTTTGGACACATGGCCCAGCGCTGGCTGCGCTACGCCAAACACGGCTGGCTGGACGGCGAAATCTATGCGGGCGAAGGCTGCAAGAGCCTGCAGTTTGCGCGCACCCCCAAAGGCTGGCGTATCAGCGCGGTGCTGTGGGATGACGAGCCCGCCAACCAGCCAGGGGCAGGCTGACCGCAGCCCGCACCAGGGCTTGCTCAGTAGCTTCCGATGTAGTCCTTCTTCCCCACCTCGACCCCGTTGTGGCGCAGGATGTTGTAGGCCGTGGTGACGTGGAAGAAAAAGTGCGGCAGGCCGTAGTTCACCAGGTAGGACGAACCCACGAAACGCTTTTCCTTGGGGGTGCCGGCCTGGGTCACCACCTCACGCGTGGCGCTGCCCTCAAACTGCGCCGGCGCGATGCCGTTGATGAAAGCCAAGGTTTTGGCGATGCGAGTCTGCAGGTCGGCAAAGCTGGCTTCGTTGTCTTCATAGGCCGGCACCTCCACACCGGCCAGGCGGGCGCTGACACCCTTGGCAAAGTCACAGGCGATCAGCACCTGGCGCAGCAACGGAAACATGTCGGGGTAGAGCCGCGCTTGCAGCAGCACGGCGGGCTCGATCTTGCGCGCCTCGGCATGGGCCTGGGCTTTGCTGAGCACGTCGCTCAAGCCGCCCAGCAGTTGGTTGAAGACGGGCACCGAGGTGCTGAACAGAGAAGTGGTCATGGATGGCTTTCGGGCAATGGGGAGCGCATTGGAACACCGCCGTGTCAACGCCATGGAAAAGAGGCTAAAGCGAGGCAGAGCGGGGGCGGCAGACTCGGCCTGCTGCCCCCGCCCCACCTGGCCCCAGTTCGGTCAGGACTTGCCGCCGACTTAGAAGCGGTAAGCCAAACCGGCAGAGTAGGTGATGGGCCTGAAGTCGATCTTGCTTTGCAGCACGGTGGCGCCCACGGCGGTGAGTTTGCTCTGCACGTCCACGCGGGCCACGCTGGCATACAAACCCCAGCTCTTGTTCAGCTGGTAGTCCAGGCCGGCCTGCACCGCCATGCCCACCGAGTCGCTCAACTTGGCATCCCAGCCATAGGTGGTGGTGATGTTGGTGAACTTGGTGTAGTTCAGGCCCACGCCCAGATAAGGGCGCAGCGTGTCACCGGCTTTGCCAAAGTGGTAGTTCACCAGCAGCGTGGGTGCCACGTTGCGGGCCGTCAGCACTTCGCCCAAAAAGGCCACGCTGCCAGTGGCTTTGGCCTTGATTTTGGGCGGCACGCCCAGCACCAGTTCCACACCCACGTTGGGCTTGACCTCAAACTCAACGGTGAACACGGCGGTGGTGGCATCGCCCACCTCGGCGTCGGCACCGGGCGGAATGCCGATGCCGGTGACGCCATTGGTCTTGGAGTTGGCGTCATAACGAATGACACCGGCCTTGATGGTGGTGCTTTGGGCCTGGGCCACACCGCAAACAACGGTGGCGGCGGCTGCCAGCACGAGCAAGTTCTTTTGCATGAGCTTCTTTCAGGTGCGTTGTGGGCTCAGATCCAGCCAAAGGCGCGGAGCTGCGTGGTCACGTAGTCGCTGATGACCTTGTGCCCGCCGGGCGTGGGGTGCACACCGTCAGAAAACTGCCAGGTGTTGACGTCGGCACCGGTCCGGATGCCGTTGTAGGGCACGCCCGGGGTGCTGTTGCAAAACAGCGATGAACCGTCGGTCACGGCGCCAGCGGTGATGGCCTGGATCTTGGCCGCATCGCAGGTGGGCACGGTGTTGTTGACCAAGCCGTATTTGGCGGGGTTGGCGTAGACGTCCTTGCCCGGTGCGTTCTGGTCGATGATCTTCACCGCCACGCCCGTCAGGCCTTCGCGCAGCCACAGGTTGAAGGTGTCGACCAAGGCCGTCAGCACCGGCTTGGCGGTGGGCGGCAGGGTGGTGCCAAAGGGCGTCAAGGTTGAATCGGGCAGGGTCATCACAGCCACGTACTTGCCGCCTTTGGCCAGCACCTCGGTCTTTACATAGGCCGACAGTTCCAGCGCGGCATTCTTCATCTGCTGCTGGGCGTCGGTCTGGGCCTGGAACAGCGCCTTGTTGGCCTGATCTGCCGTGAGGCGGCCTGCGGCGGCGTCGGCCTGGATCGTGGCTGCCTTGGTGCTGAAGGTGCCAAACTGAATGAAAGCGTCGTTGTTGCCGCCCCAAAGGATGATCAGGTCACTGGCCTTGAAGGTGGTGAAACGCGTCAGGTGGTTGGCGATCTGGGTCTTCATCGGCACGGTCAGCGCACCCGTGGCCTTGCCGATGCCGTTGGGGTCGGTGACACGGGAACCGCCTTGGCCGTAGCCGGTGCAGGTGCCAGCCAGGGTCGGCGAAACGCCGGCCGCGGGGCACTTCACCGAAGCACCGGCAAAGCCCACCTCACCGGGCGTAACCACCAAGCCCATGGTGGTGGCCAGGTTTTCCACCCACACTTTGCTGGTGGCCGAGTTGGCGGTGAACTTGCCGCCAAAGTAAGGTGCAGCGCCGTTGCCGGTGAGGGACGTGGCAGGCGCATAGGCGCCCAGGTCGCTCAGGCTGTCGCCGAAGGTCACCAGGGCGGTGAAGGTACCTTTGGTGGTGGGCGCGCCGCTGGGCTCGCCCGTGCCGGGAACGGGGTCGTCGTTGCCGCCGCAAGCGGTCAGCAAGGCGACCATCAGGGCCGACAGAGCCCAGGATCGGACATTTGTTTTCATAAGAACCCCGCAGGATTTGAGTGCTGGTTGAGCTTGATCGTCCAAAAAGCACGACCGTTCACTTTTACGCCAGAAACTATAGGCGCAGCAGCGGGAGCCAGACGGCCGGATAAACCCGCTGGCTCGCCGGCCTTAGGGGCAACTGGTGCCGTTGGCGCGCTGGAAGCTGTGCCCGGCAAAGGCGTGGGCCACGTTGTCGACGGTGCTGAGCTTCAGCGCGTCGCCCTGCACCTGCAGCACCGCCACGCGGGTGCCGCGCGCCTGCAGCGTGAGACCTTCAACGCGCCCGTCAAACACCATGACCGGGGTGGTGGAACGCTGGTCCGTGAGGGTGGCCGAGAAGGTTTGAAAACGCTGGGTCACCTGCAAGCTGCCCTGCGCAGTGCACCACAAACCCTGCACCTGCGCCGGCACCACCCACAGGTGCAGCCGCGAGCGTTTGTCCAAACCCACCACCTTGCCGGGCACGTCCACGGTCAGCGTGCGGTCGGGCGCCCAATCGCCCAGGTCCCAATCGTGCGACACGATGCGTGTGCCCGGTGCCAGGGCCAGCAGGCGCGGGCGCAGCTGCAGGTTGACCTCGGGCAACAGGTACATGGTCACCACGGTGGCGCGGCGCAAGTCGGTATTGAACAGGTCTTGCTCCAGAAACTCAGCGCGTGCCGCCACACCGGCTGCGCGTGCGTTTTGGTGGCTCTTCTGCACCAGGTCGGGCACGATCTCCACGCCCAGCCCGCTGGCGCCGAAACGCTTGGCGGCGGTGATCACGATGCGGCCGTCACCCGAGCCCAAGTCGATGACGTGGTCGCTGGCGGTTACACCCGCCAGTTGCAGCATGGCCAGCGTGACGTGGTCGGGGGTGGTGATGAAGGGAACTTCTTCTTGCGCATGGGCGGGCGCAGCGGTCAGCAGCAGAAGAAAGGCACCGAGGATCAACGATATTTTCATGGCCATGGCTGCAGCAGCTTGAGTATGGGCGTGGCGTCGAATTCCTTGGCTTGCCCAGGTCAGCGCGCCAGCACTGGCCCCAGAGCCACCCCCGTGTGCGAGCGAGAAGCCACCACCGCCTCTGGCGGCCCAGCCACCACCACACGCCCGCCGGCACCTCCGCCTTCGGGCCCTAAGTCCACCACCCAGTCGGCTTCGGCGATCACGTCCAGGTCGTGTTCGATCACGATGACGCTGTGGCCGCCGTCCACCAGGCGGTGCAGCACCTTGATCAGGCGTTCGACATCGGCCATGTGCAGGCCCACCGTCGGTTCGTCCAGCACGTAAAGCGTCTTGGGCGCACGCTGGCCGCGGCGGGTCACGTCGTCTCGCACCTTGCTCAGTTCGGTCACCAGCTTGATGCGCTGCGCTTCACCGCCACTCAGCGTGGGTGAAGGCTGACCCAAGGTCAGGTAGCCCAGCCCCACGTCTTTCAACAGCTGCAGCGGGTGGCTGATGTTGGGCATGCTGGCAAAGAAGTCGACCGCTTCGTCAACCTCCATGCGCAGCACGTCGCCAATGCTCTTGCCGCGCCAGGTGACGGCCAGGGTCTCGGGGTTGAAGCGGGCGCCGTGGCAGATGTCGCAGGGCACCTTCACGTCGGGCAGAAAGCTCATCTCGATGGTCTTCATGCCCTGGCCTTCGCAGCCCGGGCAGCGGCCGTCGCCGGTGTTGAAGCTGAAGCGGTTGGCGGCATAACCGCGCGCCTTGGCCTCCAGCGTTTCGGTGAAGAGCTTGCGGATAGTGTCCCAGAAACCGATGTAGGTGGCTGGGCAGCTGCGCGGGGTTTTGCCGATCGGCGTTTGGTCGACTTCGAGCACGCGGTCGATGCTCTCAAAGCCCTGCAGGCCGGTGCAGCCCACCAGTGAAGGCCGCCGCCCGGCCAGCAGCGCGTCGCGCCCAGCCTTGGTCACCTTATGCTGCACCAGCGGGGCTACGTTGGCCAGCAAAACGTCGCGCGCCAGCGTGCTCTTTCCTGAGCCGGACACGCCCGTCACCACCACCAGGTGACCCAACGGCACGCGCAGGTCCACCTGGCGCAGGTTGTGCAAGTGCGCGCCTTGCAGCAGCAAGGCCGGGCCTTCGGGGTCCACCGTGCGTCGGGCTTGCAGCGGGTGCTTCAGCGGGTGCTTCAGCAAGCGGCCGGTGACCGAGTCTTCTGATGCCGACAACTGCGCCACCGTGCCTTGCGCCACCAGGTGGCCGCCGCGTTTGCCGGCGCCGGGGCCGATGTCGATCAGGTGTTCGGCACGGCGGATGGTGTCTTCGTCGTGCTCCACCACCACCAGCGTGTTGCCCAATGCGCTGAGTTTGGCCAGCGCACCCAGCAAGATGCCGTTGTCGCGCGGGTGCAGGCCGATGGTGGGCTCGTCCAGCACATAGCACACACCTTGCAAATTGCTGCCCAGCTGCGCGGCCAGGCGGATGCGCTGCGCCTCGCCGCCGCTGAGCGTGGGCGCGGCGCGGTCCAGCGTCAGATAGCCCAGACCCACGTCGGACAGGAACTCCAGACGGCTTTGGATTTCGCTGACCACATCGCGCGCGATGTCGGCGTCGCGGCCCTGCAGCTGCAGGCCGGCGATCCAGGCGCGGGCCTCGAAGACCGACATGCGCGCCACCTGTTCGATGGCGTGATCTTCAAAAGTCACCTTGCGCGAGGTGGCGTTCAGGCGTGCACCACCACAATCGGCACAGGGTTCGTCGACCAGGCCTTCCACCTCGGCCTCCTCAGAAGGGAAGCTCTTTTCGCGGCCCTGTTGGTCGTCGTCGCGGATGCTGTCGTCGTAGGCCTTGCGTTGTTCACGCGTCAGCTTCAAGCCGGTGCCGACACAGCCAGTGCACCAGCCGTGTTTGCTGTTGTAGCTGAACATGCGCGGGTCCAGCTCGGGGTAGCTGGTGCCGCACTCGGGGCAAGCACGCTTGGTGCTGAAGACCTTGACCTGGCCCACACCAGCACCCGTGCCGCCAAAGTCCATCGCCACGGCCAGTTGGTCCAGCGGGTGCAGCAGGTGCAGCACGCCGCGACCGATTTCCAGCGTTTTGCTGAGCAGAGCGCGCAACTCGGCCTCGTTGGCGGGGTTGATGACGATGTCGCCCACCGGCAGTTCCAGCGTGTGTTCCTTGAAGCGGTCGATGCGCGGAAACGGGCTGGTGGGCAGAAACTCGCCGTCCACCCGCAGGTGGGTGTGGCCACGCGCCTTGGCCCACTTGGCCAAGTCGGTGTAGACGCCCTTGCGGTTGACCACCAACGGCGCCAGCAGGCCCACGTGCTGGCCGGCATGGTCGCGCAGCAGCTGCGCGGCAATGCTTTCGGCGCTTTGCGCCTTCACGGGGGCACCGTCGTGTTTGCAGTGCTGCAAGCCCAGCTTCACCCACAGCAGGCGCAAGAAGTGCCAGACCTCGGTGGTGGTAGCCACCGTGCTCTTGCGGCCACCACGGCTCAGGCGCTGTTCAATCGCCACCGTGGGTGGGATGCCGTAGACCGCGTCCACCTCCGGCCGGCCGGCCGGCTGCACGATGCTGCGTGCGTAGGCGTTCAGGCTTTCCAGGTAACGCCGCTGGCCTTCGTTGAACAGGATGTCAAAGGCCAGCGTGCTCTTGCCCGACCCGCTGACACCCGTGACCACACTGAACTTGCCACGCGGGATGTCCACGCTCAGGCTTTTCAGGTTGTGCTCTTTGGCGTTGACGATGCGGATGTTGTTGTCGGCCTCACGCGCTGCTTGGCGGCGGGCTCTGACCACGCTTTGCAACGGCCTCCCTTCTTCAGCGTGCACGACGCCCAGGCCCATCGACACCTCGTATTCACGCAGCGCCTGCCCGGTGTGCGACGTGGGGTGCGCTTTCACATCGTCGGGCGTGCCGGTGCACACCACATGGCCACCGGCTTCGCCGCCTTCGGGTCCCAGGTCGATGATCCAGTCGCTGGCGCGGATGACGTCCAGGTTGTGCTCGATGACCAGCAGCGAATGCCCGGCCGACTGCAATTTGCGCAGCGCGCGCATCAGCTTGCTGATGTCGTCGAAGTGCAGGCCCGTGGTGGGCTCGTCAAACAAAAACAGCGTGCCGTGTTTGGCCGCGGCCTGGCGCGGGCTGTTGGCCGCGTCGGCCAGGAACCCCGCCAACTTCAGGCGTTGGGCTTCACCCCCGCTGAGCGTGGGCACCGGCTGGCCCAGACGCACATAGTCCAGCCCCACGTCGATGATGGGCTGCAGCCGCGCCACCACCTCGCGGTCGTTCTGGAACCAGTGCGCGGCTTCGGCCACGGTCAGGTCCAGCACGTCGGCAATGCTCAGTTGCATGGGGCCGCGCACCACCTTCACGTCCAGGATCTGCGGGCGGTAGCGGCGGCCGTCGCAGTCGGGGCAACGCAGGTAAACGTCGCTCAGGAACTGCATCTCCACATGTTCAAAACCACTGCCGCCGCAGGTGGGGCAGCGGCCGTCGCCGGCGTTGAAGCTGAAGGTGCCGGCGCTGTAGCTGCGCTCGCGGGCCAGCGGGGCTTCGGCGAAGATCTTGCGCAGTTCGTCAAACGCGCCCACGTAGCTGGCCGGGTTGCTGCGCGCGGTTTTGCCGATCGGGCTTTGGTCGACAAACACCGCGTCGCTCAGGCGGTCTGCGCCCAACAGGCGGTCAAAGGCGCCGGGGGCTTCGGTGGCCTTGCCAAAGTGGCGCGCCAGCGCCGGATACAGCACGTCCTGAATCAAGGTGCTCTTGCCCGAACCGCTGACGCCGGTGACGCAGACCAGGCGCTGCAGCGGCAGCTCCACCGTCACGTTCTGCAGGTTGTGGTCGCGCGCGCCTTCCAGAATCAAGCGCGGCGTGTTGGCCTCGACCAGCTTGCGAAAACCCAGGCCGACTTGCTTGCGCGCACCCAGGTAGGCGCCGGTCAGCGTGTTGGCGCTGCGCGCTTCATGCGGCGTGCCGTCAAACACGATCTGGCCACCGCGTTCGCCAGGGCCGGGGCCCATGTCGATCAGGCGGTCTGCCGCCAGCATCACGGCGGGGTCGTGTTCCACCACCACCAGCGTGTTGCCGGCGTCGCGCAGGCGGTGCATGGCCTGCACGATGCGGTTCATGTCGCGTGGGTGCAGGCCGATGCTGGGCTCGTCCAGCACAAACATGGTGTTGACCAGGCTGGTGCCCAGCGCGGTGGTCAAGTTGATGCGCTGCACCTCGCCGCCGCTGAGCGTGCGGCTTTGGCGGTCCAGCGTCAGGTACTGCAGGCCCACGTCGCACAGGTACTTCAGGCGGGTGCGCACTTCGTCCAGCAACAATTTGAGCGCGTCGTCGAGCATGGTCGACGGCAGGCTCAGGCCGTCAAAGAAGCGGCGCAGGCGTTCGATGCTGAGCTGCATCAGGTCGTGCAGGCTCAGGCCATCCAGGGCTTCCAGCTGATCGCGCGACCAGGCGGCGCCCAAAGGCAGGTAGCGCTTCTCGGGTGGCAGCACGGCGTCGGCGTCCCGCTTGCTGCCCATGCGCCACAACAAGGACTCCAGCTTCAACCGCGCCCCGCCGCAGCTGCCACAGGGCGTGTAGCTGCGGTACTTGGACAAGAGCACACGGATGTGCATCTTGTAGGCTTTGCTTTCCAAGTAGCCGAAGAATCGGTGTACGCCGTACCACTGCTTGTTCCAGGTGCCGGCCCAGTTGGGCGTGCCGTTGATAACCCAGTCGCGCTGCGCCGGTGTCAGCTGGCTCCAGGGTGTGTCACGCGGGATGCCGGCCTCACCGGCGTAGCGCAGCATGTCGTTGTGTGCTTCAGACCAGGCCGGTGTGTTCAGGGTCTTGATGGCCCCATTGCGCAGCGTCTTGCGGTGGTCGGGGATGACCAGGCCCAGGTCCACACCAATGACCCGGCCAAAGCCGCGGCAGGTGTCGCAGGCGCCATAGGCGCTGTTGAAGCTGAACAGCGCGGGCTGCGGGTCGGCGTAGCGTTGGTCGCTTTCGGGGCAGTGCAGGCCGGTGCTGTACTTCCACAGCGCGTCTGCTTGTCCATCGGCGCCGGTGACAAACACCGTCAAGCGGCCGCTGCCACGCTTGAGCGACAGCTCGATGGCTTCGAGCGTGCGCACCTTCTCAGCGCCCGACATGCGCAGGCGGTCGGCCACCACGTCCAGGATCTTCTTGTTGCCTTCGACACGCTCGGCCTGCACGCGCGTGAAGCCAGCGGCAGACAGCCACTGCTCTTGCTGGTCGGCCGTGGTGTCGGCCGGCAGTTCGGCCGGGAAGGTGAAGACCAGGCGCGGGTCACCACCGGCCGCTGCACGGGCCACGATGTCGGCGTAGATGGACTCGGGCGTGTCGTGCCGCACCGGCAAAGCCGTCTGCTTGTCGTAAAGCTGCGCCGCCCGCGCAAACAGCAACTTCAGGTGGTCGTTGATCTCGGTCATCGTGCCCACCGTGCTGCGGCTGGTGCGTACCGGGTTGGTCTGGTCGATGGCGATGGCGGGCGGCACACCGTCCACGCGGTCCACGGCCGGCCGGTCCATGCGGTCCAGGAACTGGCGCGCATAGGCGCTGAAGGTCTCGACGTAGCGGCGCTGGCCTTCGGCGTAGAGCGTGTCAAACACCAGGCTGGACTTGCCGCTGCCGCTGGGGCCGGTGACCACCGTCATTTCGCCGGTGTGGATGTCCAGATCCAGGTTTTTCAGGTTGTGCTGGCGTGCACCGCGGATGCGGATCAGGCCACTGGCCGGGGTGGGCGGTTGAGCGCCCTTCGCAGCAGCTGGCGTTGAGTCGGGCGGGGTGGCTTGAGGGCCGGTCGGGAGGTCCACGGGAGGGCTGCGCTAGAGGGTCAACGGGCCAGTCTAGCAGCGCCTGTTGGCTGAGAGGGGCTGCGCCTCGGAAGCCCTGGCGCTGCGCATGGGGGAGCGAAAAAGCCGAGGCCAAGTTGGTCGAAGCGAGCGCAAGCGTCGAACGGCCACGAAGAGCTGCGCCCTGGGTTCGCGTGGATCAGCTCGTGTCCATTCAGGTTGGCATGCCACGTCGGCTTGTGGCGCACAGCTGACTTTCGCTCTGTGGCGATCGCGTGCGATTGGGGTGCCCTGCTGCGCTCA
>JAYTVT010000059.1:0-17517 GCA_043743835.1 Betaproteobacteria bacterium
CCGCCGGCCGCCGGCGATAAGGTGGAGACCGCGACCGTTCGATTTCGCACCGTCGGCGACATGACCTGCACCTGCCCGGTCGAGAGTGAAGCCGCCGACGCGGCCGACATCGTCGCCGAGACGCTCAGCGTGACCGTCAGCGAGCGCGGTGCCACGCGCATGGACGACCGCACCAGCGATGCGTCGATGGACCGGCGCAAGAAAGAAGGCTACTTCTGATGACTTCCAACCACCGGGCCCTGCGATTCCTCACTGCCGGCAGCGTCGACGACGGCAAGAGCACGCTGATCGGCCGCCTGCTCTACGACAGCCAGTCGATCCTGGCCGACCAGATCGACGCGCTGGAGCGCCGCGCGGCCGGACAACCCCGAGCCGCAGGCGAGCCCACATTCGACCTGTCGCTGCTGACCGACGGCCTCGAAGCCGAGCGCGAACAGGGCATCACGATCGATGTCGCGTTCCGCTACTTCGCGACGCGCCAGCGCAAGTTCATCATCGCCGACGCGCCGGGCCACGAGCAGTACACGCGCAATATGGTCACCGCGGCGGCCGGCAGCGACGCAGCCGTGGTGCTGGTCGACGTGACCAAGCTCGATTGGCCGAGTTTTCGTCGTGGGCGTCCCGTCACGCTGCTGCCGCAGACGCGCCGCCACGCGCTGCTGGCGCGGCTGCTGCGCGTGCCGGGCATCGTGTTCGCGATCAACAAGCTCGACGCGGTCGATGACCCCGGCACCGCCTTCGACGCAGTGCGCGAGGCGCTGGCCGCGTTCGCGCTCGAAGCCGGCATCGAGATCGCCGCCACCGTGCCGGTCTCGGCGCTGCGCGGCGACAACGTCACGACGCCGCTCGTCGCGGACTGGTATGCAGGGCCGTCGTTGCTGCAAGTGCTGGAGGGCCTGCCCTCGGCGCAGGAAAGCCGCGCCGGTGCGCTGGCGCTGCCGGTGCAATATGTAGCCCGCGCATTGACCAACAACGGCGACGGCACAGGGCATGTGCCGCGCGTGTTCTGGGGCCGCATCGCGCAGGGCCAGGTGCGCGCGGGCGATGCGGTGCAGGTGTTCCCGAGCGGCGAACGCGCCAACGTGGTCGAGGTGCGCCGCGCCGGCAGCACGGTGGCCGCAGCCGAGGCGGGCCAGAGTGCCGGCCTGCTCCTCGACCGCCAGCTCGACATCTCGCGTGGCGACTGGATCGCCGCACCGGGCACGCTCGCGCCGACGCTGCGCTTCGCCGCGACGCTGGCCTGGCTCGACAGCGAACCCGCCGTGCTTGGCCGCAAGTACCTGCTGCGCCATGGCAACCGCTGGGTGCAAGGGCGCATCGCAGCGATCGACCATGTGCTCGACATCCACACGCTGCAACCGGGCCCTGCGCACGAGCTCGCGGCCAACGAGATCGGCCAGGTCACGATCGAATTGCAGCAGCCCCTGCCGCTGCAGGCCTATGCCGACAACCGCGTCGGCGGCGCCTTGATCGTGGTCGACCCGGCAAGCCACCGCACCAGCGGCGCGCTGCTGGTTCAACGAGTGGCTGAAGGAGCGGCGGCATGAGGCCCGTGGTCTTCATCGGTGCCGGCCCGGGTGCGGCCGACCTGATCACGCTGCGCGGCGCACAACGCCTGCGTGAGGCCGAGGTGGTGCTGCACGACGCGCTGATCGACCCGGCGCTGCGTGCCCATGCACCACACGCACAGTGGATCGATGTCGGCAAGCGCGGCTATTGCGATTCCACCGGCCAGGCGCGCATCAACGCGCTGCTGGTTCAGCATGCGCAGCAGGGCCGCGCGGTCGTGCGCCTGAAGGGCGGCGACCCGAGCGTGTTCGGTCGCCTCGAGGAAGAACTTCAGGCCCTGACTGCAGCCGGCATCGAGGCCGAGGTGGTGCCCGGCGTCACGGCCGCAATTGCCGCAGCGGCCGCCACGCAACGCCCGTTGACGCGGCGTGGCACGGGCCGCAGCGTGGCGCTGACGACCGCGATGACGAGAACCGGCCAACTGCGCGCCACGCGCAGTGCCGACACCGAGGTGTTCTACATGGCGGGGCGCCAGCTCGGTGCACTGGCGCGCCAGTTGGTGGCTGCCGGCTGGCCCGTGGGCACACCAGTGCTCGTCGTTTCGCGCGCCGGCTGGCCCGACCAGATCGCCAGCGACCATGACCTCGACACGCTCCCCGAAGCGAGCCTGCTGCACAGCGGCCGGCCCACGGTGGTGACCGTCGGCGTGGGCGCCGCGGCGCTTGCAGCACCCTTGACTGCGTTGCCTCGAGGGGCTCGCAGCCGCGCCACGGCCGGCGCCGCTTAAAATCGCCGTTCTCGGGCCCGCTTCGACGCGGGCCTGTCGATGTTCACCCCTGCCCCCGCAATGACCCACGTCGTCACCGAATCATGCATCCGCTGCAAGTACACCGACTGCGTCGATGTCTGCCCCGTCGACTGTTTCCGCGAGGGGCCGAACTTCCTGACCATCGACCCCGACGAGTGCATCGATTGCGCGGTGTGCATACCCGAATGCCCGGTCAACGCGATCCTGCCGGAGGAAGACGTGCCGCAGGCGCAGCGCCACATGATCGCGCTGAACGCTGAGCTGGCGCGCCTGCCCGGCTGGGCGGCGATCACGAAACGCAAGGCGCCGCTGCCCGATGCGGACGAGTGGAAGGATGGAACCGGGAAACTGGTCCATCTGATCCGCTGACCCACGACCCGCCCGCCTTCAACCCGACGAGCCAGCCATGAGCGCATTCCTGGAAGAAACCGTGACCAGCGTCCATCACTGGACCGACCGCCTTTTCAGCTTCACCACCACGCGCGACCAGGCACTGCGCTTCTCGAACGGCCACTTCACGATGATCGGCCTGCGCGGCGACAACGGCAAACCCCTGCTGCGCGCCTACAGCATCGTCAGCGCCAACTACGAAGAACACCTCGAGTTCCTCAGCATCAAGGTACCCGGCGGACCGCTGACGTCCCGCCTGCAACACATCCAGCCCGGAGACAAGATCGTCGTCGGCCGCAAGCCCACCGGCACCTTGTTGGTCGACTATCTCTTGCCCGGCAAGAACCTGTATCTCCTGGGCAGTGGCACGGGACTGGCGCCCTTCCTGAGCATCGTGCGCGACCCCGAAACCTATGCGCGCTTCGAGAAGGCGATCATCGTCCACGGTGTGCGCGAGGTCGCCGAACTGGCCTACCAGGACTACCTGACGAACGAACTGCCGCGCCATGAGTTCCTTGGCGAGATGGTCAGCCGACAGATGCTGTACTACCCGACCGTCACTCGCGAAGCTTTCAAGAATCAAGGCCGCATCACCACCTTGCTGGAAACCGGCAAGCTGCAGGCCGATCTGTCGCTGCCGGCGCTCGACCCCACCTATGACCGCGTGATGATTTGCGGCAGTCCGGGACTGTTGAAGGAATTGAAGCAACAGCTCGATGTGCGCGGATTCAAGGAAGGTAGCACCACGACGCCGGGCGACTTCGTGATCGAGCGCGCCTTCGTTGAGCAGTGAACGTCCACCGAGCCTTTGAAACCGGGTCCACCATGCCTACGAGAGCCGCGGGCATCCGCAAGGCCCATCCAGATGGTCAACGCCGCAACGCCTTCTTGGAGCAACCTTTGACTGAAGACAGCCGGCGTTTCCAGGCGACGCTGAGCGCCTGCCGGGACAGCAGGTCGTTCTGAGGGCCAGGACCCTGTGAACTGGCTCACTGCGGAAAGCGATGAACGATCTTGAACGCCGCAGCGAAGCGGCGCTTGCCGCTCTGCTGACGCGCCGTTCGGTGTCGCCAAGGCGCTTGGCGCCGCCTGGCCCGGCCCATGCCGATATCGAACGCATGCTGCAAGTTGCAATGCGAGGCCCCGATCACGACGGACTGCGGCCGTGGCGTGTCATCGAAGTGGCCCGAGGCGAGCGCGCTGCACTTGCTCAATTCTTTGAAGACGAGAAACTGCGCCGTGAGCCGGAGGCGACGGCCCTCGACCGCACCCGGGCACGAGAGCACGCCACGAACCCGCCGGTACTGCTGGCCTTCGTGATGTCCCCAAAGGCAAGTGCTTCGGCCCGGCTGTCGGACCAGTGGTTGGCCGCTGGAGCGGCGCTCGGCAATCTGCTCAACGCAGCCCATCTGCTGGGCTTTGGAGCATGCATCCTGAGCGGTGATCGCTGCGCCGACGAGATCCTGCGGCGCGCGCTGGGTCTGCAGTCCCATGAGTCACTGATGGGCTTCGTGAGCATCGGGCACATCAGTGAGGCGCCACCGCCGCCAGCCAGAACGTCACCTGCTGAAGTGTGGACGCGCTGGTCAGCGCCTGGTTCCAGTGGGACTTAGCGCGAACGCAACCCCCCACTTCTCACGCCGACAGATCCGGGAAACCCGTGACCGAGAGGGACTGGTGCGGCAACATCACCGGCTTGTTGGCGGCGATCACATTGTCGAGTCGCCCAGCGGTAAAGGGCATGGACCGTTCAACGGCGAACGCTTGGAGCGAATAGCTGCCAACAGAGCGTCTGCGGAGCATGTCGGGAGTTGGATCCAGGGGTGACATCGTCGGCCAGGCAACTGAGTCGCCGGAAACCTGCCTGTCACGAGTAGCGGTTGATGGCCGAGACGAGCCATAGAGATTCGTACAGCATGGGTCCGCTCTGCGCCCCTTCGCCGACGCTCCTCGAGCGGGGCTGTCCAAAAGAGAAGACATCAACGAATACTTGCATCCGGGCCGGAGAACACGCAATGCCCGTCACCTCCAGCGGTGCTCCGTCACTCGCGACACCATCAGAACCCAGGATCGCGCAAACTCCGATCCGGCCCTGCGCCTGCCTCTAATCTTCGATCAGAAAGAACCCACCATGCCCCAAACCACCATCCTCTACCCCGTCTTGGCCCTGCTCTTGCTGGTGGCCGTGGTGATGGCGTTGATGCTGCGCGAGCGCATCGCTGAAATGAAGACCCGCCGCATCCACCCGCAAAAGGTGGCCAGCAGTTCGCAGATGAGCGCGGTGCTGCAAAACACGCGCGCAGCGGACAACTACAAGAACCTGTTTGAGTTTCCGGTCTTCTTCTACGTGCTGTGCCTGGCGCTGTTGGCCACGCAGATGGTGAGCCCGGGCTTTGTCTGGGCGGCCTGGGCGTTTGTGGCGCTGCGCGCGCTGCACAGCTTCATCCACCTGGGCTACAACAAGGTGATGCACCGCTTTCAGGTGTTCATCGTCAGCTCTGTGCTCCTGCTGGGCATGTGGTTGGTGTTTGCCTATTTGCTGCTGAGCAAGGGTTGAACCCGCCAGCGCGCCAACGGATGGTTCAACCCGCCGGCCGCGATCACTGCGCTCCGGCCCAGACCACCGGCCCCGGCGCGTCGTACCAGGCATCCACCGCACCCGCCACGCTGGCTTCGATGCGGCTGCGCTTGATCTTCATGGTGGGTGTCAGCGCACCGTTGGCCATGGTCCAGGGCTCGGCAGCGACCACGATGAACTGCAGGTGTTCGTGGCTGGCCAGCGCGGCGTTGACCTGGGCCAGCAAGGCACCCAGTTCGCTTTCCACCTGGGCCCGCACGGCGGCGTCACCCAGACGCGGGCGCAGGTTTTCGTCAAGCATGACCATGGCGTGCGCCGCCGGCTGACCGGAGCCAGAAACCATCGCCATTTCCACCATCGGGTGGGCCTGCAAGCGGCCCTCGATGGGCGCCGGTGCCACGTACTTGCCTTTGGCCGTCTTGAAGAGCTCCTTCTTGCGGCCGGTCAGCTGCAGCAAACCTTGTTCGTCGTACTGGCCCAGGTCGCCGGTGTGGAAAAAACCGTCTTCGGTGAAGCATTCGGCCGTCAGCTCCGGGGCCTTGTAGTAGCCGGCCATGCAGCCTGGCGACTTGACCAGGATTTCGCCGTCGGCGGCGATGCGGGTCTGCACGCCGGGGTTGGGGCGGCCCACCCGGCCGGGGGCGTGGGCCTGGGCCGACGAGGTGTGCGAATAGGCGAAGTCTTCGGTCATCGCGTAGCCGTCGTACAGCGCCAGACCCAGGCGGCTGTACCAGGTCATCAAGGCCGGCGGCATGGGCGCAGAGCCCGTGCCGGCGCGTTTCACCGCGTCCAAGCCCAGGCTGGCCAGCACCTGCTGGCCTACAGCACTGGCGGTGGCGGGGTTGTCCAGCAGGGCGTCCAACTGGGCTGCGGGCATGCGCGCATAGACGCCCTGCTGAAACTTGCTCCACAAACGCGGCACCGACACAAACACCGTGGGCCGCGCGCGCTTGAGGTCTTCCATGAAGGTGGCCAGCGACTCGGTGAAGTAAAGGTGCACACGGCCGCTCATCAGCGCCGAGCACTGAATCCAGGCGCGCTCAAAGCAGTGCGCCAGCGGCAGGTAAGACAGGCAGCGGTGGTCCAGCAGCTGGCCTTCGTCCAGTTGCACGCCCCAGTCGCAGATGCCTTGCGTGGCCTGCGTCACCGCGCAGAAGGTCTGCATCACGCCCTTGGGCTGGACGGTGGAGCCCGAGGTGTAGAGCAGCATGGCCAGGTCGGACGCGGCGCGTGCGGGCCGGCCCGGCATGGGTGCTGTGCGCGCAACGATGTCGTCCCAGGCTTCGAAAGCCGTGGCCGGCGCCAAGGGCAAAGCGATGCAGCGCACGCTGGCGGGCACGGCCGCTTGCTGGGTGCCCCAGTCGTCGAGCTTACCCACGAGCAGCACCCGTGCTTCGCAGTGCTGCAGCACATAACGCACGTTGTCTGCGGTCTCGGTGGGGAAGATCGCCACCGTGGTGCCACCGGCCATCCAGATGGCCAGTTCGGCCAGGATGAAGTGGGCGCTGTTCTTGGCCAGCATGGCCACGCATTCGCCGGGCTGCAGGCCTTGTTCTCTCAGGTGCGTGGCCATGCGCCGGGCCTGGTCCAGCGCCTGGCCCCAGGTGTAGTTGACCACCTGACCACCGCCCACGGGTTGGGTGAGGAAGACGCGGTCTGGCTGCGTGACTTCGTGTTCGTAGACCCTGTCCAGGATGCTGGGGGGGGTGGACGGCTGGTCGGTACGGGTCATGTCTACTTCTCACGCTCGAGACGGGGTCGCTGCGGCGCGACACATGGCGGCGCCAGTATTGCTGCGCGCTCAGGGCATCGGCCTGGGTCTTTCCCAGGGGTCGCTGCCAGAATGGGCCCGATGAACACCACTGCACGCTTCGCCGGCCAAACCTGCACGCCCGCCGAACTGAGGTGCACTTAGGTGCGCACAAGTCTTGTTTGCTTGCTCACCGCGCTGAGCACCAGCGCTGCAGCGGCAGACGCGGGCTCGGAATCGCTGCGTCGCAGCTTTGCAGCAGCCATGGCGCAAGGCTTTGCGGGCGAGGTCTTGGTGGGCGACCTGCAGCGTGTCCACTTCCACGCCGTTGCCGGTTTGGCCCATCGACAGCCAGCACAACCCCATGTCGCAGGGCAGGTGTGGCGTTGGGCTTCGGTGTCCAAGCAGGTGGCCGCCGCCTTGGTGATGCGCGAAGTCGATGCAGGCCGCGTGGATCTGGACCAGCCGCTGTCCCGTTACCTGCCCAGCTTCAAAGGGCCCAGTGCAGAGCGCATCACGGTACGCCACCTGTTGCAGCACCTGTCTGGCCTGCCCAACCCCGACGACACACCCACCGGGCCCGACGGCATTCCCGGCTTTTATGCTGCCGGTGGCTCTCAGGCCCTGGCCTTCTGCGGCGGAGCGCCTCGCCGCGAACCTGCGGTGGAGTTCAACTACAACAACTGCGACACCTTGCTGGTGGGCGAGCTGTTGGCCCAAGTCAGTGGCACGCCCTACGCACGTTGGGTGCAACAGCAGCTGGCCACACCCTTGCAATTGAAAACGCTGAAGCTGGCCGACGACCGCAACCCGCCCCGGGCCCGGGCCATGGCCTACGACGCCAAAGGTGCGCCGGTGCCGCAGCCCTTGTTGAGCCGGTTCGGTGCTGCCGGCGCCTTGGAGGGCAGCGCGCCTGACCTGCTGGCCTGGGACCGGGCCCTGATGTCGGGCCAGCTGGTGTCACCCGCCGGCCTGCGCACGCTGTGGGCTGGCGAGCCCAAATGGGGCTATGTGGCGCTGGGCGCCTGGGGTTTTGAAGCCCAGCTGGCGGGTTGCGCCCAGCCGGTGCAACTGGTGGAGCGGCGCGGTGATGTTGGTGGCATCCAGGTCCGCAACATCCTGGCCCCCGCGCTGGGCATGGCCGTCATCGTGTTCACCAACCTCGCCGAATGGGAGTTTGGTGAAGTCTGGCAGGGCAAGGGCTTCACACACGAGCTGCTGTCAGCAGCGCTGTGCAAACCCCCGCCTTGAGCGCGGCCCAGGTCTACTTCAGCTCAAACCCCGGCACGCCCATTTGCCACAGCGCAAAGGCAAAGGTGTCGGCGCGCTCGTCCAGCACCTGCGACTTGGTGCTGCCAATGCCGTGGCCTGAGTCGTAGTCCAGGCGCAGCAGCACCGGCTTGCCGCTCTTGCTGGCGGCCAGCAGGCGCGCCGCGGTCTTGCTGCTGTTCCAGACCTCCACCCGCGGGTCGTTGACGCCGTGGGTGAAGAGCACGGCGGGGTAGTTCACGCCGTCCTTCACCTGGTGGTAGGTGCTCATGGCCAGCAGCGCGCGAAAGCCCGGCTCGGTGGCGCGGCTGCCAAATTCCGGGATGTTGGGCACGCCGTTGGGCGTGGTCTCGGCGCGCACCTGGTCCAGCGCGCCCACCGCAGGCATCACCACCGCAAACAGGTCAGGCCGCTCGTTCATGGCCATGCCCACCAAGATGCCGCCCGCGCTGCCACCCCATATGGCCAGCCGCGAAGGCCGGGTCCAGCCCTGGGCCACCAGGAATTCGGCACAGGCGATGAAGTCGCGCCAGGTGTTGGGCTTTTTGGCCAGGCGCCCATCTTCGTGCCACTGCTTGCCAAACACGCTGCTGCCACGCGGGTTGGCCACCGCAAACACGCCGCCGGCGTCCATCCAGGCCAGGCGGCTCAGGCTGAAGAAGGGTTCTTCGGTGATGCCGTAGCTGGCATAACCGTACAAGATGGTTGGGTTGCTGCCATCGAGCTTGACGCCGGCCTTGTGGATGATGGACATGGGCACCATCACGCCGTCATGGCTCTTGACCATCACCTCAGTGGCCACCACGTTGCCGGGTGCGTCAAAGGGGCCGGCGGGTTGCAGGCCGGTGTTGCCGACGCTGCCGTCGGCCGCCACGGCGTAGATCTGGCGGGCGCGGGTCCAGCTTTCCAGGTCCAGCAGCAGGCCCGGCACGTCCGAGCGCACACCGCTGCCCAGCGTGAAGCCGCCCAGCACCGGCAGCGTCACTTCTTGAGGCTGGGCGTCGTCGCGGTACGCCAGCTTGCTCAGGCGCTTGATGTTGCCGTCGCGGGCTTCGATGTAAACGGCATCGGCCGCCGCACCCAGGCCTGACAACACCCGTTCGCTGGGTGGCACCAGCACGCGGGCGCTGGCCATCGAGAAGCCGTCCAGCTTGCCGCCCAGCAGTTGGTAGCGTGGCGCGCCCTTGTGGCTGAGCACATAGGCGCGGTCACCTTGCACGGCCAGGCTGGTGACGCCGTCTTCGCGGTCAAACAGCTTCTGCCACTGCGGCTTGCCGGCGCGCAGTTGGGCCAAGGTGCTGTGGTAGGCGCGGAACTCGGGCGACACACCGTCGATCACCTGGGCCAGCACGCGGCCGTCGGGGCGCACGTCGATGAAGCCAAACTCGGTGGCCGGTATGTTGACTTCACCCGCCTGCCCGGCCGTCAGCACGGTGCGGATGCTGCTCTCGGGCGCGCCCGGCTTCATCACCACGGCCATGCTGCGCTGGTACTTGTCGGTGGCCGGCATGCCCTTTTTCAGCAGCTGCATGCGGTGGAAGTACAGCTCTTGGCTGTCGGGCGTCCAGCTCACCGCGCCGTACTGGGCACGGCTGATCTCAGGCCCCAGCTGGCGGCCGGTGCGCGTGTCCAAAACGCGCAGCGCGGCTTCTTCACTGCCGCCCGCCGACACACCCAAGGCCACCAGCTTGCCGTCGGGCGACGGCGTGTAGTAGTTGATGGCGTGGGCCTTGCCGGTCTTCTTCTTCAGCAGTTCGGGGTCAAACAGCAGCTGGTCCCGGCCCTGCAAGCCGCGCCGCACGTAGAGCTTGAACTGGTCTTCCTTGGCGCCACGGCGCTGGAAGAACAGCACGTCGCCTGGCAACCGGTTGACGTCAACCACGCGGCCCGAGGCCGACGCATCCAGGCGTTCCAACTGCGCGCGCAATTCGGCGCGGCCGGCAATGCGGGCGATGGTGGTGTGGGCGTGCTGGCTGTGCGCCTTCATCCAGGCCGCCACCGCCGGGGTCTTGATGTTTTCGAAGTCGCGGTAGGGGTCGTCGACGGTGGTGCCGAAGAAGATTTCGGGCGCGTTGCGCACGGGGGCGGTGGGCAAAGGGGCCTGGGCCCACGCGGCAGCGCCGACCAAGGCTGAAGTCGTGGCCAGCAGCACTGCACCAAGGGCGCGGCGCCGGTAGAAGAGGGTGGTCATGGGCGGAGTTTCCCAGTTGAGCGAAGCCAGCAATGCTAGCCACCGCAGGACAAGCCAGGGCCAGGGGTGCGACGAAAGGGCGTTTGAGCGGGTTCAGCGGTGCGTCTGCCTGAACCAGCCGGTCGCAAGTGCCAGGCCCGGACGGCCACGCCTGGACTGGGGGTGCTGTGCGTCTCGCGGGAGTGGCTTCACTCGAGGTTTGCTCCGGCAGCCCGAACAGAGGCGATGAACGCTGCCAGTTTGGTGGCCTCCAGCCGCCCGTTGCTGCGCACGCCTGTGCACAGGTCCAGTCCAAACGGCTGCACAGCTGCAATCGCCTGAGCCACGTTGTCGCTGCGCAGGCCACCGGCCAGCCACAAGGGCTGCGGGTAGATGGCGTCGCGGATGGTGCGGCTCAGGGCCCAGTTGTGGGTGCGGCCGGTGCCGCCCAGTTGCTTGACGGCCAGGCCGGGGTTGCCACTGTCCAGTAGCAAGGCGTCGACCCAGGGCGCGACGGCCAGTGCTTGAGCCACCGAAGCGTCATCCAACACATGGATGACCTGCACCAGCTCAACGCCCGGGCACAGCGCGCGCAAACGCTGCAGCTCGGGCAGCGGCACGTGGTCCACCAGCTGCAGCGTGGTGGTCAGGGCCTGGGCGTGCTGCTCGGCGATGGCCTGCGCGGTGGTGCGCGCGGTGAGTAAGAAGGTGCGCACGGGTTGGCCGCGCATCGCTGTGGCCACCTCAGCCATCAAGGCGTCGCTGACCACGCCCGGCCCGCTGGGCATCTGGGACACCAGACCCAGGGCCGCTGCGCCCGCAGCTCGCGCCATCTGCGCTTCGGCCACGTTGGCGATGCAGCAGATCTTGACGCGCGGGGTACCGTTCATGGACTTTTCGGGAACTCAGGAGCGAGCCGGTTGACGGCCTGGTGCTGCAGGGTCCAGGCGAATCGCGACCAGTGCAGCCACCAGCGATAACAACACGCAGCTCAGCATCAACGTCGTCAACAGGGCCGGTGTGGCCAGGCGCTCCACCGCGAGTGCCGTCAGCCCGCTGAGCACAGCGCCCAGTGCAATGGACAGCGCGCCGGCCAGGCCTGCTGCTGTACCGGCCAGATCGGGCCGCACCGACAGCGCGCCTGCACTGACGTTGGACAGGGTCAGGCCGTTGCCCAGGCCCACAAAGACGGTCAGTCCGAACAGGGCCATCGGGTGAGAAACGCCTGCGGCAAAGAGCAACAAGGCCAGCGACAAGGCCAAGGTGGGCACCCAGCGCCCGACCAAGATCAAGCCATAGATGCCACGGCGCGGCGCCAGCCGTGCGGTGATGGCGGCGCCCAGCATGAAGCCGCCGGTGATGGACCCCAGGCCCAGCCCGACCTGCGCCGGCGTCAGTTGCCACTGCTGCGTGGCCACATAAGGCGCGCCGGTCACGAAGACGTAGAAGGCGCCGACCGAAAATGCCGAGCACAACACGTAGGCCCAGTAGCGCCCCGAACCCAGCAGCGCCCCCCAGTCGGCCTGGCGCGCTGCCGGCAGGCCTGGCGCGCGGGTCTCGCCCATGTCGAACCAGACCAGCACCAACAGCACACCTCCCAATGCCGTGTAGAGCGCGAAGACCGACCGCCAGCCCAGCGCGCCGTCCAACAAGCCGCCCAAGATCGGGGCCAGCATCGGCCCCACCGCTGTGGCCGCCGAGATCGCTCCCATCTTGCCCGCCGACTCGTGGGCCGGGTACTGATCGCGGATGACCGCGCTGGACACCACCGCACCCGCGACGATCACACCCTGCAACACCCGGCAAACCAGCAGCGTGGCCACGTCTGACGCCAGCGTGCACCCCAGCGATGCCACCAAGTAGATGCACAAGGCCAGCAGCATCACACGGCGGCGGCCAAAGCGGTCAGACAGGGGGCCCAAGGTCAGCAAAAACAGCGCAGCCACCAGCATGTAGCCCGACACGGCCAGCGCCACGACGGCCTCACGCGCTGCCAGATCGCGTGCCATGGACGGAAGCGACGGCAGGATCATGTTCAGCGTCAGCATGGAGACTGCACTCAGCAGCGCCAAGGTGATCAGGCTGGGTGGGGTTCGGTTCATCGGGTGAGCCTGGTCGAGTGAGCCTGGCTCTGCGGCCGCGATTCAGCCCACGCTGGCCAGCACCACGGGTGTGGGCTCGGGCGGCTGGTCGCCGATGGTGATGGCCTGTTGCACGGCCAGCACCGCCGCCTGAACGTCGCGGACATGGGCGGCGTGCAGCACGGCCAAGCTCTGCCCTGTGCTGATCGCCGCGCCCAAAGGCTGCACGGCTGCCAAGCCCACACGGGGGTCGACGGCGTCACCCGGGCGGGCGCGGCCGCCGCCCAGCGCCACCACCAGCAGGCCCAGCGCGCGCACGTCTAGGTGGGTCACAAACCCGCTGCGCAAAGCCGGTACCGGCACCTGCAACGGGGCCAGCGGCAGCGCGGCCTGCTGCAGCACATCGGCCGGCCCACCGAGTGCCGCCACCATGCGGGCAAATCGCTCGGCTGCCTGCCCGCTGTCCAGCGCGGCCTGCGCCATGCGCCGGCCGGCCAGCACATTGGGTGCCAAGCCACCCAGCTGCAACAGTTCAGCAGCCAACATCAGCGTCACGCCCAGCTGCCTGGGCTCTTGCACCGCGCCGGTCAGGAAGTGGATGGCCTCTTGCACTTCCAGTGCGTTGCCTGCGTTGTGGCCCAGCACCTGGTTCATGTCGGTGATGAGCGCACGGGCCGGCAACCCAGCGCCCACGGCCACGTTGACCAGGCTGTGCGCCAGTTCGTGTGCCTGCACCAAGGTGGGCGTGAAAGCGCCATTGCCGACCTTGACGTCCAGCACCAGACCCTGCAAGCCGGCCGCCAACTTCTTGCTGAGGATGCTGGCGGTGATGAGTGGCACGCTCTCCACGGTGGCGGTGACGTCGCGGATGGCGTACAAGCGCCGGTCGGCCGGTGCCAACTCGGCGCTGGCGCCGACGATGGCGCAGCCAGCCTGGCGCAGCGTGTCCAGCAGCGTGGCGCGGTCCACATCCACGCGGTAACCGGGCAGCGCTTCCAGCTTGTCCAGCGTGCCGCCGGTGTGGCCCAGGCCGCGGCCGCTGATCATCGGCACCACACCGCCACAGGCGGCCACGATGGGCGCCAGCATCAGGCTGAGCTTGTCGCCCACACCGCCGGTGGAGTGTTTGTCCAGGATGGGGCCGCGCAGACCCGCGTCGCCCCACTGCAGCACCTGACCAGACTGCGTCATGGCCGCGGTGAGCGCCACCGTCTCGGCGGTGCTCATGCCCTGGAGCAAGACCGCCATGGCCAAAGCCGCGGCCTGGCTGTCGGACCACTGGCCGTTGCTCAGGCCAGCAGCAAAAGCCTGCAGCTGCGCCGAGCTGAGCTCGCCGCCGTCGCGCTTGATGCGGATGATTTCGCTGGCTTGCATGTCAAGGGCTCAGGCGGACTGGGCGCACCTGCGGAGGTGGCGGCGGCGGGCGCAGCGGAAGGAAACGTTGAGCGTTTGCGACCAAGGAATCAGTTCAAGCGCGTGATGCGTGGTGCTGCATCGGGCGTGATGCCGGGATTGGCTTTCAGGTAAGCCTCCAGCGCGTCAACGTCGATCAAGCCGGGTTGCAGGGCCTGCCCCTGGCGCAGCACGGCGGCGTCGTCACCGCCACCGGCCAGGAAAGAGTTGACGGTGACGCGCAGCTGCTGCGTGCTCGTCAAGGGCTGGCCGTTCAGACGCACACTGTCGCGCAGCAGGCGCTGACCAGGGGCTTGGTTGGCGTCCCAGGTGTAGGTCAGCCCACGCGAGTTGAAGAAGGGGCGCGGCCTGGTGCCCGAGACCATGCGCTCCAGCAGCTGCAGAACCTGCTCGCCGCTCAGGGTCATGGTGATCAGCTGGTTGTAGAACGGCTGCACCGAAAAGACCTCTTCGTAGACCACATCCAGCTTGCCTTCGCCGCCCAGCGGCGCGCGCACACCACCGGGGTTCATGAAGGCGATTTGCGCACCGGCGTCACGCGTGGCGGCCAGTTGGGCGTCGGCGATCAGCTGGCCCAGCGGCGACTCACCGGCTGGGTTGGCGGCCAGCGAAAAGGGTGCGCCCAGCCGCACCACTGGCCGCTGCGCCAAGGGGCGCGACAGGCGTTCATAGGTGCTGATCAATTCGGCCAGCTTGGGATGCGGCGCAAATTGGGCGGTGCTGACGATGACGTTCTCAGCCTTGGCGCTGCTGACGTCGCGGGTCTTGGGGTCCAGCACCAAATCAACCTGGGTCACCAGCGTGCCGTATCGGTGTGCGCTGGTCACCGGCCGGCCGTCGATCACGCAGTTGTAGGCGCTGTGCGTGTGGCCGCTGATCACCAGGTCCACCGCTTTGTTCAGGCGTTTGACAATGTCCACCACCGCCCCGCTGATGCCCGGGCACTCGTTGTATTCACCGGTGGGAAAACCGCCTTCGTGCATCAGCAGCACGATGGCCTCCACACCTTGGCGCTGCAACTCGGGCACCAGCGCGTTGACGGTGTCGGCCTCGTCGCCAAACTCCAGGCCCACCACGCTGCTGGGCACCACCACGCGGGGCGTGCCCTTGAGCGTGATGCCAATGAAGGCCACGGGGATGCCTTCAAAGGTCTTGATGGCGTAAGCCGGAAGCAGTGTCTTGCCCGTGGCCTTGACCACCGTGTTGGCGGCCAGGTACTGAAAGCGCGCGCCGGTGAAGGGCTGTGGGCCCTTGCAGCCGTCGGTGCTGTTGCAGCCACCGCTTTGCAGGCGCAGCAGCTCGGCCTGACCACGGTCCAGCTCGTGGTTGCCCATCGCGGCCACGGCCATGCCCATCAGGTTCAGGGCTTCGATGGTGGGCTCGTCGCGGAACAGCGACGACAGCAGTGGCGTGGCGCCCACCAGGTCGCCAGCAGCCACAAAGACGTGGTTGGGCGACTGGGCGCGCAAGGTGTCGAGCAGCGTGGCCATGGCCGCCACACCGCCGGCGGGCACGTTGATGCGCTTTTGCGGATCGGCCGGGTCTTGCGTGCGAAAACCGCCCGGCGGCGGCATCAGGTTGCCGTGCAGGTCGTTGATGGCCAGCAGCTTCAAGCGCACGGGGGCGGTGGCGACAGGGGGCTGGGTGGCTGGTGGCGGCGTGGTGGCGCAGGCCGACAGCAGCAACAGCAACGCTGCAGTGGACAGGCGGGTGAGCAGGGGTGTGGGCTTCATGTCGGTGAACCTGGCTTGGTGCGTGGCTTGGTGAGTGACTTGGCGCTTGACGGGATACGGGCCTGGCGGGTCACTTCCTCATCACGTCGTCGCCAGGCGCGAAGTCGGCAGCCTTGACCGGGCTGCGTGCCGCAATGAATGCGCGCAGCACGTCGGCGTCAACAAAACCGCTGTTGACGTAGCCCGGGTGCTTGTCCAGCGGCGGGTAGCCGTCACCACCACTGGCGGTGAAGTTGTTGATGGCCAGGCGGTAGCG
The DNA here is from genome assembly GCA_043743835.1 of Betaproteobacteria bacterium. Lineage (GTDB taxonomy): Bacteria > Pseudomonadota > Gammaproteobacteria > Burkholderiales > Burkholderiaceae_C > Rubrivivax. The sequence goes on from JAYTVT010000059.1 coordinate 15,958, forward strand.
GCCGGCCGGGTCGATGTCGCGGCCGCCAATCTGCGCGCTTTCCAAGACACCGCTGTTGATGCGCAACTTCACCCCGGCGGTTTGCGGGAAGGCGCCCGCACCAGCGGTCATGCGGGCCGCAAAGCGCAGGTATTCCAGCAACTCAGCACCGCTGAGTGTGACCAGACTGACGGTGTTGCCAAAGGGCTGCACTTTGAGCACGTCGCGGTAGGTGATGGCACCGGCCGGCAGCGAGTCACGCACACCGCCCGAATTCATCACTGCCAGGTCGGCGCCGGTGCGCTCCATCATCGCGCGCGCCACCATGGTGCCCAGGTTGGTGGGCTGCCGGCGCACGCGGGTGCGGTCACCGTCCAGAACCTCGTCACTGCGGCCGATCGTCACGTTCAGGCTGACCTGCCCTTTGTCCTGGTAGGGCTGCAAGAAGGCACGCACTTCCGGGTCTTCTGGCAGGCGCTCGGCGGCCAGGGTCTTTTCGGTACCAGGGCCGCGCAGCCACAGGTTCACCGGCAACAGCTGGTACTGAAGCAGTTGCACGCTGCCTTGGCGGACTTCGAAGTCAGCCCGGCCCACATACTTGCCCCACTCATGCGCCTGCACGATCCAAGCCCCATTTTGGCGGTCGGGCGCGCAGGGCTGGCCGGGCTTGTAGGCATCGTTGCGCACATTCATCATCAACATGCACACCGGGTTCTGGCTGTGGCCACCCACGATCAGGTCCAGCCCCGGCACCGCACGCGCCATTTCCACGTCGCCAGGCGCGTTGACGCCACTTTTGCCGTCGGTGTAGTGGCCCATGTGGGTGGCGGCGATGACCATGTCAGCCCGGGCGCGCAGTTGCGGCACCAGCTTGGCGGCTTCAACGGCGGGCTTGCGAAATTCAATGCCGGCGATGTTGGCCGGCAGGACCATCTTGGCGGTGTCGTCGGTGGTCAGGCCCATCACCGCGATGCGGTAACCACCACGCTCGAAGATGGTGTGCGACGGAAACATGGTTTTGCCGTCTTTGAAGATGTTGGCCGACAGCAGCGGAAAGGTGGCCCACTTGCGTTGCAAGGCCAGCACCGCTGGTGGGCGGTCAAACTCGTGGTTGCCCACCGCCATGGCGTCGTAGCCCAAGAGGTTCATGCCCTTGAAGTCGGGCTCGGCGTCTTGCAGGTCGGACTCGGGCACGCCGGTGTTGACGTCGCCGCCGTCCAGCAACAGCACATGGCCTCCGGCGGCCTTGACTTCGGCGCGCACGCGGTCGATCAGCGTCTTGCGCGCGGCCATGCCGTATTCGCCGTCTGCATTGGTCCAGAAACGGCCGTGGTGGTCGTTGGTGTGCAGGATGGTCAACCTCAAAGGCGGCCGCTCGGCCGGCGGTGTGGCGCAAGCCGCAAGGGCCAGAGCCATGACCAGGGTGAGTTGCGATTTCATGGTGGGACTTTTGTAGGGCTTGGGATGTTTGGAGAGCCAGCTTGGCTCAGAGCCTGTGAAGTATTCCGGCGCGCCCGAGCGGGTGTCCAAAACGGTGGCGATCAAGGCGCAAAGCACAGCCGTAGCTCGGGCTACGGCGAG
>JAYTVT010000060.1:0-62801 GCA_043743835.1 Betaproteobacteria bacterium
TGGCACCGGTGGCTGGCAACTCAGCGCGCTGAAGTGGTGTGCCCGCGTGGCCACCAAGCCCATCATTGCCGACGGCGGCATACGCCACCACGGCGACATCGCCAAGAGCGTGCGTTTTGGCGCGGCCATGGTGATGGTGGGTTCACTCTTTGCAGGGCATGAGGAATCCCCCGGCGCCACCGTGGAAGTCGACGGCAAACGCTACAAGGAGTACTACGGCAGCGCCAGCGACTTCAACAAAGGCGAGTACAAGCACGTGGAAGGCAAGCGCATCCTGGAACCCATCAAAGGCAGCCTGGCCGACACGCTGCGCGAAATGCGCGAGGACGTGCAGAGCAGCATCAGCTATGCCGGCGGCCAGGTGCTGGCCGACCTGAAGAAGGTCAACTACGTGATCTTGGGTGGAGAAAACGCAGGCGAGCACTTGTTCATGTGAGGGTGCTGCGCTGACGCCAGGGCCGGCAGCACCAGTTTGGCCACGCGTCTAACGCGCCACCATGCCCAAGCGACCGTCTCCTTCGTTCAGGTCAAGGCGCCGTCGCGGCGCGGTCGAATCCGTGCCCAAGCTGCCCGTCCTGGCTGCCAAGGGGGAAGCGCGCTCGGCCGACACCGCCGGGCAAAAGCCCGTGTCCGCGGCCACTTTGGCTGCGTTCATCAAGGGGTCTGCGGTGCCACCCTGGGCGGCGGTGAAGTCCTCAGACACCACGCACACGGGTGCCAAACCATCAAAGTAGCGGCCTTCGTTGCGATGGTTGACGCTTTCAAAATTCACCACGCTGTAGGTGCGCCCGCAGGCATTCGTCGGCAAGAAGCCCACCGGCTTGCCGCAGGTGGTTTCACCCACGGCGACCACCTCAATGTTGGCGCCCCGCAGGCCATTGATCAGCTGTTCGCTGGCTGAGCAGGTGCGCCGGCCCATCAAGACAAACACCCGCGGCAGTCCCAGCGCCGAACTCGGGTTGCTGAAACGGAAGTTCTCGTTGTTGGTGGCGGCGCGCTTGTCGTTGTAGAGCAAGCTCGCGTAGTTCAGCCCAGTACCGCGCAAGCCCGCTACATAGGAAGCCAGCGTGCCGCCTGTCGACACCAAACCCCCACCGTTGTAGCGCAGGTCCAGCACCACATCCTGCACGCCTTCAGCCTTGAACCTGGAAAACGCGGTTTCCAGCGGCGCCAGAGCTTGCGAAATCATGTCCTTCACCGCCACGTAGCCCATGCGCCGGCCACCAGCGCTTGTCACGACCTGGGTCCCCGTGACTGGCGTCAGGTTAAAAACATCGGCGCGCAGACTGACGCTGCGGTCCACGCCTGCGCGGCGCAGCACCAGTGCAAGGGTGTCGCCAGCCTGTTGGGCGGTGAGTGCCGAGAAATCATCGGCTGTGACCAGATCGGCGGCGCTGCGGCCGTTGATGCTGACCACGCGGTCACCACGTTGAACGCCGCCCGATGCAGCTGGCGAGAGCGGCTCCACGTAGCGAACATAAAGTGGCTTGCTTCCATCCCCGGCCAACTCCAAGCCCGCCACCGAAAGCCCATACCCCAGACTGGCTCCGTCACCATAAAAGCGGTTGAAAGCTTCCGTGGTTTGGCTGCCGCTGAAGCGGTCGGCCTGCGGGAACGTCGCGGTCCCTCCGGTGTAAAGCAGCGCATTGAAGTAGCTGGGCGCGTCTGCATAGGGCGTGGGGTCTGGCCGCGGCGAGATGCGGTACCAGAAGTACCAGTCGTTCATGTAGTCGCCGATCCAGGCTTTGTGCTCGGCCACGGTGCATGAAGCAGTCGTGGTGCCACCATCACCTGAGTCGCCGCCACAAGCTGCCAACAGCAGGGGCAGCAAACAGGCGGCCCACATTGGCCGCATGGGCCGCAGGGGCCGCCTGCCGCGTCTGTCACCCATTGAACCCAAGTCCTGCCGCGGTTGATTCATGCACCGTTCTCCTACCAAAGCCGTCCGGACGGGATCACCCCGCCACCTACAATTCAAACTCCGCCCCAGCGACTTGCGTTGACACGGCCTGCTTTCAAGGGCGCCCGAGTTGTATCGCTTTGTCCCGCCACCACAGGCGCCGACACCCCTGACATTGTTCACCGCCATCATGACCGAGCTTGCCAAGTCTTTTGAACCTGCAGCCATTGAAGCCCGTTGGGGTCCCGTCTGGTCGCAAGCCGGCCACGCCGCCACGACACTGGACCCCGGCAAGCCCTCTTTCAGCATCCAGTTGCCACCGCCCAATGTGACGGGCACGCTGCACATGGGCCATGCGTTCAACCAGACCATCATGGACGCACTGACCCGCTACCACCGCATGCGGGGCCACAACACCTTGTGGGTGCCGGGCACAGACCACGCGGGCATCGCCACGCAAATCGTGGTGGAGCGCCAGTTGCAAGAAGCCGGCCTGTCTCGGCACGACCTGGGCCGCAAGAACTTTGTCGCGCAGGTGTGGGACTGGAAGCACACCAGCGGCGCCACCATCACCAACCAGATGCGCCGCATGGGCGACAGCGTGGACTGGTCGCGCGAGTACTTCACGATGGACGAGAAGCTCTCGACCGTTGTCACCGAAACCTTCGTGCGCCTGTTTGACGACGGCCTGATCTACCGCGGCAAACGCCTGGTGAGCTGGGACCCTACCCTGAAGAGCGCGGTTTCCGACCTGGAAGTTGAAAGCGAAGAAGAAGACGGTTTCCTCTGGCACATCCGCTATCCCTTGGCCGACGGCAGCGGCAGCGTGGTGGTGGCCACCACCCGACCTGAGACCATGCTGGGTGACACCGCGGTGATGGTGCACCCCGAAGACGAGCGTTACACCGCCTTGGTGGGTCAGCACGTGCAGCTGCCTCTGTGCAACCGCACCATCCCGGTCATTGCCGACAGCTATGTCGACCGCGAGTTTGGCACCGGCGTGGTCAAGGTCACGCCAGCGCATGACCTCAACGACTACGCCGTGGGTCAGCGCCATGGCTTGCCCATGATCGGTGTGCTGGACCTGGACGCCAAGGTCAACAACAACGCACCCGAGCCCTACCGCGGCCTGGACCGCTTTGTGGCGCGCAAAAAGGTCGTGGCCGACCTCGACGCCCTGGGCCTGTTGGTCGAGACCAAAAAGCACCGCCTGCAGGTACCGCGCTGCGCCCGCACCGGCCAGGTCGTGGAGCCCATGCTCACCGACCAGTGGTTTGTGGCCGTCAACAAGGCCGGTGCCGACGGCGTCAGCATTGCCGAAAAGGCCCGTCGCGCCGTCAGCAGCGGCGAGGTGCGCTTTGTGCCTGAGCAATGGGTCAACACCTACAACCACTGGATGGACAACCTGCAGGACTGGTGCATCAGCCGCCAGCTGTGGTGGGGGCATCAGATCCCAGCCTGGTACGGCAGCGGCGGTGAGCTCTTTGTTGGCCGCAGCGAAGAAGAAGCTCGGCAGCGTGCCGCGGCCGCGGGCTACAGCGGCAGCCTGACGCGCGACGAAGACGTTCTGGACACCTGGTACTCGTCAGCCCTGGTGCCCTTCTCCACTTTGGGCTGGCCTGCCAAGACGCAGGAGCAAGACCTGTTCCTGCCCAGCACGGTGCTCGTCACTGGCTTTGACATCATCTTCTTCTGGGTGGCCCGGATGATCATGATGACCACCCATTTCACCGGCAAAGTGCCCTTCAAAGACGTCTACATCCACGGCCTGGTGCGCGACGCGCAGGGCCAGAAGATGAGCAAGAGCGAAGGCAATGTGCTCGACCCGGTGGACCTGATCGACGGCATTGAACTGGCCCCTTTGCTGGACAAGCGCACCACCGGCTTGCGCAAGCCCGAAACCGCACCCCGCGTTCGCAAACAAACCGAAAAGGAATTCCCAACCGGCATTCCTGCGTTTGGCGCCGATGCGCTGCGCTTCACCATGGCCAGCTACGCCACCCTGGGCCGCAACATCAACTTCGACAGCAAACGCTGCGAGGGCTATCGCAACTTCTGCAACAAGCTGTGGAACGCCACCAAGTTTGTGCTGATGAATTGCGAGGGCAAGGACTGCGGCCTGCAAGAGCACAGCAAGGCTGAATGCGCGCCTGGCGGCCCCTTCCACGGCTACATGTCGTTTTCCATGGCCGACCGCTGGGTGACCGGTGAACTACAACGAGTAGAAGCCGCCGTCACCCAAGGCTTTGCCGACTATCGCCTGGACACGGTGGCCAGCGCCATCTACAGCTTCATCTGGGACGAGTATTGCGACTGGTACCTGGAGATTGCCAAGGTGCAAATCGCCCAGGGCACCGAGGCCCAGCAGCGCGCCACGCGACGCACGCTGATTCGCACGCTGGAAACCGTGCTGCGTTTGCTGCACCCGGTGGCGCCCTTCATCACCGCAGAGCTCTGGGAATCCGTGGCCGTGGTGGCCGGTCGCAAAGTGGCCGGTTCGGCCGACAGCATCGTGACCGCCAGCTACCCGCAAGCGCAGTTGGAAAAGGTAGACCCCGCTGCGGACGACTGGATGAACCGGCTCAAAGCAGTTGCCGCGGAGATTCGACGCCTGCGCAGCGAAATGAGCCTGTCACCGGCTGAACGTGTGCCCTTGTTGACCTTGGGCGACGACGCCTTTGTGCGCAGCGCCACCCCCGTGCTGCAGGCGCTGGCTCGCCTGGCAGAGGTCAAGCCCATGGCTGACGAGGCGGCATTTGCGGCGGCCACCCAAGCATCACCTGTGGCCCTGTGCGGTGAATTGCGCTTGTCTTTGCAAGTGCAAATCGACGTCGCTGCCGAGCTGGTCCGGCTGGACAAGGAAATCGCCCGTCTGCAAGGCGAGATTCCCAAGGCTGAAGCCAAGCTGGCCAATCAAAACTTTGTAGCCCGCGCCAAGCCCGAGGTGGTGGACCAGGAGAGGACCCGCCTGGCCGACTTCAAGCAGGCTCTGGAACGCCTGCAGGGCCAGCGCGCCCGCCTCGCGACTGGAGCCTGACCGACCGCGGCGGCTGCGCCATGTGCAGCACCGCGTCGATGCGCTCGGCCACCACCCAGGCGCTGCGCAGGCGCGACTCCCGCGTGGTGCTGGCCACCCGGGGGGTGACCTGCAGGGTGTCGATGTGCCTCAGCGGCCGGCCCGGGTCCTGCGCCCCAGGCTCCATGCTGTCCAACCAGGCTGCGGCAACAGGCCCTTCGGTCAAGGCGTGGGCCAAGGCTTGTTCGTCAAAGATGTCAGAGTGGGCCAGACTCACGATGACTTGGTTGTGCTTGGCCAGGCTCAGCAACCGGTCACCAAACAGCCCGTCAAAACGGGCGTAGTGGGTCAGCAGCACACACACCGCGTCACAGTTGCGCATCAGGTCCATCAGGCCAACGGGCTCGATGCCTGCCCTGGACCAGCTGACATCGCTGGCATGCATGCCGGGGTCATAGCCCAGCACTTTGGCGCCAAAGGCTGTCAGCAGATTGGCCAGCGACTGGGTGGTGGCCGTTGCACCCACCAGTCCAACGACACTGCCGCCGATCTCGCGCCCCACCAACAGCCCTTCATCACTGACGATGGGCACGCGCCTGAACAAGGCCAGCAAGGCCCCCATCACAAACTCGGCCTCGGCGGCCGCGCTGGCGCTGTTGGCGCGCGCCACCTCGACTCCGGCGCGGGCGCAGGCGTCCAGGTCGATGTTTTCCACCCCCGCAGACACTCGGCCCACCACGCGAAGGTGAGGGGCATGCCACAGCACGCTGGCGTCCAGCGTTACCGACGGCGGAACGATGGCTGCCCGTGCCGTCGAAAGTGCGGTGCGAAACGCGATGGGGTCGTAGGCCAGCTCAGGCGCAAACCGCACCTGATGACGCTGACCGAGCCACTTCTGCACGTCGGCGTGCACCGGCTCGACGATCAATACGTCCATGGGCGCTGGCGGCAATGTGTCATCAAACTCTGAGAGGTCCACATGCCAAAATCGGCCTCACTGCACCCAACCTTAGTCCCCATGCACATAAAAAAGGCAATTTTCCCGGTTGCGGGTCTTGGCACACGCTTTTTGCCGGCGACCAAAGCGCAGCCCAAAGAAATGCTGCCCGTGGTCGACAAGCCGCTGATCCAGTATGCCGTGGAAGAAGCCTACGCGGCAGGGGTGCGCGAGATGATCTTTGTGACCGGTCGCCACAAGCGCCCCATCGAGGACCACTTCGACATGACCTTTGAGTTGGAAGTGGCCCTGGAACAGGCCAACAAACTCGAATTGCTGGCGGTGGTTCGCAGTGTCAAGCCCGACGACATGGAGTGCATTTATGTCCGTCAGGCCCAGGCCCTGGGTCTGGGCCACGCCGTTTTGTGCGGTCAGAAACTGGTGGGCAACGAGCCTTTTGCCGTGCTGTTGGCCGACGACCTGATGGTGGACGACGAGCCTGTGCTCAAGCAGATGGTGGAGCAGTATGCCGAATGGCGCGCTTCCATCCTGGCTGTGCAGGAAGTACCCGCAGAACACACCCGCCGCTACGGCATCGTGGCCGGGACCCCGGTAAACGACAGGCTGGTGGACGTCACCAGCATCGTCGAAAAACCAGCGCCTGAAGATGCACCTTCGCGCTTGGGGGTTGCCGGGCGCTACATCCTGACGCCAGGTGTGTTTCATGAAATCGCCACGCAACCCCGTGGTGTAGGGGGCGAGATTCAACTCACCGATGGCATCGCCTCACTGTTGCGCCGCGAAAAAGTCTTTGCCTACCGTTATCGCGGTCGGCGCTACGACTGCGGCAGCAAAGAAGGCTTTCTGGAGGCCAACGTGGAGTTGGCTCTGGCGCACGCCCAACTGGGCCCCGGATTCAGGGACTACCTGAAGACGCTGAAGCTCTGAAACAGGCGAATCAACGCCGCTTCAGTACGTGCGTGAAGTCGTTGCCGGCGGTGGTCTGTTGAACCAGCTCATTGCCGGTTTGCCGCGCAAAGGCTTGGAAGTCGCGCACGGATCCTGCGTCTGTAGACACCACACGCAGCAGCTCACCACTGACCATTTCTGACAGCGCCTTCTTGGCCTTCAGAATGGGCAAAGGGCAATTCAAGCCACGGGTGTCGAGTTCTCGGTTGACTTCCATCATGTCCATCATTCTAAGGGCGTGCAGGCAACTCGATGAACTGCGGCTCATGGCCACGAGACCGCAACCAATCGGCCAAGGCGTAACCGGTACCAGCCCGCCAGCACCGAACCGCATGGGGCGCAAAAAAGCGGTGCTCGGCCAGTTCGGGGGACAAACGCACCTCGCCCCGAGCCACCGCGTGGTAGGCCACGATCAGCTGGTTCATGCGCTGGAAGTCATACACGCCGATGAGTTTGAGCTGGTCAACCTGCAGGGCTGTTTCCTCTGCGACTTCGCGCGCGATGCCCTCTTCTGGCGTCTCGCCAGCCTCCATGAAGCCGGTGATCAAGCCAAACATGCGGCCCGGCCAGGCTGCGTTGCGGGCCAACAGCAGCTGCCCGTCGCGGTCGCTGCATTCGATGACCGCCGCCAGCACCGGCGTGGGGTTGTTCCAGTGGGTCCAGCCGCAGGCCGGGCATCGCAGGCGCTCTTTCGGCCCGCCGTCTTCCATCGCCGTCTGCAGCTGCAAGCCGGTGCCGCAGCTCAGGCAAAAGCGAGCCTCGATGCTCACTGGGTTTCCTTCGCCCTGGAGGGCTTCGGAATGAGCCCATGGGAGCGGCCCAACGCTCTCATGCCGGAAAGACGCCAGTAGACAGGTAGCGGTCGCCACGGTCACAGACGATGAAAACGATGGTGGCGTTTTCCAACTGCTGCGCCAACTGCATCGCCACCCAGCAGGCACCCGCCGCCGAGATGCCTGCAAAAATGCCTTCTTCACGCGCCATGCGGCGGACCATGTCTTCGGCATCGGCCTGGCTCACCAGCATCAGCTCGTCCACGCCACGCGGGTCATAAATCTTGGGCAGGTAGGCCTCGGGCCACTTGCGAATACCGGGAATGCGCGACCCTTCGGCTGGCTGAGCACCGATGATGAGGACACCTGGGTTGCGCTCCTTGAGGTAGCGCGACACACCCGTGATGGTGCCCGTGGTGCCCATGGCGCTGACAAAGTGCGTCACAGTGCCCTGCGTGTCGGCCCAGATTTCGGGGCCGGTGGTCTCGTAGTGCACCCGTGGGTTGTCGGCATTGGCAAACTGGTCCAGCACCCTGCCCTTGCCCTCCCGCGCCATTTGGTCGGCCAGATCGCGCGCATATTCCATGCCACCGGAGCGGGGCGTGAGGATCAATTCAGCACCAAAAGCCTTCATGGTCTGGGCCCGCTCGATCGACAGGTCCTCGGGCATGATCAGCACCATGCGATAGCCTTTGATCGCGGCGGCCATGGCCAGCGCGATTCCGGTGTTGCCCGACGTGGCCTCGATCAGGGTGTCGCCAGGGCGAATCTCTCCGCGCTCTTCGGCACGGCGAATCATGCTGATGGCGGGCCTGTCCTTCACCGAGCCGGCCGGGTTGTTGCCTTCCAGCTTGCCCAGGATCACATTGCCCCGGGCCGAGATGGCTGCACCAGGGATGCGTTGCAACTGCACCAGGGGCGTCTGCCCGATGGCATCTTCCAGCGTCTTGTAGACCACCTGCTGTGTCATGTCGAACTCCTGAATCGCTGGCAATTGTGTCAGTCAGCGCGGGAAGCCACCGGCCGGCATGTGATAATCCCTTTTGCTTCGGCGTGCCCCCATAGGCACTCCTGCCCTCGTGACGAAATCGGTAGACGTAGCGGATTCAAAATCCGCCGCCGCAAGGCGTGCCAGTTCGAGTCTGGCCGAGGGCACCAGCCAGGGTTGCATGGCACCTCAACGCATTGCCAATGCCCACACTACCGCCGATCACCAAGTACTTCATGCTCGCCTGCCTGGCGGCTTTTTGTGTGGTGCAGCTGTTCCAGCCCTTGATGTTTTGGTTCGGGCTCTGGTCGGTGGATTCCGGGCGGTTCATGCCCTGGCAGTTGGTCAGCTACGCACTGCTGCACCACGATCTGGCCCACCTGTTCTTCAACATGCTGGGCATCTGGATGTTCGGCGCCGAGCTCGAGCGCCTGTGGGGCCGCAATCGCTACATCCAGTTTGGTGTGGTCAGCGCCTTGACCGCCGCCCTGGCGCAATTGCTGGTCACCCATTTCATGGGCAGCCGGGGCTACACGGTGGGCGCTTCAGGCGTTTTGTTCGGCCTTTTGCTGGCCTATGCACTGGCTTTTCCACGCCGTAGCTTTGACTTGGTGGGCTTCTTGCCGATGGTGCTGCTCATGCTGCCTTCGCAGATGCTCAACATCGCTGGCATGGTGCTGTACTTCATGCTGATGACCAACCGCCAGGCGGTGCCGATTCCACCGGTCTACGTGCCGGCGCTGGCCATGGTGACGATCTACGGTGTGCTGGAGCTCACCCTGGGGCTGTTCACGCGCAGCGGCATCGCTCACTTTGCCCACTTGGGCGGCATGTTGGGCGGATGGTTGATGGTGAAGTACTGGCGCCACGCGGGCTTCAAGCGCCGCGGGTAAATGGGCTGCGGTCAGCCCGAAGTCAGTCCTTCCAGCACCGTGGGGTAGCGCAAGCTCACCCGCAGTTCATGCAGCAGGCGCCGGTTGTCCAGCCGCCGCGACTCACTCATGAAGCTCAGTTGCATGGGGCTCATCACGGCCTGTGCCTCTTGTCGACTGACACGTGGTGGTGCCGGCAGCTGGCAGATCTTGGCGGCCAGCTCAAAGTACTCCCCCATCTTCAACTCGCTTGAATCACTGGCGTGATAAATGCGCCCTGGCAGGCCGTGGGTCAGGGCTCTGACGCAAATGCGCGCCAGGTCGTCGGCGTGGATGTGGTTGGTGTAGACGTCATCCTGTGGTTGCAAGACGGGCGTGCCTCGCAAAAGACGGTCTCGGGGGTGACCGCCTTCTCGGTCGCTGGCATAGATGCCAGGTATCCGCAGAACGCTGACCCGTGCCGCGGTGCAGCGGCCAAAGAACCGCACCCGTTGCTCTGCATCGACCCGGCGGCGCGCCCTGTCGCTGGCCGGTTGCACCGCTCGGGTCTCATCAAAGCGCGCACCCGCGCAGTCGCCATAAACCCCGCTGGTGCTGGCGTAAACCAAACGCTGCACGCGGCCGCCCCGAGCCAAAGCAGCGAGCAATGCCCGCGTGCGTGGATCGTCCCTGCCCTGCAGCGGCGGTGGCGCCAGGTGCAGCACGGCATCCGCCAGTCCGCCCAGGCGGCCCAGGGTCTGCGGCTCATCCAGATCACCCAGCAACGGTAGCGCGCCCAAGGCCCGCAAGCTTGCCAAGCGTTGCGGCGAAGAACTCAGCGCCAACAACCGCCACCGCCCTTGCAGCAGCTTGAGAACGCGCAGCCCGACGTCGCCGCAGCCGACGATCAGCAGGGTGGGACGTTTCATGCGGGTCGGGACAGCTGGCATGGCGTTCAAGCCTCAAGGACAAAGTGGGGCAGGCACAATCGCGGCCGCAGTGTACGTTTGCATGCCCACTTCGACGGACAGCCCCGTCTCGACCATCACCCATGAGTTTTCAGATCACCATCCAACCCGCTGGACGTCAGTTTGAAGCCCAGGTTGATGAAGCCATCTTGCCCGCGGCCATTCGCCAAGGAGTCGGCCTTCCATATGGCTGCAGGGATGGCGCTTGCGGCTCCTGCAAGAGCCAGTTGCTGCAAGGGCGCGTGATTCACGGCGCCCACCAGCTCAAGGCCCTGTCGGTGGCCGAAGAAGAGAGCGGCTTCATCCTCACGTGCTGCGCGGTGCCGCAGACCGATTGCGTGGTGCAGGCTCGCAGTGTGCCGGGTGCCGGTGAATACCCGGTTCTGAAAATGCCCAGCCGCGTGATGAGCATCAGCAGGCCCGCCGATGACGTGGCCGTGCTGAAGCTGCAGCTGCCCGCCAATCAAAACCTGCAGTACCGCGCCGGCCAGTATGTCGAATTCATTTTGCGTGATGGCGCCCGCCGCAGCTACAGCATGGCCAACGCGCCCCACGAGTTGGGCAGCCCGCCGGCCATCGAATTGCATTTGCGCCACATGCCCGGTGGCAAGTTCACCGACCACGTGTTCTCTGCGCTGAAGGAGAAAGACATCCTGCGCATGGAAGGGCCGTTCGGCAGTTTCTTTTTGCGCGAAGACAGCAACAAGCCCATCATCTTGCTGGCCAGCGGAACGGGCTTTGCGCCCATCAAGGCATTGATCCAGCAACTCAGGCACAAGGGATCGACGCGAGACATCACGCTGTACTGGGGGTGCCGGCGCAAGGCCGATCTGTACCAACACGACTGGTGCTTGCAAACGGCGACGGACCTGGAAAACCTTCGCTACGAGCCCGTGCTGTCCGAACCGACACCCAGCGACAACTGGGTTGGCCGTACGGGCTTGGTCCACCGGGCCGTGATGGCGGACTGGCCCGACTTGTCAGGTCATCAGGTCTATGCCTGCGGGGCGCCGATCATGGTGGACTCTGCGCGTCGGGACCTGTCGGCACACTGTGGTTTGCCGGCTGAGGAGTTCTATGCGGACTCCTTCACCTCGGAAGCTGACAAGCACGGCGCCAGCTGAGGCTGACCTGCAAGTCAGTGGTCAGGAGGCCTGGAGATCGCTGGTTGCAGGCGCCCGCTGCGCTTGCAGCGCTCAGCGAAATCCGAAGCAACATCTCAGGTGTCGTCACAAGCCGTTCAAAGGCGAAACTGGGCGCCATTGCCGTTGAATGCCATCACCGGTGTCTGCTGCGGATGGGCGCCACACAAGTTACCTGATTTGCACATCGTGCGTGACTGATGGATGACTTGCTGCGCCACGGTGTCGGCAAAAACTTGACCCAAAGGCAACTGCCCTTTGGCGCTGACCAGCGCTTTGAACAGACTGGTCGTGAACAGGCCGCCTTCAGCCGTTTCTAGTGACAACTCACTGGGTGCGCAGGCGGTCAGGATGGCGAAGTCCTGGCCGGGCGCCGCGTTGCCGGCAACCGTTGAGGCGTCGGGGCCCTTCACGCCCACTTTAGCGCTGACACCTTTGGACGACACCACCACCGAGGCCACATGGGTTGCTGCGCCACCAGAGTGACAGGTGTCGTTGATCCACACCACCCGTCCCCGCATGTTTTTGACAAAGCTCTGCAGTTCCCAGAAGTCCAAAGCGGCTGGATCCTGCACCCGATAGTCGGCCAACACGGGCATGCCAAAGCCCGAGGTGCTCTCATCCTTGTCGGCTCCGTGGCCCGAGATGAAGATGACCACCGAATCGTCGGCCTGCACCTTGCCGGCCAGTTCCTTGATCGCGCCTCGGACTGCGGTACCCGTGGCCTGTCGATCGCGAAGCACCGTCATTCGCTCTTTGGAGTAGCCCAACTTTCCCAATGACTCGACCACAAAGTCGGTGTCACGCTTCACGCCCGGCAAATCGGTGATGGGATAGTTCTTGTTGGATTCGCGGACCACGCCGTAGTTGGACATACCGATCACCAGGGCATGGCGGTTGCGCGGCGCTGCTTGAGGCTGACCGGGAGCGGCCGCTGGCGAAGGCAGCGGAGGCGGCGTGACAACGGCCACCCCCGGCGTTGGGGCCGGCGCCAGCGCTGGCGGCGCGACAACGACACCCACCGGCGGGGTTGGGGCCGAAGCAGAAGCTGGCAAAGGCACCACTTGGCTGGTGGTGGTGCTGGTTTGATGGGCGCCCACCATTTCCTGGATGCGCTCTGGCGTCAGCGCCTGCAGCTGGCTGGACGCCTTTTCCGCCACATCTGCCGCCGCGCGGCGCGCCGCCAGCTCCAGCGCCCGGCGCATTCCAAACTCACGGTTGGCGGGCTCCAGGCGCGTGAACATCTGACCCCGGCCCTCGTCAGCAAACAAGATGTGGCGCCCGACAAAAACCCGTGTCGACAGGCGCACCTCGGCGGTGCCGGCATCTTGGCCCGGTGCAGGCCGCACATCGGCGTAGGCGGAAAAGAGCAGCGAAAAACCAGCGTCGGTGGCGAAGGTGATGACCACGCCCTGACCTTGGTCCAGCAGCTGGTAGATCTCGGCGCTGGGCTGCATCACACGAAGCCCGCGCTTCAGGAATTCGCTCTCGAGCGCCATGGTGGCGGCTTGGGTCACAGGCTCCAGGCGGCCGGGCGCTTGCGGCGACTCCCTTCGGTACATCACCGTGATGACGTTGGTCGGTACCGCCGCCTGCACACCCAACGCAGAACTCAGCAGCGCGCCCGCCAAACCACCCCTCGCGGCGCTACCCAACAGCGGGGCCGCCGCGACCAGACCCAGGACGCTCCTTCTGTGCAGGTCGGCCATGTCATCCATGTTGCTCACTCCGTGCGCACGCCGGTTGCCGAAAAGTCGGACAACACAGCGTAGTCACCCGCCTGCGGCTTGAACGCCGGATCGCGGCGTATCACCGCGCACTGGCTGGTTTCGGTGCCCACACCATCGCAGCGCACCACCGCGACAGGTCGCGTGGTGGCGAACACTTCGGTGCTGCCCACCTTGGCCGTGGTGGCACGAAAGACCACCAGCTCATCGCCACCTTGCAAGCCATGGGTAGAACCACCGACCAAACCCAGCTGATTGCCGTCGGCAGCCAACACCCGGCCCATGGGCCGAAGCACGGCGTCGATGCGCTTGGCCGCGTCATCAAAGGCGCGCTGCATGGCTCGCTCGTAGTCCTGACCCAAACGCCGCTGAACGTCAGGGTTGTCGACGGTTTCGCGGGGCCCGATCACCGTGCGGTCACCAGTGGAGCGTCCGGTCTGGCCCACCACATCCACGGGGGCTGGAAAGAGCAGTTTTCCGCTGTAGCGGTCCTTCATTTGCAGCGACAGTCGCACCCGTGTCACCGCGACACGAACGCCACCTTCCAGGGTCTGAATGTCTTGTGTGGTCCCGGTGAACATGCCGTCGATGACGATGTCGCTGGCCTCTGCAGTAACCGTACTGGAGCTGTCGTACAGCTCAAAGCGGCGGCTTTTGGCCACCGTGTCCAGGAAGCGCCGGCGCATCTGTACCGGGCTCACACCGATGTCTTGCGCCACCTTGGCGGGAAACAACAGCTTCTCATTGGCCGGGTCACCCATGCCCACCAGTTCGGCGTAGAGCTTGATGCGGCGGTTCTCGGCGATCAAACGGGCGCGGCTGTAGTCCACGCCACCGGGCATCTTGATGGCGCCCAAAACTTCTTTTTCGGTGCTGGCCGCATGCGGGCTCTCTTTGACCGGCGCGGTCTTGCAGGCCACCAGCAAAACCAAGGCGCTGGCCAAGGAAACCGCCAAGGCGGAACGCGTAATGAGCTTGCTTTTCATCGGTTGGCTCCGGTACTCAGTTGCTGGGGCTCTTGGCGGCGGGTTTTGCAGGTGGCTTCGCGGCCGGCTTGCTGTTGGCGCTGCCACTGATTGGCTTGGTCTGGGCGGTCGGAACCGTGACGCGAGACGCATCGGCCGACGCCTTCGGTCCGCCGCCCAACTGCTGGCTGCATTCATCGATCAAGGATTCATAGGCGTACACCGACTGCATGGACGGCACCGGGCGCACCATCACGTCACCCAACTGAAGCGTTGCATGGGCGGCAACGCCTTCTCGATTGGCCAGGATCAGGCGCAGCAGCTGGTCGTTGTTCCATTTGACCGCACCCTTGGTGGCTGCACGCTGGGCTTCCCCCAATGCCACGCCGTTGACGGCATCGGTGCGTTCGCGGTGATCCTTGCGCAGCAAGTCGTCACCCAGTTCCTGGGCACGGGACTCCGCGCCAGGAGCACTGAAAGCATTGGCAAAAGAGAAGCGGGCGGCCTGGTTGGGCAAAACACGAGCGCCAAATTTTTCGCGCTCTGCGATGGGTACTGCAACATCCAACATGCGGCCGACTTCGGATTTGTCGCACCGGTAGAGCTTGTAAAGCAGGCCGTCGCTGCCGGTCCGAAACAGGGCCTCGTTGAAGAGCGACTCACTGCCGCCCTTTTTCACCGCCGCAAAAACATCGCTGGCCGAGCCCAGGTCCGTGGTCGTTCCGCCCGAGGCCACCCTGAATCGCTTGCTGGCCTTCATGGGGATCTCAACGACCCCCGCCGCACCCACCTGCCAGGCGGCTTTCAGCACGGGGGGCACTTCCCTGACAAATTCCCAGGCAAACGGCAAGGCATCCAGGATATCGGCGCCCTTGTTCTTGTTGATGGCCCCCAGCGTCTCGTTGCCAAAATTGGCCAAGAGAGCTGCAAAAGCCGTCACCCCAGCAGCCGTGCGGATGTAGCCTTTGGTGGCGCTGCGCAAGCCATCAGAGCGTGCCTTGTATTCGTCCCACGCCGCTGGGTCGGTCTGGCTCAGGTGCCGCAGGGCGAGGTTTTGCGCCCCCAGGTCGTTGGCAAAGTCTTTCACCGACATGCGCCCGACACTTTCTGTCAGGTAGCGCAGGTCGTCGGCGCTGTAGGCCCCGGCGGTTGCAGCCGAAGCGGCCGAACCCTGAAGCAGCACGCCATACAAGACCTGGGCGGCCGATTCCCGTCGCGTGATCAAGCGGGTGTAGTCGCCTTCAACGCTGGCAAAGTCTTCTTGAGCCTTCTTCAGAATCTTGGCCGTGACACGCGTAGCCACCAAGATGGCGGCCATGTTGACCACGCGCTGCATCTGGGCAGCCGTCATGCCCTTGGGCGAAGGCAGCTTGATGGACTCGTTGGCCAAGAGCTTGGGATCATCGATCAAACTACCCAGATGCAAGTCCAGCGCCCCAAACCCGATCGAAGATACATAGGGCTTGAGCGAGTCTTCAGCAGACTTGACCGCCGCCTTCAGGACTTCGGCCTTGGGATCCACACCGGCCGATTTGGCAGCGGCCGGAACAGGACCCAACAGGCCGCTGGCAGCCGACGCCGTGCGCTGAGCCTTCATCAACGCCCGCATCGCGACAATTTCCTGCAGGAGCTCGGCTCCGCTGACCTGGCCCTTGCTGAACAGCCCCTGTATGCCCGTGGCTGAACGCGTTGCCGTCAACCCTGATGTGGGCGCAAGCGCGCCGCCAGATGAAGTGGGCATTTCTGCGCGCACCTCTGCGGCGGTGGCTGCGGGCGCCGGGGTAGCCCTCACTGCCGCCGCCACGTTGCGTGCAGCACCTGCACCGACGTCGGTCACCGAAGAGGCCAGCGATGTGGCGCCACTCAACACCTGGCTGGTGCCCGAGGGGCCACTGACACATGCTGAGAGGCCCAAAACCAACAGGGCACAAACGGTCGGCGATGCCGGCAGCGTCCACATGAGACGGTGTTCCAGCCGTTCCGCCTTCTGGCGTCGGATCATGGGGCCCTCCTGCTTTTATTCTTGAACTTTCACCGTTCAGCCAGCATAGCGTGGCCGGGGTGCCACGCACTCTATCTGATCAAGGTGACAAGAACAACAACAGGCTAGGGGCTCTGCGTCAACACTGCAGAATTAGGCACGACGCACCTCAAAGAAAACCAGCAGGCTCAATGGCTGGGTCACTCGCCCAGGTAGGCCGCCCGTACCTTGGGGTCGCTGAGCAAATCCTTGGCATCGCCGGTCATCGTGACCTCGCCAGACTCCATCACGTAACCTCGGTTGGCCAACCCCAGCGCCCGGCTGGCGTTCTGCTCCACCAGCAACACGGTGGTGCCCCGGCTGTGGATGTCGGCCACCACCTCAAAGATCTTGTCGACCATGATCGGGCTCAAGCCCATGCTGGGCTCGTCCAGCAGCAAGACCTTGGGCTGCGCCATCAACGCACGGCCCATGGCCAGCATCTGCTGTTCGCCACCGCTCATGGTGCCGGCCAGCTGGGTGGCCCGCTCTTTCAGGCGGGGGAAGATGCCAAAGACCTTGTCGATGTCGGCTTCGATCTGCGCTTTGTCGTTGCGCACAAAAGCGCCCATCTGCAGGTTTTCGGTGATCGTCATGCGGGTGAAGGTGCCCCGCCCTTCGGGCACCATCACCAGACCTTGCTTGACCAGGTCCCAAGCGCCCTGCCCCTTGATCGAGCGGCCCATGAATTCGATCTCGCCGGCGGCCACCGTTTGGGTTCCGGTGATGGCCTTCAGCGTCGTCGTCTTGCCCGCGCCGTTGGCGCCAATCAAACTGACCAGTTCGCCCTGGCGGACTTCGAAGCTGACGCCCTTGACGGCCTGAATGCCGCCGTAGGCCACCTTCAGACCGCTGACCTTGAGAAGTGTGGTGCTCATGGTTGATTCGCCTTCACTTGTGACCGGTGCCCAAGTAGGCCTCGATCACTTTTTCGTTCTTCTGCACGTCAGCTGGCACGCCCTCGGCGATTTGTTTGCCATAGTCCAGCACCGTCACGCGATCACACAAGCCCATGACCAGCTTAACATCGTGTTCAATCAACAAGATGGTGCGGCCGTCCTTGCGGATGCGGTCGATCAACTCACGCAGTACCACCTTCTCGGTGGCGTTCATGCCGGCGGCGGGCTCGTCCAGTGCAATCAGCTTGGGGTCGGTGGCCAGTGCACGGGCGATCTCCAGGCGGCGCTGGTCACCGTAGCTCAGTGTGCGGGCGCGAAACTCGGCGTACTTGCCGATGCCCACATAGTCCAGCAACTCCTGCGCCCGCTGCGCGATGGCCGCTTCTTCGGCCTTGAAACCACGGGTGCGGAACACCGCACCCAAGAGCCCCGACTGGGTGCGCACATGGCGGCCCACCATCACGTT
Organism: Betaproteobacteria bacterium; assembly: GCA_043743835.1. Lineage (GTDB taxonomy): Bacteria > Pseudomonadota > Gammaproteobacteria > Burkholderiales > Burkholderiaceae_C > Rubrivivax. The sequence continues at coordinate 17,622 of JAYTVT010000060.1, forward strand.
TTCCAGGGCCGTCATTTCGGCAAAGAGCCGGATGTTCTGAAAAGTGCGCGCGATGCCCTGTTTGGCCACCTCGTGCACGGCACTGGGCTTGTAGGGGCTGCCGCCCAATTCAAACGTGCCCGAGTCGGGGGTGTACAGGCCCGTGATGACGTTGAAGAAGGTGGTCTTGCCTGCGCCGTTGGGACCGATCAAGCCGTAGACCTGCCCTTTTTGGATGCTGATGCCCACGTCAGAGAGGGCTTGCAAGCCGCCGAAACGCTTGGCTACACCGGTGACCTTGAGAACGATTTCGCTCATGTTGTTGCGTCCCCGGGAATCAGTTGCCGGCAGCCGGTGCGTTCACCGGCTGTGGTGCGGCTTTGCCGTGCTCTCGCGAGGGCCACAAGCCGCGCGGCCTGAGCAACATGATGGAGATCATGGCCAGCGCGATCAGCAGCTGGCGCAGGATCGACGCGTCCAGGCGGCCACCGGTCATCTGCTGCAGCGGCCCGGCCACATAACGCAGAACTTCCGGCAAGGCAGCCAGCATCACCGCACCCAGAATCACGCCGGGCAAATGCCCCATGCCACCCAACACCACCATGGCCACGATCATCACGCTTTCCATCAGGCTGAACGACTCGGGGCTGACAAAACCCTGGAAGGCCGCAAACATGCTGCCACTGACGCCACCAAACGTGGCGCCCATGCCAAAGGCCAAGAGCTTCATGTTGCGCGTGTTGATGCCCATGGCCTTGGCCGCGATTTCGTCTTCGCGAATGGCCATCCAGGCCCGGCCGATGCGGCTGTTTTCCAGGCGGTGGCAGATGACCACGCTGACCACCACCAAAAACAGGAACAGGTAGTAATACATCGTCACCGAGGGAATGGTGAAATCGCCTATCACCAGCTTCTTGCCGAAGTTGATCCAGGGGTCGGAGACCGGGCCAATGATCATCGGGTCGATGCGGTCCAGCCCACGCGGACCGTTGGTGATGTTCACCGGGTGCTCCAGGTTGTTCATGAACACCCGGATGATTTCGCCAAAGCCCAGTGTCACGATGGCCAGGTAGTCGCCACGCAGCTTGAGCACCGGCGTGCCCAACAACACGCCAGCCAGACCGGCCAGAAACGCCGCTAAGGGCACCACCAACCAGATCGGCGTGTGCAGCCCGTTGGGAAAGGTGGCCGCGATCCAGGGGAAGTTCTCCCACAGGTGCGGGCTGGCCAACAGCGCGTACATGTAGGCCCCCACGGCATAGAAGGCAACAAAGCCCAGGTCCAGCAGCCCGGCGTAGCCCACCACGATGTTCAGGCCCAAAGCCAGCAGCACATACAGCAGCGCCAGCGCCAGGATGCGCACCCAGCCAGCGCCCAGGCCACCCACTTGCATCAGCAAGGGCAAGGCCAGCAGCGCCAAAGCACTGAGAAAGAAGACGAAGATTTTCTTTTGCATGGTGTTTGCCCCTTGCATCAAGCGCGATCAGCTACTCGCTCACCCAGCAGGCCTTGTGGCCTGAGGGTCAGCACCAGGATCAGCGCAATGAAGGCGAAGATGTCAGCGTAATGGCTGCCCAACACGCCGCCGGTCAACGCGCCCAGGTAGCCCGCACCCAATGCTTCAACCAGGCCCAACAGGACACCACCCACCACCGCGCCGGCCAGGTTGCCGATGCCGCCCATCACCGCCGCCGTGAAGGCCTTCAGGCCCGGCAAGAAGCCCATGGTGTGTTGAACGGTGCCGTAGTTGGCTGCCCACATGATGCCGGCCACCGCCGCCAGCGTGGCCCCGATGACAAAGGTGGCTGAAATCACCATGTCGGGCTTGACGCCCATCAGAGCAGCCACTCGCGGGTTTTCGGCCGTGGCGCGCATGGCGCGGCCCAGTTTGGTCTTGTTCACCAGGAACATCAGCGCCGCCAGGATGACCGCTGTCAAACCCAAGATCAGGATCTGGGTGACCGTGATCACCGGGCCACCCAGGTTGATGGGGTCGGGCGGCAGCAGCGCTGGGTAGGGCTTGGGGTTGGGGGTCCAGATGATCATGGCCAGCGTCTGCAGCAGCAGGCTCATGCCCATGGCGGTGATCAGCGGCGCTAATCGCGGCGCGTTTCTCAAGGGCCGGTAGGCCAGCTTCTCGATCGTGAAGTTCAGCGCCGAGCAGATCAAGATGGAGCAAACCAGCGAGGCCAGCATCATGGCCCAGCCCGGCATGCCGGTCTCAGACAACGCCGAGACCACGGTCCAACTGGTCAAGGCACCAAACATCAGCACCTCGCCATGGGCGAAGTTGATGAGGTTGATGATGCCGTACACCATGGTGTAGCCCAGCGCCACCAGCGCATACATGCTGCCCAGCACCAGACCGTTGATGATCTGCTGGATGAAAGTTTCCATCGAATGCAACTCCTGTTGTCCCGCCAGTTGCAGGTGCCTGCCAGGCCCATGCAAGAAGCTCGCCGCGGTTGTTCTTTTGTGACCTCGTCTGCCCCTACAGGCCGACGATGCGTGGGCATTCTAGGTGGGGGGTCACCGTGAGCAGGGCCGGAGTTACCCCCTTGCCGGCAGAGCAAATCACCAGAGAGCGGGCTGTTCAGCGTGACTTCGTCACTTGGGCGTCGCGCTCACGCAGCTGCTGCAAGCGCTCGGCAATGCGCTGCTCCAGTCCCCTGGCCACGGGCACATAAAACCGAGTCGACGACAACCCCGTTGGCAGGTAGTCCTCTGCGGCGGCGTAGCCATCCGGTTCGTCGTGCGCGTAGCGGTAGCCCTTGCCCATCCCCAGGTCCTTCATGAGCGCAGTCGGTGCATTGCGCAAGTGCGCAGGCACCGGCCGGGTGCCGTCGCGCTTGACCAGGGCTTGCACTTCGTTCCAGGCCTTGTAGACCGCGTTGGACTTTGGCGCGACCGCCAGATAGACCACCGCCTGGGCCAGAGTCAGTTCGCCTTCTGGTGAACCCAGACGCTCGTAAACCTCTGCTGCATCCAGCGCCAGCCGCAGGGCCCGCGGGTCGGCGAGGCCGATGTCCTCGCTGGCCATGCGCACCAACCGGCGAGCGGCATAACGCGGGTCCATGCCGGCGTCCAACAAACGCGCCAACCAGTAAAGGGCGGCGTCGGGATCGGACCCGCGGACCGACTTGTGCAACGCCGAAATCAAGTCATAGAAGATGTCGCCGCCCTTGTCGCCCCGGCGCACCATGCGGCCGATGGCCGCTTCCAACTGGGCTGGCGTCAGCGTGTCTGCACCTGGGTAGGCAACACTGGCACTTTCATAGGCATTGATCAGTCGGCGACCGTCACCATCGGCAAAAGCGACCAGTTGCTGCCGGGCAGCCTCGTCCAACAAAGGGCCTTTGGTCAACAGCCTGGCGCGGTCCAGCAACAAGATCAGGTCGCCATCGTCCAAAGACTCCAGCACGAACACCGTGGCCCGCGACAGCAAGGCTGAATTGACTTCGAAGGACGGGTTTTCGGTGGTGGCGCCAATGAAGCTGAACAAGCCGGCTTCAACATGTGGCAAAAAGGCGTCTTGCTGAGACTTGTTGAAGCGGTGCACTTCGTCAACAAAGAGCACCGTGGCACGACCCGCACGACGCAGCGCCTGCGCTTGGTCCACCGCCTCACGAATCTCTTTCACACCCGACAGCACGGCCGACAGCACGATGAAATGAGCTTGGGTTGCACCCGCCAGCAGTCGCGCCAGGGTGGTCTTTCCAACGCCTGGCGGGCCCCAGAGAATCATCGACGGCAGCCGCCCCGCGTCAAAGGCCACCCGCAAAGGCCGCCCAGGCGCCAGCAGGTGGCGCTGACCCACCACCTCATCCAACGTCTGCGGCCGCAAACGCTCAGCCAAGGGCACCGAGCCGCCTGCCGACGGCGCAGGGGGCGAATCAAACAAGGCGTCTTGGCTTGACATGGCTGGATTGTCTCAGTCCAGCGGATCCAATCGCCGCGCAGCTCAGCCCGCTGTCTGCCCGGCTTGCACCTGACGAATCAGGGTTGCTCGATCACGTCTGCACCTGCGGGCGGGGCAAACTGAAAGCGTCCATTGGGCAGCACGGCATTGGGCACAAAGCGAGAAAAGTCCAAGCGCGAGCGCTGACCAAAGCTGTCCAACAGTTCAACCACCGCCAAGTCACGGTTGCGAAAACCGACCCGCATGAACTGAAACGCGCCGTCCTTGGCACGCGGTGTGGCCAAGGCCCATTCCAGGCCATCTTTGCTGGCTTCATTGGCCAACACGAAGTCAGGCTCCAGCGAGGCGCCCGCCAGCAGTGCCGCCGGTGTAGCGCCCAAGGCCTGCGACAAACGGCGTGAGCTGGCCTGGTTCAAGTCGGTGTCGTAGATCCACACCTTTTGACCGTCAGCCACGATCAGTTGCTGAAAGGGTTTGGTGTAGCTGAAACGGAATCGATTCGGTCGCGCAAATTCAAACTCACCGCTGCTGAGCTTTTTGCGCGCGCCATCGGCCGAGGTCACCGTCTGCGTGAACGCGGCCTGCCCTGACTTCACGTCGCGTACAAACTCCCGCAGCAGGTCCACCGCATCGGCCCGAGCTGCACCCGCTGCGGCACAGAGGGCGAGCACCGCAAGGCCCTTGAGGCCAAGGCCGTTGGCCCGACTCTGGCGGGTCCCAAGGATTGGCTGAGGCGCAGGAAGGGCTGTCATCTTGAAGGTAAACCTACTCGTCACGTTTGGGTAACAGGATGTCGCGGTTGCCACTGTGGCCCATGGCCGAGACCACACCGCTCTTCTCCATCTGTTCCAACAAACGGGCAGCACGGTTGTAGCCGATGCGCAGGTGTCGTTGAACCAGTGAAATCGACGCGCGGCGGTGTTGCAAAACAACCGCAACAGCTTGGTCGTACATGGAGTCGGACTCCCCGCCGGCGCCGCCCAGAGCAAGCCCGTCGGCGCTGGCGGGGTCACCGTCCAGCACGCCACCTTCCAGAATGCCTTCGACATAGTTGGGTTCGCCCTGCGAGCGCAGATAGTCCACAACGCGGTGCACTTCTTCGTCGCTGACAAAGGCGCCGTGCACCCGCACCGGCAGCCCGCTGCCGGAGGCCAGATACAGCATGTCGCCCTGCCCCAGCAAGGCCTCGGCCCCCATCTGGTCCAGGATGGTGCGGCTGTCGATCTTGCTGCTGACCTGAAAGCTCAAGCGGGTTGGAATGTTGGCCTTGATCAAGCCCGTGATCACATCCACGCTGGGGCGTTGGGTGGCCAGAATCAGGTGCATGCCGCAGGCGCGCGCCTTCTGCGCCAGGCGCGCAATCAACTCTTCGATCTTCTTGCCCACCACCATCATCAGGTCGGCCAACTCGTCGATCACCACCACGATGTGGGGCAAGCGCTCGAGCGGCTCTGGCTCATCGGGTGTCAGGCTGAAGGGGTTGGGCAGCTTTTCGCCGCGCTCGGCGGCTTCCAGAATCTTCTTGTTGTAGCCGCCCAGGTTGCGCACACCGAGCTTGCTCATCAACTTGTAGCGGCGGTCCATTTCGCCCACACACCAGTTCAGGGCGTGGGCGGCCTGCTTCATGTCCGTGACCACGGGCGCCAGCAGGTGCGGAATGCCTTCGTAGACACTCATCTCCAGCATCTTGGGGTCGATGAGGATGAGCCGCACATCGCGCGCCTCGGCCTTGTAGAGCAGGCTCAAGATCATGGCGTTGATGCCCACGCTCTTGCCCGAGCCCGTGGTGCCGGCCACCAGGCAATGCGGCATCTTGGCCAGGTCGGCCACCACCGGGTGCCCGACGATGTCTTTGCCCAGCCCCATGGTCAACATCGAGGCCGAGTCGTTGTAGACATCGGAGCCCAGGATCTCGGACAGCTTGATCATGTGGCGCCGCGCATTGGGCAACTCCAGCGCCATGTAGTTCTTGCCCGGGATCACTTCAACCACCCGAATGCTCACCAGCGACAGAGAGCGCGCCAGGTCGCGAGCCAAGCCCACGATCTGCGCGCCCTTGACGCCGGTGGCCGGCTCGATTTCGTAGCGTGTGATCACCGGGCCCGGCGATGCCGCCACCACCCGCACCTCAACGCCAAAGTCCTTGAGCTTTTTCTCGATCAGTCGACTGGTCATCTCCAGCGACTCGGGCGTCATCGACTCCGGCCGCTGCTGCACGCCATCGAGCAGATCCACCTGAGGCAGCTTGGTATCTACCAGCTCTGCGAACAGGGGCTTTTGGCGCTCTTTGGCCACCCGCTGCGAAGGAGCGATGTCACTGACGGTGGGGGCAATCACCAAGGGCACGTGTTCTTCCACCACGGCCAGTTGCTCTTCCACCACCGACTCGCGCTCGCGCGCGGCTTGCTCACCCAAACGCTTGTCTTCTTCCAGTTCGCGGCGGTCTTGGCGGGTCTCTCTCAAACGGTCAAGTCGCTCGCCAATGCCATCAGCCAGCGCCAGCCACGAGAACCGCAACGCCAGCGAAAGACCCAGCACCAGCGCGGATATCCAGAGCACGCCCGAACCGGCAAAGCCCAGCCAACGCATCGACAAGGGCCCCAGGGTAAAGCCCAAAACGCCGCCAGCGTGCCCGGGAAGGTGTTGCTCCCAACGGTAGAGGCGCGTCCATTCCAGTGCGGAGCTGGCACTCAACAACAGGACCAAACCCAGCCAGAACATCCAGCGCGGCGCAGCCGGCGCCACCGAAGTTGGCCGCAGGCTGCCAGCCAAGGCCGACAGCCAGGTTCTCAGCGCCACGGGCACCAACCACCAGGCCGAGTAGCCAAAGAGAAACAGCGCCATGTCCGAGACCCGCGCGCCCAGTACGCCCACCTTGTTCTTGACACCGGCCCCAACACCAGAGGTGCTGAAGGCAGCATCGCGACCATCGTGGGTCAGCATGGCCAAGATGAACAGCAGCAGCACCAAAGCGCCGGCCATCAGCAAGGCCTTGCGGCGCCAGGGCGGGACCGAGCCCTCTCGCGCCGGTGGCACAGCAGCGCCACCGGCGTTCATGGATCCAAGGGGAAAGCTCATGATCGGCATTCTGGCCGATCAGCCGCGTCAGTCGTTCTGCTGCAACCGTTCTTTGATGATGACCGAGCCGTTTTCCTGGGTCTCGATGACCCCACGGTCTTCCAGGTCCTTCATCACCCGGCTGACCATCTCACGCGACGCACCCACCACCTTGGCCATGTCCTGGCGGCTGACCTTGTGGCGAATGATCTTCACCTCGTCAATCTCTTCGGCCATGTCCAAGAGCGTGCGGGCCACGCGGCCGTAAACGTCGAGCAGGGCCAGGCTTTCGATTTGGCGGTCTGCATTGCGAAGCCGTTTGACCAGACCGCGCATCACGCCATACGACAGCGTGGAGTTCTCAGGCAGGCAACGCGCAAAGTCGGCCCGTGCCAGCACCAGCATGTCGGTCTGGATTTCGGCCCGCACCGTGGCTGAGTGAGGTTCGTTGTCGATCAAGCTCATTTCGCCGACGTAGTCGCCCGACTCGAGCACCGCCAAGATCACTTCACGGCCGCGGCTGTCCGAAGTCAGAACACGGGCGCGCCCGTTGAGCAGGATGAACAAGGCATTGCTCTTTCGTCCTTGCTCCACCACCAGCTCGCCTCGCCGAAAGCGTCGCTTGACCACGCTGTCAGCAATGGCCTGCGCTTGGTCGGCAGTGAGCATGGAAAACAGGGGTACGCGGCGGATCAGGTCCAGGTTGGACAGCATCGACATCGAACTCGCTCCTCTTGTTGTGATCAATCTCCCGTCAGACCCCTGGCCAAGCCCGGTCTGCAAGAATCGCGCTATTGTGCCCATAGCGAGGCTTGCAGCCATCGGTTGCGCCCCGATGTGACCATCGGACGTCGGATCGACGCGACGCCCGCCTACTTGCCCAGCCCGATATGACAACTCAGACGACAACCCCGCACGCCAAAGTACTGATCCTGGGCTCCGGCCCCGCTGGCTACACCGCCGCCCTCTACGCTGCCCGCGCCAACCTGGCACCCATGCTCATCACCGGCATCGCCCAGGGCGGGCAGCTGATGACCACCACCGAGGTCGACAACTGGCCCGCCGACGTGGCTGGTGTCCAGGGCCCTGATTTGATGCAGCGCTTTTTGCAGCACGCCGAGCGCTTCAACACGCAAATCGTGTTCGATCACATCCACACGGTGGACTTCAGCAGCCGCCCTTTCAAGCTGCAAGGCGACAGCGGCAGCTACACCTGTGACTCGCTGGTCATCGCCACTGGGGCCAGCGCCAAGTACCTGGGCTTGCCCAGTGAGACGGCTTTCCAGGGCAAAGGGGTCAGCGGCTGCGCCACCTGTGACGGCTTTTTCTACCGCGGCGACACCGTCTGCGTGGTGGGGGGTGGCAACACCGCCATCGAAGAAGCGTTGTATCTGTCCAACATCGCCAGCAAGGTGCACCTGGTTCACCGCCGCGACAAGTTTCGCGCCGAGGCCATCATGATCGACAAGGTCAAGGCCAAGGTCGAAGCCGGGAAGATCGAGCTTCACCTGTGGAACACGCTGGACGAGGTTCTGGGCGACGCCAGTGGCGTGACCGGTGTACGCCTGCGCAACACCCAGAACAACCAGACTCAGGAGCTCGCGCTCAAGGGCTGCTTCATTGCCATTGGACACCAGCCCAACACCGACATCTTCAAGGGCCAGTTGGAAATGAAAGACGGCTACATCGTCACCAAGACCGGCCTGGACGGCATGGCCACCATGACCAGCGTGCCTGGCGTGTTTGCTGCCGGTGACGTGCAAGACCACGTTTATCGCCAAGCCATCACCAGTGCTGGCACGGGGTGCATGGCGGCTCTGGACGCCCAGCGCTTCCTGGAACAGGAGTCCAGCTGAAGGCAGCACTTTGGTGTGCCTGCATGCTGCAGGTGAGCCGCAGCGCCAAAATCGAGCTATAATTGTGGGCTTTACCGGGTGTGACGTTTCAGTCACTGCAGGTCCTGCCAACCCGGGCACACAACACTGAAGTGGAGAAGCGTCATGGCACGCGTCTGTCAAGTTACCGGCAAGGGCCCCATGGTGGGCAACAACGTCTCGCACGCCAACAACAAGACCAAGCGGCGTTTTCTGCCCAACCTGCAGTACCGCCGGTTTTGGGTTGAGACGGAAAACCGTTGGGTCCGTTTGCGCATCAGCAATGCGGCGCTGCGCCTGATCGACAAAGTGGGTATTGACCAGGTCGTTGCCGACCTGCGTGCCCGCGGCGAAATCTGAACCTCTAGGAGAGCATCATGGCCAGCAAAGGCGGACGCGAAAAGATCAAGCTGGAGTCCACAGCGGGCACCGGTCACTTCTACACCACCAGCAAGAACAAGAAGACCACGCCCGAAAAGCTGGAATTCCTGAAGTTCGACCCCAAGGCACGCAAGCACGTGCTGTACAAGGAAATCAAGCTCAAGTGAGCTGAACTTCAGCCCTCAAGAAACCCGCCATTGCTGGCGGGTTTTTTATTGCCTGCTCGCGCCGCGACGCGACCCGAACTGCTTCAGCTGGCTGGCAAGCCATCGACGAACGAAAAAAGGGCCCCGAAGGGCCCTTGGTGCGCAGCAGAGCGAGCAGCTTCAGCCGCTGCCCTGGTTCGCCTATCAGCGAACGACAGCGATCTGGTCGCGCTTGCCAGCCTTGTAGGTGTACAGCGTCAGGGCGCCGTTCTTGATGTCACCCTTGGCGTCAAAGCCAATGGTGCCCGTCACACCCTTGTAGCCGTCGGTCTTGGCCAGCACCGGCAGGTACTTGGCCGGGTCGGCAGAGCCGGCCTTGACCATCGCAGCCACCATGACGTTGACCGAGTCGTACACGTAAGGCGCGTAGACCTGGACGTCGGCGTTGAACTTCTTCTTGAAGGCTGCGTTGAAGTCGTCCATCGACTTCTTGGCGGCGCCTTCCACACCACCGGCTTCGGCGCACACCACTTGGCCGTCGGCCATGGTGCCTGCGGCCAGCTTGGGCAGCTCGCCCGAGCAGATGCCGTCGCCACCCATGAACTTGGCGTCGATGCCCAGCTGCTTCATCTGGCGCATCATCGGGCCAGCCACAGCATCCATGCCGCCGAAGAAGACGATGTCCGGCTTCTTGGCCTTCAAGCTGGTCAAGATGGCGGTGAAGTCCGTGGCCTTGTCGTTGGTGAACTCACGGCCAACGGTGGTGCCGCCAGCGCCCTTGACGCCCTTTTCGAACTCATCGGCCACGCCCTGGCCGTAGGCCGTGCGGTCGTCGATGACGGCAATGCTCTTGCCCTTGAGGTCCTTGACCGCATAGCGGCCCAGGGTGCCACCCAGGTGCACGTCGTCAGCCACCACGCGGAACGTGGTCTTGTAGCCCTGGCGGGTGAACTTCGGGTTGGTGGCCGAAGGGCTGATCTGGGGGATGCCAGCGTCGCTGTAGATCTTGGAAGCGGGGATCGACGTGCCCGAGTTCAGGTGGCCGATGACGCCCATGACCTTGCTGTCAACCAGCTTCTGCGCGGCAGCCGTGCCCTGCTTGGGGTCGCCAGCGTCGTCTTCGGTCAGCAGTTCGAGCTTGACCTTTTTGCCGCCGATCGTCACGCCCTTGGCGTTGAGTTCGTCGATGGCCATGCGTGCGCCGTTTTCATTGTCCTTGCCCAGGTGCGAAATCGCGCCGCTGGTGGGGCCCACATGGCCGATCTTGACGACCATGTCTTGTGCGAATGCCGAACCACCCAGCAGGATGGCCGCAGCACCGACGATCACGTTCAACTTGACTTGCATTCAGATACCTCCGGTTGGATATGTCGAGCTTCGACACTTAGAAAAACACCAAGCGCGGCACGATACCCCAAAAGACAGCCCCGTCTACCCGGGGGTTACTCTGCCTCTTGAGCTCATATCCCATGCCCGCGAAGGCACAACGCCGCTGCTCGCTCAGCGGCCGACAGGGTCGGCTGCGATGTTGGTGACTACAAGGTGGTGTGGCGCTCGATCGCTTGGGTAACCGCCGCTTCGACAAGTTCACGCATCAAGCCCGCCAGTTCTGTCTTGGCTTCTTGAACCATGGTCTCCGCCGCCCGCGTCAGGACAGGCGCCAACACTTCGCGCAGACGGGACTCCAGCGCCAGACCGACCTTGCTCTCCAACTCGAACAACAGGTTGGCGGACAGTTCGGTGACCTGCTGTTCCAAGGAGTTCGGCTGCGGGCCTTGCGGGCTTTGCAAAAGCGCCCATGAAACCGGCGAAGCCCCCGGCAGAGCTGGCAGGCTCAGCCCTTCCACGCCAGGCCACTCGACCACTTCGGTCAAGGTGGGCACTTGGTCAACAACCGCCGATGACATCCCTTCAGCCGCGATCCGCGCCAGGCTCGCCATGGTGTTTGATGGACAAACCCAGTGCCTTGTAAGCACGCCAACGCTGGCGCCCACGATCGGCCTGCTCGGCGTCGGTAGACACCACTTCAATCAAACGGTCCAAGCCAGCAAGATCGGTGGGCGCTTGTTCGTCAAGATTGACCACGACACGCGGCGCACGGCCACCCACGACCTCGGGGGTCAGCCAAATGGGGCTGCGCTCACGCAGCGCAGGTGAGGCAGCGGGCAAACGGGCATGGGGCACAAAGTCCCGTTCGTCAAAGGCCCAGAGTTGGCGATCCAGCGCATCCAAAGTTTCAGCCGGCGCAGTCACCTGGACCCGGACACCCTGCCGCCACGCCTTGCGCAGCAACCGGCAGGTAAAAGTCTGGGGGTCGGAAACGCCAGTGTGAAACTCGACCTCAGTCACGATGGAGCCGCCGCGCCAACGCGGCGGCTTTCGTTGCCAGAATTCGACCAACCACGACCGGGCTGCCTCAACGCACTCGGGCCAGAACGAAGTGCGTCAACAAGGGCACTGGACGCCCAGTGGCCCCCTTGGCCGCACCGGACTTCCATGCGGTACCGGCGATGTCCAAGTGAGCCCAACGAACCTTGGCTGTGAAACGCTGCAAGAACTTGGCCGCGGTGATGGACCCGCCCGCACGCCCGCCCACGTTGCCCATGTCGGCGTAGCTGGACTTCAGCGCCTCGTCGTACTCTTCGTCCAAGGGCATGCGCCATGCCGGGTCCAGCGCCTGTTCGCCAGCCGCCAGGAGCTCCGCCGCCAAGGCATCGTCTGGGCTGAACAGCCCTGAGCGGTGATGCCCCAGGGCAATGACGCAAGCACCCGTCAAGGTCGCAATGTCCACCACCACGGCGGGCTTGAACCGCTCTGCATAGGTCAAGGCGTCGCACAGGATCAGGCGGCCTTCGGCGTCCGTGTTCAGAATCTCAATCGTCTGACCCGACATGCTGGTGACCACATCTCCCGGCTTCACAGCACGCCCGCTGGGCATGTTTTCGCAAGCCGGAATGATGCCGATCAGGTTGACTTTGGCTTTGAGCGCGGCCACGGCCTTGAGGGTTCCCAGCACGCTGGCAGCGCCCCCCATGTCGTACTTCATCTCGTCCATCTCGGGCGCTGGCTTGAGCGAGATGCCACCTGTGTCAAAGGTGATGCCCTTGCCCACCAGAACCACCGGGGCTTCAGTCTTGGCCCCGCCCATCCAGCGCGCCACGATGAACTTCAGCGGCTCGTCTGAACCTTGAGCCACAGCCAGGAAGGAACCCATGCCCAGCTTCTCACAGGCCTTGCGGTCGAGCACCTCCACTTTCAAGCCATGGTCCTTGCCCAGCTTTCGAGCCTGGTCGGCCAGATGGCTGGGCGTGCACAGATTGGCAGGCCGGTTGGCGCACTCACGCGCCAAGGTGGTGCCAGCGGCCAGCGCTTCGCCCACCCGCAGTCCCGCTGTTGCTGCAGACACGTCAGCCTTGTCGCAAACCAGCACGATCGACTTCAGTTTGGCCGGCGCGGGTGCGCTGGGCTTGGTGTCACGGTAGACGTAGAGACTGTCCGTGACCGCGGCAACCACGGCTTCGCCGTGCCCCGCCGTCAAGCCATCAAAGCCCGCTGTGGCAATGGCCAACGAGCGGGTTCCGCCCGACTTGAACATGCCTAGCCCTGCTGCAACGGCTTTGCGCAAAGCTTTGGCACCAGCGCCGCCAGCGAAGACGACGCCCACTCGCGCCGCCTTCACGCCGGCCACACGATGGAGGTACAGGCCCTGCCCGGCCTTGCATTCGAAGTCCCCGTCCTTCATGGCCTTGGTCAACTCGATGGCCAGAAGCTTGTCCAGCGTTTGTGCAGCGGCCTCTGAAGCCAGCACCAACAGAAGGCCATCAGCGGCCAGTGTCGACAAGCCTGTCGCGGGAACGGTCTGTGTCTTGAAGTCCATAATGAAACCCAACAGGGAAAACGGCAGATGTTATTCGATTCAACTGTGCGACGTGAGCTGGCGCGGGGCTTCGGGGCCACGCTGGTGGTGGTGCTGACCATCGTGCTCACCAACTTCCTGATCCGCACGGTGCGAGACGCTGCTGCAGGCACGGTGGCGCCGCAAGACGTGGTGCTGCTGCTGGGCTACCTGGCGCTGGGATACCTGCCGATGATCTTGGCCATGTCGCTCTTCATCGCCGTGGTCATCGGCCTGGGCCGCATGTACCGGGACAGCGAAATGGCCATCTGGTTTGCCAGCGGTGTAGGGCTGGCGCGCTTCGTGCGCCCGGTGTTGCGCATGAGTTGGCCCGTGTTGATCGTCGTCGCCCTGCTGCTGCTGTTTGTCTGGCCCTGGGGAAATCGCAGCAGCCAGGAGCTGCGGGACCGATACCAGCAGCGCGGAGATCTGTCTCGCGTCACGCCCGGCGTGTTCCAGACTTCCAACGACGGCAACCGCGTGTTTTTTGTTGAACGCGACAGCAGTGACGGAGTCAACGCTCGCAACGTCTTCATTCTGGCCCGCACGGACCACGGCGAGTCCGTGACATCAGCCAAGTCCGGGCGCCTTGAAGCGGCAGGCGACAACCGATTCTTGGTCTTGGAGCGCGGTCAACGCAACGACCTCAACAGCGCCAATGGCGACCATACGCTGTCCCGTTTTGAGGCTTATCGAGTCCTGGCCAGCGACCGTGCGGTTCAGGCTGCAGACAACCAGGTACCCCGCGTCATGGCCACCTGGGATCTGATTCAAAACCCTTCGTCGCGCAACCAGGGCGAGTTGACGTGGCGCTTCGGTCTCTTGCTGGGTGCCGCCAACTTGCTGCTGCTGGGCATTGGCCTGGCGGCGACTCATCCGCGCAGGGCCAGCAACTGGAACCTGCTGTTCTCGCTGCTGGCCTTTGGTATCTACTACAACCTGATCAACCTCTCCCAAGCCTGGGTGGGTGGTGAACGAATGGGCATGGGGGCTGCGTTGGTTGGCCTGCATGGCGGCATGTTCCTCTTGGCGATGGCACTGCTGTGGTGGCGCGACCATGCGGCCGTCCTTTCCTGGCGGCGTCGTTCAGCGGCATGAAGACTGTTCGTCGCCTGCTCTACCGCGACATCGTCGCATCGGTGCTGTTCATTGCCTTGGCGTTTTTGTCCTTGTTTTTCTTCATTGACTTCGTCGATGAGCTCGGTGGCGTGGGGGTGCGCGGTCGCACCGCCTGGCACGCCGTCTGGGCTGCCATCCTGCAGGTGCCAGGCCACCTGTACGAGTTGGCACCCATTGCGGTGCTCATCGGCACCATTTACTCCCTGGCTCGATTGGCTCAGTCGTCAGAGTTCACGATCTTGCGTACGGGCGGCTTGGGTCCAGGGCGCGCACTGGGCCTGCTGGCGGTTCTGGGCCTCGTCTTTGGCGTGCTGACTTTTGTCATTGGTGACTATGTAGCACCCGCAAGCCAACGTGAAGAGGTGCGCCTCAAGGCCCGCTTTTCGGGTGGCCTCGCACTGGGCGGCGCAGGGGCCTGGCTGAAGGAAAAGCACAGCACAGCACAGGGCGAGCGCAGTACCTCGGTCAACGTCGCAGGAACCAATGCTGGCGGCACCTTGACAGGCATTCTTATCTTCGAGTTTGATGCCGACGGCCGGCTGCTGACGCGCATCCAAGCGCGTGAGGGACGGGTCGAGGAAGGTGGCCACTGGACGCTGACCGATGTGGAGGTCACCGACTGGCCAAGCGCCCTCAGCTCGGGCATCCCACAGCTGCAAGAGCGACGCCAGCCTCAACTCACCTGGCCCAGCACCCTGAGCGCCCCAGTCGTCTCTGCCGCCGTGCTGCCCGTGGGCACCATGACCACGCTGGAGTTGTGGCGCTACAGCGCCCACTTGAGCGATCAAGAACAGGCTGCCCAGGGGCACCAGATTCGCTTCTGGCGCAAGGCACTGTATCCGCTGGCCTGCTTGGTCATGGTGGCCCTGGCGCTGCCCTTTGCTTACATGCATGCCCGCGCCGGCAGTGTCAGCCTCAAGGTGTTTGGCGGCATCATGCTGGGCATCAGTTTTGTGCTGCTCAACAACCTGGCCGGTCACATCGGCGTCTTGCGAGGCTGGACCCCGTGGGTGGCCGCGGCCACACCCAGTTTGGCCTACCTTTTCATGTCCATGGCTGCGTTTGCATGGCTGGTGCGCTACCGTTGAACCCATGAAAAACGGCCTCATTCTGTTCGCCCATGGCGCGCGCGACCCGCGTTGGGCTGCCCCCTTCGAGGCGGTTGCCGCTGAAGTCAGGCAATTGAAGCCTCAGACCTGTGTCCAGCTGGCCTATCTCGAGTTCATGCAACCCAACCTGCCTGAGGCCGCGGCACAACTTGCTGGGCTGGGCTGCACCCAAATCGACGTCTTGCCCATGTTTCTGGGCTCGGGTGGCCATGTACGGCAAGACCTGCCCAAGCTCTTGGCCCAGATCCAACAAGCCTTCCCGACAGTACCCGTGCGCCTGCATCCAGCCATTGGCGAAGTGGGCAGCGTCACCACCGCCATGGCCCGTGCCGCCGTTGACTTGTCAGGCGGCTGCAAATGAACTTGCATCAATTCAGGTTTGTGCAAGAGGCCATGCGGCGCAACCTCAACCTGACCGAGACTGCCAAAGCCTTGCACACGTCGCAGCCGGGCATCAGCAAGGCCATCCTGGAGCTGGAAGAGGAGCTGGGCGTTGATATCTTTGCCCGCCATGGCAAGCGGCTCAAGCGTGTCACCGAGCCCGGGCAACTGGTGCTGAAGTCCATTGAGCTGATCATGCGTGAAGTGGCCAACCTCAAACGCATTGGCGAGGAGTATTCCAAGCAAGAGGCCGGTACCCTGTCGATCGCCACCACGCACACCCAGGCCCGCTATTTCCTGCCCGAACCTGTGGCCCAGCTGCGCGCGCGGTACCCGCGCGTGCAGGTGGTGTTGCACCAGGGCATGCCCGACCAGGTGGCCCAGATGCTGTTGGACGACGTGGCAGAAATCGGCGTCGCTACCGAAGCCCTGGCAGTCCACGCCGACTTGGTTTCCATGCCGTGCTACGAGTGGCAACACGTGATGGTGGTACCCCACGACCACCCCTTGGCGCAGGTGGATCGCCCCACGCTGGAACAGCTCGCCGCGCACACCTTGGTGCTGTACCACCCTACGGTCACCGGCCGCACCCGCATTGACCAAGCCTTTGCCCGTGCCCGCCTCAAGACCACGGTGGCGTTGGAAGCCATCGACTCCGACGTCATCAAAACCTATGTGCGGCTGGGCCTGGGCGTGGGCATCGTCACCGAGCTGGCGATGCAGGTAGACCCGCCTGAGGCCGGCTTGGTCTGGAAGCCTCTGGGCCATCTCTTTGGTGCCAACACCACGCGCGTCGCGTTCAAGCGGGGCGCTTACCTGCGCCAGTTTGTGGTGGCATTTGCCGAACTGCTGTCGCCTCGCCTGTCCGCATCATTGATTGAGCGCGCCATGGGTGGCCAAGGCTCTGACTATCAACTTTGAATACTCCCAGCACTTTGTCCACCATGCAAGCCAACGTCGCCTATTCCACGCCGCTGCTGCGCAGCCGATTGCCCCAGGTTGGGACCACCATCTTCACGGTCATGTCGGCTCTGGCGCAAGAGCATTCGGCGGTCAATTTGGGGCAAGGGTTTCCCGATTTCGACTGCGACCCTGTCCTGCTCAAGCAGGTCGCAGACGCCATGCAAGAGGGCTTGAACCAGTATCCGCCCATGACGGGCGTGCCGCAGCTTCGTCAAGCCGTCTCGGACAAGATATTGGCGCTGTATGGCCGCCACTACGACCCGGTTTCCGAGATCACCGTGACCGCCGGTGCAACCCAAGCCATCCTGACCGCTGTGCTGGCCTGTGTGCACCCCGGCGACGAAGTCGTGGTGCTCGAACCGTGCTATGACAGCTACGGACCCAACATCTTGCTGGCCGGCGGCACCGTGGTACGTGTGCCGCTCACGCCCGGCACTTTCAGGCCGGACTTTGCCCGCATTGCTCAGGCCCTTACGCCTCGAACGCGCCTGATGATCATCAACAGCCCGCACAACCCCAGCGCCACGGTGTGGACGGCCGCCGAGATGCAGCAGCTGGCCGATCTGCTGCAGCCTACGCAAGTGATCTTGGTCTCGGACGAGGTCTACGAGCACATGGTGTTTGACGGTCAACCTCACATCAGCGCAGCGTCACTGCCTGCCCTGGCCGCGCGCAGCTTTGTGATCAGCAGCTTTGGCAAGACCTACCACGTCACCGGCTGGAAGGTGGGCAGCGTGGCGGCACCTGCGTCATTGATGAGCGAGTTTCGCAAGGTTCATCAGTTCAACGTCTTCACCGTCAACACCCCTGTGCAGCACGGTTTGGCGCGCTACATGGGCGACCCTGCGCCTTACCTGAACCTGCCGGCCTTTTACCAGCGCAAGCGCGACCTGTTTCGTGACGGCTTGGCCCAAACGCGCCTGCGCCCACTGCCCAGCCAGGGCAGTTACTTTCAGTTGGTGGACTACAGCAGCATCAGCGACCTGCCTGAGGCGGAGTTCTGCCAGTGGCTAACCCGCGAGGTCGGGGTGGCGGCCATCCCGCTTTCGGTGTTTTACGACGCGGGCTTCGAGCAAAAGCTGGCGCGCCTTTGTTTTGCCAAGCAGGACGCGACCTTGCTGACAGCCCTGGAACGGCTGCGCAGGCTTTGAAGTCTCAGCCCTGCCGGGGTCCCCGCGCTGGTGACCCTGGCACGTGAGGCTTGTCGTCCAGCAGGTCAAAGATGCTGGTCGGGCGCTCGACCGAGGACACGTCAAAGTCCACGGGTGCCGTGGGCCGGTCGTCGGGAATCTGGGTATCGCGGAAAGCATCGCGCTCTAAACCCAGGTAGGGAGAAGGCGCCGTGCTGCTGAAATCGCCACCATCTGCCATCGGAATCAGAAGGTCAACGTTGGGTGCGCCCGCTGAAGCGCGGTCCAGCAGATCGCGGGCCAGCGAATACAGAAACAGCACCTCACGGTAGGCCGGCAGGTCAAACAGCTCACCACGTGACTTGCGGAACAGCAAGGCTTCCAGCTCGGCCATCGCATCCAAGGGCCGCACCCAGACCTGTTGCAGCCGCGGGATCACACCTGCGTAGTCCTCCAATGAACGACCGTGGCCCAAATCGACGCCCCATTCAGGCGCATAGGCGTTGAAGCGGTGGTTGAACCGGGTGCGCATGCGTTCATACGCTTCCCGCTGGTCAATCCGGTGATGGATTTCCAGCAGTTTCAGATAGGGCAAGGGACTGCCGCCGCCGGTGCTGCGTAGGTGCTCCACCAGCAGGTCGATGGCGGCTTCGTCCTGGCCCAGCACCACAAAGAACTCGGCCTGTTGCTCCAGGTCTATCAATTCTTCAATGGAGACGTCGCGCGGCGAATCCTGCTGGGTTCGAGCCATCGCTGGCATGGGCTCGGTCTTTTGCATGGCCGGCTCAGGCTCGGTGTCCAAGGCCTCGGTTTCGGGGCCCAGCGTGGAGTTCGGCGGTGGCCAAGCCACAGGCGGTGCAGGTGGAGGCCAGGCAGGCGCGGCCCGAGCACCACCCCTCACCGCCGCTGCCGCAGAGCCTTGTGCTGCCGGCCTGGGCTCGGACGTGACGAAGGGCACTGGGGCGGTCGGCTGCCGGCTGGGAATGATTTCGGTGATGGGGCTGGGCGGCGCCACCGCTTCGCGCCAGCCGCTTTGCTCTTGACGTTGCGCCTTGCCCAGGCGCCATGCCAGCCATGCAGCCAGTCCCGCCAGCAACGCCGCCATGGCCGCCAGCGGCATGAGCCATTGGCCCGCACCCTCGGTTTCCGCCAAACGCTGCTTGAACTGAGCTGCCAGATCGCGGCTGACCTTGGCTTCGGTACGCAGTTGTTCAACGGTGCGCTCGAGTACGCTGACCCTTTCGGCGGAGGCGGAGGCAGCAGACGCCGCAACCTGCGCTGCGCTGGCAGCCTGAGCCACCGCCTGCATGGCAGCTTCAACGGCCGATGCTGCTGGCGACGGCGGTTCGATGAAATCCAGTTGCAGTCGTGCACTGCGAGCCGGTGCTGCCGCCTTCTTGCCACTGGGCGTCTGCTCCGCCTTCTGGGCCTGCCGGGCAAGCTGTACTGCACGCCGTTCGGCTCGACGTTGGGCCCGCCGTTGAGCTTCTTCAGGGCTCAAGGGCACGGCTTGGGCGGCGGGGCGAGCGGGAGAAGCCGTGGCAGCGGGCGTCACAGAAGAGCCCGCTTGATCGCCGCTCGAAACCTTGGGCGTTCCCGTTCCCGCTGTCGCTGTGGAACTGGAAGCGGTACTCCCACTGCTTGCCGCGGGCTCTGAAACAGGACTTGGGTTGGCAGCGAACGAAGGCGGGACCGAAGGAGCCGTTGCACTGGGCGGATCGGCCAGCACGACGTACTGGCGGCTGATACGCGTGGTGCAGCCGACAGCCAACAAAATCTCAACCACCGGCTCGTCGATGCTGACCGTACTCAGAACGCGAATGCGGGCTGTCTCTGGGCTGGTCATTTGCACCTGGGTGCGCACCGCGCCAGCTGGCAATCGGCGGTCACCGGTTCGGACCTCAGCAGAAACACACTCGGGGCCTAAGGTCTCACCTGCCTCCAGGCGCACCTGAACTGGAAAGTCCAAAGGCTGGCCCAACACAGCCGAAGCTCCACCCGCGCCCAGCCCGGCAGCCAATGCGGACGCGGTCGCCATGCCTGCGACACTTCCAATCGTCAACGACAGCCAAGGCTGTTTTGTATGCATGCGGTAAGTGGTGCTTGATTGCCTAACGACTCTAGCAGAAGAGTTCTGGCGCAAAGCCCGTCCAAACGCCGGGAAAGCCGCTGTTTAGCCGGGCAAACCGGACAGCGGCGGCAGATGTGCAAAAGCACCGGTTCGCGTGCCACGAGCGGTGGCCGAAGCCGCATGCGACCGGGGGTAGACAATCCACCGGTCGCGATCTTGTCGCTTCAGAGACAAGCCATGAACACGCCCATTCTTACAATCGATGAGCTCCACAACATTGAGTCAGGCTCGTGGTTCAGCAAGCTGTCACCCAAGTTGCAGAGTGCCATTCTGTCCCGCGCGGTGGTGAGGCGATTGGCCGATGGCGACCCGCTGGCTACGCGTGGGTCGGCCGCCGAAGAGTGGTGTGGTGTCGCCCGAGGCGCCGTGCGGGTCAGCTCAGTGTCCTTGTCGGGCAAGCAAGTCACGTTGACCTATGTCGAACCCGGCACCTGGTTCGGCGACATTTCACTGTTCGACGGTTTGCCACGCACCCACGATGCCGACGCGCATGGCCAGACCACCTTGCTGGTCATCCGCAAGCCCGACTTCAAGGAACTGCTGAGCCAACACAACGAGCTTTACGATGCGCTGCTGCGCCTGAACTGCCGGCGGTTGCGCTTGATGTTCGACCAATTCGAAGACCTCAACACCCGGCCGTTGCAGGCCCGGCTCGCCAAACAAATATTGCTGCTGGCACGCAGCTACGGCATTGCGCAAGGCGAAGAGATTCGCATCGGCCTGGCCTTGGCGCAAGAAGACCTGGCGCACCTCCTGGGTGCTTCGCGTCAACGGGTCAATCAAGAACTCAAAGGCTTCGAGCGTGACGGTGCCGTGCGCGTGGAACCCACCCGCTTGGTCGTGTTGTCGCGCGACAAGCTGCTGGCCATCTCTGAACGTTAGAACCAGGCAACTCAATCACCATGGAACAGTTCATCGGCACCCGCCCCGTTGCTGCCAGCCACGCCTTTGACGTCGCGGCGCTGGAAGCCTTCCTGTCGCAGCAGCTGCCCGGTTTTGCCGGCCCACTGCAGGTTGAACAGTTCAAAGGCGGGCAGTCCAACCCCACCTACAAACTGCTCACGCCTCGTTGCGCTTACGTGATGCGCACCAAGCCCGGGCCCGCTGCCAAGCTGCTGCCCTCAGCCCACGCGGTAGACCGTGAGTACCGGGTGATGCAGGCGCTGGCCCCAACGGCAGTGCCGGTGGCAAAAATGCACGTGCTGTGCGAGGACGAATCGGTCATCGGCCGCGCTTTCTACGTCATGGAGTTCATGGACGGTCGGGTCCTGTGGGACCAGTCCCTGCCAGGACTGAGCACCAGTGAACGTGGGGCGATTTACGACGAATTGAACCGCGTGATGGCGGCCCTGCACCAGGTTGATGTTCGCGGCGTTGGCTTGGACGGCTTCGGCAAACCAGGCAACTACTTCGAGCGTCAGATCGGGCGCTGGAGCAAGCAGTACCTGGCTTCCGAAACCGAAGCCATCAGCGAGATGAACCGCCTCATCGATTGGCTGCCCCAAAACTTGCCCGCCACGGCGTTGGACGGTTCGCAGGTGTCGGTGGTGCACGGCGACTTCCGGCTGGACAACGTGGTTTTTCACCCTACGGAGGCACGCGTCATCGCTGTGCTGGACTGGGAGCTCTCGACCCTGGGCCACCCTTTGGCGGACTTCAGCTACCACTGCATGGCCTGGCACATTCCGCCGGGCACCTTCCGAGGCATTGGTGGCCTGGACCACGCCGGACTCGGCATCCCCACCGAACAAGAATACGTTCGGCGCTACTGCGAACGCACCCAGCGCCACGACCCGCAAGCGCTGGCCGAGGACTGGAATTTTTATCTGGCCTACAACCTGTTCAGGCTGGCGTCCATCACCCAGGGCATCGCCAAGCGGGTGGTGGATGGCACCGCAGCCAGCGCTCAGGCCAGAGCCACAGGCGCTTCAACCCGCCCCTTGGCTGAAATGGCCTGGAAGTTTGCACAACAAGCTGGCTGAGCCAACTTCGCACCCACCACCACCTGCACGAGACCACCAACATGGACTTCAGCTATTCACCGCGCACCCAAGAGTTGCAGGCGCGACTCATCGCCTTCATGGACGAGCACATCTACCCGGCCGAAGCGCGCTATTTCGCCGAAATTGAAGCCAACACGCTGGCGGGCAAACGCTGGACCCCGTTGCAGGTCATTGAAGAACTCAAACCCAAGGCGCGCGCTGCAGGGCTTTGGAACCTGTTCCTGCCGCCTCATGCGGAAGGGGCCAGCGCCAGCAGCGATGCGGAGTTCACCTTCGGTTTGAGCAACCAAGACTACGCACCTTTGGCCGAAATCATGGGTGCTGTGCCCTGGAGCAGTGAGGTCTTCAACTGCTCCGCGCCCGACACCGGCAACATGGAGGTTTTTGCCCGCTACGGCACGGCTGAGCACAAGAAACGCTGGCTGGAACCCTTGTTGGAAGGCCGAATCCGCAGCGCCTTTGCGATGACGGAACCCGCTGTGGCGTCGTCGGATGCCACCAACATCCAGGCCGACATCCGCAGGGATGGCGACGACTACGTCATCAACGGGCGCAAGTGGTGGACCAGTGGCGCCGGTGACCCCCGTTGCGCGGTCTACATCTTCATGGGCAAGACCGACGCCAGCGCGCCCAAGCACTCACAGCAATCGATGATCGTCGTGCCAGCTGATGCTGCTGGCATCACCATCCTGCGGCCGCTGTCGGTGTTTGGCTACGACGACGCGCCCCATGGCCACATGGAGGTCGACTTCAAGGACGTGCGTGTCCCCGCCAGCGCCATTTTGCTGGGCGAGGGCCGCGGTTTTGAGATTGCTCAGGGCCGCTTGGGGCCAGGGCGCATCCACCACTGCATGCGCTTGGTGGGTATTGCTGAACGGGCCCTGAAGTTGATGTGCGAAAGGGCCGTGAGCCGCACTGCCTTTGGCAAGACCATCGCCCAGCAAACCGTCACCCAAGAGCGCATTGCCGAGGCACGCTGCCTGATCGACCAGGCCCGCCTGTTGACCCTGAAAGCGGCCTGGATGATGGACATGGCCGGCAACAAGAGCGCCAAAGCCGAAATCGCGATGATCAAGGTGGTGGCACCCAATATGGCATGCCAGGTCATCGATTGGGCCATGCAGGTTCACGGCGGCGCTGGCATGAGCCAGGACTTTCCGCTGGCTTACTTCTACACGCTGTCTCGCACCCTGCGCTTTGCAGACGGCCCGGATGAAGTGCACCGCAATGCCATCGCCAAACTGGAACTGGGCAAGGTCAAACCGCTCGCGGGCTAAGGCACAGCCCTACTTGTCTCGCTCGTCACCGGGCAGTGCGCTGCTCGACCACGGATTGCCTTGGCTGCTGGGGGCGTCGGTACCTTTGATGTCGTTGGCCACACGCAAGGCCTCGCGCATCGCGGTCTCGAACAGGCGCAACCATGCCTGCAAGGGGCCCAGGTCAGCGGTCGCCAATGGGGTGCGCAGCATCAGGCGTCCACGCCCGATCATCAACACCACAGGCGCCGTCGGGTCAACCTTCAGCGCAGCCAGCGACTGGGAAACAGGGCCTTGCAGCCAGTGCACCAACCAAGTTTTGGTGCTGGCCAACGCCACATAGCGTTCGCGCAGGTCTGGCATTTCCGCGCCCGGTAACTTGGGGAACATCACCAGCCACCGCATTTCCGGTGGCGTCTGGTTGTCGATGCGGGTCTGCACCCCTTCGACATACTGGTCGAAGATGTCTTTCTCCATCTTCTCTTGCAGCATGCGATTCATGACCACCAGCTGCAAGTCCGACGCCAAGCCCAGCTCAGAACGAATGCGCAACTCTTGCCCCTGGATGTAGGGGCGCTGCGAGGGGCCCCACTCCAAGCGCCAGGGTGTGCCACCCAGGCTGCCATCGATGACAAAGCCTTCTTCCTGGACTGCCCTGAAGCTGTACTGGCGTGAGCTCGCCCACGGCGTGATGGCATCCCAATCGGCACCTTGGCCGTCAGACCCACCCGTCGTCGAGAACAAGCGCTTCAAGCCGTCAAGCATGGTTTGGTGTCCAATGAGCATGCAGCGCCACCGAGGGCTTGCTGCTGAGGGAGACTGGTGATGATCGAAGTGTATTCGTGGGCAACGCCAAATGGGCACAAGGTTCACATCATGCTCGAAGAGTGCGGCCTGCCCTATCGGGTGCACGCGGTGGACATTGGCGCGGGCGACCAGTTCAAGCGTGAGTTTCTGGCCATCAGCCCCAACAACAAGATCCCGGCCATCGTCGACCCCGCTGGGCCCGACGGCAAACCCATTTCGCTCTTTGAGTCAGGAGCCATCTTGCTTTACCTGGCGGCCAAGACCGGGCGCTTTTTGCCCCAGGACGTGCGTGCCAGGTACGAGGTCTTGCAATGGTTGATGTTTCAGATGGGTGGCGTTGGCCCAATGCTGGGGCAGGCGCATCACTTCCGGATCTACGCGCCCGAGAAGATTCCATACGCGGTAGACCGCTACACCAACGAAGCCAAACGCCTCTACGGCGTGCTTAACCGCCAGCTGGCCCAACACAAGTACGTCGCCAGTTCTGAGTACAGCATTGCCGACATCGCCATCTTTCCCTGGATCCGCAGTTGGAAGAACCAGGGCATCAACTGGGATGACTTTCCACACCTCAGAGGTTGGTTCGACGAGCTGGGGGCCAGACCGGCCGTGATGCGCGGTGTGGAGGTGCTGGCTGCGCAACGCAAGCCGCTGGTTGACGAGCAGGCGCGCGAGACCCTCTTTGGCGCGACCCAGTACAAAAAGCACTGAGAGCGGCCCACCTAGAATCCAATACCAATTGCTGCCCGTAGCTCAACTGGATAGAGCACCAGCCTTCTAAGCTGGGGGTCGCAGGTTCGAGTCCTGCCGGGCAGGCCAGTCTTTGAGGGCTGGTCTGGCGCAGCGATGGCCCCCGCCCATTGACCGGCCTTTCTGCCAGTCCGGAGACTGCATCGTGGTGCGGGCAAGGGCCTACCGCCTCCGCACACGCACTCCAGAAAGCCAAACGGGTTAGCTTCTTGACGAAGCTAACCCGTAGATTCAATTGGTCGGGGCGGCGGGATTCGAACTCGCGACCCTCTGGTCCCAAACCAGATGCGCTACCAGGCTGCGCTACGCCCCGAAGCTCGCATTCTAACCTGAGGAAACACCAGCAGCCTGCCAACGCAGCTTGTTGAACCGGACGATCAGGCCAATGACCGGCTGGCCAACACCACTCCGTCGGCATCGGCGTAGAGCCAGTCGCCCGGGTGAATCCAGACACCCTGCACCTGCACGCTCACCTCGGTTTCGCCCGCGTGGCGCTTGGTGGTGGGCATGGGCACGCAGCCCAGCGCCAGGATGCCAACATCGGCCGCTGCGAGCTCGGCCACGTCACGCACACAGCCGTCCACCAACAGGCCTACCCAGCCATTGCGGGCTGCCGCAGCCGCGAGATTTCCGCCGACCAGGGCCTTGCGCAGGCTGCCACCGCCGTCCACCACCAACACGCGGCCCAGACCTGCGGAATCGACGGCCGCTTTGACCGACGAGTTGTCTTCAAAACACCTGACGGTGCTGACGGGGCCACTGAAATGGGCGCGCCCGCCAAAACTTCGAAAGACAGGCGGCAGCACGCGCAACACACCGTCATCTTTGTGCGCATCGCACAGGTCGCAAGTGGAAGTGCTCATGTCGTGGCTTCCGTGCTGCGCGGCAGCATCACTTGGTGCTCGCGCACCGACTTCAGAATGATGGAGGTGGAGGTTTCCGCCAGCAAGCAAATCTGCGACACCACGGCGTCCAGGTGCGCCACGTCAACAACCGCTATCTCAAACAGCCAACTGTCCTCGCCGGTGATGTTCCAGGCGTTGACGATTTCCGGCAGCTGACCCACCAGGCTGGCCATGCGGTTGTAGTCTGACCGACCTGCCCTCACGATGGCTCGAATGCCGTAGCCCAGCGCAGCTAGGTTGATGGTGGCGCGGTAACCGGTGATCACACCGTTGGCCTCCAGCTTGCGCAGGCGCTCGGCCACGGCAGGTTGGCTCAGGTGCACCCGACGACCCAACTCAGCCACGCTGATACGGGCATCCGCCTGCAACTCGGCCAGGATGCGGGTGTCGTGGGCATCGATCTCGGGGAGGTTTTTCATTCAAAGGACTTTGCCAATGTTTTCCTTCGTTTGCAAGTCAAGGCATCCACTCAAGCTGCAATGATGTATGGAAACGCGACCCAGGCCTGCCTAACATCGATGACATGTCGAGCCACCCTACCTCCCTTGCAGGCCCCACCAGCGGGCCTTCGGTCTCAACGCGCTGGCCGCCTTTGATCGTTGCTTGCCTGGCTGCAACTTGGCTGATCTGGGGCTCGACCTACCTGGCCATCAAGTGGGCCCTGGTCAGCTTTCCACCCTTCTACCAAATGGGCACCCGCTTCCTGGTGGCCGGCGCCTTGTTGGCGGGCTGGTTGACCTGGCGCGGATCGCGCTGGCCCGACCGGCGCGAGTGGATCAACGCCACCATCCTGGGTTCCTTGATGCTGGGCGTGGCCTACGGCTTGACGGCGGTTGCCGAGTTGTCGGTCAGCTCGGGCCTGGTGGTGGTCTTCATCGCCATCGGGCCCGCGCTGCAAGCTGCGATGGAGTTGCCTTACGGCGTTCGGCCCACTCGTTTGGAGAGCGCCGGCATCGCCTTGGGTTTGCTGGGTGTGCTGTGGCTGGCATCGGGCCAGAGCTTCTCAGCCGCCCCGCTGGGCCTGGCCGCTGTGATGACCGCGTCGGTGGCCTGGAAACTGGGCAGCGTCTGGAGCCAGCGTGGCCTGCCCCGCGTGCTGGGCGGGCGGCCGCTGGATCTGGCCCCTGGCGCCATGGGCTTTGCCAGCCAGATGTTGGCCGGTGGCGTGGTGTTGATGTTGGCGTCGGCCTTGATGAAGGAAGAGCCCAGCTGGCCCATCGACCCCTTGGCCTTGGCCAGCTGGGTTTACCTGGTGCTGGCCGGCTCCCTGGTGGCGTTCTCGGCCTTCATGGTGCTGTTGCAACGCACGCCCACCGCGGTGTCTTCGAGCTACGCCTATGTCAACCCCATCATCGGCCTGCTCTTGGGTGCGACGCTGGGCGGCGAAACCATGCACCTGGGTGAATGGCTGGCGGCTGGCTTGGTCACTGCCAGCGTGGTGCTGATGCTGGTGGGCCGACGATGAGGCCCTTGCACTGGGTTTGCGGCCGCCGCGGTCAATCAGCCCTGCTGAGTTGACGCCCGAATAGCGGCCAGCGTGGTTCGGCTGGTGCTGACGTTGGCGTCCAATTTCACATGCAGCAAGGTTGGCGTTCCGGCCTCCACGGCGCGCTGCAAAGCGGGCTCGATGGCCGAGGTGTGGTCGATGAACTCGGCGCGCCAGCCATAGGCTCGCGCCAGCGCCGCAAAGTCAGGGTTGAACAGATCGCTGCCACTGACGCGGTGTGGATAGTGGCGCTCTTGGTGCATGCGAATGGTGCCGTAGGTGCCGTTGTCAACCACCACACAAATCAACTTCTTGGCGCCATAGCCGGTGGCGGTGGCCAGCTCCTGGCCGTTCATCAGAAAGTCGCCGTCGCCCGCGATGTTGACCACCCAGCGTTCGGGTTGCAACAAAGCCGCGCCCACGGCAGCGGGCAAGCCATAGCCCATGGCACCTGAGCTGGGCGCCAGCTGCGTGCGCCCGTGGTGTTGCAGGCCAGGGTGGCTGCAGTAGCGGTGCAGCCAGCCGCTGAAGTTGCCCGCGCCGTTGGTGTAGACCGTGCTCTCGGGCAGCAGCTTTTGCAGGCCTTTGATCAGCACCGACATGTCCAGCGGCTCAACCGCTGGGGCCACCAGGTTGGCTTCGTAGTCGGTGCGCGCACTGGCCGCCTGGCCCGCCCAGTTGACCTGGGTGGGCGCTGCCAACGCTTCGAGCGCCTTGGCGGCACAGGCCATGGACGACTGCAGCATCAGGTCGGCGGCGTAAACGCGGCCCAACTCCTCCGCGCCGGAGTGGATGTGCACCAGCTTTTGCGACGAGCGCGGCGCTTGCAGCAAGGTATAGCCGTGGGTCGTCATCTCGCCCAAGCGAACACCCAGCGCGATCACCAGGTCTGCGCTCTGCATGCGAGCGGCCAGCTTGGGGTGGGTGCCGATGCCCACGTCACCCGCGTACTGGGCGTGGCGGTTGTCAAAGGTGTCCTGAAAGCGCCAGGCGCAGGCCACTGGCAGCTGCCAGTTTTCGGCGAATCGCTGCAAGGCGTTGGCGGCCTCGGCGTCCCAGCCCGAACCGCCGGCCAACACGATGGGGCGCTGCGCCGCCATCAGCAGCGCCCGCAGGTCGCGCAGACCACCCGGCGCCGGCCAGGCGCGCACCGGCTCGACACGTGGCAGCACGGGGGCTGCGGTCAACGTGGTCAGCATGTCCTCGGGCAGGGCCAGCACCACGGGGCCGGGTCGGCCCTGCATGGCGGTGTGAAAGGCACGCGCCACGTATTCGGGCAGGCGGTCGGCGCTTTGAACCTCAGCCACCCACTTGGCCAGGCCCAGGGTGCCGGGGCTGAACATCTGGCGGTAGTCAATCTCCTGGAAGGCCTCGCGGTCGCGCTGGTCACTGGCCACCTGGCCGATGAACAGCACCATGGGCGTGCTGTCTTGAAAGGCGGTGTGCACGCCAATGCTGGCGTTGGTGGCACCCGGCCCGCGGGTCACAAAACACACCCCGGGTCGGCCCGTGAGCTTGCCCTGCGCTTCGGCCATGAAAGCGGCCCCGCCTTCTTGGCGGCAGGCGATGAAACGGATCTGCTGGGCATGTTCGTAAAAGCCGTCCAGCACTGCCAGATAACTCTCGCCGGGCACGCCGAAACAGGTGTCGATGCCCTGTGCGATCAGGGCTTCGACCAGCGCATGACCAGCAGGCCGCGCAGCAACGGTAGGGAAAGTGGAGCTGGTGTTCATGACAAGACTGTAGCGGTTCGTCTGGCGCGCCTTGCCTGCGGCCCAAGCGACCACGCGATACGATGCTCTTCTTCGTGCAAACCCGCGCGCTTGACACACAGCCGCCAGGTCCGCACCCGCCACTTTGCAGGACAGATTGATGGACCAAGTCATCTTTGACTACACACGCCAGGATGCCGCTGGAAGCAGCTGCACCGCACAAGCCTGGGCCAAAGTGCCACCGGCCCTGAGCGCCGCTGAAAAAGTCCGAACACGCGACCGCGCTGCCGCTTTGCTCAAGTCCCAGGGCGCTGCGCTGGTGGCGCACTACTACGTGGACGGTGACATCCAGGACCTGGCCTTGGCTACCGGCGGCATCGTTGCCGACTCGCTGGAAATGGCGCGCTTCGGCCGTGACCACCCCGCACAAACGCTGGTGGTGGCTGGCGTGCGATTCATGGGTGAATCGGCCAAGATCCTGTCGCCCGACAAACGCGTGCTGATGCCCGACCTGGAAGCCACCTGCAGCCTAGACCTGGGCTGCCCACCCGACGCTTTTGCCGCTTTTTGCGACGCCCACCCCGACCGCGAGGTGGTGGTCTACGCCAACACCAGCGCCGCGGTGAAGGCCCGCGCCGACTGGATGGTGACCAGCTCGTGCGCGCTGGCCATCGTCAACCACATCAAGAGCCAGGGCAAGCAGGTGCTGTGGGCGCCCGACCGCCATCTGGGCCGCTACATCCAGGAGCAAACCGGCGCCGACATGCTGCTGTGGAACGGTGCCTGCATCGTGCACGACGAGTTCAAAGGGCTGGAGCTCGAACTGCTGCGCCGCCAGCACCCGGGTGCACTGGTGCTGGTGCACCCCGAGTCACCCAAGAGCGTGGTCGAGCAGGCCGACGTGGTGGGCAGCACCACCCAGCTGCTGAATGCGGTGGTCAAGGGCACGGCACCGGCTTACATCGTGGCCACCGACAACGGCATCTTGCACCGCATGCGCCAGCTGGCCCCCGGCAAACTGCTGCTGGAAGCCCCGACCGCTGGCAACAGCGCCACCTGCAAGAGCTGCGCGCACTGCCCTTGGATGGCCATGAACGCCTTGCAAGGCGTGGTGGCGTGCCTGGAGACCGGCAGTGGCGAGATTCAAGTGGCTGAGCCCGTGCGCAGCCAGGCACTGGGATGCATTCAGCGCATGCTGGACTTTGTGCAGCGCAACCCCGCCAGCGTGGCCCAGCCCCAGGGCGGTTTTGTGCGAAACGTCGGTGCTGCCTAGGCCCAGCAAGCCAGGCCCTTCAGCCCCACACAGCGGCTGCCGATAAGCCCTTGTGCCCCATGGCCGGGGCGAAGGGCATTGCATGAGCGCTGATTTCACTTCCGTGCGCAACCACAACGAACGCGCCGTTTACGACACGGTGGCGCGCCAAGCCGATCAGTACCCGGGCCTGGCACACAAACCCGAATTGCTGGCCGACGTGGCCTGCGTGGCGCTGAACCGCCTGCCGCCGCGCTACATCCGTCACGAGGTCGACTTTGTGTTCTACCTCAGCGACCGCGAGCGCGGTGACAGCGAACGCCAGCTGCAGGAGTCGGTGGAGTACGCCTTCGGCTTTGTCCAGGCCCGCACGGCCATGCGCGCCCGCGGCTGACAGCCGCCAGAGGCCAGCATGGCTTGGTTTGGCCAAACAGCCCAGGGCTAACGCTTGCCCGCGCCGCTCTTGGCCGGACGCGTCAACACGGTGGGAAAGCTCACCGGCAAGGGATGCGGGAAGTCGCGGCTGTAGTGCAAGCCTCGGCTCTCATGCCGACGCAGCGCTGAGCGCACGATCAATTCAGCGCAGACCACCAGATTGCGCAACTCCAGCAGGTCGCGGTTGACGCGGAAGTTGGCGTAGTAGTCGTGCGTTTCGCTGCGCAAGAGCTTGATGCGGTGCAATGCGCGCTCCAGCCGTTTGGTGGTGCGCACGATGCCCACGTAGTTCCACATCAGCAAGCGCAGCTCGTCCCAGTTGTGGGCGATGACGACTTGTTCGTCGGCATCCTCCACCTGGCTCTCGTCCCAAGCCGGCAAGGGCACTGATGGCGGAACGGTTTGCGCTTCAATGGCCAGCGCACAGCTGCGCCCCAGCACCACACACTCCAGCAGTGAATTGCTGGCCAGGCGGTTGGCGCCGTGCAAACCGGTATACGTGGTTTCGCCCACCGCAAAGAGGCCCGGCAGGTCGGTGCGGCCGTCCAGATCGGTGACCACACCGCCGCAGGTGTAGTGGGCTGCGGGCACCACGGGAATGGGCTGCGTGGCGATGTCGATGCCCAGTTGCAGACACCGCGCGTGCACGGTTGGAAAGTGCTCTTTCAGGAACGCCTCGCCGAGGTGGCGGGCATCAAGCCAGACATGGTCCAGGCCATGCTTTTTCATCTCGAAGTCGATGGCCCGGGCCACGATGTCGCGCGGCGCCAGCTCCAGCCGCTCATCATGCGCGGCCATGAAACGCTGGCCGCCTGGATCGCCTGGCCCAAGACTGGGCAGGGTGAGGTAAGCGCCCTCGCCGCGCAGCGCTTCGGTGATCAAAAAGCTGCGCTCTTGCGGGTGGTACAGGCAGGTGGGGTGAAACTGGATGAACTCCATGTTGCCCACCCGGCAACCGGCGCGCCAAGCCATGGCGATGCCATCACCGGTGGCGGTGTCGGGGTTGCTGGTGTATCGGTAGACCTTGCCCACGCCACCGGTGGCCAGGACCACGGCATCGGCGGCCAAGGTCTCCACGCGGCCGCTGTCCATGTCCAGCGCGTAGACGCCGTAGCACCGTGGCGTTTCTTCGCGTTTGAGCAAGCGCGAGGTGATCACATCAACGGCCACCCAGCGCTCGCGCAAGGTGATGTTGGGGTGGGCCTGGGCACGTTCCAGCAAGGCGTCGTGGATGGCTTTGCCGGTGGCGT
The DNA here is from genome assembly GCA_043743835.1 of Betaproteobacteria bacterium. Lineage (GTDB taxonomy): Bacteria > Pseudomonadota > Gammaproteobacteria > Burkholderiales > Burkholderiaceae_C > Rubrivivax. The sequence goes on from JAYTVT010000060.1 coordinate 49,562, forward strand.
CAGCGGCATGGGCAATGCGGCGGACGGCGTGGCCACCTTCACGGGTCAGGTGCAAGCCCAGCGGGCCGTCAGGGTCTTCCGAGAAATGCACGCCGGCGTCCACCAACCACTGCACGGCCTGGGCGCTGTGCTCTGCAATGTAACGAGCGGTGTTTTCGTCAACGATGCCAGCACCGGCCTCCTGGGTGTCGCGCACGTGGGACTCCACGCTGTCGTCACTGCCCAGCACGCCGACGATGCCCCCCTGGGCCCAAGCCGTTGCGCTTTCGGTCAGCGAGCGCTTGGCCAGCACCACCACGGGCCGCTGCTGGGCCAGTTGCAACGCCACCGTCAGGCCACCTAAGCCGGCACCAATCACCACGACAGGTCCGAATGCCTTAGGTGCTGCGGGGCGATTGCTCATGTCGGCGTGGTCATCTCTGTGGCCGAATGTGGCCATCGTGGGCAGATTCTACGGATCGGCCGGGCTGGCTGCGCTGCGCAGCCAGCGGCTGCGCCCTATCATCGCCGCCATAAAGCAAGGAGAGGAAACCCATGAGCCGTGGACCACATGACATCCCCTGGCCAGAGACGGCCCGGATACCCAGTCGGGACGAGCTGAACGCGCCCAGCACCCAGATCGTGGGTGACCGTGACGCCTACCTGGGCCAAGGGCGCCATGACGTGGGCAGGCGCATCGCCGACGACCAGGTTGAACTGTTTGTGGCCACCGATGTGGCTGCGGCGCTGCAACAGGAGTTCACACTGCATGCGCCTGAGTTCATCACCTTGCACGACGTGGGCACCAGTGCTTCACTGCGGCTGTTGGCCAGCCTGGCCGGCGCTGCGGGCGCTCGAGTGCAGCGGCTGTCGGTGCGCAAGCAGGGTCAGGGTGTGGCACTGGCCGTGATCCAGTTCGTTGAAGTGCCTTTGGCCGATGGTGCTTTGGTACGGGTCTATTCCACCGATGTCAACGCCAATGGCACCGCACGCGCCCAGATCGCAGGTGCGCTGCTGGCGCACAGCAAACTGGGTGTGCTGATGGTGGGCGAGTTGCCCCCCCACGCCATTGCGGCGCAATTGGCGCCGCTGCACGAGGCCTTGGCGCGAGGCCCCTGGCCCAACCGCGACCTGCTGATGGTACCGCTGGGCTCCAGCATCGCCATGGCCGGCCAGGCCGCTCAGTTGGCGCACCAGACACCCGTGGCTGTTCATGTCACGCCCCACGCGGCCAAGCCTAAACATGTGTGGACCTTTGTCGGCGGGGCTTGGAACCGTCTGCATGGTGCCGCCAATGGCGAGCGCGCACTGCAGACCGAGTTGTCACGCGCGGTGCCCAAGCCCAAGGTGCCCAGCACCGAAGCCACCACCGAACCCATGCCGCTGGACTCGCTCAAGCCAGCTGGGAGAGCACCTGCGGCAGAGCCGCCGCAGTTGACCATGCCCATGCCGATGCCGGTACCCGGTGGCACGCAGTGGCAGCTCTATGTCGATCGCTGTGCGTTGATCAAAGGCACGCTCAGCGCCTGCATTTTCGACACCCACTCCATGCAGGTCATGGCCCACGCCGGCGGGCTGCCAGCCGCAGACCGGCTGGCCCAACAAGGGGCAGCTCTGCTGTCGGCCATGAACGACGCCTCACGCGCGCTGGGCCTGGGGCCGGCGCGTGCCGAAGCGGGCATCAGCACCACCAGCCACCACCTGCTGCTGCGGCCGGTGCCAGGTCACCCGGGAGTGGCCTTGCACATGGTGCTGCAGGCCAGTGCCAGCAACCTGACGCTGGCCCGCATGCAACTCGAGCGCGTTCAGATTCCCGACTGAAGACGGGCGCCGGCCGGTCAGTGCACCACGCGCGAGAAGCTGAACTCGCCGTCGTGCAGGTCCACCGGAATCACGTCCTTGGGGCCAAAGCGGCCCTGCAGGATCAGCTTGCTGACCGGGTTTTCTATGCGCTGCTGGATGGCCCGTTTCAGCGGACGCGCACCAAACACCGGGTCAAAGCCCACCTTGGCCAGTTCGCTCAAGGCAGCGGGTGAAACCTCGAGCTTCATCTCCAGCTTCTCCAGGCGCGACTCCAGCAGCTTGAGCTGGATGCGGGCGATGTTCTCGATGTGCTGGCGGTCCAGCGCGTGGAAGACCACGGTCTCATCGATGCGGTTCAGGAACTCCGGGCGGAAGTGCTGCTTGACCTCGGCCCAAACGGCGGTGCGGATCTCGGCCGTGGGTTTGCCGGCCATTTGCATGATCATCTGTGAACCCAGGTTGCTGGTCATCACGATCACGGTGTTCTTGAAGTCCACGGTGCGGCCCTGGCCGTCGGTCAGGCGGCCATCGTCCAGCACCTGCAGCAGCACGTTGAAAACATCAGGGTGGGCCTTTTCCACCTCGTCCAGCAAGAGCACGCTGTAGGGCTTGCGGCGCACGGCCTCGGTCAGCGTGCCGCCTTCGTCGTAGCCCACGTAGCCCGGTGGCGCGCCGATCAAACGGCTGACGCTGTGCTTTTCCATGAACTCGCTCATGTCGACGCGGATCATGTGGTCTTCACTGTCAAACAAGAAGCCGGCCAGGGCCTTGCAAAGCTCGGTCTTGCCCACGCCCGTGGGGCCCAGGAACAAGAAGCTGCCCAGGGGCCGGTTGGGGTCGCTCAAGCCCGCGCGGCTGCGCCGGATGGCATCGGCCACCACGGTGATCGCTTCGTCCTGGCCCACCACGCGCTCGTGCAGCTTGGTTTCCATCTGCAGCAGCTTGTCGCGCTCGCCCTGCATGAGCTTGCTCACCGGAATGCCGGTGGCGCGTGACACCACCTCGGCGATCTCTTCGGCGCCCACCATGGTGCGCAGCAGCTGCGGTTTGCCGCTGCCCTTCTTACCGCTTTTGTCGACCTCTTTGGCTTGCGCGTCCTTCAAACGCTTTTCCAGTTCGGGCAGCTTGCCGTACTGCAGCTCGGCCACGGCGTTGAAGTCGCCGTTGCGCTTGAGCTCGTCGATCTGCTGGCGCATGCGGTCGATTTCTTCCTTCACGTGCGCCGAGCCTTGAGCCGTCGCCTTCTCGGCCTTCCAGATTTCTTCCAGATCGGCCGCTTCCAACTGCAGCTTGTCGATCTCTTCTTCGATCAACGCCATGCGCTTGATCGAGGCTTCGTCCTTTTCCTTGCGCACCGCCTCGCGCTCGATCTTGAGCTGGATCAGGCGACGGTCCAGCTTGTCCATGGCCTCGGGCTTGGAGTCGATCTCGATCTTGATCTTGGCCGCCGCCTCGTCGATCAGGTCGATGGCCTTGTCGGGCAAGAAGCGGTCGGTGATGTAGCGGTGGCTGAGCTCGGCCGCGGCGACGATGGCCGGGTCGGTGATCTCCACGCCGTGGTGCACTTCGTACTTTTCCTGCAAGCCGCGCAGGATGGCCACGGTGGCTTCGACCGGGGGTTCGTCGACCAGCACCTTTTGGAAGCGACGCTCCAGCGCGGCGTCCTTTTCAACGTATTTGCGGTATTCGTTGAGCGTGGTCGCACCGATGCAATGCAATTCACCACGCGCCAGGGCCGGCTTGAGCATGTTGCCAGCGTCGATGGCACCCTCGGCCTTGCCTGCGCCCACCATGGTGTGCAGTTCGTCGATGAACAGGATGATGCGGCCTTCGTCAGCAGCCACTTCTTTCAGCACAGCCTTCAGGCGCTCTTCAAATTCGCCTCGGTACTTGGCGCCGGCCAGCAGGCCGGCCATGTCCAGCACCAGCACACGCTTGTCTTTCAGCGAGTCGGGCACTTCACCGTGGATGATGCGCTGCGCCAGGCCTTCAACGATGGCGGTCTTGCCCACGCCGGGCTCACCGATCAGCACCGGGTTGTTCTTGCTGCGCCGCTGCAGCACCTGGATGGCGCGGCGGATTTCGTCGTCACGGCCAATCACGGGATCGAGCTTGCCTTGGCGGGCTCGTTCGGTCAGGTCCAGCGTGTATTTCTTCAGCGCTTCGCGCTGGCCTTCGGCCTCGGCGCTGTCCACCTTGGCGCCACCGCGCACGGCTTCCACCGCTGCTTGCAGGCTCTTGCGGGTGAGGCCATGGCCGCGCACCACGCCGCCCAGGTCGGTCTTGGCGTCGGCCAGCGCCAGCAAGAACATTTCGCTGGCAATGAACTGGTCGCCGCGCTGGCCGGCCTCTTTGTCCGCGGCCTGCAGCAACTGCATCAGCTCACGCCCAGGCTGCACTTGTTGGCCGCTGCCCTGCACCGAAGGCAGGTTGCGGATGGCGGTTTCCATCGCCACGCCCAAGGCACCCACGTTGGCGCCAGCGCGCTCCAGCAGCGAGCGTGGCCCGTCGGCCTGCTGCAGCATGGCAGCCAGCACGTGGCTGGGTTCGATGTAGGGGTTGTCGCGCGCCACGGCCGCGCTGCTGGCGTCTTGCAGCGCTTGCTGGAAGGCGGTGGTCAGTTTGTCGAGTCGCATGGGAATCCTCTGTCGGCTTGGCTCAGATATGGGGAAGTCCCGGCGCCTTTCAAGTGACGCCGGGCCTTAACAGCCGCCCGTTTGAGGCAGATCAAACCGTCCCGATGGGTTCACGCAGCAGACAGCAGCGCGCTGCGCAGTGCCGCGCGTGCCACCTTGCCCAGTGCCGTGGTGGGCAAAGCCTGCATGAAGACCACCCGAGACGGCCGCTTGAAACGAGCCAAGCTCAAGCTGACGGCATCCAGCAAACCCTGTTCGCTCAAAGCGGCTCCACGGGCCGTGGTTTCGCGCACCACCACCAGCACGGGCACCTCGCCCCAGCGCGCGTCGGGCAGGCCCACCACTGCGCACTGGGCAACGCCCGGCACGGCCGACACCAGCTGCTCGATCTCGGCGGGGTGGATGTTTTCGCCACCTGAGATGATGAGTTCCTTGCTGCGGCCCACCACCTCATACAGGCCGTTGTCATGCAAGCGCGCCAGGTCGCCGGTGCAAAACCAGCCTTCGCTGTCGAAGGCGGGCTCGGCGCTGCGGTGGTAGCCGCGCATCAGCTGCGGCGCCTTCAGGCAGATCTCACCATCGTCGCGCAAGCGCACCTGCACACCCAAAGCCGCGCGCCCGGCCATGCCGGGATGGGTCATGGCCTCACTGGGCGGCAACACGATGGACACCGGCCCGGTTTCGGTGGCACCGTAGACCTGCGCCACCGGTATGCCGCGTTGGTGAAAAGCCTGGATCAGCGCCACCGGCACGATCTGCGAGCCGCTGTTGATGAATTGCAGGCTGCTCAAATCGGCCTGCGCCCAGCGTGGGTGTTCGATCAGCGCGCGCATCACCGCGGGCACCAGCAAGGTGGTGGTGGGCCGCCACTGCGCCACGGCGTCGAACCAGGCCCCCGGCTCAAAACGGGCATGCAACAAGACCTGGGCCCCCACCGCCAGGGCCGGCAAGGTCTGGATGCACAAACCACCCACATGAAACAGTGGCAGCACCGACAGCACCCTGGACTGCGCGTTCAAGCCCTGCGCCGCCACCGCCGCCAGCGTATTGGCCTGCAGGCCTGCGCGGGTGTGCATGGCCGCCTTGGGTGCACCGGTGGTGCCTGAGGTGTAGACCAGCAGCAGGTCGCCGTCGTGCACGTCATGTGCTGGCCCTGGCTGCAGGCGGGCCCTTTGCAGCAATTCGGCCGTCATCGACGCCAGCTCGGGCGTACCCATCAAGTGGCTGGCACCCGAGTGCGTGAGCTGAACGGCCAACTCAGGCGCGGCCAGGCGCCAGTTCAGTGGCATCAAGACCGCGCCCAGCCGTTCACAAGCCACCAGGGTGGCCAGCATGTCCCAGCTGTTGTGGCCCAACCAGGCCACGATGGAGCCGCGCTGCACCCCGTCGCGTCGAAGATGCGCCAGTGCGGCGCTGCTCAGTGCTTCAGGAACCAGTGCGTCGAACATCGGCCGCGTTCAGGTGCAGGACTTATTCAATCGCCTCGTCGCGCTCGCCGGCTTCATAAAGGCATTCGCGGCCCAAACGGTCCACGCACAGTTCAGCCGTCCACGGCAACATCAAACTGCCGCAGCGGCTGTCGCGGTACAGGCGCTCCAGCGGCAGGCTCTTGAGCATGCTCTGCCCGCCACAGGTGCGGATGGCCAGCGCCGCCAGGGCGTTGGCGTTTTCCATGATGGTGTAGTGCGCGGCGTACAGGCGCATGCGGGTGTCTTTGTCGGGGTCGATGCAGGCGTCGCGAGCGTTCTGCAAAAACAGCGCGCGGGTCTGCTCCAGCTTGATGCGCATATCCGCCACGGCGATCTGCTTGGTGGGGTACATGCGGCGCTTGACGGGCGGCATGCCGGGCACTTCGGCGCGCAGGTAGGCCGCTGTGAAGTCGTAGGCCGCCTGGGCAATGCCCATGTAGGTGGGCGACAGCGTGGCAAACATGTGCGGAAAGCGGGACAAGGCCTGCCAATACAGGCCCTCGGGCATCAAGCGCGCGCTGTGCGGCACAAACACGTCTTTCAGCAGCAGCGTGCGGCTGACGGTGCCGCGCATGCCCAGCGGGTCCCAGTCGCCCACCACGCTGACACCCGGTGCGCCGGCCGGCACCGCCAGGTAAAGCGAGTCGCGCTGCGAAGCACCCGACCGGTCGGGCGTGCACAGCAGGCCGTAGAAGTCCGCTGCACCGGCCAAGGACGCAAAGATTTTCTTGCCATTGATGACGTAGCCGCCGTCCACCGGCAAGGCCAGCGTGCCCCAGGGCGCCTTGCCGGCGGCGGCGGCACCGCCTTCGCTGAAGGGCTGCGAGTAGACCAGCCCCTGCTCCACGATGTGGCCATGGTGGATGCGCCGGTTGGCCTCGTGGTCGGTGCGCTGCTCCGGCGTCATGTCCAAGGCGTCAGCAATGTCGCCGCTCCACAGGGTGGAGCTGACATGCATGTTCCAGCTGAGTGCGGTAGCGCCACAGTGGCGACCGATCTCGGCGGCCACCATCACATAGGTTTCGAAATCTGCGCCCAGGCCACCCAAGGCTTTGGGCACGCAGATCTTGAGCAGCCCCGCCTCACGCAGGTCACGGTAGTTGTCGAAGGGGAAGGTCGCGTCGCGGTCGTGCTGGGCGGCGCGCGGCGCAAACTTGTCGCGCCCCAGCGTGGCCGCCAGATCGATGAGCTCACGCTGCTGGGCGCTGAGCGTCTTGGGATTGCCGGCGATGTGCATCGCTTGTCTCCTCTTCAGTTCGGAAAGTGGCGCTGCAGAAAAGACACCACGGCGGCATTGAATGCATCCGGCGCTTCGACGTTGGCAATGTGGCCAACGCCGGGCAAGCACAGGTACTCAGCGGCCGGCACACGCGCCGCCATGCGCTGCATCACCTCAGGCGGTGCGGTGCGGTCGTGTTCGGCCGCGAGCAGCAGCGTGGGTACTTGGATGGCAGCCAAAGCGGCGCGGCGGTCAAAACCGGCGATGGCCGGCAAGGCGACGCGGTAGGTGGCCTCAGGCACACGGCCCATGATTTCCAGCGCCGTGTTCACCACTGCAACAGGGGCCAGCGGCGACACCATGCCAGGCACCAGCCGCTTTGCCATGCCCGCCATGCCCAGGCCGGCATCCAGCGGCGCCAGGCGTTCGGCCAGAAACTGCGCCTGCCAAGCGCCGTCGGCCTTGCCAAACGACGCGCTGGTGCAGGCCAGTACCAACCCTTGCACCACGCCCGGCGCTACGGCTACCAGTTCTTGCGCCACCATGCCGCCCATGCTGTGGCCCAGCAGCACCAGCCGCCGTGCCCGAATGTGTGCCGCCATGGCCAGCACGCTGTCCACCATGGCAGACAAGGTGGGCTGGCCCGCGGAGTCGCCATAGCCGGGAAAGTCCATCGCCACCGCAAGACAGCCCGCACGGGCGATGGCGCTGGCCGTACCCGACGCTGCGTCCGACCAAATGGAACGCCCACCGCCCACGCCATGCAACAGCAGCACGGCGACGTCAACCTGGTCAGACGACCCCATCCGCCCCGACGCCTCAAAGGACGGCTCAAAAGACGTATGAGCCGGCAGCGTCACAGCAACACGCCTTGATCAACCACCGCCACATCGTCGAGCCGCACGGTGCAAGCCCGCACCGGCAGGTCAAAGTGGCCCAGGGTGTGCCGGCCTGCCACCTCGTTGGCACCGGTGCTGTAAAGGAAGTTGCCAGCAAAGGCGCGCAGCTCGGTGCCGTTGAAGTCGGCCTTGTCGTAAAAGGCCATCGCGTCCCAGCGCGCACGGCGGTTCAGGCCCCAGCCCAGGTGCGACACCGCGTAGGCGGCCGGGTCGTTCCAGGCCGCGAAGTAGCCACGCATCAGCTCAGCGTCAACGCCCTGCCCTTGCACCGCCACCACAAAGTCGTTTTCGATCTGCAACCGCACCGGTGCGTCGAGGTAGCGTTTGAAGGTCAGGTTGACGTCCCCGCGGTCGAGGACCAGTGTGCCGTTCACGCTGCCCGCCGCCGGAAACGCCAGCACCAGGCCGCCGGGCCAGTGGCTGAGCGTGCCGGGCTTGCTGCTAAAGCCCCAGACGCCGCCCACGCGCGCACCCGCCATCGAGACACCCAGATCAGTGCCCGCCAGCGAGGTCACACGCATCTGTTTCGCCGCCTTGAGTCGGCGCATGGCGTCGCGCACCGGGGCTTCGTCTTCCTTCTGCGGTAGGCAGCGCTCCAGGATTTCGGGGTGTTCGTGGCTGATCGCCAGCACGCGGGCACCACCGGCCAGGATGCGCGGCAGTTCAAGCGCGTGCTGCAGGCCTTCCACGGTGCAGTCGGCAATGAAGACGGATGCGGCCAAGGCTTGCACGACCGGTTCGAGTTGGCCAATGGCGTCGGACGCGCCGGTGCTGCGCACAGGCACCGGTGCGGTCAAAGGCCGTGCGGGCAGGACCACGTGAAAGACCTGCGCACCCAGCCGGGCCAGCGCCAATTCCGACAACTGCGGCAACTCGGCGCGGGTCTGGGTCTCGGACAAAACCGCGCAGACATCGCCAGTCTTCACGCCGCACAGCGCAAAAGCGTGCTCGAACATGTCGATCCACTTGGCCTGCAGACGCAACCCTGCCATCACAGAATCTCCCCCAACAGGCGATAGTGGCCAGCCTGAAACACCAAGGGCGCCAGGGCCGATTCGGAACAGGCCAAGACCCGCCCAATGAACAAGCGGTGATCGCCAGCGACCTGATGCGAAACGGTTTCGCATTCGAACACCGCGCTGCAGCCCACCAACACGGGCGCGCCCTGCGCCCCCAAAGCCCAGCTGCCTTCCGCAAACCGGTTCTCGCTCTTGGACGCGAAGCGGCGCGACAGCTCGACTTGCGAATCGGCCAGCACGTTGATGGCAAAGCGGCTGGCGGATTCAAAGGCCGGCATGGCGGGGCTGGCGCTGCGCAAGGACCACAACACCAAGGGCGGGTCCAGCGACAAGGAACTGAAAGAATTGGCGGTCAGGCCTACAAAGCTGCCGGCGGCGTCACAGCAGGTCACCACCGTCACGCCGGTGGTGAAGCGGCCCAAGGCGTCGCGCAGTTGTCGGGTGTCCATGCGGGATTGGGTCTCGATCAGCCCATGCTCATGGCGCGCTCATTCAGCACGCGTGGCCAGAGGACTCGGCGCAGCTTCGGCGTTGGAGGCCTGAATACCCCAGCGCGCCAAGGCAGCGTCGTCGGCCACCCGGGCATCCACCCACTGTGAACCGGCCTCAGAGGTTTCTTTCTTCCAGAACGGCGCCTGGGTCTTGAGGTAGTCCATCAAGAACTCGCAGGCCTGAAAAGCCTGACCGCGGTGCGCCGAGGTCACCGCCACCAGCACGATCTGTTCACCTGGCTGCAGCAGGCCCACGCGGTGGATGACCCGCACGCCGCGGATGTCAAAGCGCCGATGGGCCTGGTCGATCATGGCTTCGATGGCGCGCTCGGTCATGCCCGGATAGTGCTCCAGCTCCATGGCGCTGATGCCGGGCTGGCTGCCGGTGCGGTCGCGCACGGTGCCGGTGAAGGTGGCCACCGCGCCCACTCCCGCGTCGCCTTGGCGCAGCGCGGCCACCTCGGCCGAGAGGTCAAAGTCGTGGGTCTGGATGGAGACGCGGCTCATGGCCATCAGCCGCCCGTGACGGGCGGGAAAAAAGCCACTTCAGCGTCGGCGCTGAGCGGTGCGGATTCGTCGCACAAGGTCTGGTTGAGCGCACAGCGCACGGCACGGCCGCGGGCCAGGACTTCGGCATGGCGGCCACCCTGCGCCAACAGCACGTCGCGCAACTGGCCTACGGTGCTGCCAGGGGGCATTTCGATGGCTTCTGAAGGTCCCAAGGCCTCGCGCAGCGAGGCGAAATAGCGCACCTGGATGTTCATCGCGCCACCAGTTCAGCCAGCGGCAAGAAGCGCACGGTCTGTCCAGCCTGGATCGTTGCGCCCGCCGGGTTGTCCACCAAGCCATCGGCCCAAACGGCCGACGTGAGCACACCGCTGCTTTGGTTGCTGAAGAGCGCCAGGCCACCGTCTTGATTGATCTGAACGCGCAGGAATTCGCGCCGTTTGTCGGGTTGGGGCCAAGCAAAGTCGGCCCGCATGGGCAAGCCCTGCGGCAAGCCGTGCGACATGCCCTGCAACCTGCGCAGCACCGTGGTCACGGCCAGCAGCCAGGTCACGAACGACGACACCGGGTTGCCGGGCAAGCCCACCAGCAGCGCCGAACTGCCGTCGCCGCGGCGGATGCTGCCAAAGGCGAGCGGTTTGCCAGGCTTGATGGCCATCTGCCAGTGCTCGATGTGACCTTCGGCCTGCGCGGCGGGCTTCAAATGGTCTTCTTCGCCCACTGAGACACCACCGCTGGTGACGATGAGGTCGTGGTGCACCGCGGCCTGGCGCAGGGCCTCGCGCGTGGCGTCCAGGCGGTCGGGCACGATGCCCAAATCGGTGACCTCGCAGCCTGCCGCCTGGGCCAAGCCGCGCAGCACAAAACGGTTGCTGTTGTAGATGGCGCCGGGGCGCAAGGGCTCGCCCGGCATCATCAGCTCATCGCCCGTTGAAAAGATGGCCACGCGGGGACGGCGAAGCACCTGCAATTGACCCACGCCCACCGAGGCGGCCAGCCCCAGGGCCTGGGGCGTCAGGCGCTCGCCGGCCTGCAGCACGGCCTGGCCACGCTGCACGTCTTCGCCGCGGCGGCGTATCCACTGCCCGGCGCGTGGCACGTTATTCACGCGCACCCGGCCCAGGCCGTCGCCGGGCAAGGCTTCACACTGCTCTTGCATCACCACGGCGTCGGCCCCCACCGGCACCTGGCCGCCCGTGAAGATACGCGCTGCCGTGCCGGCTTGCAGCGGCATGGCCACATGGCCGGCGGGGATGCGTTGGGCCACCAGCAGTTCGGCGCCGCTGCGGAGCACGTCGGCAACGCGCAGCGCATAGCCGTCCATTGACGTGTTGTCCTCGGGCGGCACGTCCAGTGTGGCCAGCACGGCTTGGGCGAGCACGCGACCCAGTGCGTCAAACGTCGACACCAGCTCAATGGACTGGATGGCGTGCGGCGCAGCACCGGCCGCCAGGCGCGCCAGCGCATCGTCCAAGCTCAGCAGGGGGCGTGGCTCACTCATGGGTGTACTCGAACCTCTGTGCCTGGCTCTGCAGGTAGCTTGCCACGCCCGCCACATCGTCGCGGTCAAACACCGGGCGGGCCGTGGGCTCGGGCAACAGCGCGGCATCGTCACAAATCACCGCCACCACATAGGGGTCGCTGGGATAGGCGGCCGGTTTGCCAGGCTGCCACAGCTCCACCTTCAGCAGATCGGCGTGCTTGAAGCCTTCTACCAAGGCCCAGTCACACTCCACCAGTTCGGCCAGCAGCTGGTGCACGTTGATCTCGGTCTCAGCATCAAACTCGCGCAGCTTGGCCAACCGGTGCGCCGAAGCCACCACCACCTCAAACGCCCCGGCCTGCCGGTGGCGCCAACTGTCCTTGCCCGGTGTGTCGATGTCAAAGCCTTGGTGCGCGTGCTTGACCACCGAAACACGTTGGCCAGCTGCCTTGAGTTCGCGGATCACGCCCTCCATCAGCGTGGTCTTGCCCGCGCCAGAAGGGCCGCTGAATCCGCAGACCTTCATGCTGCGCAGTGCTGCTCGATGAAACGCTGGACCAGCGCGGCGTCCGGCGCCATCACGGTGAAGCGCTTGGGCAGGTTTTCAATGCCTTGCAGGGCGGCGGGCGGCACGGGGTCGTGGCCCGTGGCTTCGCGGATGGTGGCCGCAAACTTGGCCGGCAGCGCAGTCTCCAGCACCAGCATGGGCACGTTGGCTTGGAGGTGAGCCAGGGCCACCTTCAGGCCGTCGGCGGTGTGGGTGTCGATCATCACGCCCGTGTCTTGCCAAACGCGGCGAATGGTGGCCAGGCGGTCGGCATGCGTGCTGCGGCCCGACACAAAGCCAAAGCCAGCGGCCGGTGCGAACTCGGCCGCGCTGAGCGTGAAGCCGCCGTTGCGCGCCAGGCCCTGGCCAAAGAGCTCGGCCACCCGCGCGCCTTGGCGGCCCAGCAGGTCAAACACAAAGCGCTCGAAGTTGCTGGCCTTGCTGATGTCCATGCTGGGGCTGGACGTCTCGTGCGTCTCGGCCGTGGCACGAACGCGGTAGGTGCCGGTGCGAAAGAACTCGTCCAGCACGTCGTTTTCGTTGGTGGCCAGCACCAGCTGGTGGATGGGCAAGCCCATCATCCGGGCCACATGCCCGGCACAGATGTTGCCGAAGTTGCCCGAGGGCACGGCAAAACTGACCCGCTGGCTGTTGGACGTGGTGGCCTGAAAGTAACCCGCAAAGTAGTACACCACCTGGGCCAGCAAACGCGCCCAGTTGATGGAGTTGACGGTACCGATCTTGTAGCGGCGCTTGAAGTCCAGGTTGTTGGAAACGGCCTTGACCATGTCCTGGCAGTCGTCAAACACGCCTTCGACCGCGATGTTGTGGATGTTGGCGTCTTGCAGGCTGAACATCTGCGCCTGCTGGAAGGGGCTCATGCGGCCGTGCGGGCTGAGCATGAACACCCGCACGCCCTTCTTGCCGCGCATGGCGTACTCGGCCGCGCTGCCGGTGTCGCCGCTGGTGGCGCCCAGGATGTTGAGCTCTTCGCCGCGCCGCGCCAGCTCGTACTCAAACAAGTTGCCCAGCAGCTGCATGGCCATGTCCTTGAAGGCCAGCGTGGGGCCGTTGGACAAGGCTTGCAGAAACACACCCGGCTGCAGCTGCTTCAGCGGCGTGATCTGCGGTGTGCCAAAGGTGGTTTCGGTGTAGGTGGCGTGGCTCAAGCGGCGCAGGTCGGCTGCT
>JAYTVT010000061.1:0-17237 GCA_043743835.1 Betaproteobacteria bacterium
ACGTGCGCCCAGCATGGGCGCGATCTTGGAGGTGTAAGTCCTCCCGCAAGCTGACCACAGCGAGCGAAGGGAAACACAACTGCGCGAGGGCGACCGAGCGTGGGGAGGAAGTGTGGAACGTAAACCGCGAGTCGAGGAACACGAATCGCATCTGAGGCGACGCCGACCAGGGCGAGCGGGCGTTTGGCCGCGAAGCTCTTGTGGTCAAAGGTCAGGCGGCGTAAATGCGGCGATTGTGCGGTGAAGGATCGCGTTCTTACCTGGGGAGATCTCGCCTCACGCCTGAAAGGGCGGCGCCCGCTTGAGGCGAAGCGAGAAGTCAGCAAAGGCCGTAGTAGTCCGGCAACGGGTTAAGGGCCGAACGAGAAGGAGGGTGACGAGTCGTGTCGCTTGAAGATGTCGGAACTCAGAAGCCGCAAACAGCGGGTGCCAGGCCGAGGGCGGCGGTGAAGCCAATGCCCGAACCCCAGCATGAGCAGGCATCGACGGCGCGATGCGAACAAACGAACCCGGGGGCCGGTGACCTGCTTGGGCAGGCCTTGGCCAGAGAGAACATGGCTGCGGCGTGGAAACGCGTCAAGGCCAACAAGGGCAGCGCCGGCGTCGATGGACGTACGGTGCAAGCTACGGGCGAATATCTCAAGACAGCGTGGCCTGACATCCGAGCGAAGTTGCAGGGCGGCAGCTACCGGCCCGAGCCGGTACGTCGTGTGGGCATACCCAAACCGGGTGGCGGGACGCGCGAACTGGGGATACCGACCGTGGTGGACAGGCTGATTCAGCAGGCACTGTTGCAAGTGCTGCAGCCTCTCATCGACCCGACCTTCAGCGAGCATAGCCACGGCTTCAGGCCGGGGCGAAGCGCGCACGGGGCGGTGCTCAAGGCGCAGCAGTACGTGCAAACGGGCCGTGAGGTTGTGGTGGACGTGGACTTGGAGAGGTTCTTCGACTGCGTCAACCACGACATCCTCATGGACCGATTGGCCAAGCGGATTGCCGACAAGCAAGTGCTGGGGCTGATCCGTCGGTTCCTGCAAGCGGGCATCCTGGAGCACGGGGTGAGCATCAAGCGCGAGGAGGGCACGCCGCAAGGCGGCCCCTTGAGCCCACTGATGGCCAACGTGCTGCTCGACGAGGTGGATCGAGAGTTGGAGCGCCGGGGCCACTGCTTCGTGCGCTACGCCGACGACTGCAACGTCTATGTCAGGAGCCTGAAGGCGGGGCAGCGGGTGCTCCAGGCGCTGCGTGTGGTGTACGCGAAGCTCAAGCTGCGGGTCAACGAAGCGAAGACGGCGGTGGCGCAGGTGTGGGAGCGCAAGTTCCTGGGGTACTGCATGCGACGCACAGCGGGGGGACAGGTCAAACTGGCCATCGCAGTGCAAGCCGTAGACAAAGCCCGTCAGCGACTGCGCGAAATCACCAGACGAACCCGCGGCTGCAGCATGGGACGGATCGTGCGCGAACTGCAAAGCTATGTGCCCGGCTGGAAGGCCTACTTCCGACTGACACAGAGCCCGACGATTCTGCGGGAACTGGACCAATGGCTGCGACGTCGGCTGCGAGCCGTCCAACTGAAGATGTGGAAGACGGGGCGTACGGCGTACCGGGCGCTGCGTCGCTTGGGGGCGTCTGAGGCCTTGGCCGCCAGCATCGCAAGTCGAGCTCGACGCTGGTGGCGTTGCAGTCTGCATGTGCAACGGGTGTTAGATGTTGCCTACTTCGCCCATCTGGGTGTGCCCAAATTCTCCTGACCTCAACTTCTCGAACCGCCCGGTGCGGACCCGCATGCCGGGTGGTGTGGGAGGAGGAGGGGTCCGGTCTGCAAAGGCCGGCCCCTATCCCGATTGACTTGGGAGGGAGTGTTTGAGTGGCACGAACATAGTGAGTGCAACGAGTTGCCCGACCAGCCCGGGCGAACGAGCATCGGAGGGCAGTCGACGCGCAGCGACGACCGACGCAGTGGCGCGCCCCGGCACACCCGGACAGCCCTTTGCCGCGCCAAAGCAGGCATGTCATCGGACGACCGCAATGCGCCGCAAGCTGCCCTATCAAACTACTTCCCACGCGCTTGAGAGCAGGGTGGTTTGACCCGATCAAAGAGCCCAAGCCATCAGAAGGCCAATACCGCCGTCAGCGCTGGGCCGTGGGCCTGGTAGTTGATCTGCAGGTGGGTGGTGCCGATGAACGAATAGCTCACGTCGACGCGGGTCTTGATGAAGCGATAGCCCAAGTCCAGGGCCAGGTTGCGCTGTGGCTGCCAGCGCAGGTTGGCGCCAACGCGCGCATGGCGGTCGCCGCCCACACCAAACTCGGCCCGCGTTTGAATTCGCCAGGTGGGGCCCAGGGCCCAGGCCCCATAGCCGCCCAAAACGGGCAGAGCCGTGGTGCCTCCGCCTTCGCTCTGGCTGGGAAAGCTGGTGGTTGAGCCCACCACGCCGGTGCCAACGAAGCCATTGCTCCTGATGTTGGATCGCAGCCAAAAGCCACCAAACAACAGACCGAGTTCATTCGACTCTTGCTGGAGCAAGGTGACACCGCCGTTGACGCCCAATGTCGTCAGGCTGACGTCGGACTTCAGTACCGTGCCGCGCAGGTAAGTGGTTCCTCCCATGTCCAGATCAGCGCCCAAGGTTGCCTGGCCGTCGCGTCGGCTGCGGGTGTGTTCCACCTCCACGCGCCAGCGCTCACCAATCAGACGGCCAAACTGCAGGCCAGTGATGGCGCTGCGCCGCGATGCGCCCAAGGTGTCTTCCACCTGCACGGGCGAGGCCGCCGGCGCCGGGAAGATGCTGACGTCGCTGCGCGTTTGCATCTTCCAGCTGGCGAAGGTCTCGCTCAGTTGGAACCAGGTTCGCGGGGCGGCGCTGGTTTGGGCCGTGGCGGTGGTGCTGCCCATCGCAGCGAAGAGTGAGCAGGTCAACAGAGTGCGGTTCAGATTCATGTCAGCCTTGGCTTGCGAAGATGACCGGACTCTAGGGCCTGGTCGTGCCTGAGGGTTCAACTCACGCCATGAAGCTGGGGATGGACAGGTTGGGTCAAGCCAGCCTCAGGCCGAAAGCAAACGAGCCTGAGAAGGCTCCAGCCCCACGCTGACAGCGGCACCCACCGGATGCGAGCTCAGGCCCGCCTGGTGGGCTTGGTCGATGGCCAGGTTGTGCGGCCCCAGGCGCACGCGGTAGCGGGTGAACTCGCCCATGAATTCGCCGCCTTCCACCACGCCGCGAGCCCAGACCCAACGGGTGTCATGGCCAGCGTCGGCAGGCTCCATGCGCAGTGTGTGCGGCCTGAAGCTCACCATCAACGGGTCACCCACGCCGGCTTCAATTTGCGCGGGGACTTGCAGCGGGCCCACGCCGTCCACGTCCAGCGTCAGGCTGCCTGCGCTGCGCTCGCGCACGCGGCCGGGCAGCAGGTTCATGGTGCCGACAAAGCCGGCCACAAAGGTGTTGACGGGGTGGTCGTAGAGCGTGGCCGGAGCGCCCACCTGTTGCACCACGCCCTGGTCCAGCACGGCCATGCGGTCGGCCGTGCTCATGGCTTCTTCCTGGTCGTGGGTGACAAAAATGGTGGTCAGGCCCAGGCGGCGCTGCATGGCCAGCAGTTCTTGGCGCATCTGCACCCGCAGGGTCTTGTCCAGGTTGCTCAAGGGTTCGTCCAGCAGCAAGACCTGGGGTTCGATGACGATGGTGCGGGCCAGCGCCACGCGCTGCTGCTGGCCACCGGACAGCTGGTTGGGTCGGCGCTTGGCATAACTTTGCAGCCCCACCAGTTCCAGCGCCGCGCCTACCTTGCGCTGGATGTCGTCCTTGCTGGCCTTGCGCTCCACCAGGCCAAAGGCCACGTTGTCCCACACCGTCATGTGCGGCCACAGCGCGTAGTTCTGGAACACCATGCCGATGTTGCGTTGCCAAGGGGGTAGCGGGCTCACGTCCTGCCCGTCCACCAGCACCTGGCCGTGCTGGTTGCGGTTGAAGCCGGCGATCAGGCGCAACAGCGTGCTCTTGCCGCTGCCGGACGGGCCCAGCAGCGCAAAAAATTCGCCCGGCTCGATGTCGAGGTTGACGTCCTTCAGCACCTCGGTGCTGCCGTAAGACAGCCGCACGCCGCGGCATTGCACGCTGACCTTTTTCATCGTTGAACTCCGGGTGTGGTGGCCGCGCTCAGTTGCAGCGGTGGCAGGGCAACGTCTACAGGGCGCGGAGCAAATCGCTGCCCCGTGCGTTCCACCACCTGGTGCGACAGCCAGGTGCCGATGGCCACCACGATGATGGCCAGCACGCCCAGTGCCGCACCCGGCCCACGCCCGGCCACGCTTTGCATGTAGAGGTAGATGCCGTAGCTCATGGGCGCCTGAGAGTCGGCCGAGACCAGCAAGATGGTGGCCGACAGCTCCACCGCCGCAGTGATGAAGCTGGTGACAAAGCCGGCCAGGATGCCGCCGGCCATCAGCGGCACGACCACCCGGCGTATGGTGCGCAGCTTGGTCGCACCCAGGCTTTCGGCCGCTTCTTCCAGGCTCACGTGCACCTGCTGCAAAGCAGCCACACAACTGCGCAGCGCGTACGGCAAGCGGCGCACCGCATAGGCCAGCATGATCATCACCCAGGTGCTGGTCAGCAGCACGCCGGGGCCGGCCATCCATTCGGGCAGCGTCACGCCCTTGAACAGGCGCAAGTAGCCGATGGCCAGCACGATGCCCGGCACCGCCAGCGAAGCGGTGGCGATCCAGTCCAGCCACTGGCGAGCCGGCAATCGGGTGCGCAGGATCAGGTAGGCGATGGTCACACCCACGATCACGTCCAGCAGCGCCGCCAGGCCGCAGTAGAGCAAGGTGTTGCGGATCATGCCGCTGCTGTCGGCAAACACCGTGTTGTAGTGGGCCAAGGTGTAGGCGTCGGGCAGCGGCGCAAAACTCCACACCTTGGCAAAGCTGAGCAGCAAAACGCCGATGTGGGGCGACAGTGTCAGCAGCAATATGAAACCGATCCAAGAGTAGGCCGCCACCGACGCACCCGCCCCGAGCCGGCGGCGCTGGATGCTGCCGCCGCCCTTTTGCAGCGTGCTGTAGTCGCGGCCTTTCAGTGCACGTGCCGACAGCGCCATGGCCGCGATGGAAAAGACAATCATGATCACGCTGATGACATAGCCCAGCGGGTCTTCCAGCCCCACCTGCGTGATGCGCAGGTAAGCCTGCGGCGCCAGCAGGTTGGTCTGGCCCATCACCAGCGGCGTACCCAGGTCGTCAAAGACCTTCACAAACACCAGCGAAGCGCCAGCCACAAAGCCGGGTGCAGCCAGCGGGAAGATCACCCGCCAGAACAAGCGCCAACCGGTGCAGCCCAGGTTCATGGCGGCTTCTTCCATCGCGCCGTCGATGTTGCGCAGCGCCACCGTCAGGTTCATCAGGATGAACGGGAAGTAGTGGATGGCCTCGACAAAGATCAGGCCGTTCAGCCCTTCCATGATGGGCAACGTGAAACCCAGGTGCTGCTGCAGCAGCAGGTTGATGCTGCCGCTGCGGCCGAAGATCAGCTGCAAGGCCACCGCGCCCACAAAGGGCGGCATGATCAAGGGCAGCACGCCCAAGGTTTGAATCAGGATGGCGCCGCGAAAGTCAAAGCGCACCGTGAAGTAGGCCAGCGGCACCGCGATCAGCGCCGCAAACAGCGAAGACATCAGCGCCACGTACAGGCTGTTGAAAAAGGCCTCGCGCATCAGGCCCTGGCTGAAGAAGGCGCCAAAGTGTCCCAGCGTGAACGTGCCGTCGCCGTCCAAAAAGGCGGTGATGAACACCTGCCCCACCGGCAACACCAGAAACAGCAGCAAAAAGGCCAGCACCAGGGCGCCGGCCAGCCAGGCGCCAGCGCGTGTCTTCATGGCTGAAAACAGATCAGCGGGCCAGACCCAGGGCCTGCTCGGCCAGTGTCTTGGCGCGGGCGTAGTTGTCGCGTGCGCCGCTGTTCCAGCGGTCTTCCAAGCCAGTGACCTGCTTGTTCACCGCGGCTTCTTTTTTGTTGGCGGTGAACAGGGCCAGGAAGTCTTTGTTGCCGGCCATGCCGCTGCCCACCACGGGCGTGAAGGCCGCTTCGCGGGCTTGTTTGACCAGCGCTGCCGCTTGTGGATTGGGCTTCTTGGCCAACGCCGCTTCGGCCTCGTGAATGGCCTTGGTGGCCGCCTGCAGTTCTTTGATGCGGAAGGTGATGGCCTGGTCAAACATCGCCGAGACCACGTTGTAGCGGCTCTCCGACAGGTCGGAGTTGAAGGCCACCTTGGCGCGCTTGGCAATCTCAAACGGGTTGGGGTAGCCGGCTGGCGCTTTCAGTTGCTCGGGCGGCAGGATTGGCAGGCGGCTGATCTTGGGGTCAAACAACAGTTGCTGGCCTTCCGTAGACAGCGTGTAGCGAATGAACTGCTTGGCCTCGGACGGGTTCTTGCTGCCTGCCACCAGCGCAATGTTGGCGGGCACCACGGCGGTGATGTCGGGGTAGATGAACTCGACCGGGAAGCCGCTGTACTTGCCAGCCAGGCCAAAGAAGTCGATCACCAGGCCAATGCCAAACTGGCCGTTGTTGACGCCGTCGGGCACGCCAAAGCTGCGCTCAGTAATGGCCGCGCTGTTGCCGGCAATCTGCAACAGCTGCGTCCAGCCTTTCTCCCAGCCTTCACCTTGCAGCAGCGTTTCCACCGTCAGGTGCGTGGTGCCCGAGCGCGAAGGCGAACTCATGGCCACGTGGCCAAAGTACACCGGCTTGATCAGGTCGGCCCACTGCGCGGGCGCGGGCAGCTTGTTGGCCGCCATGTAGCGGGTGTTCCACATCAGGCCATAACCGGCCAGCGCCTGGCCCAGGTACAGGCCTTGGGGGTCGTTGATGGGGTAGGCGCCCACCTTGGCCGGTGCGGCCTTGTTGGCCAGGTCGGCGATGTTGTCCAGCAGCTTCTGGCTGGACAAGACTTCAAAGGCGTCAGGTGCGCTGGCCCAGAAAATTTCAGGGCGCTGGCCCACCGGCAGTTCACGCACATAGGCCATGCCCTGCACGGTGTTCTTGTTCAGGATTTCCAGCTTGATGCCCGGGTTGGCTTTTTCAAACGCGGTCTTGTAGGCCTGGGTCAGCTCTTTGGGGAAAGATGTCACCACCGTCACGGTGCCGGCTTGTGCGGCGTGGTTCAGCAAGGCTGCGGCGGCCAGGGCCAAGAGCTTGTAGCGCATCGGGGTCTTTCACAGGGTTGCGGTTGCAGGTAGGGGGGCGACGATAACGGCCGCCCATCGGGCTTGCCAATCCGGATTGCTGATCATGCGGATCACCCGGCCGGGTTAACCCGGCCGCTGGCACGGGCTAGCATGCTGCCATGGCCGACGACATCAGCACGCTAAGGCGCATCTTGCTCAGTTGCCGCACGGTGGCGGTGGTGGGCTTGTCGGCCGAATGGCACCGGCCCAGCTACTTTGCGGCCAGTTATCTGCAAGGTAAGGGCTACCGGATCGTGCCGGTCAACCCGCGCTACGACACGATTTTGGGCGAGCGTTGTTTCGCTCGGTTGGAAGACATTCCTTTTGCGGTGGACATGGTGGATGTGTTCCGCAAGGCGGCCGACGTGCCGCCCATTGCCGCCAGCGCGGTAACCATCGGTGCACGTTGCCTGTGGCAGCAGCTGGGCGTGATGAATGCGGATGCCGACGCCTTGGCAAAGGCCGCGGGATTGGACTCGGTGATGGACCGCTGCGTGAAAATTGAACACGCACGGCTGTTTGGCGGGCTGCATTGGGTGGGTGTCAACACCGGGGTTATCTCTGCCAAACGACCGCAGGGCGCGCCCGAGGCGCTGCCACCGCGCGAGCGGGCGTCACCTGGCGTGCCAGAACCTGGGGCCTCGTGATGGCAGACCGCCGCTTCAAACCAGAGACCCTGGCCATCCACGCAGGCCAGATTCCCGACGCCGCCACGGGCGCGCGAGCCTTGCCCATCTACCAAACCACCAGCTTTGTCTTCGACAGCGCAGCCCACGCCGCGGCGCTGTTCAACCTGCAGACCTTTGGCAATATCTACAGCCGCTTGAGCAACCCCACCGTGGCCGCACTGGAAGAACGGGTGGCGGCGCTGGAAGGCGGCCGTGCCGCCGTGGCCAGCGCCAGCGGGATGGCGGCCGAGGCCATGGCGCTGATGACCGTCCTGCAAGCCGGCGACCACGTGGTGGCCGCCGGTGCGCTGTATGGCGGCAGCGTGACCATGCTGGCGGTGAGCCTGAAGAAGTTTGGCATCGACACCACCTTTGTCGACGCCACGCAGCCCGAAGCCTTTGCCGCCGCCATGCGCCCCAACACCCGCGCCGTGTTTGCCGAAAGCCTGGGCAACCCCAGCCTGGTGGTGCTGGACATCGCAGCCGTTGCCGACGTGGCCCACGCGCACGGGGTGCCACTGGTCATTGACAACACCGTGCCCAGCCCCTACCTGTGCAATCCCTTGGGCCTGGGCGCCGACATCGTGGTGCACAGCGCCACCAAGTACCTGGGGGGCCATGGCACCACACTGGGTGGTGTGGTGGTGGAAGCCGGCACCTTTGCCTGGGACAACGGCAAATTCCCTGGCATGACCGAGCCCAGTACCGGCTACCACGGAGTGAAGTTCTTCGAGACCTTTGGGGACTTTGGTTTCACCATGCGCTGCCGCATGGAAAGCCTGCGTGTGTTCGGCGCCGCGCTGTCGCCTACCAGCGCCTGGCAGATCTTGCAGGGTGTGGAAACGCTGCCGCTGCGCATGGACCGGCACTGCAGCAACGCCCTGGCCGTGGCGCAGTTTCTGCAGGCTGACCCGCGGGTGAGTTTTGTCAACTACCCGGGCCTGCCCAGCCACCCGCAGCACGCCTTGATGCAGCGGCAGATGCGTGGCGCGTCGGGCCTGCTGGCGTTTGGTGTGAAAGGCGGTGTGAAAGGCGGTGTGAAGGGCGGCTTGAAAAGCGGTGAAGCCGCCGGCGTGGCCTTCATCGAAAGCGCGCAGTTCATGAGCCACCTGGTCAACATCGGTGACACCCGCACCTTGATCAGCCACCCGGCCAGCACCACCCACCGCCAGCTGGACGAGGCTCAGCAACGTGCCGCTGGCGTGCTGCCCGACATGGTGCGCATGTCGGTGGGGCTGGAGCACATCGACGACATCCTGTGGGATGTCGATCAAGCGCTGTCAGCCGCCGTGCGCTGAGCGGGCCTGCCTCGGTCAGTGCGGCAAGTGCCGACGCAGCACGTCGGCCAGTTGCTGCTGATGAAAGGGCTTGGCCAGGTGCTCGTCCATACCGGCTTGCAGGCTGCGTTGGCGGTCGCCTTCCAAGGCGTTGGCGGTGAGTGCCACCACCGGCAGTCGTGCCCAGCCCTGCGCCGCTTCATGCCGGCGGATGCGGGCCGTGGCCTCAAAGCCGTCCACCCCGGGCATCTGGCAGTCCATCAGCACCAGGTCATAGGGGCGTGGGGAACGAATGGCTTCTTGCACGGCCCGCTCGCCGTCGGTCACGGTGACAACTTGCAATCCCAGTTGGGCCAGCACGGCCTGGGCCACCAGCGCATTCACGGGGTTGTCTTCTGCCAGCAGCACCCGCCCTTTCAGCGGCCCGTCTGAATCGGCCGCGGTTGGCGTGGTGTGCACAGCGGCTGGCGCCGGCTCAGCGGGCAGGTTCAAGCTGAATAGGGCACCACCCTGACCGCTGTCCAGGCAGTGCAACTCGCCGCCCATCGCCAGCGTGATCTCGCGCGCAATGGTCAACCCCAAGCCAGTACCGCCGTGGCGCCGGGCAAAGGTGCCGTCCAACTGTTCAAAGGCCTGAAAGATGCGTTCCCGATCGGCTTCGGGAACGCCGGGGCCCGTGTCGGCCACCTCTATTCGACACCAGTCCGGCTGTGGTGCGACGGCACGCAGAGTGACATGACCGGTGACGGTGAACTTCACCGCGTTGCCGGTCAGGTTCAGCAGCACCTGCCGCAAGCGCGCTTCGTCGCCCCAAACCCAGCAGGGCGGATTCAACTGCAGGTCCACTTGCAGCTGCAAGCCCTTCTCGGAAGCCGACACCCGGGTCAGTTCAGCTACCGACATCAGCAAGGCGTGCAGGTCAAAGGGCTCCCTTGCCAGCCGCAGGTGACCACCCTCGATCTTGGAATAGTCCAGCACGTCGTTGATCAGTCCCAGCAGGTGCTCGCCCGTGCGCTCCAGGGTCTGCAGGCGTGTGTCGGCACTCTGGGAGGCGCGAATGGGTGGTTCATCGCGCAGCAGGCGAGTCAATCCCAGGATGCCGTGTAGTGGCGTTCGCATCTCGTGGCTCATGGTGGCCAGAAAGCGGCTCTTCACCGCGTTGCTGCGCTCAGCCAGCGCCAGGGCCTGCTGCCGCTGCGCGGCCAGCTCGCCGCTGCTGAACTGCAGGCGCAGCATGGACGCCGTGTGCGCGGCGGCTCGCCTGCCCTCAACAAACACCAAAGCCATGAAGATGCCCATGCCAACGCCCAGATACAGCGAGACGCGGTCGGCCTGCGCCAGGTTGTAGAGCATGGTTGGCAGCAGCACCGGGATGGTGATGGCCATGGACGCCCGCAAACTCACCGCCAATACCACCAGCGCAACCGCGGCAATACCCAGCAGTGTGGCCACCATCACCGCCGCCAGCACCGGGTTGTCGGGCGGGCGCAGCCAGGTGCCGATGAGGCCAAAAACGAAGCCATCCAGGGCCAGGGCACAGATGAAGTGTCGCTCCCAGCGCAGCGCCTGCGCAGGCCCATCCCGGTCAAAGCGGTGGGTGATGAAAACCCGCCATAACGTCACGCCAATTTTCGCTACCAACCAGACCAACAGCGCTGCTTGCGAAACCGCGCCCCACAGCACCGAGCACAGCAGCAAGCCCACCGGAATGCCCACCAGGTTGGACGAACGCGAGCGATCGAAAATCAGCTGTGCCTGGGCTTGGCGCACCTGGCGTTCCAGATCCGCTTCTGCGGAAACTGGCGCTTCAGCTGGAAAGTTGGTGTGGGGCTTAGGGGGCGGCTGCATTTTCAAAGCCCGTGGGGCTAGCTCGCATGCATCTTGCCACGTGGGCTTGACAGCCGTCTCGCAAGCTTGAGGTGGCTCGGCTCTTCGTGCCAGCCAGCTGGCGGTCCAAGCGACGCCGCCGCCGCCGATCCACTGGACGCCTTGCATCGATGCCTTGTTGCCGGGCGAACGGGCTGCTGCCTGGGCAAGACAGCCCGTAACATGCAGGCACGACTCGCAAGGCCCCTCCGACCATGAGCATCTTCGATCGCCAGCTGGACAAGAACCCGGCTAATTTTGTGGCCCTGTCACCCGTGAGCTTTGTGGAACGCAGTGCGGAAGTCTTTGCCGACCTGCCAGCGGTGATCCACGGCCAGCGGCGCTACAGCTGGGCCCAGACCCGCGAGCGCAGCGCACGGCTGGCCGCGGCACTGGCGGCGCTGGGTGTGCAGCGCGGCAGCACGGTGAGCGTGATGTTGCCCAACACGCCCGAAATGGTGGAAGCACATTACGCGGTGCCGGCGCTGGGCGCTGTGCTCAACACGCTGAACACGCGGCTGGACGGGCCCTTGCTGGCCTGGCAGATGAACCATTGCGAAGCCACCGTGCTGATCACCGACCGCGAGTTCGCGCCGGTGATGGAACAGGCGCTGCAGGCCTTGCGCACCCTGCACGGGCGCGAGTTGGTCGTGATCGACGTCTGTGACAGCGAGTACCTTGGGCCCGGTGAGCGCCTGGGTGCCTTCGAGTACGAGGCCCTGCTGGCGGCGCACCAGCCGCTGACGCATCTGCCAGGCCCGGCCGACGAGTGGGACGCGATCGCCGTGAGCTACACCAGCGGCACCACCGGCGACCCCAAGGGCGTGGTCACGCATCACCGCGGCGCCTACCTCAACGCCGTGTGCAACGCAGCCACCTGGACCATGCCGCACTTTCCGCGCTACCTGTGGACGCTGCCGATGTTTCATTGCAACGGCTGGTGCTTTCCGTGGACGGTGGCCATGTTGGGCGGAACGCACGTTTGTTTGCGCCGGGTTGAAGCAGGGGCCATCCTGCAAGCCATGCGCGAGCACGCGGTGGACCACTACTGCGCCGCGCCCATCGTGC
This sequence comes from Betaproteobacteria bacterium, assembly GCA_043743835.1. Lineage (GTDB taxonomy): Bacteria > Pseudomonadota > Gammaproteobacteria > Burkholderiales > Burkholderiaceae_C > Rubrivivax. Next base: position 12,108 of record JAYTVT010000061.1, read on the forward strand.
ACAACCTGATCATCGCCGCTGACCCCACGCTGCGCCAAGGCATCACGCAAAAGGTGCGTGGCATGGTGGCGGGCGCCGCACCCCCGGCGGCCATGATCGAAGGCATGGCACTGATCGGCTTTGACATCACCCACGTTTACGGCCTGACCGAGGTTTATGGCCCCGCCAGCGTGGCGGTGAAACGCGGCGCCTGGGCCGCGCAGCCCCTGTCGGAGCAGACCCGCTTGAACGGCCGCCAAGGCGTGCGCTATGTCTTGCAAGAAGGCATGACCGTGCTCGACCCCGAGAGCCTGCGGCCCACGCCGGCCGATGGCCAGACCATGGGTGAGATCATGTTCCGCGGCAACATCGTGATGAAGGGCTATCTGAAGAACTCCACGGCCACCGAAAAAGCCTTTGCAGGCGGCTGGTTCCACACCGGCGATCTGGCGGTGATGGAGGGCGACCGCTACGTGAAGATCAAGGACCGCAGCAAAGACATCATCATCAGCGGCGGCGAAAACATCAGCAGCATTGAAGTCGAAGACGCGCTCTACCGCCACCCGGCGGTGATGGCTTGCGCGGTGGTGGCGCGGCCCGACGCCAAGTGGGGAGAAACGCCTTTGGCCTTTGTTGAAGTCAAGCCCGGCGCCACCGTGGACGCGGCAGCCTTGATCGCCCATTGCAAGAGCCTGCTGGCAGGCTACAAAGTGCCGCGGGAGATCCGCTTTGAGCCCATTCCCAAGACCAGCACCGGCAAGATTCAGAAGTTCCAGTTGCGCGAGCGGGCCAAGTCCGCTGGCGGCGTTGAATAGGAGAAGCCGATGAGCTCAGAACCCTTGGTGTTGCAGGCGCAGGATGAGCGCGGCGTGGTCACCCTCACGCTGAACCGGCCGCAGGCTTTCAATGCGCTGAGTGAAAGCATGCTGGACGCGTTGCAGACTGAGCTGGATCGGGTGGGCCAAGACGAAGCTGTTCGCGCCGTGGTCATCGCCGCTGCTGGCAAGGCCTTTTGCGCAGGGCACGACCTGAAAGAGATGCGGGCCGAGCCGTCGCTGGGCTACTACGAGCGGCTCTTTGCGCAGTGTGGCCGCATGATGATGAGCATCCAGAAGCTACCGGTGCCGGTGATTGCCCAGGTGCAGGGCATCGCCACCGCCGCGGGCTGCCAGCTGGTGGCCATGTGCGACCTGGCAGTGGCTTCGCGTGATGCGCGCTTTGCGGTCAGCGGCGTCAACCTGGGGCTGTTTTGCAGCACGCCCAGTGTGGCGCTCAGCCGTAACCTGTCGCGAAAAGCGGCGTTTGAAATGCTGGTGACCGGAGACTTCATCAGCGCAGAACAGGCGCTGGCCAAGGGGCTGGTCAACCGCGTGGTGGACGCCGATCAGCTGGGCCCTGAGGTGCAGCGCTTGCTGGACAGCATCGTCAGCAAGCCGCGGGTGGCCATAACCATGGGCAAAAGCCTGTTCTACCGCCAGTTGGAAGGCGGCATCCAGGCCGCGTATGACGACGCCAGCCACACCATGGCCTGCAACATGATGGACAACAGCGCCTTGGAAGGCGTGCAGGCGTTCATCGACAAGCGTCCGCCCAACTGGTGATGGGCAAGGTCTTTGGAGTGCGGCCGAAAAGTGGCTGCCCGACTGGCGCAGGACGTGGTTAACCCAGCAGCCCGGCAGCGCTTCAGCGCCTTTTTCAGTCGGCCTTGGCCCCACTGGCCTTGACCACACTTTCGTAACGCTTGTACTCACGCTGAATCAACTGGGCAAACTGTTCTGGCGTGCCGCTTACCGGCTCGGCCATCAACTGGCCAAAGCGGGCCTTGACGTCGGCGGACTGCAGCGCCGCCACAAACGCGGTGTTGAGTTTGGCCACCACATCTTTGGGTGTGCCGGCGGGTGCGATCAGGCCCCACCAGGTGTCGATCTCAAAGCCGCTGAGCGTTTCACCGATGGTGGGGACGTCGGGTAGCAGCGGGCTGCGGGCTGCAGAGGTCACGGCCAGCGGCAGCAGCTTGCCGGCGCGGATGTTGGCGGCGGCGGTAGCCAGGTTGTCCAGGCTGTAGTCCACCTGTCCCGATACCAAAGCCAGCTGCGACGGTGCACCGCCGTTGTAGGGGATGTGCACCGCAAAAAAGCCAGCGCGCTGCTTGAAGATCTCACCACCCAGGTGCCCGGCACTGCCATTGCCGCCACTGCCGTAGTTGAGCTTGCCGGGGTTGGCTTTGGCGTAGGCCAGGAAGTCCTTCAAGCTGGTCAGCCCCAAACGCTTGGCGGTGTCGGTGTTGATCACCAGCACATTGGGTATGCGCACCATCTGCGTGATGGGCGCAAAGTCCTTGATCGGGTCAAACGGCAGCTTGCTGTACAGCCACGGGTTGATGGCGTGCATGGCCACCGCAGCGATGCCGATGGTCAAGCCATCGGGCGCGGCTTTGGCCACGATGTCCACGCCAATGTTGCCGCCAGCACCGGGCTTGTTGTCGATGACCACGGTGCCCAGGCTGTCCTTCACTTTGTCGGCCAACAAGCGGGCGGTGACATCAATGGGCCCGCCAGCTGCAAAGGGCACCACCAGGCGGATGGTCTTGGCCTGCGCGATGGCGCTGTGGGGCAGGGCGGTGGCGGCGCTGGCGGCGGCCAGCTGGCTGATGAAGAGACGGCGGTCCATGGGGTGTGTGGGCGGGCTGCTGGGGCGTCTATTGTCGGGTCGTCGCGGTTGCTGGGCGCGCTTACCATCTGCAAATGAACCCTCCCACCCGAATCCCCGGCCGCCGCCTTCTGCATTCCCCCGGCCCCACACCGCTGCCCGACGAAGTGCTGCACGCGCTGATGCGCCAGCCCATGGACATGGGCGACCCGCGTGTCGACGAGACCATTGCCGCTTGCGAAACGGGCCTAAAGCAAGTGCTGAAAACGGCAGCTTCAGACGTTTTCTTCTACGCCTGCAACGGACATGGCGCTTGGGAGGCGGCTGTCGAAAACTTGGTGCCGCCCGGTGGCACGGTGTTGATACCCGGCACTGGCCACTTTTCGGAATCGTGGGCCGTACAGACCGAAGCTTTGGGTCGGCGTGTGGTGCGCACACCATGGGTCGAAGGCTTGCCCATTTCTCCGGGGGCAGTGACCCAGGCCTTGCGTGAAGACACCGCCAAGGAAATCGTCGCGGTGTTCGTCGTCCACACCGACACCTCCAGCGGCATCACCAGCGACGTGCCCGCGCTGCGTGCGGCGCTGGATGCCGCAGACCACCCGGCGCTGTTCGTGGTGGACGTGGTGGCCTCTTTGGGTGCCGAGCCGTTTGAGATGGACGACTGGCGTGTGGACATGGCCGTGGGCGCTTCGCAAAAGGGCTTGATGTGCCCGCCCGGCGTGGGCTTTCTGGCCGCCAATGCCGCCGCGTTCGAGGCGGCCCAACGCAACCCGGCTCCGCGTTTTTACTGGGACATGGTCAGCCGCAAGAGCCCACTCAGCTACCGCAAGTTTTGCGGCACACCGCCGCAAAACCTGATGGCGGCGCTGGCGGTGTCCTTGGGCCTGATCCAGCGCGAAGGTCTGCCCCAGGTGCTGGCCCGCCACCGCCTGCTGGCCGGCCTGGTGCATGCCACAGTGGAGGGCTGGAGCCAAGGCGGCGCGCTGGGCTTTTTTGCGCGCGAGCCGGCCAGCCGTTCGAGTGCTGTCACCACGATCACCGTGCCTGTGGGCACCGATGTCGACGCGCTACGCGCCTTGGCCCGCGAGCACTACCAATTGGCCTTTGCCGGCGCACTGGGCCCATTGCAGGGGCGGGGCTTTCGCATCGGCCACCTGGGCGACCAGAACCCGGCGCAGATCCTGGGTGCATTGGCTGCGGTCGAAGCCGCATTGCAGGCTCAGGGCATACCCGTGGGCGACGATGGCATGCGCCTTGCAATACTGAAGTTGGCTGGCTCATGAACGCGCCGGCCCGTGCGGCGCGGCTCTGCGGCGCGCGTGACGGATCCCAACCCTAGCAACCCCCGAGGAGACCCCGTGCGTCGACACTTTCTGATGGCTGCCTTGCTTGGCGTGGCTGCCGCTTCCAACCCCGCGGTGGCGCAAACGGCGTTGGACGACCTGATGGCCAAGAAAACCATCACCATCGCCATCCCCACCGACTTCCCGCCCTATGGTTTTGTCGGCACCGACTTGAAACCCCAGGGCCTGGACATCGACATGGCCAACTACATCGGCGCCAAGCTGGGTGTGAAGGTGGAACTGGTGGCTGTGACCAGCGCCAACCGCATTCCCTACTTGCAAACCAAGAAGGCCGATCTGGTGATCAGCACACTGGGCAAAAATGCCGAACGGGAGAAGGTCATCGACTTCACGGCCGCCTATTCGCCCTTCTTTCAAGCGGTGTTTGCGGCCAAGAACCTGACGCTGGCCACGGCAGCTGATTTGGCCGGCAAATCGGTGGGGGTGACACGCGGTGCCATTGAAGACATGGAGCTGACCAAGATCGCCCCCGCCACCGCCGACGTCAAGCGCTTTGAAGACAACAACGCCACCGTGGCCGCTTTCGTTTCAGGCCAGGTGCAGGTGTTGGCCACCGGCGCTTCAGTGGCCGGCAACATGATGGCGCGCAACCCCAATCTGAGCGTCGAATACAAGTTTGTGCTGAAGGACAGCCCCAACTTCATCGGCGTGGGCAAGGGCGAAGACAAGCTGCGCCTGAAGGTTAACGAGATCATTGCTGCGGCCAAGGCTTCAGGCGACATCGACAAGATGGCGCAGAAGTGGCTGGGCCGCCCGGCTGGTGCCTTGCCTCAGTAAGCAGGGTCTGCGGCGCCGCCCATGATCGCCTTTGACTTTGGCGCGGTGCTGTCTGAGTGGCCGGCGCTGCTGCGCGGTGCTGGCTTCACGCTGGCCTTGAGCAGCGTGGCCGCTGCCGGCGGCCTTGCGCTGGGGGTGGCATGTGGCTGGGTGCGGTCATCGGCCTCGCAAGCGCCAGGGCATTCGCGTGGCGCTGGCTTTCGTCTGCTGTCCGCGGTGGTAGGTGCCTATGTGGAGTTGATCCGCAACACGCCTTTCATCGTGCAGCTGTTTTTCATCTACTTCGGCCTGCCCGCTCTGGGGGTGAAACTCAGCCCCGAGGTGGCCAGCATCTTGGCCATGGTGATCAACCTTGGTG
>JAYTVT010000062.1:0-152677 GCA_043743835.1 Betaproteobacteria bacterium
ACCACCAGGTCGGCCCACTTGCCGACTTCGATGGAGCCCACCTCATGCGAGATACCGTGGGCAATAGCGGGGTTAATCGTGTATTTGCTGATGTAACGCTTGACGCGAAAGTTGTCCGCGCGGTCAGTGTCACCGGGGAGTTTGCCGCGTTGCTGCTTCATTTTGTGCGCCGCTTGCCAGGTGCGAATAATCACCTCGCCCACCCGACCCATGGCCTGGCTGTCGCTGCTCATCATGCTGATGGCGCCCAGGTCGTGCAGCACGTCTTCGGCGGCAATGGTTTCACGCCGGATGCGGCTTTCGGCAAAGGCCAGGTCTTCGGCAATCGATGCGTCCAGGTGGTGGCACACCATCAGCATGTCCAGGTGCTCGTCCACGGTGTTGGCTGTGTAGGGCATGGTCGGGTTGGTGCTGCTGGGCAGGAAGTTGGCTTCGCCCACCACGCGCAGGATGTCGGGCGCGTGGCCGCCGCCGGCACCTTCGGTGTGAAAGGCGCACAGCGTGCGGCCACGGGTGGCGGCGATGGTGTCTTCGACAAAGCCACTCTCGTTGAGCGTGTCGCTGTGCAGGCTGACCTGGGTGTCGGTAACGTCGGCCATGGTCAGGCAGTTGTCGATCGCCGCGGGTGTGCTGCCCCAATCTTCGTGCAGCTTCAGGCCAATGGCGCCGGCGGCGATCTGCTGGCTGAGCGCCGCAGCCTGGCTGGCGTTGCCCTTGCCCAAAAAACCCAGGTTCATGGGGAAGGCCTCGGCCGCCTGCAGCATGCGGTGCAGGTTTTCGGGGCCTGGCGTGCAGGTGGTGGCAAAGGTGCCGGTGGCCGGGCCGGTGCCGCCGCCCAGCATGGTGGTGATGCCACTCATCTGCGCTTCTTCGATCTGCTGCGGGCAGATGAAGTGGATGTGGCTGTCGATACCGCCGGCGGTGACGATCATGCCTTCGCCGGCAATGATCTCGGTGCCTGGGCCGATGATGATGTCCACGCCCGGCTGCACGTCGGGGTTGCCGGCCTTGCCAATGGCGGCAATGCGGCAGCCCTTGATGCCGATGTCGGCCTTGACGATGCCCCAGGTGTCGATGATCAGCGCGTTGGTGATGACCACGTCGTGCGCCTCGTGGTGACCGGGACCGTTGACCACCTGGCTCTGGCCCATGCCGTCGCGGATGGTCTTGCCGCCGCCAAACTTCACTTCTTCGCCGTAGCCACCGGCCTTGAGCGTGAAGTCCTTTTCGACTTCAATGATCAGGCCCGTGTCGGCCAGGCGGACGCGGTCGCCCACGGTGGGGCCGTACATCTCGGCGTAGGCGCGGCGGCCGATGGTGCGTGACATCACAGGCCTCCCATAACCAGGCCGCGAAAGCCCCAGACCTGCCGGTGGCCGGCGTAGTCCACCAAGGTCACGGTGCGCTCCTGGCCGGGTTCAAAGCGCACGGCGGTGCCGCTGGCGATGTTCAGGCGCATGCCCTTGGCGGCCTGGCGGTCAAACAGCAAGGCGGCGTTGGTTTCGGCAAAGTGGTAGTGCGAGCCCACCTGAATGGGCCGGTCGCCGCTGTTGGCCACCGTGATGCTGATCTTGCTGCGGCCGGGGTTGAGCTCGTGCTCGCCGTCGTCGATGAGGAGTTCGCCAGGAATCATGGGGTGCAGCTTCTTGGAGGGTTCATGCAATAGGTTGGTGCACGGTCACCAACTTGGTGCCATCGGGGAAGGTGGCTTCAACCTGGATCTCGGTGACGATGTCGGCCACGCCTTCCATCACATCGCCGCGCCGCAGCACGGTTTTGCCTTCGCTCATCAGTTGCGCCACGGTTTTGCCGTCGCGGGCGCCTTCCATGATGGCGCTGCTGATCAAGGCGATGGCCTCGGGTACGTTCAGCTTCAGGCCACGGGCCTTGCGCCGCTCGGCCAGCAGGGCGGCGGTGAAGATCAGCAGCTTGTCTTTTTCACGCGGGGTCAAATCCATTCACGTCGCTCTTGGTTTGCGCGCGCGGCCGCATCAGCTTGCCGAGCGCGTGGTGTCAGGTCCATGACCCGGGTGCAGTCACGATTCGTGCCATCGTAAACGCGTGAGGGGCCGGCACCACGGCGGACATGCCCGCCCCCCCAAGGCGCAGGCGCGGCACACGCTGGCCCGCGGCTTGCGATACAGGCCAGGACCATGGCCGCGCATTCCTCCACCCCTGCACCCACCCCAGGCAGCCCAAACCCCGCGCCGCAGCAGCGGGTGATCAAGGTGCGGCGCGACTACAACGCCTGGGTGGCCAGCGAAACGCTGGAAGACTACGCGCTGCGCTTCACGCCGCGGTCTTTTCGCAAGTGGAGCGAGTGGCGGGTGGCACACACGGCGCTGGGCGGCGCGGCCAGCTTTTTGGTGCTGGAAGCCCTGGGCGCCACGCTGCTGCTGCAGTTTGGCTTCATCAACACCTTCTGGGCCGTGCTGGCCACGGCAGCCATCATTTTCTGCGCCGGGCTGCCCATCAGCGTCTACGCCGCGCGCTACGGCCTGGACATGGACCTGCTGACCCGAGGTGCTGGTTTTGGCTACATCGGCAGCACCATCACCAGCCTGATCTACGCCAGCTTCACTTTCATCTTCTTTGCGCTGGAAGCGGCCATCATGGCCTACGCGCTGGAACTGCTGTTCAACATCCCGCCGGCCTGGGGTTACCTGATCTGCGCACTGGTGGTCATCCCCATGGTGACCCACGGTGTCACCGTGATCAGCCGCTTTCAGGTCTGGACGCAGCCGCTGTGGCTGGTGTTGCTGATCACGCCCTACATCTTTGTCTTTCAGGCCCACCCCACCTTGGTCAACGATCTGCGGGCCTATGCAGGCGAGGCCGGACTGGCGGGCGGCGGCGGCAGCTTCAACCCGCTGCTGTTTGGTGGCGCCTTGACCGTGGGCGTGGCGCTGATCACGCAAATGGGCGAGCAGGTGGACTACCTGCGTTTCATGCCCGAGAAGACGCCCGCCAACCGGGTGCGCTGGTGGGCCGCGGTGCTGGTGGGCGGGCCGGGCTGGGTGCTGCCCGGCGTGGCCAAGATGCTGGGCGGCGCGCTGCTGGCCTATCTGGCGCTGACCTTGGCGGTGCCGGCCGACCGCGTGGTCGATCCCAACCAGATGTACCTGGCAGCCTATGAAACGGTGTTCTCGCAGTATGGCTGGGCGCTGGGTGCCACGGTGCTGCTGGTGGTGGTCAGCCAGCTCAAGATCAACGTTACCAATGCCTACGCCGGCAGCCTAGCCTGGAGCAATTTCTTCGCCCGTGTTACCCACAGCCACCCGGGGCGAGTGGTGTGGGTGGTGTTCAACACCTTGATCGCCTTGATGCTGATGGAGCTGGAGGTTTTCAAGGCCATCGGTGGCGTGCTGGGCCTTTACAGCAACATCGCCATCAGCTGGATCATGGCGGTGGTGGCCGACCTGGTGGTCAACAAGCCGCTGGGCCTTTCGCCCAAGGGCGTGGAGTTCAAGCGTGCGCACCTGTACGACATCAACCCGGTGGGCGTGGGTGCCATGGGTCTGGCGTCGCTGTTGTCCATGATGGCCTGGCTGGGTTTGTTCGGCCCCATGGCGCAGGCCTTCTCGGCGGTGATCGCCATGGTGGTGGCTTTTGTCGCGGCGCCCTTGATCGCCTGGGCGACCCAGGGGCGGTACTACATCGCGCGCCAGCCTGAGTGTGAAAGCTGCGCGCACGGATCGGTGGTGGCCGTCGCCGGACCGATCGGTTCAGGTGCCAACGGTGCCTATCTGCGCAGCCGCCTGCAACGTCGTTGCGTCATCTGCGAACGCGCCTACGAAGGCGAAGACATGGCGCAGTGCCCTGCTTACGGCGGCTCCATCTGCAGCTTGTGTTGCTCGCTCGACGCACGCTGCCATGACCTGTGCAAGCCCGAGGGTGCACGCGCCCAGCAGCAATTCAATGCCCTGTTGCAACGCTTGATGCCCCGTGCCTGGTGGCCCCAGCTGGACACCGGCCTGGGCCGTTACCTGATGCTGATGGCCGTGGTGGCACCGGCGCTGGCTGTCTTGTTGGTGATGCTCTACCAGGTGGAACTGCGCCAGCTCGACCCGCAGGTTCTGGAAGCCACCACGCCCGCCTTGCGCGCGGGCTTCATCAAGGCCTACTGGGCGCTGCTGCTGGTGGGTGGGGTCATCGCGTGGTGGTTGGTGCTGACACAGATCAGCCGACGCGTGGCGCAAGAAGAAAGCAACCGCCAGACCGAAGCGCTGGTCAAGGAGATCGACAGCCACCGCCGCACCGACGAAGAGTTGCAGCGCGCCAAGCAGGCCGCCGACGCCGCCAACCAGGCCAAGACGCGCTACATCAGCGCCATCAGCCACGAGCTGCGCACGCCGCTCAACAGCATCTTGGGCTACGCGCAGTTGTTGGACGAAGACCCGGCCATGCCGGCGCACCGCAAACAAAGCGTGGGCGTGATCCGGCGCGGCGGTGAACACCTGCTGAGCCTGATTGAAGGCACGCTGGACATCGCCCGCATTGAAGCCGGCAAGCTGGCGCTGGAGCCCAAGCCGATGCGCCTGCGCCAGAACCTGGAGCAGATCGTGCAGCTGTTCCAGCTGCAAGCCATGAGCAAGGGCTTGCACTTCCAGCACGACGTGCTGGGCGCGCCGCAGCTGGTGCGCGCGGATGAGCGGCGCCTGACGCAGATCCTGATCAACGTGCTGGGCAATGCCGTCAAGTTCACGCAGCAAGGCAGCGTGAGTTTTCGCGCCACGCATGTGCGGGACATGGCGGTGTTTGAGATCGAAGACACCGGACCTGGCATTGCCGTGGCCGACCTGGAGCGCCTGTTCGAGCCCTTCTCGCGCGGTGCCCATGCAGCGTCCAGCAGCGGCGGCCCTGGCAGCAGCGGCACAGGCCTGGGCCTGACCATTGCCAAGATGTTGACCGATCTGATGGGCGGCGAGATGACCGTGTCTTCACGCACGGCGGCGCACGACCAGCCTGCATCGGAAGCGCCGCCAGACCGCCCCGCAACCTCAGGAACCCTGTTTCGCATTCGACTGTTTCTGCCCGAACTGCGTGGTGCCAGCGCGCCCCAGCCGCTGGCGGTGCGCGCACGCTACGCTGGCGTGCGGCGACGGCTTTTGGTCGTCGACAACGAAGAGGTGGACCGCACCTTGCTCACGCGCCGCCTGCAGGCCATTGGCTTTGAAGTGCTGCAGGCTGGCTCGGGCGCTGCGGCGCTGGGCCTGTTGCGCGAGCAAGCCGTTGACGCCATCTTGATGGACCTGGCCATGCCCGGTATCGACGGCTGGGAAACCATACGCAGCCTGCGCCGCCAGGCCTTGAGCCAAGCGCCCGTGGCGGTGGTCTCAGCCAACGCGTTCGAGAAGGGCCAGGACAACGACGCGGGCATCCGTGCAGCTGACTTCATCACCAAGCCGGTGCGCTTTGAAGAATTGCTGGACTGGTTGGGTACCCAACTGCAGCTGCAGTGGCAAATCACGCCGCCGGCCCCGCAACCGCCCGCGGTGGCGGCAGACGCGCCCCGCCCCCACCGCGAGCAACTGCAGGCGCTGCAACAGGTGGTGGTGATGGGCTACCCCAAGGGCGTACACCAGGTGCTGGACCAGATCGAGGCCAGCCGACCCGATTGCGCAGCATGGCTGGGCCCGCTGCGGCAGTTGGCGCACAACTTTCAATTCGACCGTATGAGCCCGCTGATTCAAGAGGCCTTGGCGCGGCCTCATGCCGCCTGAAGCCTGAGCTGCGATTTCGCCGATCCGTCAGCCCACTCCCGCATCCAACACCCCAAGCAAGCCCGTGCCCCACAACGCATTCAACAAGGTCCCCTGCAGCATGAACCACGCCTTGGACCTGAACAGCCCGCGCAGCGCCGGCCTGGTGTTGATCGTGGACGACGTGCCCGACAACCTGGCCGTCTTGCACGACGCGCTGGACGCCGCCGGCTACACCGTGCTGGTGGCCACCGAGGGCAGCAGCGCTTTGCAGCGCGCCGTGCAGGCCGACCCCGACATCATCTTGCTCGACGCCGTGATGCCCGGCATCGACGGCTTTGAAGTAGCCCGTCGCCTGAAGGCCGGCCCCGAGACGGCACATATCCCCATCATCTTCATGACCGGCCTGACCGACACCGAGCACGTGCTGGCCGCCTTTGAGGCGGGCGGCGTGGACTACATCACCAAGCCCATCCGGCCGCCCGAGGTGCTGGCGCGGATGACTGCCCACATGGCGGCCGCGCGCCAGGCTCGGCAAGCGCGCAATGCGTTGGATGCCTATGGCCACGCGACCATCGCGGTGCGCATGGAAACTGGTCAGCCAGCGCGCCTGGTCTGGCAGACCCCGCTCGCGCGGCGTTGGTTGCCAGCCTACTTTGACGTGCCACCCGACCAGGTGCCCGTCGAGTTGCGGGACTGGCTGCAAGCCGCAGCGGCGGGGCGCGACGTTCGACCGTTGTCAACCGCCTCTTCAGAACGCGGCCGCGTCTGTCAACTGGTGGCCACGCTGCAAGGGCGCACGGTGGACGAGGACTGGCTGGTGGTGCTGCGCGAGGTGAGCGACGCCGCCATCGTGGAAGCCACCATGCTGGCCTTTGGCCTGACCCTGCGCGAGAGCGAGGTGCTGTACTGGGTGGCCAAGGGCAAGACCAACCGCGATATCGGTGACATCCTGGGCAGCAGCCCGGCCACGGTAAAAAAGCACCTGGAGCGTGTTTACGAAAAGCTGGGGGTCGAAACCCGCACCGCGGCGGCGGCGATGGCGATGCAGCGGGTGCGAGAACTCAACCCGGCTTGAGGAGCTTTTGCGTTGTCGACTCAGGGGCGCGGGTTTGATGCAGCAGTGCCTTCTGGCTGCCAGACTTAGCGAAGCCGGTTGATCGCGCTCAGGGTCGCGTCGCGGCGCAGGTGCGCCAACAGCAGGTCCACCACAGCGCGCACACGTGGCGCCAGGCCGCTGCGGTGCGGGTAGAAGACGGCCACCGCCACGCTGCTGGACACATGCTGCTGCAGCAGCACGGCTTGCAGTGCGCCGCTTTCGACGGCCTGCCAGGCATGGTGCAAGGCCACCTGCGCGATGCCCTGGTGCAGCAGGGCCGCGTCCACCACCAGCTCAGGTGCCGACAGCAGCAGGTTGGGCGGTGTGTCCAGCGTGTGCAACTGGTTGCCTTGGCGAAAGCTCCAGGCCAACAGCCGGCCCGATGCGAAGCGCACGCCTATCGTTTGATGCGCCCGCAGCTCGGTCCAGTCCCCAGGAATACCGCGCGCTTTCAGATAGGCAGGTGAAGCCACCAACCGCGTGGGCCCCTTGCAGATGCGTTGCGCCACCATGCCCTGTGGCGGTGTGCTGCCGCCGCGTATGCCGATGTCAAAACCGTCCTTGACGAGGTCGGAGTTTTCGTCCGTCAACACCAGCTCGATGCGCAAGGTGGGGTGCAGGTCCAGGATGCTGGCCACCGCGGGCAATACAAAGCGGCGCCCGAAACCCACCGCGCTGCTGATGCGCACCTGGCCGCGCAGTTCGCTGCCGCGCTCGGCCACCTGGCCGGCCTGGGCCAAGGCTTGCATCGCGGTGCGGGCGTGGCCCACGACCCGTTCGCCTTCTTCGGTCAGCGACAACTGGCGCGTGGTGCGGTTGAACAGGCGCAGGCCCAACTGCGCTTCCAGCAAGGCCACGCTCTTGCCGACGGCCGCGGGTGTGAGGTTCAGCTGCCGGGCGGCCTGCGAGAAGCTGCCGGCGTCGGCGGTGCGCACCGCCGCCATGAAACCAGGCCAGCGCTTTTGCAGTTCATCCATGCTCAGGCCACTTTTGTCATTTGATACTTTGGGTTGTGAATGATAGTCGCGACAGTGTCTTTCCAGGTCCAAGTCCGATCTTCAGAATCCCCTCATCGCTTCTTCAACCTGATCGGAGACTTCCATGAGCAACATCCTCATCACGGGCGCCAGCGGCAACATCGGCCAGCCCTTGGTTCAAGCCTTGAAGGCCCAAGGTACGGCGTTCGAGACGCTGCGCTCCAAGCCGTCAGCAGACCGCAGCGCCCGTTCGGCTTCGTTTGACGACCTGCGTGGCCTCAGCCATGCCTTCGAAGGCATCGACACCCTGTTTGTGCTGCTGCCGCTGACGCCCAGCAAACTGGCGCAGGCCCACAACGTGGCCGCTGCCGCCAAGGCCGCTGGTGTCAAGCACATCGTGCGTTCCAGTGGTGCGGGTGCCGACCCTGCTGCCGGCTTCGCACTGCCGCGCCTGCAGGGCCAGGTGGACCGCATCTTCGAAGACACGGGCCTGGCCACGACCTTTCTGCGCCCGGCCGGGTTCATGCAGAACTACCTGAGCTTCCAGCTGGACATGGTCAAGTCCGGCACGGTGTATGGCGCCACGGGCGATGCAGCGCAGTCGCTGGTCGACACGCGGGACATTGCAGCCGCTGCGGCCCACATACTGGCCAACCCGGCCGAGCATGCCGGTCGGGCCTACACCTTGACGGGTGATCAGGCTTTGACGGACTCCGCGCGCGTTGCCGTGCTGGCCCGTTTGCTGGGCCGGCCGCTGAGCTTTGTGGCGGTGGCGCAAGAAGCAGCCACGAGCGGGATGCGTCAGTCCGGTATGCCCGAGGTTCTGGTCGAGTGGCTGGGGTCATTGAATGCGCTGGTGGCCGCGGGCTATGCTGCGGGCATCAGCCCCGACTTGCAGGCCCTGCTGGGGCGGCCCGCAATTGGCTTTGAACGATTTGTGGCGGACCACCTGGCCGCCTGGAAGTAGTCTCCCTGCGTTGTTAGCGTCCCAGTGAGCGCCGGCTTATGAACATCTTGCTGCCCCTGCTGTCTTTGGCCAATCTGGTGATTGGCACAGGTGCCTTTGTGCTGGCGGGCATCCTGCTGGGCGTCAGTCAGGACCTGGGCATCAGTGTGTCGGCAGCGGGCCAAGCCATGACGGCCTATGCACTGGCCACGGCCGTGCTGGCCCCGCTGCTGCTGGTGCTGACGGGTGGGCTGAGCCGCAAGCGTGCCATGGCCATGGCATTGCTGGTGTTTGCCGTTGGCAGTTTTGTCAGTGCAGCGGCCACTAGCTTGACCCAGCTGTTGGTGGGCCGCGTGCTGATGGGTGCCGGGGCCGTGTTCACGCCCATGGCGGCCGGGCTGGCCGTGGCCGCCACGCCACCCGCACAGCGCGGCCGCGCCTTGTCTATCGTGTTCCTGGGCATCAGCCTGAGCTACGTGGTGGGCTTGCCTCTGGGCACCTGGCTGGCGTCCGTGCACAGTTGGCGGCTACCTGTTCAAGGGGTGGGCGGCGCCAGCCTCTTGATGTTGGTCTTGCTGATGTGGCGCATGCCCACCACGCCGGCCGCACCCGGGACCACTTTTTCGGGCGCCAGCACGCTGTTGCGCCAGCCTGCGGTGGCCAGGCCCTTGCTGCTGACCCTGCTGTACTTCACCGCGATCTTCACGCTCTTTGCCTACATTGGCCCGGTTCTGCAGGCGCTGGGGCCGATGTCGGTCCAGGCGGTGTCCCTCATTTTGCTGGTCGTGGGTGTGGCTGGGGTGCTGGGCACCTTGTTGGGGGGCTGGGCAACAGACCGCATGGGCGCGCGGACCACGCTGTTGTGGCAACTGTCGGTGTTGACGTTGAGCCAAACCGCACTGCCGCTCATGGCCAGCCAAAGTGCAGGCATCGTGCTGGTGCTCTTCATCTGGGGCGTGGCGGGTTTTGGCATGATGCCGCCGCAACAGTCGCGCTTGGCTGCGGCGGCGCCAACCAGTGCGCCGCTGTTGCTTTCCCTGAACACATCGATGCTGTACCTGGGCACCGCGCTGGGCGCCATCGTGGGCGGTCTGGCAGGCCCCGTGCTGGGCTTTGGGAAGCTGGCTTGGGCTGGCTTGCCCTTCCTGTTCTTGGGACTGTTGTTGCTGGTTCGACGTGATTGACTGCCGCGCACGCAGTCGGGCTTAAACCTTCGTCCGGTGCCACGTGGCTCACGGCTCAGCGCCGGAAGACGGGCGATCCTGGCGCAATGGCGCTCAGGGCACCCTTGATCAAGGGCAACACTGGCGACGGCTCGGCCGCCGTCGGGTCAAAAGGGTGCGT
This sequence comes from Betaproteobacteria bacterium, assembly GCA_043743835.1. Lineage (GTDB taxonomy): Bacteria > Pseudomonadota > Gammaproteobacteria > Burkholderiales > Burkholderiaceae_C > Rubrivivax. The sequence goes on from JAYTVT010000062.1 coordinate 10,069, forward strand.
GCTTTGCCCGGCCACGCCGGCGCGAATCTTCAGTACGTAGAGCCTGGTTTCGGCATAGGGCGGCACGCCCAGGTAACGCTCCACCGCGCCTTCCCCTGCGTTGTAGGCTGCGGCAACCAGACGCACGTCGCCCTCAAAGCGGGCCATCAGCCAGCGCAAATAGGCCATGCCGCCGCGGATGTTCTGCACCGGGTCCTTGATGTTGCGTACGCCAAAGCGCGCGGCGGTGGCAGGTATCAGCTGCATCAGGCCGTGCGCGTCTTTGGGCGACACGGCCGAGGCGTCGAAGTTGGACTCGGTGGCCATGATGGACAGCACCAGGTGTGGTTGCAGCTTGTACTCGGGCGCCACCAGGTTGACAAAACGCACGATGGCCTCGGGTGCGCGGGCCGGTGGTGGCACCGGCAGCACGGCCAAGGGCGCTGCAGGTCGGGAACCGGGCGCTGTGGGCAGCATCGCAGCGGCCGCCTCCTCTCGGTCTTCTTCGGGCGGGCGCAAACAAGGCGGCGGCGCACCGCGTGGCTCACCCATGCGCGCCAAGATGTTGCGCGCTTGCTCCATGCCCTGTTCGGCAGCTGCTGCAAAGAGGTGCGCTGCCACCGCTTCATTGCGCTCGATGCCGCGTGAATTGGTCATCATCCAGGCCAGGCTGTACTGGGCTTCGGCGTCGCCGTGGCGAGCAGCACGGCAATACAGCTCAGCGGCGCGCACGGGGTCTTTGGACGTACCTTCACCGTACTCGAAGGCCTTGGCTTCTTGGCGCCAACGTTCCACCCGCGCCGGCACCACCGGACCCTTTTCGGGTGGTGGCGTGTTGGGTCGGGGCAGACCGTCCAGTGTTGGCAAGACCACCGGTGGCAGTTGGGCGCTGGCTGGCGCGCTGACCACGCTGGACAACAAAAGCACGGCACAACCCAACGTGGCCAGGCGCCAGAGCACCGAGCGCGACTGATCCGGCGGCTCAGGTGGTGATGGCATTGGGCGGGCGCGGTGGGTGATCAAGGTTGTGAAGTGGTCGGCAGGAAGCAGTGTGGCGCCGGGACGCAGGAACCCGAGGGCGCAAGTCTAGACAAGGCAAGCACGGCAGCTGCGCAGGCTGGTGGCTCCAAGCGCGCAGTCTGTACGCCAGACGGCGTATTTCCGCACACCAACGCCGTGCCTAAGCTCTCGCTCCAACGCTGTCACACCCTTTCTTTCACCTAACCACTCGGAGCGAGAGCCCATGACCACGACCCGCCGCCACGTCGGCAAGACCCTCACCGCCATGACGCTGGCTTTGGCCACGCTGGGCTACGCCACGCTGGCCAGCGCGCAAGAGACCATCAAGGTCGGCGTGCTGCATTCGCTGAGCGGCACCATGGCCATCAGTGAAACCGTGCTGAAGGACGTGGCCCTGATGGCCATTGAAGAGATCAACGCCAAGGGTGGTGTGCTGGGCAAGAAGCTGGAACCCGTGGTTGTTGACCCGGCTTCCAACTGGCCGTTGTTTGCTGAAAAGGCCAAACAGTTGATCAGCCAGGACAAGGTTGCCGCCGTTTTCGGCTGCTGGACCAGCGTGTCGCGCAAGAGCGTGTTGCCGGTGTTTGAAAGCACCAACAGCCTGCTTTTCTACCCCGTGCAATACGAAGGTGAAGAGCTCAGCAAGAACGTGTTCTACACCGGTGCTGCGCCCAACCAGCAGGCCATTCCGGCGGTGGAATACCTGATGAGCAAGGACGGCGGCAGCGCCAAGCGCTGGGTGCTGCTGGGTACCGACTATGTGTACCCGCGCACCACCAACAAGATCCTGCGCGCCTTCCTCAAGAGCAAGGGCGTGGCGGATGCCGACATCATGGAGGAGTACACCCCCTTCGGCCACTCGGACTACCAGACCATCATCGCCAAGATCAAGAAGTTTGCTGGCGAAGGCAAGAAGACGGCCGTGGTCTCCACCATCAACGGTGACAGCAACGTGCCCTTCTACAAAGAGCTGGGCAACCAGGGTCTGAAGGCCACCGACGTGCCGGTGGTTGCCTTCAGCGTGGGTGAGGAAGAACTGCGTGGCGTGGACACCAAGCCGCTGGTGGGCCACCTGGCCGCCTGGAACTACTTCATGAGCCTGAAGAACCCGGCCAACGCTGAGTTTGTGGCCAAGTGGACCGCCTACGCCAAGGCCAAGGGCATTGCCGGCCACAAGGACCGGCCGCTGACCAACGACCCGATGGAGGCCACCTACATCGGCATCCACATGTGGGCGCAGGCTGTTGCCAAGGCCAAGAGCGTGGACACCGACAAGGTGATCGCCGCGATGGCCGGCCAGACCTTCAAGGCACCGGGCGGCTTTGTGTCAACCATGGACAAGGAAAACCACCACCTGCACAAGCCGGTCTTCATCGGCGAGATCAAGGCCGACGGCCAGTTCAACGTGGTGTGGAAAACCAAGGGCCCGGTGGTGGCGGACCCCTGGAGCGATTACATCCCTGAGAACAAGGGCAAGAAGAACGTCCCCACGAAGTAATCGCCCCTGGGCGGCCAGGGGCGCTCCCCCTTGCCCTTTTCTTGAGGGCAAGGCCTGTGGCCTGGCGAAGCCGGCTCCACTGGGTTTGCTTGACGGGGGGCGGCATCTGGTGATGCCGCCCGTTTTGCTTTGTTGGACTGAGACCCTGTGGTTTATCGCCTGCTCTTGTGTTTGTTGCTGCTGTTGGGGTCTGCGGCTTCGTTCGCCCTGACGCCCGAACTGGCTGGTCGCATTGCCGCCGGCGAAAGCGACGACCGCATCGCCGCGCTCAATGAAGCCGTGGCCTCGGCTGACCCAGCGCTGGGCGCCTTGGTGCAGGCGCTTCTGGACGACGAAGTGAAGGTGGCTGCGGGCAAGGCCTATATCGTGCGCGCTGGCAAGGTCACCGAGGCGGCCTCGGGTGTTGCCGCCATCTTGCCTGCTGACGCGGAAGACGTGGTCAACAACAACCGCGTGCGGCGTGAGTTTGAAGCCGCCATGGCGGCGCTGAAACTGTTTTCTCCTGACCGCGCGGTGCGCGACAAGGCCATCGACGAGCTCAAGGACGGCGCCGACGAAGGCAAGTTGGTGGTGATTGAAAAGGCCATCGCGGCCGAGACCGACGCCGCGCTGAAGGTGCGCCTGGAACTGCTGCGCGCGGCGGTGATGATTTCCTCACCTGACAAGGCCAAGCGCCTGGGCGCGGCACGTTTGTTGGCCGACAGCGAGCAACCCGCCACGCGGGCGCTGCTGACCGAAAAGCTCGGGTCCGAAGCCGACCCGGAAGTGAAGGCGGCCATCGCCGCATCGCTGGACAAGGTGCAGTCGCGCCTGGTCTGGGGCGAACGCCTGGGGGTGCTGTTTTCGGGCATCAGCCTGGGCAGCATCCTGCTGCTGGTGGCGCTGGGCCTCGCCATCACCTATGGGCTGATGGGCGTCATCAACATGGCGCACGGTGAGCTGATGATGATTGGCGCCTATGCCACCTACCTGGTGCAAAACGCGTTTCACGCCTGGTTTCCGGGCGCGTTTGATGCCTACATTCTGGCTGCGATTCCGGCCAGCTTTCTGGCCGCGGCGGCGGTGGGCGCGGTGCTGGAACGCACGGTGATCCGCTGGCTCTATGGTCGGCCGCTGGAAACGCTGCTGGCCACCTGGGGCATCAGCCTGATCTTGATGCAGTCGGTACGCAGCATCTTTGGCGCGCAAAACGTCAGCGTCGAAAACCCCAGCTGGTTGTCGGGCGGTGTGCAGGTGCTGCCCAACCTGACGCTGCCCTACAACCGTCTGGCCATCATCGTCTTTGCTGCACTGGTGCTGATCAGCATGGCGCTGCTGATCAGCCGCACCCGGCTGGGTCTGTTTGTTCGTGGGGTGACGCAGAACCGCCGCATGGCTGCCTGCGTGGGTGTCAACACGGCGCGGGTCGACACCTATGCCTTTGCGCTGGGCGCGGGCATTGCAGGGCTGGCCGGTTGCGCACTGAGCCAAGTGGGCAACGTAGGGCCTGACCTGGGCCAGGGATACATCGTCGACAGCTTCATGGTGGTGGTGCTGGGCGGTGTGGGGCAGCTGGCCGGCACGGTCTACGCCGGGCTGGGTCTGGGCATCCTGAACAAGCTGCTCGAAGGCTGGCAGGGCGCGGTGCTGGCCAAGATCATGGTGCTGGTGTTCATCGTCATCTTCATCCAGAAGCGGCCGCAAGGCATCTTCGCCTTGAAGGGGCGCAGCGCGGAATGAACGCCAACACATCTTTGGGTCTGAAGGGCTGGACCGGTGTGCTGGCTGCGGTGATCGTCATCGCCGTGCTGGTGCCGCTGCTGAACCTGGCCGTGCCCGCGAGCAGCGTTTTCCACCTGGACGACTTCTACGTCAGCCTGGCCGGCAAGATCCTGTGTTACGCCATCTGTGCCTTGGCCATGGACCTGATCTGGGGCTACACCGGCATCCTGTCGCTGGGCCACGGCTTGTTCTTTGCACTGGGCGGCTATGCCATGGGCATGTACCTGATGCGCCAGATTGGCACCGACGGCCAGTACAAGAGCGAGATGCCCGACTTCATGGTCTTCCTGAACTGGAAAGAGTTTCCGTGGACCTGGGCCTTGAGCGACAGCTTCATAGGCCAGATGCTGCTGGTGGTGCTGGTGCCGGGCCTGCTGGCCTTTGTCTTTGGCTACTTTGCGTTTCGCTCGCGCATCAAGGGCGTGTACTTCAGCATCATCACGCAGGCGCTGACCTTCGCCGCCATGCTGCTGTTCTTTCGCAATGAAACCGGCTTTGGTGGCAACAACGGCTTCACCGACTTCAAACGCATTCTCGGCGCGCCCATCACGCAGAACATGAAGGTGCTGCTGTTTGTGTTGAGCGGGCTCACGCTGGTGGGCTTCTTTCTGATGTCGCGCGCCATCGTGCACAGCAAGGCCGGGCGCGTGCTGCAGGCCATCCGCGACGCCGAAACACGGGTCATGTTCACTGGCTACAACCCCATCACCTACAAGCTGGCCATCTGGACGCTGAGTGCGGTGATGTGTGGTGTGGCGGGTGCCTTGTATGTGCCGCAGGTGGGCATCATCAACCCCGGTGAGATGAGCCCAGCGGCCGGCATCGAGATCGCCATCTGGGCGGCGGTGGGCGGGCGCGGCACGCTGATCGGTCCCATCATTGGCGCCTTTTTTGTCAACGGGGCCAAGAGCTGGTTCACGGTGGCTTTTCCCGAGTTCTGGTTGTTCTTTCTGGGCGCGTTGTTCATTGCGGTGACGCTGTTCCTGCCGCAAGGCCTGCTGGGGCTGTACCGAAAGCTGCGTGACCGGGCCAAAGGGGAAGGCGCATGACGCCCGACCTGATGGCTGCGGGCGCCAAAGCCCGCGCCGACCATGAAGCTCGCGCGGCCGCCACGGCCCAAGGCGGTGGCTTTGGCCGACCCCTGTCCACCGGCGAAGTGGTGTTCACCCAAGGTGTGGCGCTCTACTTGCAGGACGTGATCGTCAGCTTCGACGGCTTCAAGGCCCTGAATGCGCTGAACCTGACCATCAACGTCGGCGAACTGCGCTGCATCATCGGCCCCAATGGCGCGGGCAAGACAACGATGATGGATTGCATCACCGGCAAGACGCGGCCTGACTCGGGCAAGGTTTCTTTTGGCAGCAACATCGACCTGTTGCGCTTGAATGAGCCGGCCATCGCGCAAGTGGGCGTGGGCCGCAAGTTTCAGAAACCCACGGTGTATGAGCAGCTCAGCGTCTTCGAGAACCTGGAGCTTTCATTGCGCGCCGACCGCGGTGTGCGAGCCAGCCTGTTCTCTCGCCTCAGCGGCCAGCAGCTGGACCGCCTGGGCGAACTGCTCACGCTCATCCAGCTGAAAGATCAGGCCCAGCGCACCGCAGGCCTGCTCAGCCATGGCCAGAAACAGTGGCTGGAGATTGGCATGCTGCTGGCGCAAGACCCCAAGCTCTTGCTGCTGGATGAACCGGTGGCCGGCATGACCGACGAAGAGACAGAGCGCACCGCCGAACTGTTCTTGACGCTGGAAGGCCAGCACTCGTTGGTGGTGGTGGAGCACGACATGAAGTTTGTGCACCAGCTGACCGAAGGCCGCAAGAAGGTGACCGTGTTGCACGAAGGCAGCGTATTGGCCGAAGGCCTGCTGTCCGAAGTGCAGAACAACGAGCAGGTGGTGGAGGTTTACCTTGGACGCTGACATCACCGAGTCAGCCATCCTGCAGGTGCAAGGCCTGAACCAGTACTACGGCGGCTCGCACATCTTGCGCGATGTGTCGCTGCAAGCCCGGGTGGGCGAAATCACCGTCATCCTGGGCCGCAACGGTGTGGGCAAGACCACCCTGCTCAGGAGCCTGATGGGTGTGGTGCCCGTCAAGACCGGCCAGGTCCACCTGGGTGGCACCGACATCTCAGAAGCCACGTCTTACGACCGCGTGCGTTTGGGCACTGGCTATGTGCCACAGGGCCGCGAGATTTTTGGCCGCCTGACGGTGGAAGACAACCTGCGCATGGGCTTGGCTTCGCGCCCCGGCAACGCTGCCATTCCGGCCGAGCTCTTCGAGCTGTTTCCGGTGCTCAAGCAGATGATCAAGCGGCGCGGCGGTGACCTGTCGGGTGGCCAACAACAGCAGCTGGCCATTGCCCGAGCGCTGGCTGCCGGCCCCAAGCTGCTGATGCTGGACGAACCCACCGAAGGCATCCAGCCCAGCATCATCAAGGACATCGGCCGTGTGCTGCGCATGCTGGCCGACCGCGGCATGAACGGCCAGAAAATGGCCATCGTGCTGGTGGAGCAGTACGTCGACTTTGCCGCCGAGCTGGCTGACCAGTACCTGGTGATGGAGCGTGGCGCGGTGGTGATGCAAGGCCGCGGTGCCAACATGGCCGCCGATGGCGTGCGCGAGCGCATGGCGATCTAGGTGTTTCTTGCGCGCCACGCTGGGCGCGTGAAATAGCGCTGCGAACAAGTCCCCTCATCAGGGCCAGGTCGCCATGGGTCATCAAGTGGCTCCAGAATTTCCAGATCGCCGCTTGATGCGGCTTGTTTCGGAAAAAAGGGGAGTCCTTTGCGCACCACCACCCGTCTTGTTGCTGTCGCTGTTGCGGCCTTGTTCACAGCCACCACCCAAGCCGCTGATTTCAACGCCATTGGTCTGCTCAACCAAGCCGAGTTCAGGGCCTTCAGTGAGGACGTGGCCTCGGCCATTTCATACAAGGGCCTGATCCCTGCTGAGGGCTTGGGCATCACCGGTTTTGACCTGAGCGTGGCGGCCACCGCCACCGAAGTGGCGCACCGCGCCATCCTCAGCAAGGCCGCCGGTGGCGCCACCGTGCCCAAGGCCGTGCCGGTGGTGGGCGTGCGGGCGGTCAAGGGCTTGCCCTTTGATATTGACATTGGCGTGGTGCAGATGACGTTGCCCGACACCAATGTGCGCGCCACAGGGGGTGAACTGCGCTGGGCTTTTGTGGGCGGCAGCACGGTGCTGCCGGCACTGGCGGTGCGGGTGTCAGGCACCAGCCTCTCAGGCGTGCAGCAGCTGAAGATGCGCACGCTCAGCGGTGACATCTCCATCAGCAAGGGCTTTGCGTTCTTGACGCCTTACGCCGGCGTGGGCAATGTCGAAGTCAAGTCCTCGGCCCCGGGCACCAGCTTGCGCGCTGAAAGCTTCCGCCAGAACAAGGGCTTTGTGGGCGTCAACGTGGCTCTGGTGCCGTTTGCGCTGGGCCTGGAAGCGGACAAGACCGGCGACGCCACCAGCTACAGCGTGAAGCTGGCGCTGCGCTGGTGACTGCGGCAGCGCGGCGCACGGCACCGCGCGTTGCAACTCGGTGGCGGCGATAATCGCCGCGTGAAGCAGACCAGACCGCCGCTGGTGCAAGCGTGGAAACACGGCACTGGAGGAAAGTCCGGACTGCACAGAGCACCGTAGCAGTTAACGGCTGTCCACCGCAAGGTGAGGATCAGAGCAACAGAGACGAGTCAGACCAGGGTCCCGAGAGGGGTGTTCTGCGGACCGACGGCGCAAGCCGGCGGTGCCTTGCGGCTTGCCGCAAGGCCTGGGCGCAAGCCCAGCCAAGCAGTCACCCAAACCGGGGCAAAGCCCCGGTTTGGGTGAAACGGGCAATCTCTACGGGCAGCAACACCAAGTAGGCCGGCATTGAGGCGACTCGCTGAGCCGGCGGGTAGGTGGCACCGAGCTGGGGGGTGACCCTCGGCCCAGAGGAATGGCGGTCACAGTGGGGCCCTGCAAGGGGCGCTGCTGCACAGAATCCGGCTTATCGGTCTGCTTCACACTTTTGCTGCAGCAATGTTCGCTGGCACGCGAACCGGGAATCAATCATGCGAGTCTGGGCTTTGACAGTGGCGCTCGTGCTGGCGGCTTGTTTGTCGGCGTGTTCGGGTGGTGGCGGGGATACTGCCGCTAACGAGCCAGACCCCACGGCCAATGCGCCGGTCTACACGCTGTTGCGCGCCCCGCGTTTGCTGACCGACGCGGAATTGCGCACGCCGGCCGCGCCGTCAACCGTGTCAGCGCCCAGTGCTTCGGAAATGCAATGGCTGCAAGGTCATCATCATCCGCTGCGCTCGCTGGTCGAGGACACGAGCTTTGCCGATCTGGATTTCCTGCAGTCGGAGTTGGCAGGCAGGCGCGTGGTGCAGTTGGGCGAAAGCTCGCACGGCACAGCGGAGTTCAACCTCATCAAAGTGCGGCTCATCAAGTTCTTGCACGAGCGCATGGGTTTCAACGTCCTGGCCTTTGAGTCTTCAGTGTTGAGTTGCCACTTCCAAGACAAGGGAATGGCGGCTGCGGTGAGCAGCCCTGCCGAGATGACCCGCGACTGTTTGTTCCCCGTTTGGCAGACCGCCGAGCTCAGCGAGCTCTTCCGCTACATCAAAACCACCCACGCCACCAGCAGGCCTCTGCGGCTGGCGGGTTTTGATGTGCAAAAAAGCGGCAGGCTGGACTCCACGGCCACCCTGGCGCCGTGGATTCAAGGTTTGACCCGAAGAGTGGCCCCTGGCTCCGACGCGCGGGTTGCCGCATTGCTGGCTGGCCTGCCGGCGGGCTGGTTTGATCCGCAGCTTGACGTAGCCACCCTCATGGCGCCTGTGAAGTCGCTCTTGGAACAGGGGTCGGCGCAGTCCACTGGGGAGCTGAAGGCCGACTACGAGATGGCACTGCTTGCGCTGCGTGCGCTGCATGATCGCAACAACTACTACCGGGAAAGCGAACGCAACCCCAATGACCAAGGCGCCCGTGAAAAAGGCATGGCCCAAGCACTGACCGCCTTGGCGCAACGGGTCTACCCCAGCGAAAAGATCATCGCCTGGGCGCACAACGGGCATGTGGCCAACCATTTGCAGTACTTCCCGGGCGTGCGGCCCATGGGCGACTACTTGCGTGAAAGCCTGGGCGCCGAGCTCTACACCGTGGGCCTGTTCATGCTTCGCGGCGAAAACGTCACCAACTTCAACACCCGCGGCGTCCAGCGTGTCAAGGACCCCAACCCGGGCTCACTGGAAGCGCTGGCCTATGGCTTGAACCTGGGGGCAGTGTTTCTGCCCATTGGCGCGGCTGACCAGCCTGGCGCGGGGGATGACTGGCAGCATCGCTCGATCAACTTCCGCTCGTGGGGAAACGTCGACCACCAAGATGTGCTGTCCAACAACTACAACGGCTTGATCGTCATCGATCGGAGCAGCCCGCCGGCCTACCACTGACCGCCGCACGTCCATCGGGCTTGCTTGCCCGAGGACGACGTCAGGCGGGAATCACCAGCACGTGCTCAGCCGTCCAGCGCAATCCGTTGGCGCCGCTGCTGGCCTGCAAGCGCAGGTCCTGGCTGCTGCGCTGCGCTTCGGGCAGCGCACGCCACAAAGAGTCGCGTGAATTGCCGGCGTCACCAGCGACAAAAAGCTGTGAGGTGACTTCGCCCAGGCTGGCGTGGCGAATCTTGACGTGGATGTGCGGCGTGCGCCCGGGATAGGGCACCGGCCGGATGGTGCGCATCAGCACCGCGCCGTCAGCACCGCTGCTTGCGGCGCCATAGCCCTGGAAGCCGGGGTCATAGGCACCGTCACCCAATTCGACGCTGGGGTGGCGGTACTGGGCCTGGACATCGCATTGCCAAATCTCGATCAGGGCGTTGTCAACCACTCGGTCTTTGCTGTCAGCCAGGCGCAGTTGCAGTCCCAAGTGCTCACCCCGCGCGGTCTGGACGCGGCCCGCCCGCTCAACGCGTGTCAGGTCGGCGTCCCAGTCACCTTTCAAAGGGCCGTTTTCGCGCCAGCGGCTGGGTGGGTAGAAGGGACCATCGGTCATCGCCGCCAAAGCACGGCGCGAGCTGGCCAGTGCAGGCATGGCCAAGCTGGCACAAGCGGTAGACGCGGTCGCTGTCAGCAACATCCGGCGCAAAGGGTTCATGGCTCACATTGAAGCACCGAACAGCCTCAGCCACTAGACTGCTCGGTTTGCCCCTTCCATGAACTTGGACGTTTCCACCCATTGGCCCGGCAGGCGCTGGACCCTGGCCTTGCTGCTGGCCTGCCTGGGCATGATCGGGCCGTTTGCCATCGACACCTACCTGCCGGCCTTTGCCGGCATCGGCGCGGCCATCAACGCCACGCCCGTGCAGATGCAGCAAACGCTGTCGAGCTACCTGCTGGGTTTTGCGGTGATGAACCTGTTCCACGGTGCCTTGGCCGACAGCCTGGGCCGGCGCCCGGTGGTGCTGGCCGGGGTGGCGGTGTTCACGCTGGCTTCGGTGGGTTGTGCACTGAGCCAGTCGATTGGCGAACTGGTGTTTTTCAGGGCCCTGCAAGGGGCCTCGGCCGGGGTGGGCATGGTGGTTTCGCGTGCCATCATCCGCGACCTGTACGCCCCGGCGGACGCCCAGCGCATGATGTCGCAGGTGACCATCTTCTTTGGCATTGCGCCGGCGGTGGCGCCACTGATTGGCGGTTTCTTGTTTGAGTGGGCCGATTGGCACGCCATCTTCTGGCTGCTGGCGGTGCTGGGCGTTGCGCTGTGGCTGGCCAACTGGCGCTGGCTGCCTGAAACGCTGCGCCCCGAAGCCCGCCAGTCTTTTCGCCCGCGTCCTTTGCTGCGGGGTTACAGGCAACTGTTGGGCAACCCGCGTTTTGTGGCCTTGGTCTTTGCCAGTGGCGTGCCCTTCAATGGCATGTTCATGTACGTGCTGTCGGCCCCCGTCTGGCTGGGTGAACACCTGCAGCTGGCGCCGACGCAGTTTTTTTGGTTCTTCGTGCTGTCCATTGGCGGCATGATGGGTGGTGCCTGGTCGTCGGGCCGGCTGGCCGGCCGCATCAAGCCGCGGCACCAGGTTCGGCATGGGTTTGTCATCATGGTGATGGCCACCACGGTCAACGTGGTGTTGAACCTGTTGTTGACGCCGAATGCCTGGTGGGCGATGTGGCCAGTGGCCGTTTTTTCCTTTGGCTGGGCGCTGATGGTGCCGGTGGTGACCATCATGTCGCTGGACCAGGTGCCTGATCGGCGCGGCATGGCCTCTTCAGTGCAAGCCTGCGTGGGCAGTTTGGCCAATGCGGCGGTGGCTGGCGCGCTGGCACCCTTGGTGATGCACTCCACCGTGGGGCTGGCACTGGCGTCAGCTGGCTTGATGCTGGTGGGGCTGGGGGCCTGGATCTGGGTCAAGCCGCGGCTGCAGACTGGTCAAGTTCTGGGCTGAGCCTGCCGATAAAGCGGGCGAGGAGCCCGCACCATGAGCCTTGCCCGTCCTGCCCCTGTCCACTTCCCCGTCCACTTGGGTGCCAACCTTGGCGCCCCGTCTGAAACCCTTTCCAGCACCCTTGCCAGCCCTTGGCGCCGCTCGCCCCGGTGGCGAGTCCAAATCCTGACAGCGGCCTGTGCCTTGGGCCTGGGCTTGACCTTGGCCCAGCCAGCGCGCGGGTCAGAGCCGCCTCCGCAGCTCAAGCCCGTGAAGTTGTCGAGCAGCGCCGAGCCTGCCAAGGCTGGCCACGGCGCGGGCAAAGGCGCAGCCGGTGAGCGCGGTGCGGCGGCGGCCTCCGAGCCCGCTGCCGCTGCGCCTGACCCGCTGGATCAACTGCGTCAGCGGCTGGCCGGAAAACTCAGTGGCGTCAAGACCAGCGAGGGTGCGGGACCCTATGACGTGAGGGTGGTTGCCAAGACCGACCCTTCGCCCCCCCACGGCCATGTCAACAAACCCGGCCCGGTGAAGAAGGCCGTGGGCCACGCCGCCGCACCGGGCCATGCCGCAGGAGCGGCGCATGCGCATTGGTCCTACCAAGGCCCGGCCGGCCCCCAGACTTGGGGCGGCCTGAAGCCCGAATTCACCACCTGCGCCAACGGCCAGCGCCAAAGCCCCATCGACATCCGCGGTGGTCTGGCGGTGGACCTGGAGCCGGTGAAGTTCAATTACCAGGCCAGCCCGTTTACGGTCATCGACAACGGTCACACCGTGCAAGCCAACATCGGCTCGGGCAATTCGATCGAAATTGGTGGCAAGCGCTTTGAGCTGCTGCAGTTTCACTTCCACCGGCCATCCGAAGAGCGCATCGACGGGCGCCAGTTCGAGATGTCGCTGCACCTGGTGCACAAGGACGACCAGGGCCGCTTGGCGGTGGTGGGCGTGCTCTTTGACAAAGGCTCTGCGCAGCCGGCCGTGCAGCGGGTCTGGAACGGCCTGCCGCTGGAAAAGGGCGAAGAACTGGCGGCCCGTGTGCCGCTGGAACTGAGCGAGTTGCTGCCCACCGACCGCCGCTACTTCACCTATATGGGCAGCCTGACCACGCCACCGTGTTCTGAGGGTGTGCAGTGGGTGGTGATGCGCCAGCCCATGACCATGTCACCTGAGCAGATCGAGCTGTTTGCCCGCATGTACCCGATGAACGCCAGACCGGTGCAGCAGGCCTCGGGTCGGCGCATTCTGCAGTCTCAATAAAAGGCGCAGCCGCGCTGGGGCCGGGCCTGCCGATGGCCTCAGTCGGCCGGCTTTTTTCGCGCCGCCAGCAGCAACAGCGGCCACAGCCACAAGCTGGCCAACCAGATCAACGCACGGCCCAGTGAAAGCGCGCGGGTCTCGAACTGTGCGACCTTGACAAACAGCACCGCCGCGCCCACCACCACGTAGAGCAGCAGCAGGCTGTAGATGGTGACGCGGGCGCCGTAGTCGCCGCCAAAGGCGTCGCCCAGCAGCCTGCCCGCCAAGGCTGCCACCAGCACCGACAGCAGCAGCGCCACGGCCATGCCAGCCAGTGCATGGCGCATCTTCCACAGCGGGTCGTTTTCGTTCATGGGTGGGGCCCCGCGCAGCTGAAATTCATGGGGTGTGCAGTCCTCAAGTGATGCGCCAAAAGTCCAGCGTGACACGGCGGGCTTCCCGTTGGCCAACGGCCACGGCCATGACCTTGTTCAAGTGCAGCCATTGCGGGTGACCGGTGGTCAGGCGCACCAGCGTGCGAAAGAAGTACTCATGTGCTGGCACCGGTTCGCCCTGGGCCAGACGCGCCATCACCTCCGCCGGCCCGTGACGCAAGCCGTCACTTTGCACCTCGATCAAAGCTCCATCGCCAGTGCAGATCACGTAGTGCGCGCTGATGTCAGTGGCGCCGTCGGCGCGCTGCACCTGCCAGTCCACGCCGCCAGGCTGCAGTTCACCGCTGAGCTCCGGCCCTTGCGCCGCGCCACTCAGGATGGGCACATAGCGCCGTTCGCCGTGTTTGGCCGGCCCGCCCAAGGAAACCACAGCACCCACCTCACAGACCAGGCGGGTCATCCAGACCAGCCCGGGTGCAGGTGTTGGAGGAAGGAAATCACCCGTTAGGTGTGGATGAGTGGGGCTAGGGTTCTCAGAAGTCACTTTCATATCAACCCACAAGTCGTTCATTTCAAAGGAGTTTTTTAGTCGCCTGGATGTGTGAACAGTGGTTTCTAAGTGCTTGATTTCATTGAATTTTCTGCGCCAAAACGTTGACCACTCGATGCGCGAGCGGTAAAGTGGGGCCGAGTGTATTTTTCTAGGATTAAGTGCAAATCATGAACTTCAGGGGTGGCCCGGTGCTGCTGCTAGACGGGAAAGGCCGGATCACCGTGCCTACCCGTTGGCGTGAGCTGCTGGTGGCCAATGTGGGCGGCCAGTTGGTGGTGGCCAAGAACCCTGACGGTTGTTTGTCGCTGTACCCCTTGCCGGTGTGGGAAAAAGTAGAAAACGAGCTGCTGTCGCTGCCGTCTGAGCACGACGCCTGGCGTCGCATCTTCATCGGCAGCGCCACCGATGTGGAGATCGACAGTGCCTCACGCGTGCTGATCCCGCCCGAGCTGCGCATTTGGGCTGGGTTTGATCGCGAAGTGAAGTTCATGGGTGTCGGTCCGAACTTTGAATTGTGGGACCAGGCGCGCTATGACGCGCACGAGGCCGCCGCCGTTACCGCAGGCCGGCCCGAGCCGGTGCGCAACCTGGTTATTCGGTGAACAGCCCGCAAGCATGGTCCCACACCACCGTTTTGCTGCCCGAAGCCGTACAGGCCTTGGTGACGCAAACGGCAGGTGTTTATGTGGACGGCACCTTTGGCCGCGGTGGGCACTCGCGTGCGATCTTGGCGGCGCTGGGCCCGCAAGGGCGGCTGATTGCTTTCGACAAGGACTTGGAAGCGGTGGCCGAGGCGCAGTCCATCACCGACCCACGCTTTGCCATCCGCCACGGCGACTTTGGCGGCATGGCGGCCGAATTGGCAGCCATGGGCGTCACCCAGGTCGACGGGGTGCTGCTCGACTTAGGGATCAGCTCGCCACAAATCGACAACCCGGCGCGGGGCTTCAGCTTTCGCCAGGACGCACCGCTGGACATGCGCATGGACACCACGCGCGGCGAAACAGCGGCCGAATTCTTGGCCCGCGCCGACGTGCGCGACATCGAAGGGGTGATTCGTGAACTCTCCGAAGAACGGTTTGCTGCTTCGATTGCAAAGGCGCTTGTCGCTCGCCGCGAAAGCGGGCATCCCGTGCGCAGCACACTCGAGCTTTCCGCGCTCGTGGCTGGTGCAGTCAAAACCCGCGAGCCGGGCCAGAACCCTGCAACGCGCACATTTCAAGCTCTTCGGATTCATGTCAACGCCGAGCTTGAGGCGCTGCAACAGGGTCTGAAGGCGGCTCTGGCTTTGCTGGCCCCGCAAGGACGCCTGGTCGTGATCAGCTTTCATTCGCTGGAAGACCGCATCGTCAAGACCTTCATCGCCGCCGAGAGCCGCGACGTGGTGGACCGCCGCGCGCCCATGGCGCCGCCCAAGCCGCTCAAGCTCAAGGCGCTGGGCCGCATCAAGCCCAGTGCGGCTGAAGTGGCGGCCAACCCGCGGGCCCGCTCAGCGGTGTTGCGCGTGGCCGAGCGCACCGAGGTGGCTTGATGAGCAAGCTCAACTGGATCCTGGCCGTGGCCCTGCTGGGCAGCTGCCTGGCGCTGGTGCGCAGCGCCTATGAGTCGCGCCGCGTCTTCACCGAATGGGACCTGGCCAAGCTGGAGCAGCGCCGCCTGGACGCCGAGTTCAAGCGCCTGGACGCTGAACGCCAGGACCAGGCCACCCACCGCCGCGTTGAGCGCGTGGCGCGGGACAAGCTGGCCATGAGCAACGCGGCGCAAGGTGCCACGGTGTTTGTGGAAGACAGCCTGGCAGGGGCACGCCGATGAGCCGCGCGGGTCGCAACAGCAGCGTGCGCAGCGTCGACTACGCCACCAGCCCCTTGTTGGCCAGCAAAACGCCGCCCTGGCGCTCGCGCTTTGTGGTGTTGCTGGTGTTTCTGGCCTTTGCGGTGCTGTTGGGCCGTGCGGTCTACTTGCAGATCATCCACACCGACTTCTACCAGGCCGAGGGCGAAAAGCGCATGGTCCACAAGGAGGCGCTGCCGGCCAGCCGCGGCCGCATCCTGGACCGCAACGGTTTGCCGCTGGCCACCAGCGTGGCCATGCCGTCGGTGCAGGTGGACTTGAAGCTGTTCAACGCCGACACCGCCCAACGCAAGACCCTGGCCAAGCTGCTGGCCATGCCCTTGGCTGAACTGAACGAACGCCTGGACGGCAACGCCGGCACGGTGGTGCTGCGCCGTCATGTGCAAGAGCAGGTCTGGGCCGACATCAAGGCGCTGGACCTCAAGGGCGTGCAGCAGGTGCGCGAGTTCAAGCGCCGCTATGGCGAAGGTGAGTCCGCGGCCCATGTGGTGGGCTTCACCAACACCGACGGCAAGGGCATCGACGGCATCGAGCTGGCCTTTGAAGACCAGCTGGTGGGCCAGCACGGCCAGCGCACCGTGGTGCGCGACCGCCTGGGCCGCGTGATTGAAGACGTGGGCGAGCAGGCCAACCCGGTCAATGGCAACGACGTGATGCTGACCATCGACTCCAAGGTGCAGTTTTACGCCTGGCAGCGCCTGCGCGACGCGGTGCTGCAGCACGGTGCGCAAGGCGGCAGCGTGGTGGTGCTGGACGTGCTGACGGGCGAAATCCTGGCCCTGGCCAACTACCCCAGCTACGACCCCAGCCGGCGCGCCACCATGAAAGCGCGCAGCCTGCGCAACAGCGCGCTCACCGACACCTTCGAGCCCGGCTCGACCATGAAGCCCTTCACCGCTGCGCTGGCGCTCGAGCGTGGCCCGTGGACGCCCAACACCCGCATCGACACCGCGCCAGGCTCCATCACCATGGGCGGCTACACCATCAAGGACACCCACGCCAACGGTTCACTGAGCGTGGCCGAGGTGATCCAGAAGTCCAGCAACGTGGGCACCGTGAAGATGGCCATGCAGATGCAGCCGCGCGAGATGTGGGACCTGTACACCGCCATCGGCCTGGGCCAAAAGCCGCGCATCGACTTCCCCGGCGCCGTCACCGGCCGCCTGCGCCCCTACAAGAGCTGGAAGCCGGTGGAGCAAGCCACCATGAGCTATGGCTACGGCCTGTCGGCCAGCTTGTTTCAGCTGGCCCGCGCCTACACCGTGTTTGGGCGCGACGGCGAACTGCTGCCATCCACCCTGGTGCGCAACCCCGACACCGTGGGCCAGCCGGTGGTGGGCCAACGGGTGATGTCGGCCAAGACCGCGCAGCAGGTGCGCGAAATGCTGCGCATGGCTGCCAGCCCGGGTGGCACTGCGCCCGACGTGCAGAAGAACACGCTGGGCTTTTCGGTGGGCGGCAAGACCGGCACCACACGCAAGCTCGATGGCAAGACCTACAGCACCAGCAAATACAACTCTTTCTTTGTGGGCCTGGCGCCCGTGGCACAGCCGCGCATCGTGGTGGCGGTGATGGTCGACACGCCCAGCAAAGGCAAGTTCTACGGCGGCGACGTGGCCGCACCGGTGTTCAGCCAGGTGGTTCAGCAAACGCTGCGCATCATGAACGTGGCGCCCGACATGGACGTCAAAGCGCAGATCAACGCCAAGCCGGTGGCCGCCGAGCCCGAAAGCATATGAGCGGCCTGCAGCAGCTGAACTCCCCCGTGGCCGCCGCGCATTGGCTGGCTGCGCGCGTCACCGGCCAGCTGCGCACCGACAGCCGAGCGGTGCGCCCGGGTGACGGTTTCATCGCCTGGCCCGGCTACGCGGTGGACGGTCGACAGTTTGTTCCGGCTGCTCTGGCCGCGGGTGCAACCGCCTGTGTGGTCGAGCAAGCGGGTGTTGACGCCTTTGCGTTCCTTGACGACCGCGTTGCCGCTTTGGACCAGCTGAAGGCCGCCACCGGCCCCTTGGCGCATGCCTACTACGGCGAACCCAGCGCCCAGCTGGACATCGTGGCCACCACCGGCACCAACGGCAAGACCAGCACCGCGTGGTGGATGGCCCAAGCCTTGTCGCTGCTGGAAAGGCGCTGCGGCGTGGTGGGTACCTTGGGCGTGGGCGAGCCCGGCCAGGTGCAATCCACCGGCCTGACCACACCCGACCCCGTGACCCTGCACGCCGCCTTGCGTGGCATGGTCGACCAGGGTTTTGCCGCCTGCGCGCTGGAGGCCTCGTCCATCGGCCTGGTGGAACACCGCCTGGACGCGCTGCGCGTCCAGGTGGCCTTGTTCACCAACTTCACCCAAGACCACCTGGACTATCACGGCAGCATGGCCGCCTACTGGCAAGCCAAGCGCGAACTGTTTGACTGGCCTGGCCTGCAAGCCGCCGTGTTCAACATCGATGACGATCAGGTCGCCCTGCTGGCCGCCGAACTGAGCGGCAGTGCCTTGGATGTGTGGACCGTCTCCCTGGATCGCAGCGCTCGCCTGCAGGCGCAAAACCTGCGCTACGCCCAGGGTGGCTTGGCCTTCGACGTGCTGGAAGCCGACATGCGTGTACCGGTCATCACGCAGCTGGTGGGCGAGTTCAACGCCAGCAACCTGCTGGTGGTGCTGGCTGGTTTGCGTGCGTTGGGTGTGCCTCTGGCCGATGCCGCCGCTGTGGCAGCACGGCTGACACCGGTGCCCGGGCGTGTGCAGCGAGTGGCCGCCGTTGGTGGCCAGGATGAGGTGGAAGTGGTGGTGGACTACGCCCACACCCCCGACGCCCTGGAGAAGGCCCTGAAGGCGCTGCGCCCGCTGGCCCAGGCGCGTGGTGGCCGCCTGTGGTGCGTGTTTGGCTGTGGGGGCAACCGCGACGCCACCAAGCGGCCCTTGATGGGCGCCATCGCTGCGCGGGACGCCGACCACGTGGTCATCACCAGCGACAACCCGCGCCTGGAGTCGCCAGCGGCCATCCTGGCGCAGATCCTGGCCGGTGTTACGGGCCACGACGAGGTGGACGTCATCGAAGACCGGCGAGCCGCCATCAACGACGCAGTGCGTGAAGCTGCTCCTGGCGACGTGATCTTGCTGGCCGGCAAGGGCCACGAGGACTACCAGGACATAGGTGGCGTGAAGCGCCCGTTCTCGGACGTGACCGAGGCGCAAGCGGCCTTGCTGCAACGCCAAAGCCAGCGGCAGGGGCAGCGCGCATGATGACCCTGGCCCAAGCCCACTCGTTGCTGCCCGACAGCCTGATGGTCGGCGATGGCCGCACGCCCTTTCTGCGTGTGCACAGCGACACCCGCACCCTGCGCACCGGCGACCTGTTTGTGGCGCTCAAGGGCGAGCGTTTTGATGGCAATGACTTTCTGAGTCAAGCCAAGGCCAGCGGTGCGGTGGCTGCCCTGGCTGAACGTGGCTTGGGCGATGCGGCTGGCGAAGCGCCCGGCAGTGGGATGCCTGGCCTGCAAGTGGCCGACACCTTGCACGCACTGCAGCGCCTGGCGGCCGGCTGGCGCGCCCGCTTTCACCTGCCTTTGATCGCAGTGACGGGCAGCAACGGCAAGACCACGGTGACACAAATGGTGGCCGCCATCCTGCGCGCCTGGCTGGGCACCGGTGCACTGGCCACCACGGGCAACCTGAACAACCACATTGGCGCGCCGTTGACGCTGCTGCGCCTGCGCCAAGACGACGAGGTCTGGCACCGCGCCGCAGTGCTCGAACTGGGTATGAACCACCCCGGCGAAATCGCGCTGCTGGCGCATCTGGCCGCGCCCACGGTGGCCCTGGTCAACAACGCCCAGCGTGAGCACCAGGAGTTCATGGCCGGCTTGGAAGCGGTGGCGCAGGAAAACGGCCAGGTCATCACGGCCCTGGGCGCAGGTGGCACGGTGGTGATTCCGGTCGACGACGAGTTCACGCCACTTTGGAAGTCCTTGGCCGGTCAGCGCAAGGTGCTGACCTTTGCCAGCCGCGGTGCAGCCGATGTGACCGGCGACGCCGTTTGGGACAGCGCCGCTTTGCGCTGGGCTTTGACTCTGAACACACCGGCCGGCATGGCGACCACCACAGTGGCCCTTCCCGGCGCCCACAACGTGCGCAACGCTTTGGCTGCAGCCACTTGTGCGCTGGCCGCAGGCGCGCCGCTGGCGGCGGTGCAACAAGGCCTGGCTGCGTTTGCACCCGTGGCCGGTCGCTCCCACGCGCAAGGGCTGACGCTGGCTGGCCGCGCGGTGACCTTGGTCGACGACAGCTACAACGCCAACCCCGACTCGGTGCTGGCCGCCATCGACGTGTTGGTGGCCATGCCGGGGCCGCGCTGGTTGATCCTGGGCGACATGGGTGAGGTGGGCAGCCAAGGCCCGCAGTTCCACGCCGAAGTGGGCCAGCGCGCGCGTGATCAGGCCATCGACAAGGTCTGGGCTGTGGGTGAGCTGAGCGCCCATGTGCAAGCCCACCGCCACTTCAAAACCGTAGCCGACTTGCTAGCGGCCCTGCCCGCCGAGCTTGCCACTGCAAACCCGGCCGCTTCAGTGCTGGTCAAAGGGTCCCGATTCATGAAGATGGAGCAGGTCGTCAAGGCGCTGCAGATGGAGTCCGCCCGTGCTGCTTAGCCTGAGCCAATGGTTGATGCAACAGTGGCCCGAACACCTGGGCTTTCTGCGCGTGGTGCAGTACCTGACCTTCCGCGCGGTGCTGGCTGCCATGACGTCCTTGCTCATCGGCTTGGCCTTTGGCCCGTGGGTCATTCGCAGGCTCACGTCGATGAAGATCGGCCAGCCCATTCGCGAATACGGCGTGCAAGCCCACCTGGGCAAACGCGGCACGCCCACCATGGGCGGTGTGCTGGTGCTCATCGGCATTGGCGCCAGCACACTGCTGTGGTTTGACTGGAGCAACCGCTTTGTCTGGGTGGTGATGCTGGTGACCTTTGGCTTTGGCGCCATTGGTTGGGTCGACGACTACCGCAAGGTGGTGCACAAAGACCCCGAAGGCATGCGCAGCCGCGAGAAGTTCATGTGGCAAAGCCTCATCGGCCTGGTGGCCGCGCTCTACCTGGCCTTCAGCGTGTCCGAGACCAGCAACCTGCGCGTGCTGGAACTCTTCATCCGTTGGGTCAGCAGCGGCTTCAGCAACGACCTGCCACCGCGCGCCGACCTGATGGTGCCCTTCTTCAAGACCGTCAGCTACCCGCTGGGCGTGTTCGGCTTCATCTTCCTGAGCTGGTTTGTCATCGTTGGCGCCAGCAACGCGGTCAACTTCACCGATGGGCTGGACGGCCTGGCCATCATGCCGGTGGTGATGGTGGGCAGCGCGCTGGGTGTGTTTGCCTATGTGGTGGGCAACTCGGTGTTCAGCAAGTACCTGCTTTTTCCCTACATCCCCGGCGCCGGTGAACTGCTGGTCTTCTGCGCTGCCATGGCTGGGGCGGGCCTGGCCTTCTTGTGGTTCAACGCCAGCCCGGCGCAGGTCTTCATGGGCGACGTGGGCGCGCTGTCGCTGGGCGGTGCGCTGGGCACCATCGCCGTCATCACGCGCCAGGAAATTCTGCTGGGCATCATGGGTGGCATCTTTGTGGCCGAAGCGCTGAGCGTGATGATCCAGGTGGGCTGGTTCAAGTACACCAAGCGCAAGTACGGCGAGGGGCGGCGCATCTTTTTGATGGCGCCGCTGCACCATCATTTCGAGAAAAAGGGTTGGGCAGAAACCCAAGTCGTGGTCCGCTTCTGGATCATCACGATGCTGTTGTGCCTGGTCGGTTTGGCCAGCTTGAAGCTGCGTTGATGAACATGGCCCCCAAGCTCACGATGTTCGCTGCCCCCCAAGGGGGCACGCGGTCCCTTGGGACGGCCCGGCGGTGACCGCATGAACTTCCTGCGCGACACCACCGTCTTCATCCTGGGCCTGGGCGACAGCGGCCTGGCCATGGCGCGTTGGTGCGTGCGCCACGGCGCGGTGGTGACGGTGTGGGACAGCCGCGCCGCGCCCCCGGGCCTGGCTGCACTGCGCGCTGAGTTGCCGCAGGTGCAGGTGTTGGGCGGCGAGCTGCAGACCACGCAGCTGCAAGGCGTGCAGCTGTTGCTGAAGAGCCCTGGCCTAAGCCCAAGCGATACGCGCATCGCGCCGCTGCTTGAAGAAGCGCGCGCCATCGGTATCGCGGTGCAAGGCGAGCTGGACCTGTTTGTCCGCGCGCTGGCCGACCTGAAAGAAACGCAGGCCTACACGCCGAAGTTGCTGGCCATCACCGGCACCAACGGCAAGACCACCACCACCGCGATGACGGCGCTGCTGGTGGAGCGCACCGGCAAGCGCGTGGCCATGGCCGGCAACATCGGCCCCACGCTGCTGGACACCTTGATCGCCGCGCTGGCGGGCGAGCCCAATTCATGGCCCGAGGTCTGGGTGCTGGAGCTGTCGAGCTTTCAGCTTGAAGGCGGTGGGCAGGGCGTGGCGCGTGGCCCACTGGGCTTTGAGCCCAGCGCGGCGGTGGTGCTCAATGTCACCCAAGACCACTTGGACTGGCACGGCAACATGGCCGCCTACACCGCAGCCAAGGCGCGCGTCTACGGCAGCCAGGCGCTGATGGTGATCAACCGCGACGACCCACGTGTGGAAGCGCTGGTGCCGGCGCCGGTGGTCATCAAGGGCAAGGTCAAGTTGACCGACCGGCCCATCCTGCGCTTTGGCCTGGACGCCCCGCGCCAGCCCGGCGATTTTGGACTGATCGAAGAAAACGGCATGGCCTGGCTGGTGCGCGCCCTGCCGGTCGACGAGACCTTCAAGCGCAAGAAGGGCGACGCCGAAGAAGAGATCCACCTGCAGCGCTTGATGCCCGCCGATGCGCTGCGCCTGCGCGGCCGCCACAATGCCGCCAACGCCTTGGCCGCCTTGGCCCTGGCCACCGCCATCGGCTGCCCCTTGGCGCCCATGCTGCACGGCCTGCGCGAATACGAAGGTGAGCCGCACCGGGTGCAGTTCATCGCGGTGGTCAACGGCGTGGAAGCTTTTGACGACAGCAAGGGCACCAACGTGGGCGCCACCGTGGCGGCCTTGAATGGGCTGGGTGCCGACAAGGCGCCGGGCCAGCTGGTGGTGATCTTGGGTGGCGACGGCAAGGGTCAGGACTTCAGCCCCTTGAGCGCACCGCTGCGCCGGCATGCCCGCGCGGTGGCCACGATCGGCAAAGACGCGGCGGCCATCGAAGCGGTGATCCAGGGCTTGCAGGTGCAGCGCTTTGTCACGCTGGAACAGGCGGTGGCCTGGGGCTTTGCGCAGGCCCGCAGCGGCGACGCGCTGCTGCTCAGCCCGGCCTGCGCCAGCCTGGACATGTTCCGCAACTACGTGCACCGGGCCGAGGTGTTTGTGGCCACGGTGCAAGCCTACGCGGCTGATCGAGGTGTGGCATGAGCGGCCTGTGCGTCAGGGGGCGGTCATGAACGCCGTGCTGAGCCAAGGGCTGGGCCGCATCAAGGGCTGGTGGGGCGGCCAGGGCGCGGGTGGCGGTGACCTGCCGGTGCGCGCACACGTGGACGTGGGCGGAGCGCGTCCGGTGCGTCTGATGGCCTTTGACCAGGCCTTGGTGGCGGTGGTGCTGGCGCTGGTGGCACTGGGTGTGGTGATGGTCTATTCGGCCAGCATCGCCCTGCCCGACAACCCCAAGTTCAAGAACTACTCGCAGCTGTTTTTCCTGCAACGCCATGTGCTGTCGCTGTGCATCGCCTTTGTGGTGGCGCTGGTTGCCGTTCAGGTACCCATTTCGTTCTGGGAAAAGCAGGCACCGGTGGTGTTCTTGATCTCGCTGATCTTGCTGGTCATCGTGCTGGTGCCTTTCATTGGCAAGGTGGTGAACTTCTCGCGCCGCTGGATCCCGTTGGGCATCATGAACTTCCAGCCCAGCGAGTTGGCCAAGCTGGCCATTGCGCTCTATGCGGCCAACTACATGGTGCGGCGCATGGACACGCGCGAGAATTTTTTCCGCGCGGTGTCGCCCATGGTGGTGGCGGTGGCCTTTGTGGGCGTGCTCTTGCTGCGCCAGCCCGACATGGGGGCCTTCATCGTCATCGCCACCATCGCCATGGGCATCCTCTTTCTGGGCGGTGTCAACGCGCGCATGTTCTTCCTGATTGCGGCCGTGATCATCGTCACCTTCGCGCTCATCATTGCCTTTGACGACCTGCGCCGCGAACGCATCCTGGCCTACCTGGACCCCTGGAACCCCAAGTACGCGCAGGGCAAGGGCTACCAGCTCACGCATTCGCTGATTGCGCTGGGGCGCGGCGAGATCTTTGGCCAAGGGCTGGGGTCTTCAGTGGAAAAGCTGCACTACCTGCCCGAGGCCCACACCGACTTTTTGCTGGCCGTGATTGGCGAAGAGCTGGGCTTTGTGGGCGTGGCCACGGTCATCGTGCTGTTCTTCTGGCTCACCCGCCGCATCTTCCACATCGGCCGCCAGGCCATCGCGCTGGACCGTGTGTTTGCCGGCCTGATGTGCCAGGGCATCGGCATCTGGATGGGCTTTCAGGCCTTCATCAACATGGGCGTGAACCTGGGCGTGCTGCCCACCAAGGGGTTGACGCTGCCCTTGATGAGCTACGGTGGGTCGGCGATTCTGATGAACCTGATTGCGCTGGCCTTGGTGCTCCGCGTCGATATCGAGAATAGAGCGCTGATGCGCGGGGGCAAGGCTTGATGCCGCACCTCGTCGTCATGGCTGCAGGCACGGGCGGGCACATCATGCCGGGCCTGGCCGTGGCGCGCGAACTGCAAGGCCGTGGCTGGAGCGTCAGCTGGTTGGGCACGTCGCACGGCATGGAAAACAAGCTGGTGCCGCCCACGCAGATTCCGCTGGATACCATCACCTTCAGCGGCCTGCGTGGCAAAGGCTTGCTGCACACCGCCACAGGCGGGTTGCGCCTGCTCAAGGCCTTTTGGGACGCGCTGCGCATCCTGCGTCGCCGCAGCGCCGATGTGGTGTTGGGCATGGGCGGCTATGTCTGCTTTCCGGGTGGCCTGATGGCCAGCCTGCTGAACAAGCCACTGCTGCTGGTCAACGCCGACGCGGGGCTGTTGATGAGCAACAAGAGCCTGTTGCCGGTGGCCGACCGGGTGGCCTTTGGCTTCCCGGGCCCGGCCGCTGAAAAGACCCGCAACGCGGTGGTCACCGGCAACCCGGTGCGCGCCGAGATCGAAGCCATCACCGCACCCGAGCAACGCTACGCATCACGCCAAGGCCCCTTGCGCCTGCTGGTGGTGGGCGGCAGCTTGGGCGCCCAGGTGTTGAACCAAACCGTTCCCGCGGCGCTGGCGCTGTTGCCTGCAGCTCAGCGGCCCGTGGTCACGCACCAGACCGGCGCTGCCCAGGCCGACAGTGTGCGTGCCGCTTATGCCGCCGCCGGGCTGCAAGCCGAAGTGCTGAGCTTCATCGACGACATGCCCGAGCGCTTGGCCGATTGCGACCTGATGGTCTGCCGCGCTGGCGCCATCACCGTCAGCGAACTGTGCGCCGCCGGTGTGCCGGCCGTGCTGGTGCCCTTGGTCGTCAGCACCACCTCGCACCAGCGTGACAACGCGCTGTGGCTGGCCGGGCAGGGCGGCGCGCTGCACCTGCCACAAAGCGAACTGAGCCCGCAGACTCTGGCCCAGGCGTTGTTGCCCCTGACCCGTGAAGGCCTGCTGCAGATGGCCAACAAGGCCCGCGCCTTGGCCCGGCCGCAAGCAGCCGCACGGGTGGCCGATGAAATCGTGCAGTTGGTGAAACGCGCATGAAGCACGCCATCAAGCACATCCACTTTGTGGGCATCGGCGGCGCCGGCATGAGCGCCATCGCCGAGATCCTGCACAACCTGGGGTACCGCGTGTCGGGCTCGGACCAGAGCGACAGCGCGGTGACACGCCGCCTCTCGGGCCTGGGCCTTACGGTGTTTACCGGCCACGCCGCAGCGCACATTGAAGGCGCGCAAGCCGTGGTGACCAGCACCGCGGTGAAGGCCGACAACCCCGAAGTCATCGCCGCCCGGGCCGCACGCGTGCCGGTGGTGGCGCGCGCGGTGTTGCTGGCCGAATTGATGCGCTTGAAGCAGGGTGTGGCCATCGCTGGCACGCACGGCAAAACGACCACCACATCTTTGGTCGCCAGCGTGCTGGCCGAAGGCGGCCTGGACCCGACGTTTGTCATCGGTGGACAGTTGATGAGCGCCGGCGCCAACAGCCGGCTGGGCGCGGGCGACACCATCGTGGTTGAAGCCGACGAAAGCGACGCCAGCTTCCTGCACTTGAGCCCGGTGATCAGCGTGGTGACCAACATCGACGCCGACCACATGGAGACCTACGGCCACGACCTCTCCAGGCTGCGCGGGGCTTTTGTCGAGTTCATCCACCGCCTGCCCTTCTACGGCCGCGCGGTGCTTTGCGGTGACGACGCCGGTGTGCAGGCCATCCTGCCCATGCTGTCGCGCCCGCTCACCACCTACGGCCTGCAAGAAGGCGTGGACCTGCGCGCCGTGAACGTGCAGGCGTTGGCCGGCGGCCGCATGGGTTTTGTCGCGCAGCAGGCCGGCTTTGACGACCTGCAGGTCAGCCTGAACCTGGCCGGTGTGCACAACGTGCGCAACGCCTTGGCCGCGGTGGCCGTGGCCCGCGAACTGGAATTGCCCAACGCCCCCATCGCCCAAGCCCTGGCAGCCTTTGCCGGCGTAGGCCGGCGCTTCCAGCGCCATGGTGAACTGCCGTGCGCTGGCGGTGGCCACTACACGCTGATCGACGACTACGGCCACCACCCGGTGGAGATGGCCGCGGTGCTGTCCGCCGCGCGCGGTGCCTTCCCCGGCCAGCGCATCGTGCTGACCTTTCAGCCGCACCGCTACACCCGCACGCGCGACTGTTTTGAAGACTTTGTGCGCGTCATGGGCCAGGCCGACGCGGTGCTGCTAACCGAGGTCTATGCCGCTGGCGAAGCCCCCATCGTCGCTGCCGACGGCCGCGCCCTGGCCCGTGCGCTGCGCCTGGCCGGCCGTGTGGACCCGCTGTTTGTGGGCGATGTGTCTGAACTGCCGGCTGCCATAACGCAGTTTGCGCAGGCTGGCGACATCGTCATCACCATGGGCGCCGGCTCCATCGGCGGCGTGCCACGGCAACTGCTTCAACAACCCGGAGGCCCGGCATGAGCGTTGATGTAAAGGCCCTGGGCAAGGTGGCCGTCTTGATGGGCGGCAGCAGCGCCGAACGCGCGGTGTCGATGATGTCGGGCGCCGGCGTGCTGGCCGCGTTGCAAAGCCAAGGGGTCGACGCCCACGCCTTTGACCCCGCCGAGCGCGACCTGGGTGAACTGAAGCGCGATGGCTACCAGCGCGCCTTCATCGCGCTGCACGGCCGCCATGGCGAAGACGGCACGGTGCAAGGTGCGCTGGAGTTGTTGGGCATCCCTTACACCGGCAGCGGCGTGATGGCCAGCGCGGTGGCCATGGACAAGGTCATGACCAAACGTGTTTGGTCCACCGAGAACCTGCCCACCCCGCCCTGGGTGTGGATGGCCAGTGACGCGCAGCGTCGTGAGCAGGTGATGGCCGTGCCCGACACCTTGGGCTTGCCGCTGATCGTGAAGCCGCCGCGCGAAGGCTCCAGCATCGGCATCAGCAAGGTCACCGGCTATTCGCAGATGCAAGACGCGGTGACGCTGGCCGCGCAGTACGACGCCGACGTGCTGTGCGAAGCCTTCATCGAAGGCATCGAGCTGACCTGCCCGGTGCTGGGCCAAGGTGCGCAGGCGCGCGCCTTGCCGGTGGTGTGCATCCAAGCGCCCGACGGTAACTACGACTTCCAGAACAAGTACTACACCGACGTGGTCAAGTACCGCATCCCCAGTGGCTTGAGTGCTACTGAAGAAGCCGAGGTGCAGCGCCTGACCTTGGCCGCCTACCGCAGTCTGGGCTGCCGCGGTTGGGGCCGGGCCGACTTGATGATGCGCGCCAGCGACCGCAAGCTGTTTCTGCTGGAAATGAACACCAGCCCCGGCATGACCAGCCATTCGCTGGTGCCCATGTCCGCGCGCGCCGCGGGCCTGAGCTACGAAGCGCTGTGCCTGCACCTGATCTCACAAGCCCGCCTGGACAGCAGCCGCGACTGACCCCAACACTCCACATGGCCACCCTACGTCGCACCCTCAAACCCAGCATCAGCGCCCCGCTGATATTGCCGCTGGACGTGCGCCTGATGAACGCCGTGTCGGCCACGGTGTTTGTGCTGGCGGCGGTGGGCGCCTTGGTGGCGGGCGTGCTGTGGCTGATGCGCAGCCCGCTGTTCCCCATCCGCGGTATTTCGCTGGACGGTGACCTGGCGCGCAGCAACGTGCCCACCATCCGCGCCAACGCCGCGCCGCGCCTGGCTGGCAACTTCTTCAGCGTGGACCTGCAGCAAAGCCGCCAGGCCTTTGAGGCGGTGCCCTGGGTGCGCCGCGCGGTGGTGCGCCGGGTCTGGCCCGACCGCCTGGCGGTGCAACTGGAAGAACACCGCCCTGCCGCGCTGTGGGCTGGCGAAGACGGCGCCAGCCGCTTGGTGAACAGCCACGGCGAGGTGTTTGACGCCAACGCTGGTGATTTGGAAGACGACAGCCTGACCACGCTGGAAGGCCCTGACGGCACCGCACCGCAGATGCTGGCCATGCTGGCCCGATTGCAGCCGGTGTTGATGCGCCTGCAGCTGGACGTGGTGAGCCTGCACCTGTCGGGCCGCGGCAGCTGGCGCGCCAACACCGACGGCGGCGCGGTGCTGGAACTGGGCCGCGGCAGTGAAGAAGAAGTCATCCAGCGCACCGAGCGTTTTGTGCGCACGCTGGCCGCCGCCACAGCCAAGTGGCGCGCGCCACTGGAATACGCCGACCTGCGCCACCGCGACGGCTATGCCCTGCGTTTGCGCGGTTATGGCAATGCCGCCGCGCCCGGCCTCACATCCGGATCCACCTCACCCGCAGCCAACGCTGCGGCCAAGCCCAACTGAAGGACCCACACATGGCCAAAGAATTCAAGGACATGGTGTTCGGCCTGGACATCGGCACCGCCAAGGTGATGGTCGTGGCCGCCGAAGTCATGCCCGACGGCACGCTGCGCCTGGCCGGCCTGGGCATTGCGCCCACCCACGGCCTGAAGCGCGGCGTGGTGGTCAACATCGACGCCACCGTGGCCAGCATCCAGCAGGCGCTGAAAGAGGCCGAGATGATGGCCGCCTGCAAGATCACCTCGGTCTACACCGGCATCACCGGCAGCCACATCCGCGGCCTGAACAGCACCGGCATGGTCATCGTGCGCGACAACCGCGAGGTCACGCCGGTGGACGTGTCACGCGTGGTGGAAACCGCCAAGGCCATCAACATCCCCAACGACCAGCGCCTGCTGCTGGTGGAGCCACAGGAATTCATCATCGACGGGCACGAGGTCAAAGAGCCCATCGGCATGAGCGGCAGCCGGCTGGAGGTGAAGGTGCACATCGTCACCGGCGCACAAAGCGCGGCCGAGAACATCTTGAAGTGCGTGCGCCGCTGCGGGCTGGAAGTGGAACGCCTGGTGCTGAACCCCAGCGCCAGCAGCTCGGCCGTGCTGAGCGAAGACGAAAAGAGCCTGGGCGTGGCGGTGGTGGACATCGGCGCCGGCACCACCGACGTGCAGATCTACACCGACGGCAGCGTGCGCCACACGGCGGTCATCCCCATCGCCGGCGACCTGATCACCAGCGACATTGCGATGGCGCTGCGCACGCCCACCAAAGACGCCGAAGAAATCAAGGTCGAACACGGCGTGGCCAAACAACTGCTGGCCGACCCCGGCGACCAGGTGGAAGTGCCCGGTCTGGGCGACCGCGCACCCCGCATGTTGTCGCGCCAGGCGCTGGCCGGTGTGATCGAACCACGCGTGGAAGAGATCTTCTCGCTGGTGCACCAGGTCATCCGCCAAAGCGGGTATGAAGAACTGCTGAGCAGCGGCATCGTCATCACCGGCGGCAGCTGCGTGATGCCGGGCATGGTGGAACTGGGCGAAGACATTTTCCTGAAGCCGGTGCGCCGGGGTTTGCCGCTGTACAGCGCTGCGCTGTACGACATGGTGGCCAACCCACGCTCGGCCACGGTGATGGGGCTGCTGGAAGAAGCGCGCATTGCGCGTTCCCGCGGCCACAAGGCGGCGGCGCAGGCCGGGTCCATGAAAAACATGGTCGGCCGCACCAAAGACTGGTTCTTGAAGAATTTTTGAGGAAGGGACTCGATTGAAAAGCACACGCACAACAAACCAAGAAGTCCCGGTTTATCTGTTTGACAACGGCAACTGCAACCAACGCGTAAGGAGGCTCCAATGCCCATCGAAATGATCGACGAATTCGACCAAGGCACACAGATCAAGGTGATCGGTGTGGGTGGCGGCGGTGGCAACGCCGTTGAACACATGATCTCGCAAGGTGTGCAAGGCGTGGAGTTCATCTGCGCCAACACCGACGCGCAGGCCTTGCACCGCAGCAATGCGGGCACGCTGGTGCAGCTGGGCACATCCGGCCTGGGTGCGGGCAGCAAGCCGCCGATGGGCCGTGCTGCGGCCGAAGAGGCGGTGGACCGCATCAAAGAGTGCATCGCTGGCGCGCACATGCTCTTCATCACCGCAGGCATGGGTGGCGGCACCGGAACGGGCGCTGCGCCGGTGATCGCGCGCGTGGCCAAGGAGATGGGCATCCTCACCGTGGGTGTGGTGACCAAGCCCTTCGAGTTTGAAGGCAACCGCCGCGGCAAGCAGGCCGACGAAGGTGTCAGCGAACTCGAAGCCAACGTCGACAGCCTGATCGTTGTCCTCAACGAAAAGCTGCTGGAGGTGATGGGCGACGACGTCACCCAAGAGCAAGCCTTTGCCCACGCCAACGACGTGCTCAAAAACGCCGTGGGCGGCATCAGCGACATCATCCACATCCCGGGCCTGGTCAACGTCGACTTTGAAGACGTCAAGACCGTGATGAGCGAGCCCGGCAAGGCGATGATGGGCACGGCCGTGGCCGGTGGCCCCGACCGCGCCACCAAGGCCGCCGAAGCCGCGGTGGCCTGCCCGCTGCTGGAAGGCATAGACCTGAGCGGCGCACGCGGTGTGCTGGTGCTGATTGCGGCCAGCAAGGCCACCTTCAAGCTCAGCGAAAGCCGCAACGCGATGAACGCCATCAAGCGCTACGCCGCAGAAGACGCCCACGTGATCTTCGGCACCGCTTATGACGAGAGTCTGGGCGACCAGCTGCGCGTGACGGTGATCGCTACGGGGTTGAACAGCGGCCGCCGTGCGGTGGCCACACCGCCGCAGCTGGTGGTGCAGCAGGCACCGATGCTGCGCACCGGCACCGACAACATCCCCGTGCTGAGCCAGGTGGCGCAAGCCGGCCCTGCCGCCACCCAGATGCAGGCCCCGCAACAGGGCGTTCAACAGGCCCCGCAGCAGACCTACGAAGGGCTCAACACCCCGAGTGTGTGGCGCACCAACCGCACGCATGCTGCTGCCAAGGTGGACGCGCTCGCCAGCAATGGCATGGATGAGATTGAGATTCCGGCGTTTTTGCGCAAGCAAGCCGACTGAGCTGGTCCAGTCAAAGTGGAAGGGGCGCTGCGGCGCCCCTTGTTCTTGTGCACCCGGCACGCGAGCATTCCGAAGGGCTGCAGCGTTGAAGAAAAGCGGCCGCGGAACGACGGCCTGTCGCGCGCTGCGCCCGTCCGTCGCAGGCCCCTTGAACGTGGCTGGGGCCAAGCTAAGCTGAGCTTTGGGATGTTGACGGGAAGGGGAAGCGTCATGGGTCTGAGCGAAGAATTGGGTCAACTGGGTGCGCTGCACGAGCTTGGTGTGCTCTCGGACGAAGAGTTTGCGCGCGCCAAGGCGCGCGTTCTCGACGGCGCTCCAGATGTCACCGCGCCCGCGCTGCTGGCCATCCATGCGCTGCGCCGCAGCCGTGACGACCGCTGGCTTGGCGGCGTTTGTGGTGGCATGGCACGGGTAACCGGTGTCGACAGTTGGATTTGGCGCCTGATGTTGGTCTTGTTGGCCCTGTGCGCCGGTACGGGTGTGCTGGTCTACCTGCTGATGTGGATTCTGATTCCGGCAGAGCCGCTGGTTCCCGGGCTCGCGCCGGCGCATCAGTAAGTCGGGCCAAACGCCGCACCGCCGTGGCCGGCGGGCCGCCCTTTTTGCCTGAAGCGTTTGCACCGGTGCAGCTTCCGCGGGAAACCTCGCATGCCAAGGCGCGGTGAGAAGCGCAGCCTTCGTCGTTCTCAAAACCGACCCGCCAGCAGGAAACAGCCGCATGCCGACCCGACGTACCCCGTGGCGCTTTGAACCCTGCTTGCTGGCCTTGGCCATGGGAGCGACGCTGGCGCTGACCAGTCTTTCGTCCCCTGCCCGCGTGGTCCGCATCGTCGTGGATGACCGGCAGCCGCTGGCTGCGGGCCCCGGCCAGACCATCGCCTACGAGCAGGTTTCGGGCCGTGCCTTCGGAGAACTGGACCCGCGCGCCAGCGCCAACGCCATCATCCAGGACATCCAGCTGGGCAAAGACGCCGACGGCAAGGTGCGCTACACCGCCAGCTTCGTGATCACCAAGCCGGTGGATCTGGCGCAAGCCAGTGGCCTGCTGTGGCACGACGTGCCCAACCGCGGCTCGCCCGTCACCATTGCCGTGGCGGAGCGCAACTTTGGTGACGTCGGCTTGGCCAGTGCCTGGCAAGGCGACAACGCGGCCATCAACGCCACCAACGGCACGGCGGTGCGGCCGACCATGTCGCTGGGCGGGCGCCACTTTGTGCAGGTGCCGGTGGCCAAAAACGCCGATGGGTCGATGGTCACGGGGCGTGTGTTCGGCCGCATCGTCAACCGGGCGGGCCCGGATTCACAGCGGCTTATCGTACAGACCAACCCGGTGCCCTACCTGCCCGCCACGTTGGACACGGCGCAGGCGCGCCTGGTCACCCGCACCGGCGAGTTGCAAGATGGCACCGCGCTGGGCGAAGAGGTGGTTACAGCGGCTGACTGGGCCTGGGCTGCGTGCAGCGCCGCCAACCCCTTCCCCGGCACACCCGACCCCAACCAGATCTGCGTGCGCGGTGGCTTTGACGCCAGCAAGCTTTACATGGTGAGCTACACCGCCAAGGACCCGTACCTGCTGGGTGTGGGCTTTGCCGCCTGGCGCGACGTGGGCCAGTTCTTCAAGACCGCCACGCACGACGACGCTGGCACCGCCAACCCGGTGAGCCAGCGCTTGACGCACAGCATCGCCCGGGGCAATTCGCAGTCGGGCAACTTCCTGCGCGGTTGGTTGCACCTGGGGTTCAACCGCGGTGAAAACCGGGCACGCGTGCACGACGGCATGTGGCCCATCATCGCGGGCCGGCGCATCGCGCTGAACTTCCGCTGGGCCCAGCCCGATGGCGTGCTGGAGCTCTACCAGGCCGGCAGCGAAGGCCCGCAGTGGTGGACCGCCGCCCAAGACAAGGTACGCGGCCTGCCCAAAGCCGGCATCTTGGACCGCTGCGAAAAAACGCGCACCTGCCCCAAGATCATCGAGCACTTTGGTTCGGCCGAGGTCTGGGCGCTGAAGCTGACGCCCGAATGGGTGGGCACCGATGCCAGACAAGACATCAAGCTGCCTGACAACGTGCGGCGCTACTACATCGCCAGCTCCACCCACGGTGGTGGTGCTGGCGGCTTCAACAGCAGCCTGCCAGGCCAGGGCCTGCCCACCACCGGGCCCAACTGCCCGGGCAACAACTTTGGCACCGGTGTGCTGCCGGCCAACCCGGTGCCGCACACACAAACGGTGAACGCGCTGCGCGTGCACTTCCGCAACTGGGTCATGCAAGGCACACGGCCACCAGCCAGCATTTGGCCGAGGCTCAAACCCGGGGACGAAGAGCGTGGCTTCCAAGGTGCCCGGGCCGCTTCCAAAGGCCGGCGTGCAGTCCCGGCGGAGGTTGTTCATGACAAAGGTCAAGCCAAGTCCTGGCCGCAACTGGTGGCGGCCAACAAGACGGCGATGGGTTTCCCCACCATTCCCGGCGTCCGTGCCACCGCACCCGAGGCCGACTTCATCATGCCGGTGCTGGACTACGACTGGGGCCCGGGCTTCAACGCCTTGGACGCCTCAGGCATCCCCAGCAACGCGCCACCACCGGTCAAGCAGGTGATCAACATGCTGGTGCCGCGTGTGGACGCCGACGGCAATGAAGTGGGCGGCGTGCCCAACGTGCTGACCGACGCGCCGCTGGGCACCTACCTGGGCTGGAACATCACCGCCGGGGGTGCCCGGCCCTTCCACCAGGGGCAGATCTGCAACTACGTGGGCGGCATGGTGCCCTTTGCCAAGACCCAGGCCGAACGCCTGGCCACCGGCGACCCTCGCCTGTCGTTGCAAGAGCGCTATGGCTCGCACGAAGGCTATGTGGCCGCGGTGACCCGCGCCGCGGTCAACGCGGTGGCCAAGGGCTTCTTGCTGCAGGCCGATGCCGATGCACTGATTGCAGCGGCCGACGCCAGCCTGGTGCTGCGTTAGCAGACCGTGGACGGGTGCCGTAGCTCTGTCCAGCCATCGCCGCCGATCAGGGGCGACGAAGGTTGGCTTGCGCCGCAGCGGCAGTGCCGATGTGGCGATCCAGAAAATCGAGCAGGCGATGGGCAAAGGTGCTCCAACTGCTCACCTGGCGCAAACCATGGCCTTCGCCTTCGAGCAGCAGCCACTCGTAGGGTTTGCCAGCGCGGTCCATCGCACGCATCAGGCGCTTGGCGTGTCCAATGGGCACACGAACGTCCTCGTCGCCGTGGGCGATCAGCAGCGGCGCGCCAATGCCGGCCGCGTTCAGCAACGGTGATACGGCATCAAACTTGGCTTTGTCGCGTTCGCGGTCGCCGATGGTCATGCGCCACAGCTGGCGACCGGCCTTGCTGACATCGGACCAATCGCTGAACAGTTCGTTGATGTCCGACACCCCGGCGCGTGTGACGCCACAGCGGTACAGGGTGGGCGTCTTGATCAGGCCCCAAACGGCCGCATAACCCCCATAGCTGCTGCCATAGATGCAAATGCGTTTGGGGTCGGCCACGCCGGTCTTGATCAGGTGTTCGACACCGGCGCTGATGTCGTCCTGCATCGCGCGGCCCCATTCGCCGTAGCCAGCCTTTTCAAAGGCCCAGCCAAAACCGGCCGAGCCACGGAATTGCGGCTGAAACACGACGTAGCCCCGGGCCGCCAGCAACTGCACTTCGGCATCCCATGCCCATGGGTCGCGTGCAATCGGTCCACCGTGCACCATCACCACCATGGGCTGCGGCCCGCTGCCCTTAGGTTTTGTCAGGTAGGCCGGGATGGACAGAGCGTCGGCTGCGGCGTACGAGATCACCGCCATGGGCCGCATCTCGCCCGGATCAATGCGCGGCTGTGCCGTGAGGATCTGGCGCAGGGCCATCGTCTCTGTGTCAAGCAAGAACCAGCGGCCTGGGTCAACGTCGCCGTAAGAGTGGACCAGCAGCAGCCCGCGTTCATTTCCGCTGAGCTGGTTGATGCGCCCCGCCAGCGCTTGGTCCACGGCCTTTTGCATGGTCGCCCAGCGCGCATCAAACCAGTGCTGCGTGGGCAGCATGCCCAGCGTCACCACGCTGCGGTAGGCACCGGCCAGTGGGTCGTCCATGACGAAGATGTCTTCCTTTGGATGGCCGGCCAGCAACTCGCCAAAGCGGCCACGCAGGGGCTCGAAGGTGAACAGTGCCAAGGTGTCGCGCTGGTGGCGGGCAGCGACGATCAACTCGTCGGCATTGGCGCGAGCTGCCAGCGGCGTCCAGTGCTCGTCGGTGACGGGCCCCTCTAGAAGTTGGGTCCACTCGCTCCTGTTGTGCGGGCGGTACCACTGCGACACCGTTGTCTTTTCGCCCCAGAACGCCGAATTCATCAGCGTCAGCGCGCGCAGTTCACCCCGTTCGTCGAAGGCGCTGGCCAGCGCCCGGCCCGACATCGGGTAGCGCAGCGTCTTGCTTTTGCCAGTGCGCGCATCCACCGAGGCCAAACGCTCGCGCTTGTCATCGTCGTACACCAGCACCAGCGTTGACAGCGGATCCGACGGCACGGCCTTGCCGATCACTGCGCTTCCCAGTGACGCCAAGCGCTTGCCGGTGAGGTCGTGCGCTTCGGCGCCGTAGAAGTAGTCCACCGCGATGATCGACGGCGTCACCCAGTCCACGCGGCGCACGTTTTTGTTGACCCTGTAGTGGCCGTCGCTGGCCCAACGGCCCTGGATGATCTGGCGGCTGGACAGATCGGTGGTGTCGATGAGCATCACCGAACGGTTGAAGCCGTTGAAGATCAGGGCCGCAATGTGCTTGCCGTCTGGTGCCAGGCTGGCCTGCAACACGCGTGCAGGCTCCATTGCGGCTTCCACTGACAAAGGGCGGGCCGCGGCCGGTTCGGCGGCCAAGCTGACCATCGCCACCGACAGCGTCGTCAGCGCCAGCACCGCCTGCACAACGTGTCGGTAACCGGCGCGTATCCAGATGGCCATCCTCTTCCTTCCTGGCGGTCGATGCGCCGCTCTCAGGCGATGCTAATCGGCGTTCACGCTTGCCCTCCTCGACCTGGCTGCGATGAGATGGTGCCCGTATGACCGCACTCGGTTGAACGCAGGCCGTGCGGACAGAAGATCGGACGCTGGCCTTTTCCGGTCAAGCCTCCGTCAAGACGGAATGAACATGCGCCTGCAAAGCCGGCAAAACCTCGGCCTCAAACCACGAGTTGGCCTTGAGCCAGATGTTGTTGCGCGGGCTGGGGTGCGGCATGGGCAGCAGCGCTGGCCAGTGCTCGCGCCAGGCGCGCACGGTGTCGGTCAGGCTCTGTATCTTGTGGTCCGGCAGGTGCCAGTCCATCGCGTACTGGCCAATGACCAAGGTCAGCTCGATGCGTGGCATGGCCTGCAGCAGGCGTTCACGCCACTGCGGCGCGCATTCGCGGCGTGGCGGCAGGTCGCCCGACCGCCCAGTGCCGGGGTAACAAAAACCCATGGGCAGGATGGCCACGCACTGCGGGTCGTAGAAGGTCGCCCGGTCCAGGCCCATCCACTGCCGCAGGCGTTCGCCACTGGCATCGTCAAACGGCACACCGCTGGCGTGCACCTTGCTGCCGGGGGCTTGGCCGGCAATCAGGATGCGGGCCTTGGCGTCCACCTGCAAGACCGGCCGTGGCCCCTGTGGCAAGTGCGCGGCGCACAGCGTGCAGCCGCGCACTTCTTTCAGCAGCAGCGGCAGCCGCTGGTGGGTGCTGGGGCTGCGCGCAGCACCATGGCTCATGGAGGCGAGACCTTGCGCAGGTAAGCGATCAGGTCGCTACGGTCCACTTTTTCGGTCACGCTGAAGCCCATCTTTTGCCCGGGGATTGTGCGCTCGGGGTTGGCCAGCCAGGCGTCCAGTGTCTTCTCGGTCCAGACCAACTTGGAGGCTTTCAAGGCCAGTGAATAGTCGTAACCGGGAGCCAGGCCAGCGCGGCGGCCGAACACACCTTGGTGTGCCGGCCCAACGCGGCTTTGCTCCACCGAGTGGCAAGCCACACATCGGCTGCCGTACAGCACTTCGCCGCGCACGGCGTCGCCTGAAGCCAGGGCCGCCGGTGCGATGGACAGCAGGGTCACGGCCAGCACCGTCAAGACGGATCGGTTCATTCACCACGCCGGTTGTGGTTTGAAAGAGCAGGGCGGCCGCCGCACTTCACCGCGGCCACCTTGGGGCTGCTCAGGCGCCAAACGCCAAGGCCTTGGAGAACGGCCGCTTCAGGTCGAAGTTCAGCAGCGCAAAGTGCGCCGCTTCATCGGCCGCCAGGCGTGCTGCGATCTTGCCCAGCGCCGGGTCCTTGAACGCCGTGATGACGCCCAGGTAGGCGTTGGTGGCGCCCAGCTCCAGACGAGCAGCCAGGTCCAGCACGTCGTCTTCGTTCTTCAGTTGGTCGACCTTGAGTTCCTTGGCGTATTCCTCCAGCGACTTCGACTCCACCGGCTTGCCACCCAGCTTGCGAATGGTGGCAATCAGCGCGTCGTTGTGCTGCTTGTGGTCGTCCTGGAACTTGGTGGCGGCGATCACGTGCTGGGCGTTGAGCAGGCCGCTCTTGAGCGCGATGGCGTAGGCGGCGATGCCTTCGTGTTCCAGTCCAACGGCCACGTTGAGGATGGCCAGGTCGTTCTTGATGTCCATCGGCTTGGCCGCAGCAAAGGCGTCTTGGCCGCCCAGCAGGGCGACGGCGCCCGCCGACAGCGCGAGGGCGTTGCTGCCCAGGAACAGGCGGCGGGTGGGGGTCTGCAGGGTGGAAGCGGGGTTGTTCATGGTGCGTGTCTCCTTGGATGGCTTGGCCGTTGGCGATCAGGCGTGGGCCGGGGCTGTTGAGCGCACGACGGGGAAGTCGATCACGGTGCCGGCGATGTGGTTGAAGTAGTTGGTGAAGATGTTGGCCACCACATTGGCCACGATCTCCACCACTTCAGCGTCGCCGTAGCCCGCGGTACGAACGGCCTGCAGCTGCGCGTCAGAGACCAGGCCACGGCTGTTGACGATGGCCTTGGCAAAGTCCAGCGCCGCTTGGGTCTTGGCGTTGCTGGACTGGCCACGCAGGTTGTCGCTCATCTCGGCGGCAGCCAGGCCAGCGCCTTTGCCCATCAGGGTGTGGGCCGAAGCGCAGTAGTCGCATTGGTTGGCGCCCGCGGTCGCCAGCGCGATCTGTTCGCGCAGCGCGCCGTTCAGCACGCCGGTGCTCAGCGCTTCGCTGCCGGCCAGGTAGTACTGCAAAACGGCGGGTGAGTGGGAAAACGTCTTGAACAGGTTGGGCACCATGCCCAGTCTCTTGCCCACGGCTTCCAACATCGGTTGCGACAGGGCGGGAGCGGCGGCGGCGTTGAGGGCAGGGATGCGTTGCATGAGAGGTCTCCTGAAGAGGGGTTCGGTGCGGGTTTGCACAGAGGAGACTTTGCCCAGCCCGGTGATACTTGCGTGCACCGATCGTCTCAAGCAGCACGCCGATCGTCTCGCCTGTCGCCCGAATTCACCTCGCCGTGATTTGATCCTCCACCATGGACCTGCTCTCACCGCTGTTCAACCGTTTCAGCTTGAGCGCCCGCGTTTTCTACAGCGGAGCGCTGTGCGGCATCGTCAACTTCGACAACCGCCAAGGCATCGGCATCCTGCATGTGCTGCGCCGTGGCCGTGTGCGTGTGCTGCAGCCGCCGGGCCCTTCTTTTGAGCTGTCACAGCCGACGCTGCTGTTTTGCCGGCAGCCCTTTGCCCACCGCTTTGAAGTCGACGCGGTTGAAGGTGCCGACCTGGTCTGCGCCTTCATTGACTTTGGCTCGACCGTGGGCAACCCTTTGCTGCGCGGCTTACCCGACTATCTGAGTGTGCCGCTGGCAGACATCGCCGGTGTGAACAGCACCTTGGCGCTGCTGTTTGACGAAGCGTTTGCAAAGCGCCCTGGGCGCGCTGCGGGCATTGACCGCTTGGTGGAATTTTTTGTCGTCTTGCTGCTGCGCCACTGCCTGGACGCGGGGCTTTTGAAGGTGGGTGTGTTGGCCGCGTTAACGGATGCTCGGTTGGCCAAGGCCTTGATGCTGATGCATGAACAGCCCGAGCGTGTTTGGACCCTGGAAACACTGGCGCAAACCGCTGGCATGTCGCGAGCCCGTTTTGCCGCCGATTTCAAGAACGTCATGGGTCTGGCGCCGCTGGACTACCTGACCGACTGGCGCATCAGCGTGGCACAAACCCTGTTGCGCGGTGGCCGGCCGTTGAAGGCCGTGGCGCCGCTGGTGGGCTATGCCAGCACGGCGGCCTTCTCCAGGGTGTTCGCCAAGCGGGTAGGCGCATCGCCAGCAGATTGGTCAAACGCACAGCGTGCAGGCCCGGCAGCCGGCGCGGTCAACTTGACGTGACCAGGCCCAGCCCCTTGACGCCGTATTCACGCTGCACTTCGGCGATCACCACGCGGTAGCCATCCAGCCACCGCGCTTGCCCCGCCTTGGCCAACTGGTGGCTGGGGTTGTTCATCAGAAGCTTCAGGTCTTCCAGCGTGTCCCAGTAATACACGTTGCTGACCAGGCCCGTGGCAGCGTTCTCCCAGGTCTCTTCACCGCGGAAGCCCGGGATGGCTTTGGCTGCAGCCGAGATGGCTTGGTCCAGCGCGTGAAATTCGTCGTCGTATTGCTTCTTGGCGAAGATGAAGGTGGATGTGTACACGGTGGTGCTGAGTGGCAGGGGCGGTTTGAGGGTCGTGCACTGTAAGGCCGCCTGACACTGGCCAGTGCGTGTTGCCCTCCTGCCGCCGCGCGTTCTGGGCCTGGCAGTTCAGATCCGCATCGGGCTGACCACGTACTTGAAGCCGGGCCTTTGCGCGCAGGTGATGAGCACGCTGGACTGCCCGTCGCGCAGCGCTATCTGTACCGAGTCCATGCGCGTGTCAGTCAACACGTCGGTCAGGTAACTGACGTTGAAGCCCACCTCCAGGCGCGCGCCGCTGTAGTCCACTTCCAGCTCTTCTACGGCCTCTTCGTGTTCGGCGTTGCTGGACGTCACCCGCAGCAGACCTGAAGACAGCGTCAAGCGGATGCCACGAAAGCGATCGTTGGTGAGGATGGCCACGCGCTGCAGGCTGGTGATCAGGGCCGCGCGGCTCAGATTCAGCGTGATGGGGTAGCCTTGTGGCACCACGCTTTGGTGGTTAGGGAACTTGCCTTCCACCAGGCGACTGACAAAGTTGATACTGCCCAGCTTGAAGTGGACCTGGGCCGATGCCAGACGAACGTCGATGCGCTGGGGCTGGCCTTCGCTGGGCGACTCATCGCCATGCTCGCGCAGCAGGCGCAGCAGCTCTTGAACGGTCTTTCGCGGCAGGATCACCGCCTGTTTGGGCAGGTCCAAAGGCACGGCCGCTTCGGCCAGTGCCAAGCGGTTGCCGTCGGATGCCACCAGCGTCAACAGGCCATCTTGCACCTGCATCAGCACCCCGTTCAGGTAGTAGCGAATGTCGTTGGCGGCCATCGCAAACTCCACCTGCTCGATCAGCGCCTTGAGCACGCCCGCATCCAGCGCGAAGGCCGGCCCGACGTCGGGAGCCTCTTGCACCAGTGGGAAGTCGGCAGCGGGCAGTGTCTGCAGCGTGAATCGGCTGCGGCCGCCTTGCACCGTGAGCTTGTTGTTCGCTGCGGTGATCGACACCGTTTGCTGGGCCGGCAGCGCGCGCAGGATGTCGGCCAGCTTGCGCGCACCCACGGTGGTGGCAAATTCGCCCGCGTCGCCACCCAGCTGCGACGGCGTGCGCAGCTGCATCTCCAGGTCGGAGCTGGTCCACTCGATGTGGCCGCCGTTCTTGCGCAGCAAGAGGTTGGCCAGGATGGGCAAGGTGTGGCGCCGCTCCACCGTGCCCAGCACGGCTTGCACAGCGGCCAGGCAGTCGTCTCGGTTGGCTTGCAGGATCAGCATGGTTTGGCCTTGATGGGTGGTTTGGCGGCGTTGCCTTTGCCAGGGACTTAGGAAAGGGCAGAGCTTGTTGGCGGCTGGGGCGGAGCGGCTTTAGCCCTGGGCTCGGTCAGCTGCGCTTTTGGTCGCTTGAGCCGAAAAGCATGGCTTGCTCGCTGCTGTGCTTGGCGGCAAAGCTGCGCATGAAGTTGCGCAGCACCTCGGCGGCCACCAGGCCCTGGGACTGACAGGCCTGCACGAAGCTGTCGCGAAGCTCGCGCTCAACGCGGATGCGCATGCCGGCGTCTTTGGTGTTCATCACGGGAGTCTCCAAGAAACTGGATACACATATGTGTATCCAACCGGAGAAAATGATATCGCATCCACAGGGCAAACGGTTCGAGTCCGCTGTGCCAAGGCCCAAGAGCAACGCGGGGGATGACCCGCACCATCAGTGCGATGGAGAACTCGTTTCCGATGCAGGGACCTTCTCGGCCTTCGACGACACCGTGGCCGGTGGGGCGCGGGCCTACAGGGCTGTCGGGCCGATCAGCGGCCTTTGCCGCTGGACTGCAGCCCCACCAGCCGCGACAGCAGGATGACCGTGTAAAGCACACCGATCACGGCCTCAAAGATCGCGAAGGACTGGGCGTAGAACCCTTGCGGGGTGATGTCACCGTAGCCCACGGTCGTCAGGGTGACGTAGCTGAAATAGAAGAGCTGCTGCCAGTTGATCGGTGCGCCTGACGCGACCAAGAAAGACCCGGGCGCCAGCCACTCGATCAGCGAAAAAACCGCCGCAAAGCCCGAGCCGATCACCAGATAGACCGAGGCAGCGGCCACCAGCACGTCGGACATGACCTGGGTCGCGCGGAAGATGTAGATCGCCAGCACCACACCGATCACCAGGTGGTACGCAATGGACGTCAAATAGACCGCCAGCAAGCTGTAGCTGCCCGGGGCGTAAGAGTTGCTCAGCCCTGCTGCGATGACCGCGGCACCGCTGATGGCGGCCAGCGCGCG
This sequence comes from Betaproteobacteria bacterium, assembly GCA_043743835.1. GTDB lineage: Bacteria > Pseudomonadota > Gammaproteobacteria > Burkholderiales > Burkholderiaceae_C > Rubrivivax. The sequence continues at coordinate 52,280 of JAYTVT010000062.1, forward strand.
CAAGCGCACGTCAGCCAGCAGGAAGAAGGTGGCCACGACAAACATGGAGCCGTAGAACAGGTAGAACAGCCCCGGCCAAATGCCCCCTGCGCCTGAAAGCGGGTAGGTCAGGTTGTGGACCAGCATGGCCACCAGAAGACCCAAGGTGACCCGCAGCCCGCCCAAAGGTGAAGGCGCAACGCTCATGCTGTATGCCCCTCGCGGTGGGCAAAGGCGGCCACCAGCATCATCACGGCCAGAACCCCGGCCCCCAGCCACAGGCCATTCAGGTGCAGCGTTAGCGCCAAGGCGCACCAGGCGGCCAGCGCCAGCACGGCGAACAAGTAGCTGAGCGGCAGTTTCGAGGCCATGGTGCGGTGGAACATCGCCGACCCCACCAGGAAGATGGTCGGGCCGGCAAGGGCGATCACGGCAGTCGGCGCGTGGATGCTGTCGTGGGGGTGGGCCACGATCAGCTCGATGGCCACCGCCACAACGATGGCGCCGCAGACCATCACCCCGTGGGCATAGGCCAGCCCGGCGCGCGCCAGCCGCGTGTGGTCGGCGGCATGTCCAAAGCTGTGTTCACCGGCCTCGGCCAAGTACACGAAGTAAATCCACCACAGCGTGACGATCAACGCAAAGCCGATGGCTGCAGCGGCGATCACATCGGCCTGCAAGGGCTGTTTGGCCAGCAAGCCGCCCATCAGCAGGATGGATTCCCCCAGCGCGATGATGAAGACCTGCTGGTTGCGTTCCAGCAGGTGCAGCCCGCGCAAGGGCCAGCTTTCCATGGGGGTGGAGCCCAACTTGGGTAGCCAGAAGCCGACATAGGGCGCTGAGTAGTCGATCACCACGGCCGCGATCCACAGCCCCAGGCGATGGTCGGGCAGCATGGCGCCAGCCACCCAGAACAGGCCCGATATCCCGCTCCATGCCATCAGTTGGGCGTAGTTCTGGCCCATCCGCTGCCCCCTGAACAGCAGCGCCATATAGCCCGCCCTCACCAGGGCCATGGCCACGTAGGCGCCCACGAACAGCCCGGCGCGGCTGCCGTAAGCCTCGGGCATGGCCACGGCCATCAGCAGCGCGCAGCCCATCAAAAAGGCCATCAGCAAACGACCGCTGGTGTGGTTGGGATCGACCCAGTTCGTAGCCCACGCGGTGTAGTTCCACGCCCACCAGACGGCGGCGAACAAGGTCACTGCTTCCAGAGCCCCCAGCCAGCTTTCGTGCGCCAGCAAAAAGTGCGACAGCTGGACGATTGAAAACACATACACCAGGTCGAAGAACAGCTCCATGTTGGTGACGCGCGGGTGGGCACCGGGCGCCAGACTGCGCAGCGCGCGCGTGGGGAACAGTCGGTCAACCAAGGTCTGTTGCATGGGTCGATCTTCTCAGAGGCTGAGATGGGCAGTGCAAACCGACTCCAACAGGGTCAACGTGTGCAGCGGTAGGGTTTGGCTGGTCGGCCAAGGCGTTTCGAAGCTGGCGACCCACGGCAGCGGCTGTAGCCGCTGCACCAACCACTGCCGCGGAACATCACCAAGCCGTGGCTAGCGTCTGACGAGGAACTGAGAGTGTGCCTCCGTGCGCATCACAGCAGGCTCTCGGGCACCAGCACTGAAAGGAAGTTCACCTTCCACCAGGTCCAGAGGTCGACGCCGGGCTCGGTGTCGTGGATCTCGAGCTCACCAGCCTTGTTCGTGCGCACCCATTCCAGGCCCCAGCGCCGCTCGGGCGCCAGACGTACTTCGTAGGCCGCCTCGCGCTTGAACAGCTCGACGATCTGGCGCATGTCGCGGGCCATGGTTGGGTCGCGCGCGAAGACGCCGAGTTCGGTGTTGTGTTTTTCGGAGCGGGGGTCCAGGTTCATCGAGCCGATGAATGCCAATTTGTTGTCCAGCACCACATTTTTGGTGTGCAGGCGAAAGGGCACCGGTTGCATGCCGGTCAGCACCAGATGCCGGCTGTGGTTCGGGCTCAGCTCGTACAGCCGCACACCGGCGCGCAGCATGTCCTCGCGGTAGCGACGGTACCCCGTGTGCACCACCGGCTCGTCGGTGGCCGCCAGCGAATTGGTCAGGATGCTGATCTGCAAGCCACGCGCGATGTTGTTGCGCATGCGTTCCAGCGCAAGATCACCAGGCACGAAGTACGGCGAGGTGACGAACAACTCCTCGCTGGCGCGCGCCATTTCGGCCACCACCCTGCTTCGGATGTTGCTCAAGGTCGCGCCTGATGGCAGCACCTCGGTTCCCGCCTTGTTGATGACCTTGTCGGGCGAGTCGGCATAGGCTGTCGCCGTGCCCCAGGACAAGGCCAAGGTGCCGCGTGCGAGGTCTACCGACAATGGCGGGTAGCCCAAGCGGTCGGTCGCCGGTGGCGCCGGCGGCTCGGGTGCCAGACCGCCGGCCACGGCTTTGTCGAAGGCTTGCTGGCGCTGCGCGGGGCTGTCGCCCGATCGCATGATCGATGCCACCGGGTAGACATGCTGGCTGTTCCAGTAGACATCGAACAGGCTGGTCAGCTGCGGCAAAACGGCGCCCACCACGACCGAATCGAAGTCCAGGAAGTTGATGGTCTCGCTGCGGAAGAAATAGTCGTTGCCGAGGTTGCGCCCGCCGACGATGGCCACTGCACCATCGGCGACAAAGAGCTTGTTGTGCATGCGCCGGTTGATCCGCGAGAATTCGTTCAGCGAAAGCGCAAAGCGCGATACGGCGCCGCCGCGGGTGGGGAAAGGGTTGAACAGCCGCACCTCGGCATTGGGGAAGGCCGCCAGGCCCAGCAGCAAGGGCTCCATGCCTTGGGTGTACATATCGTCGATCAGCAATCGCACGCGCACACCGCGCTGCGCTGCGTTGCGAAGCTCGCGCAGGACCAGCCGGCCGGTCTCGTCGTCGTGCAGGTGGTAGTACTGCAGGTCGAGCGATCTCTGCGCCGCGCGCAGCAGGTCCAAGCGGGCGTGCAACGCAGTGATGCCAACATGGATCACGCGAAAGCCGCTCAGGGACGGGTCGGCTGGCCGAGACGCCAGCGCGATCTTGTCCAGCGGCGTCGAAGCGGCCGAGGGGATGGCTGCCGAAGGCAGGTGTGGCGTCTGCGGCGGCAAGCTGGCACAGCCGCCCAGTGCCACCGAACCCGTCAAGAGGGTGATCCGCAGCCAGCTCAACATCGAACGTTCCTTCGCAGCGGCGGACGTGGAAAAGTTATCTGCGAGCCACGGGCGCGATGAGACTCACCCGCGCGACAAGCGCCAGGCCAGCACCAACGCTACGGCAGCCGGCACGGCAAACACCAGCAGCAAGATGGGCGCTTCCTGGCGCACTGTGTAGCCGTGGGTGGTGCCAACCCACATGTTCACCGCAGCGATCACCAGCCACGCCGGCACGAAGCACTTGGCCGCAAAGGCGACACCGGCCATGCTGGCACCCCACAGCCAGCCAAACATTGCAAACACGAACAGCAGCACAACACCCGTGCCCATCACCATGGCTACATGCATAAGACCTCCTATATGACATTTTTGCATCAACGCGGACGGCACTTGGAAGCTGCGCCGCGCATGGTATTGCAACAGTCGCTCAGTAGCGCATCTGCCAGCTCATAATGCGGCCGTTTTCGACCACCAGCCGGAAGTTGGCCGCAGCCCGGTAACCGCGGCTGTTGCTGAACCGGCCGGTGACGATGACCTCGCTGCCGTTTACAGCGAACTGCGCGTCTTCGACCTGACCTTTGCGTTCAATGATGTCGGATTCGAGCCAGGCGAAGAAGGCCGGCCCCGACTTCGGCCGCCCGTCGCCATAGGCTTGCTGGGCCTGCGGCGCAAACAGCGCGCGGATGCGAGCGGCGTCGTTTCGCCTCATCGCGTCGACCAAGGCCCGCACCACACTGTTGGCGTCGGTGGCCGTTGCGGCTGACGATTCGGCCTGGGTCGCTGGGGTCGCTGGGGCCGCTGGGGTCGCTGGGGCCGTCTGGGCCCAGGACTGATGGCCGGCGAACATCAGCAAGATCACCAGACCGACCGTGCAGGCAAGGCTGTGTTTCATCGACATGGCATAGCCCATGGTTGAAGCGAAGTGCCGTGCAGCCGGGGACGAACAGACTTTCCTATCCGTCATCAAATCACCAACGGCAGCGAACGCAAGCGCTTGCCGGTAGCGACGAACAAGGCGTTGCCGATAGCCGGGGCCAGCGGCGCCACGCCCGGTTCGCCGATGCCTGAAGGCGGCTCCAGCGATTGAACGATGTGCACCTCGACTCTCGGCATCTCGCGCATGCGGGTGGGTTCGTAATCGTCGTAGTTGTTCTGCTGCACCACGCCATTCTTCAAGGTGACCTGGTTGCGCATCACGGTCGATAGCGCAAAACCAATGGCGCCTTCGATCTGTGCCGTCACCACGTCCGGATTCACCGCCACGCCGCAATCGACCGCCGCGACAATGCGATCCACCTTATAGGTCTTGCCGGTCAGGGTGACGTCGGCAACCATTGCAATGCGGGTGCCGAAGGAAAGGTGATACGCCACGCCGCGTCCGCGGCCCTTGGGCAGCGGCTTGCCCCAGCCGGCTTTTTGCGCCGCCAGCTTCAGCACAGCGGTATCGCGAGGTTTTTTGGCCAGCAGCCCGAGACGAAACGCGACCGGGTCCTGCTTGGCCAACACCGCCAGTTCATCGACAACCGTTTCCATCACGTGCGCCGTGTGGCTGTGGCCGACCGAGCGCCACCACAACACCGGCACCGGTGATTGCGGCATGTGGCTTTCAACGGCGAAATTGTCGATGCCGTACGGTGTGTCTACGATGCCCTCCACGCTGCTGTGGTCAACGCCGTTCTTGACCAAGGCGTCCTGAAACGGTGTGCCCGTGAAGATCGACTTGTTCACCACCTGATGTTGCCAGCCAGCGATTCGGCCTTTGGCGTCCACCGCCGCCTTCACACGGTGCAATGCCAGCGGCCGGTAGAAGCCACCCTTGATGTCGTCCTCGCGGGTCCAGACGACATGCACCGGCACGCGGCCGTTGATCGCCTTGGCGATCGCGGCCAGCTCCAGCGTCCAGTCGGCCACCGGGTTGCCGCGTCGACCAAAACTGCCGCCGCCATATTGGGTGTGAATGCGAATCTGCTCGGGTTTCATGCCCAGCGCTTTGGAAACCAGATAGGTGTCGATGCTGTGCAGCTGGCAGCCAGACCAGATTTCCGCCTTGTCGGCACTCAGTTCCATGATGCAGTTGAGCGGCTCCATCGGCGCATGCGCCAAAAACGGAAAGGTGAACTCCGCGTCGATGGACTTCGCAGCACCAGAAAGTCCAGCCACCGCGTCACCGCGTTTCAGCGCCACCGGACCGGGCTTGGCCAGCATCTGCCGGTACTCGCCCAGCATGTCGTCGGTCGAGCGCAGCTCCGCCTTGCTGGTGTCCCAGCTCACCTTGAGCGCGTCGCGTCCGCGCATCGCCGACCAGGTGTCTTTGGCCAGCACGGCCACGCCTTGTGGAATCTGCACCACCTCGACCACGCCATCGATCTTCTTGGCCTCGGTCGCATCAAATGACAGCACCGCCGCGCCAAACTGTGGTGGACGCTTGACCATCGCGGTGAGCATGCCAGGTCGGCGGATGTCCAGAGCAAAGGTAGCCGCACCGGTGGTCTTGCCGATGGAGTCGAGCCGCGGCGCACGTTTACCGATCAGCTTCCAATCTTTCGGGTCCTTCAGTTTGAGCGAGGCCGGTGCTGGCACCGCGACCTTCATGGCATCGGCAGACAGCTTGCCAAACGAGGTCTTGCGTCCGCTGGCGGGATGACTGATGACGCTCTTGTCGATCCTCAGTTCGGAAGCGGGCACTTTCCAATCAGCTGCCGCAGCCGTCATGAGCATGGCGCGCGCAGCAGCACCCACCTGCCGCATCTGCGTCCACGCGCCGAACATCGAGGTCGAGCCGCCGGTCACCATGTACGGGCCGAACACCAAGTTGTTGTACAGCGCCGGGTTGTTGGGGGCGAATTCAAAGCGCATCTTCGACCAGTCGGCATCCAGTTCATCAGCGACCAGCGTCGCCATGCCCGTCGTGATGCCCTGGCCCATCTCGAAGTGTTTGCTGATCAGGGTGATGCTGTCGTCGGCACCGATCTTCAAGAACACATTGGGGTCAATCACGCCTTGCGCCATGCCGCCACCCGCTGCAGCCTGAGCGCGGTTGTTGAACGGGACATAGGTGGCCAGCACAAACGCGCCACCCACTGCAGCACCGGTTTTCAGAAATTCTCGGCGCGAATTTGTTTTGCTGACAGTGGCGGCAGTAGGCACTGGGTTTTGGCTTCTCATGATGGTCATCTCCGCGTCAGGCCAGCTTCTTGGCGGCTTCGTGAATCGCGCTTTTCACCCGCACATAAGTGCCGCAACGGCAAACATTGCCCTCCATGCCGATATCGATGTCGGCATCGGTGGGCTTCTTGTTACCACTCAAGAGCGTGATCGCCGACATGATCTGTCCGGACTGGCAGTAGCCGCACTGCACCACGTCGAGCTGTTGCCACGCCGTCTTCACCGCGTCAGCGACCTTGCCTGACACGGCTTCGATGGTGACGATCTTTCGCCCCGAAACCTGGCCAACCAGGATCGAGCACGAACGGGCCGCCTGTCCGTCGATGTGCACGGTACAGGCACCGCACAGCGCCCGACCGCAGCCGAATTTGGTGCCGGTGAGGTTGAGACGATCCCGCAGCGCCCACAGCAGAGGCATCTCCGGACTGACATCCAGTTGCTGGTCTTTGCCATTGATATTCAGGGTAAGCATGTCGAGCTTCCTTCTTCGCTGATGTCGTGTGTTACTTCGGACAGGCCATACCGCCGGCCACCCAGGTCTTCAGGTGTTGAACAAACTCTGCATGCGGAATGGACACCGGCTCGCGCGTGGCGCCTGGCTTCCAGCCCCACAGCACCAGCACGTCGGTTTCCATGTGCTTGATCAGCGCCTCGCCGTTGCGGTTGCCGTTGCGTTTCAGGTCCTTGAGCTGGCGGCACATCTCGCCAGAGCTCATCCCTTGCCAGCGCATCGTCAGCGGCGAAAGTTGCCAGTGCGGCGCGCCCGGCGTGCCGGAGGTCTCGTTGTTGACTTCGTTGTGGCAATTGCCACAGAGCATCGCGCTGACGCCGTGGTTGCCTTGGCCGCGTACGACCAGCGGAATGTGCTGGCGACGGGTATCGCCCTGCAGCGGGACATTGTCCTGATGGCAGTTCATGCAGCGCGGATGCTGTAGCACCGTGGCGATTTTGTCCCACGAAGCGGGCGTCGCACCTGCGGTCTGAGCAAGCGCGCGCCCGGAAACGACGTACAGGGCAGCAGCCAACAGCAGGAGCGACAAGGAACAAAGAGCAGCCCCGCCCCGGGCGTGTCGATTCGGCATGAAAACCTCCGTTGATTGTCACTGCAGCCAAGACTGTGCCGCATCTTTCCGATGTTAGGCACATCACCCATTAGCGCTTTCAAGAGCTACGAGCGGCTGTCATCCTGTCCGCACCGCTGCCGCATTGCAACCGCCCGCAGATTTGTCCCCACGTTTTTTGATGTGACTCAGTGACTCCAAGGCCCATGAACGCTGTTCATTGGCAATCATCGAGGACGACGCGGTACTCTAGGCGTGCACTCGTACTTTGAGAAATGACTAGAACGAAATCACAATATGCGCAAAGTGAATAAACATGGCCAGGAGGCACTCCCTCGAAATCTCGACGTCACGCACTTGGAGCTGTTCGAGTGCATCTGCCGGACGCGGAATCTGTCGGCGGCTGGCCAGCTGATGGGCATGTCACAACCGGCGGTGAGCCGCAGCGTGGCGCGGCTGCGCGAGATGTACGGCGACGCGCTGTTTACCCGCAGCCCGCGCGGCGTCGAACCGACACCCTTCGCAGACTCCCTGGCGGCGCCGGTGGCGTCTGCCCTGCAGACCTTGCGGTCGACCTTCAGCAGCCTCACATTCGAGCCCAAGACCGCGGAACGCGCTTTCCGGATAGCGATGACCGACATCGGCGAGCGACTGTTTCTGCCGCGCCTGCTTGAGCAGACTTCACACTTGGCGCCTCATGTCAGGATCGAAGCGGTACCCCCAATCCTTGGTCAACTTGAGGAAGGACTTGCGGGCGGCCAGATTGACCTCGCGGTTGGCTTCCTGGGTGGGTTGGGCAAGCAGTTCCATCGGCGCAAGTTGTTCCGCGAGCGCTTCGTCTACATCGCATGCGAAGGCCATCCTGACATCCGGGGCACGCTGAAGCGAGAGCAACTGCGTGCAATTCCCCATGTGGTCGCGGGGCCCACCGGAATGCAGCATGCAGCGGCCGTCGAAAAGGTGCTGTCAGGGCCGCGCGTGAAGGCGCGAACTGCCCTGCGGGTTCACAGCTTTCTGTGCGTCGGACCGGTGGTCGCGAGCACCAGGTTTGTTGGGGCGATTCCAAGCAACCTCGCGGCGGTGGTGGCGGGCTATCTGCGCCTGCAAGTGATCGAGCCTCCGGTGCAGTTTCCGGGCTTCGACGTCGAGATGGCCTGGCATCAGCGCTTCCATCGTGAACCCGGCATCGAGTGGCTTCGCGGGCTGTTTCTCACCCTGTTCTCCGGGGGCTTCGGCGCGCCGCCGTGACTCAACACGCCAGCGCATGCGCGTGCTTGCAACCCATCCTCTGCTCCGACCCAGACTGCGCGATCCTGCGTCCGGCTTGGCCGCACAACCAGGAATTCGTGGCACCTGGTAGGCAAGGACGCTTTGAAGTCCAAGGTGGTGCGACCGGCGTCGCTCGCAACCGGCATGTGGTTGGAGAGTGGTTGCGCGTGGCTGTACGCAGCCGCACCGCGGTGAACAACGCGGAAACCTGCATCGTCAGCGCGCTGGCGGGTGTGGGGTTCATCGAGGTGCCGTTGTTCGACGTGCGCGAGCATCAGCAGGCCTCTGGGCAGTTCGAGGTCATGCCGCAAGGCCGGTCGGCTCCTGTCAACGGCAGGTGTCAGGTCTGGCGGGGTCCGTTTGAAGGCACACCGCTGGGTTGAATGTCTGAACGTCATGTCCGGCGCGCGTGCGCCGCCGCGGCCCGCGGCGCTGCTGGGTTTGCTGCCAGGTCCAGTTGCTGCCATGGGGTCAGCCGCGGCGGTCGCCACCGGCCGAAGTGGGGCTGCCCGACCTGATGCACACTGCAGGCCCCGCGCTGCCGTAAGTTTTGTCTCCGGGCAGCGGCAACGCTGGAGCCTCAAAGAGTCACGATGGACATCGATCACACCCAACAGCGCGCCACCCGTTCACTCTCACCGCCGGGCAGCCTGGCGCGGCTAGCGCGCATGCTGCTGAAACTGGCGCTGGGTTTGATGGGTTTTGCGCTGCTGCTGGGCGCTCTGTTGTTGGGCCTGGTGCTGGCGCTGGGCATAGTGATGTGGGCCCGGCTGCGCGGCCGCAAGGTTGCACCAGGGGTGTTCAGGGCCGCCTTCCTCAAGGCCAGGCGCCGGCCTTCGGCGTATACAGGCGAAGTGGTCGACGTGCAGGTGCGTGAAGTGCCCGACGTGCCTGGCCCCAACCCCACCCACAAGCCCTGATCCCCGCCGTCGCCCATCGGCCGCGGGCAGGCAAGACTACGATCAGCCTTGATGTTGATGCACCGACGCACCTTGTTGTTGAACGGACTGGTCTTGCCTGCTGCTGCGGCGGCGGTCGCCGCCGCAAGCGGGCCAGCCGCTGCCCAGCAGACCTTGACCGTGGCCGCCGCTTCGGACCTGCGCTTTGTGCTGGACGAACTGGTGCGCGACTTTCGCGCCACGCAACCAGGCTCGCGTGTAGACGTGGTCTATGGCTCGTCGGGCAAGCTGGCCGCGCAAATCCAGAACGGCGCGCCGTTTGATGTCTTCTTTTCGGCCGACCAGGCCTACGCACTGCAGCTGCAAGCCTTGCAGTTGACCCACGGCCCGGTCACGCCCTATGCGGTGGGCCACCTGGCGCTGTGGAGCCTGGATGCGGAGCTCACGTCCCTCAGCCTGGACCAGACGGTGCGCCATCCGCGTGTCAAGCGCTTTGCCATCGCCAACCCCCAGCACGCGCCCTATGGTCAGCGCGCGATGGAAGCCTTGCGTCACCGCGGGCTGTTGGAAGCCGTGCAGAGCAAACTGGTTCTGGGCGACAACGTCAACCAGGCGGCGCAGTTTGTGCAGACGGGCGCAGCGCAGGCGGGCTTGGTTTCGTCTGCGCTGCTGTTGTCGCCCACGCTGCAAGGCCTGGGCGCCTGGTCGCCGGTGCCGCAGGCCTGGCACAGCCCCTTGATCCAGGCCTTGGTGGTGTTGCGGCGCGCGGCGGCGTCAGTGCTGGCTGCTCAACTGCTGCAACATGTGCAGACCCCGTCGGCGCAGGCACTGTGGCGGCGCTACGGCTTTTCCTTGCCATCGCTTTCGGGCAGCACCGGTAAGCCTTGAGCGAGCGGGCATGAACCTCCAGCACTCTGAATCACCATGAGCGAAGGCGACCTGCAAGCACTGTGGCTAACTGCCAAACTAGCTGCCAGCACCACCCTGGCGCTGCTGTTGCTGGGCACGCCCTTGGCGTGGTGGTTGGCGCGCACCCAGTCCAGGGCCGCAGCGTGGGTCGAGGCCATGGTGGCGCTGCCGCTGGTGTTGCCCCCCACCGTGCTGGGTTTTTATCTGCTGGTTTTGATGGGCCCGCAGGGGGCGCTGGGTCAAGCGCTGGCGGTGATCAGCCTGCCGCCTCTGGTGTTCAGTTTTGGCGGGCTGTTGACGGCTTCGATCATCAGCTCCTTGCCCTTCATGGTGCAGCCCCTGCGCGACGCCTTTGCAGGCGTGCCGCCGCGCCTGTTGGACGTAGCGGCCACGCTGCGCGCTTCGCCGCTGGACGCATTTTTCAGCGTGGCTGTGCCGCTGGCGCGGCGCGGCTTCTTGAGCGCCGTGACCCTGACCTTTGCCCACACGGTGGGCGAGTTTGGTGTGGTGCTGATGGTGGGCGGCAACATCCCCGGTGTGACACGCGTGCTCTCGATGGCCATCTACGACCATGCCGAGTCCATGAACCACAGCGCGGCGCATGTGCTGGCGGGCGGCTTGTTGCTGACCTCGTTTGCTGCGCTGTTGGTCTTGAACCTGTCGCAGCGCCGACGTGTTGGGGTCGGCCCATGATCGAAGCGCGCTTTCTGCTGAGCCAGGGCAGCTTCCAGCTGGACGTGGACTTGCGGTTGCCTGCCACTGGCGTGACTGTTCTTTTTGGCCCTTCGGGCTGTGGCAAGACCACCCTGTTGCGCTGTCTGGCCGGCTTGCAGCGCGCATCGCAAGGGCGGCTGAGCCTGACCGGTGAAGTCTGGCAAGACACCCAGTTGTTCAAGCCCGCCCACCAGCGTGCCGTGGGCATGGTGTTTCAGGAAGCCAGCCTGTTCCCCCACCTCACTGTGCAGGGCAACCTGGACTTCGGCCTGCGCCGGGTTGGCCCTGCCCAACGCCGAGTGGCATTGCACGAGGCGGTTGAACTGTTGGACATTGGCGCGCTGTTGCAGCGCCGCCCCGACACGCTGTCGGGCGGCGAGCGCCAGCGCGTGGCCATTGCCCGCGCGCTGGCCGTCAGCCCGCGCCTGCTGCTGATGGACGAACCTCTGGCGGCCCTGGACGCGGCGCGCAAGGCCGAAGTGCTGCCCTACCTGGAACGCCTGCAGTCCAAGCTGACGGTGCCCTTGGTCTACGTCACCCACGCCGTGGCCGAGGTCACACGCCTGGCCGACCACCTGGTGCTGATGGACGCCGGCCGGGTGCAGGCGCAAGGCCCGCTGCACGAACTGACGGCGCGGCTGGACGTGGCGCTGGCGCATGAAGAAGACGCCGGCGTGGTGCTGGATTGCAGCGTGGCCGAACGTGACAGGCCTTGGCAACTGACCCAGCTGGTGTTTGACGGCGGTGCGCTGTGGACCCGCGACGCTGGCCACGCGGTGGGCCAGCGCTTGCGCGTACGTGTGGCCGCGCGTGACGTCAGTCTGTCTCTGGCGCAGTTGAATGACACCAGCATCAGCAACCAGTTGTCCGGCGTGGTGCAGACCATCGGTGACGACGTTCAACCGTCGCAAGCGTTGGCCCTGGTGCGCGTGGGCACGGTTTTGATCATGGCCAGGCTCACGCGCCGCTCGGTGCAGCGGCTGCAGTTGCAGCCGGGCAGCGCTGTCTGGCTTCAGGTCAAATCGGTGGCGCTGCTGGGCTGAAAACCAAGGCCTCCCTCACGCATCAAAGCCCACACAGGCTCAGTGCGCCTCGGCGTTCTTGGCCGCTTCAATCGCACCCCGCGTGTCACCCTGGCTGCCGTTGAAGAACAGGTTCAGCACCACCGCCGCCACGGCGGTCAGCAAGATGCCGCTTTCCAGCAGCGGGTGCCAGGCGTGGGCCATCTGCTGTGTCCAGCGTGGGGCCACCAGCGGGATCAGGCCAAAGCCGATCGACAGCGCCACGATGTAGAGGTTGTAGCGGTTGCCCTTGAAGTCCACCGTCGACAGGATGCGGATGCCGGTGGCGGCCACCATGCCGAACATCACCAGCCCGGCACCACCCAGCACGAAGGTTGGAATCGACTCCACCAGTGCCGCCATCTTGGGCAGCAGGCCCAGCACGATCATGATGATGCCGCCGGCCACGCAGACCCAGCGGCTCTTCACGCCGGTCACCCCCACCAAGCCCACGTTCTGCGAGAAGCTGGTGTAGGGGAAGGTGTTGAAGATGCCGCCAATCAGCGTGCCCAGGCCGTCGGTGCGCAGACCCGCCGAGAGCTCTTTCTGGCTGATGGAGTTGCCGGTCAGGTCCGACAGCGCCAGGAACATGCCGGTGGACTCGATCATCACCACGATCATCACCAGCGTCATGGTCAGGATCATCACGATGTCAAAGGTGGGCATGCCAAACGCAAAGGGCGTGACCAGGTCAAACCAGCCGGCCTTGCCGACCTTGTCAAAGTTCATCTTGCCCATGCCAAAGGCCACCACGCAACCAAAGACGATGCCCAGCAGCACCGAGATGTTGGCCACAAAACCCTTGGCGTACTTCACCAGCAGAAGAATGCCGATGAGCACCGCTGCGGCCACCGCCATGTTGTCCAGCGCGCCGTAGTTGGGGTTGTTGACCATGGGAATGGGCCCGGCCAGCTTGATGGCTGGCGCGGCGGCACTGGCGCCCAGGGCCGCTGCAGATGCTGCCGCTGCAGCCGCCGTGGCCTTGGCGCCGTCCACCATGGCCACCAGCTTGGGCACGTCCACACTTTGCGCCAGCGGCGCTGGGCCACCCATGGCCCAACCCACGCCCACGCGCATCAGGCTGATGCCGATGATGGCGATGATGGTTCCGGTGACCACCGGCGGGAAGAAGCGCAGCATCTTGCTGACGATGGGCGCGATCAGCATCGAGATCACGCCCGCGCCGATGATGGCGCCGAAGATGGCGCGTGCGCCGTCCACCCCGGGCATGGCGTTGGCAAAGGCCACCATCGGGCCCACGGCGGCAAAGGTCACGCCCATCATCACCGGCAGCCGGATGCCAAACCACTTGGTGAAGCCCAGGCTTTGCACCAGCGTGACGATGCCGCAGCAAAACAGGTCGGCGCTGATCAGCAGGGCCACCTGTTCGGGGCTGAGCTTGAGCGCGCGGCCCACGATCAAGGGCACCGCAATGGCGCCGGCGTACATCACCAGCACATGCTGCAGGCCCAGCGCGGCCAAGCGCGGGGTGGGCAGTTTTTCGTCCACCGCGTGGACAGCGTTGGTATTCATCGGGCTTGTCTCCTGGGTTGTTGTTGGCCGCTGCAGGGCCACGCGGCGTTTGTCAGCGCGTTTCTCAGCGCTTCTCGGCTCTTGGGGCCGCCTCAGTTGAGCGGCGCTCCGGTCTCGAACCAGCGCTTGATGAGCGCGCGTTCTTCTTCAGTGATCTGGGTGGCGTTGTTCTGCGGCATGAGCCTGAGCACCACCGACTGTTGGTACACCGCCTGGGCGTGCTGCTTGATCAGCTCGGGCGTGTGCAGCGCCACGTTCTTTTGCTGCACCTGGGCGTTGTGGCACAGCGCGCAGCGTTGGTCGATGACGGTCTTCACCTCGGCCATCGACACCTTGGCCGGTGCAGGTGGCACGGCCGGCTTGGGCGCGGGCGCCAGCCAGATGGCCAGGCCCAGCAGCACCGCGCAGCCGCCCCAGGCGTATTCCCAGGGCACACGCTTGCCCTGCGCCAGTGCCTTGTGGCGCACCACAAAGCTGTGGCGGATGAGCGCGCCGGCCAGCATCAGCAGCACCAGTACCAACCAGTTGTGCGGCCCTTGGTAGAGCCAACCGTAGTGGTTGGACAGCATGGCGATCAGCACGGGCAGCGTGAAGTAGGTGTTGTGCACGCTGCGCTGTTTGGCGCGCTGGCCGTGGATGGCGTCCACCGGCTGGCCGGCCTTCATCTGCGCGATCACGGTGCGCTGGCCCGGGATGATCCAGAAGAAGACGTTGGCACTCATCGCCGTGGCCATCATCGCGCCCACCATCAAGAAGGCGGCGCGCCCGGCAAACAGCTGACAAGCGGCCCAGGAAGCGGCCACCACATAGACCAGCACCAGGCTGGCAACAATGGCATCACCTCCAACCTTGCCTTCCTTTTCGCCCACCCAGCGACACAGCAGGTCGTAAACCACCCAGAACACCGCGAGAAACGCCAAGGCTGCAGCCACCGCTGCGGTGGGCGACCAGTCGTAGACGTTGGTGTCGATCAGGAAGTTGCGCGCGTTGAACAGGTAGAGCACCACAAACAGTGCAAAGCCCGTCAGCCATGTGGAGTAGCTTTCCCAGAAAAACCAGTGCAAGTGCTCGGGCAGCGACTTGGGCGCCACCATGTACTTTTGCGGGTTGTAGAAACCGCCACCATGCACAGCCCAGAGTTCGCCGTCCACACCCTTGGCTTTCAGCGCTGGGTCTTGCGGGGTGAGAAGGCTGTTGTCCAGAAAGACAAAGTAAAACGACGAGCCGATCCAGGCGATGGCCACGATGACGTGGGCCCAGCGCAGCAGCAGGTTGGCCCAATCGAGCAGGTAAGTCAGATCCATCGGCAGGGCTCCCTGGGCGGTGCCTGCATGGTCACCACCGCGTTGCGCTCACCACAGCGGGCGCTGTGAGCCGAAGAACAAAGATCGCGCACCGGCTGCAGTGCCTGCAGCCCGCCCACGGCGACCGGTTAAGGACTAGATCATCACATCAGTTCTTGACGTCTGCGGCCTTGATGGCCGGCGCCCAGTCGTTGATTTGCTTGACCACAAAGGCCGCAAACTCAGGCCCGTTCATCTTCACCGTGCTGATGCCCAGTTCTTCAAAGCGTTTGACGATGGCGGGGTCGGCCACGATGTCGGCCAGCGCTTTGCCCAGCTTGTCGGTCACCTCTTTGGGCAGGCCGGCCGGGCCGCTGACGCCAAAGTAGTTTTCGGCCAGCAGCTGCGGCAGGCCCAGTTCCACCACCGTGGGCACATCGGGCGCCAGCGGGGAGCGGGTGCGTGAGGTGACGGCCAGGCCTTTGATCTGGCCACTTTTCATCATCGACACATAGGCGGTGATGACGTCGATGCCCAGCGGGATGTGCCGGCGATCAAGTCGGTGGTCATCGGCGCGCCGCCGCGGTAGGGCACGTGCGTCATGCTGATCTTCATCGCGTCCTTGCTCATCTCACCCACGATGTGGCCGATGGAGCCCGGGCCGCCGCTGCCGAAGTTGGTGTTTTGGGCAGCAAACTTGGGCAGGTCTTTCAGTGTGGCCGGCCCGGTCTTGGGGTTGGCCATGATCAGCACCGGCGCAATGCCCAGCATGGCCACGTGGGTGAACTGCTTGGCTGGGTCGTAGGGCTGCTTGGGCACCGTGAAGGGGCCGATGGACAGCGGCGTGCTGTTGCTCAGCATCAAGGTGTAGCCGTCGGGTGCGGAACGCACCACTTCCAGCCCGCCGATGGTGCCACCAGCGCCGGGCTTGTTGTCGACGATGACCGGTTGACCCAAGGCCTTGGCCAAGGGTTCGGAGATGGTGCGGGCCACGATGTCGCTGGCGCCGCCGGCCGCAAAGGTGACGACGATGCGCACCGGCTTGTCGGGGTAGGCCGCAGCCACCGCCAACGGCGACAGGCCGCACAGCAGGGCGGCCAGGCGGGCGATGTGGTTCAGTGTGGGGCGGGTCATCGCGGCTCCGGTGGTGGTGATGGTCATGCGGTCAAGCAATCGGCATGCCCAGGGGCGGTGCCGAGGTCTTGCGGCTGCGGGGGGCTGGCTTTCACGCGGCTTCAAGACCCGCGGTAGGTGCTGTAGCTGTAGGGGCTGACCAGCAAGGGCACGTGGTAGTGCCCGGCCGCGTCACTGATGCCAAAGTCAAGTTGAACCGTGTCCAGAAAAGGCGGCTGCGGCAACTGCACCCCGCGGGCGCGGAAGTAGGGTGCCACTTCAAACAGCAGCCGGTAGCGGCCCACGGCCATTTCTGCGGCGTTGAGCAAGGGGCCGTCGGTGCGGCCGTCGTGGTTCAGGGTCAGGCGCTTCACGTCGACCGGGCCGCCGCTGTCCACGCGTTGCAGCGTGATCTGCAGGCCGGCGGCCGGGCAACCATTGGCGGTGTCGAGCACGTGGGTGCTGAGGTGTCCCATGGGCGGGTGAGGGTGGTTGTGTTGTAGAGCAAAGTGTATACACTTCAGCATACACGTCAACGCCTGCCGATCGTCTTTCACTCGGTACAGACCCTGATAGAACCCTTTAGAAGCTGCCGGACTCGCATGGCCCAGCGTCGCGCCAACCTCCAAGTCATCACCTCGTCCGCCCTGGCGTCCCCGCCAGCGGCGGGGCGTCCGCGCGCCGTGATGGGCACGGGTAAGAGCAGGGTCCAAAGCCGTGAAGTCGCCCAGCCTTTGGTGCAGACAGGTAGCACCCAGCGCATCGTCGACGCCATCACCACCGCCATCGTTGAGCGCCGCTTGATGCCCGGCACCAAGCTGGGTGAGCAGCAGATCGCCGACCTGTTCAAGATCAGCCGCACGGTGGTGCGCCAGGCGCTCAACCAGCTCAGCCGCGACCGCCTGATCACGCTGGAACCTGCGCGCGGCGCTTTTGTCAGCCAGCCCAGCGTGGAAGAAGCGCGCCAGGTGTTCGAGGTGCGCAAGCTGATCGAGTCGCAGATGGCGCGCCAGCTCTGTGCCGTGGTCAGCGACGCGCAGATTGCGCAACTGCGCGCCCACCTGGCCGTTGAGGCCAGTGCGGTGTCGCGGGTGGACGTGGCCGGCCGCACCCGGCTGCTGGCCGACTTTCACGTGGTGCTGGCGCGCCTGCTGGGCAATGATGTGTTGGCCGATTTGCTGGCCGACCTGCTGGCGCGCTGTTCGCTGATCGCGTTGATGTACCAAAGCGCCCACTCCGCCGAGCACTCGGCCGAAGAGCACGTGGCCATCGTCGACGCCATCGAGCGGCGCGACGCGCGCGCCGCGGCCCGGTTGATGGAGAGTCACCTGGGCCATGTACAACGCAACCTTCAACTCCACCCCCGCGTGACTGACCTCGCGCAAGTCCTGCAAACCACATGAAGCCTTTGAGCCACCCTAGCGCGAGCACGCAGCCCACCACTTCTGCCGACGAGCGCAAGTTCTCGAGCGGTCGCCCCAGCGAGCCGACAGGTGAGGCCACGAACTACCCGCGTGACCTGCGCGGCTATGGCCGCACTCCACCCCACGCGCAGTGGCCTGGCCAGGCGCGCGTTGCGGTGCAGTTCGTTCTGAACTATGAAGAAGGCGGCGAAAACAACCCGCTGCATGGCGACCCGACCAGCGAGACCTTCCTGAGCGAACTGGTCACCGCCCAGGCCTATGAGAACCGCCACATGACCATGGAGTCGATGTACGAATATGGCTCGCGCGTGGGTGTGTGGCGCATCCTGCGTGAATTTGACCAGCGCCAGTTGCCGCTGACCGTGTTTGGCGTGGTCTCGGCGCTGCAGCGCTACCCCGAACTGGTGCAGCACTTTCTGGCCCGCGGCGACGAAATCGCCAACCACGGCCTGCGCTGGATCCACCACCAGCACATGCCTGAAGCCACCGAACGCAAGCACATTGGGGTGGCCAGCGAGCAGCTCAAGCAACTCACCGGCGGGGTCAACGGCAGTGGCAGTGGTTGGTACACCGGCCGCGACAGCCCCAACACGCGCCGTTTGGTGGCCGACCAGGGCGGCTATGAGTACGACAGCGACTACTACGGCGACGACTTGCCCTTTTGGCTGCAGGTGCAAAAGACCGACGGCACACTGGCGCCCCACTTGGTGGTGCCCTATTCGCTGGACACCAACGACATGCGCTGTGTGCAGGCGCAAGGCTTCAACACCGCCGACCATTTCTTCACCTACCTGCGCGACGCCTTCGATGCGCTGTATGCCGAAGGCGCCGAGTGCCCGCGCATGATGAGCATCGGCATGCATTGCCGCTTGCTGGGCAAGCCCGGGCGCATTTCTGCGCTGCAGCGTTTCCTGGACCACATCGGCAGCCACGACCGGGTGTGGGTGTGCCGCCGCATCGACATCGCTCGCCACTGGAAAGCCACCCACCCGTTTGACCCGGCCACCGCCTTCGTCTGGCGCTGAAGAGGACCAAAGCCCATGCTCACCCTGGAACAAGTCAACCGCGCCAGCGCGGCCGAGTTTGTCGCGCTGCTGGACGGCACCTACGAGCACTCACCCTGGGTTGCTGAGCGAGCAGCTGCCGACCGGCCCTTTGCAACGCTGGCCGCGCTGAAGCAAGCGCTGGTGAAGAGTGTGCGTGGCATGGGCCGCGAGGCGCAGCTGAAACTCATCCGCGCCCATCCTGAGCTGGCCGGCAAGGCCATGGTCAGCAAAACCCTGACGGCCGAGAGCACCAACGAACAAGGCAAGGCCGGCCTGACCGACTGCACGCCGGCGGAGTTTGCACACATCCAGAAGCTCAACGCCGACTACAACGCCAAGTTTGGTTGGCCCTTCATCCTGGCCGTGCGAGGGCCGCGCGGCTTGGGGCTGCACCGCAGCGAGATCATCGCCACCTTTGAGCGGCGGCTGGCGGGCCACGCCGACTTTGAGTTCGCGGAGAGCCTGCGCAACATCCACCGCATTGCCGAGATCCGCCTGAGCGACAAGTTCGGCGTGGTGCCGAGCTTGGGCAACCAGGTGTGGGACTGGGCCGAAGCATTGGCTGTCGACAGCGACCCGGGCTACCAGGAAGCGGGCGAACTGACGGTGACCTACCTCACCGAAGCCCACCGCTCGGTGGCGCGCCGCTTGCAGGGCTGGATGAAAGACTGCGGCTTTGACGAGGTGCACCTGGACGCCGTGGGCAATGTGGTGGGCGTGTACCACGGCAAGCAGCCCCAAGCCAAGCGCCTCCTGACAGGCAGCCATTACGACACCGTGCGCAACGGTGGCAAGTACGACGGGCGCCTGGGCATCCTGGTGCCGATGGCCGTGGTGCAGACCTTGCACGCCGCAGGGCGCCGCCTGCCCTTTGCGCTGGAGGTGGTGGGCTTTGCCGAAGAAGAAGGCCAACGCTACAAGGCCACCTTCCTGGGCAGCGGCGCGCTGACGGGAGACTTCAACCCGGCTTGGCTGGACCAGGAAGACGCCGACGGTGTGAGCATGCGCGCAGCCATGCAAGCTGCAGGGCTGCCGGCCACGATGCAGGCCATCACGGCACTGCGGCGCGACGCCGCGCACTACCTGGGCTTTGTCGAAGTCCACATCGAACAAGGCCCGGTGCTCCATGAAATGGACCTGCCGCTGGGTGTGGTCACCTCCATCAATGGCAGCCTGCGTTACCTGGGCCAGATCACCGGCATGGCCAGCCACGCCGGCACCACGCCGATGGACCGCCGGCGCGACGCGGCCTGCGCCGCGGCCGAGTTGGCGCTGTACGTCGAAAAGCGTGCTGCAGCCGTGCCCAACGTGGTGGGCACGATGGGCATGCTCCAGGTGCCTTCAGGCTCGATCAACGTGGTGCCGGGCCGCTGCCACTTCAGTCTGGACCTGCGCGCCACCACCAACGAAGCGCGCGACGCGCTGGGCGCCGACGTGTGCGCTGAACTGGAGCACATTTGCAGCCGGCGTGGCTTGAGCTACAGCCTGGAGCTCACGCTGGCGGCCTCAGCCGCACCCAGCGCGCTGGCTTGGCAGCAGCGCTGGGAGGCCGCGGTGCGGGCCCAGGGGCTGCCCGTTTTTTGCATGCCCAGCGGGGCAGGGCACGACGCCATGAAGCTGCACGAACAGATGCCCCAAGCGATGTTGTTCATGCGCGGCGGCAACTCCGGCATCAGCCACAACCCGCTGGAAACCATCACCGCCGAAGACACCGAGTTGTGTGTGGCAGCCTTTGCCAGCTTGCTGGACCAGCTAGACCAGCCAGCCTGAGCGCCTCGGCGCCGGCCGCGACCTGACCACCTTGATTTCTGACCAACGCCCATGACCGTACCCGAACAAGCACTCCAGCAGATTGACCGCTGGGTTGACGCGCACTTTGAAGACGAGGTGCGCTTTCTGCAGGCCCTGGTCCAAGTGCCCACCGACACGCCACCCGGCAACAACACGCCCCACGCCCTGCGCACCGCCGAACTGCTGGCTGCCATGGGCCTGCACGCCGAGCAGCACCCGGTGCCGCAGGCCGAAGTCGAGGCGCACGGCTTGCAGTCGCTGACCAACCTGATCGTGCGCCGTCGCTTTGAAAAGCCGGGCCCGGTGATCGCGCTCAACGCGCACGGCGACGTGGTGCCGCCCGGCGAGGGCTGGACCCATGGTCCCTACTCAGGCGAGGTGGTGGACGGCAAGTTGTATGGCCGCGCCTCGGCGGTCAGCAAGAGCGACTTCGCCACCTTCACCTTTGCGCTGCGCGCGCTGGAGTCACTGGGCTTGCCTTTGAGAGGCGCTGTTGAGCTGCACTTCACCTATGACGAAGAGTATGGCGGCGAGCTGGGCCCAGGCTGGCTGCTCAAGCACCAACTCACCAAGCCCGACCTGCTCATCGCAGCCGGCTTCAGCTACCAGGTGGTCACGGCGCACAACGGTTGCCTGCAGATGGAGGTCACGCTGCACGGTGTGGCATCGCACGCCGCTTATCCCGAGACGGGTGTTGACGCGCTGCAAGCGGCTACAAAGCTGCTGAGTGCGCTGTATGAGCACAACGATGTGCTGCGCGAGCGTTTGTCCAACGTCAGCGGTATCACCCATCCTTACCTCAATGTCGGCCGCATCGAAGGTGGCAGCAACACCAACGTGGTGCCCGGCAAGGTGGTCATGCGGCTGGACCGTCGCCTGATCCCTGAAGAGAGCGCGTCGGCTGTGGAGGCGGAGCTGCGTGAACTGATCAGCCAGGCGGTGCAGCAAAGCCCTGGTGTGCAAGTGGACATCAAGCGTCTGTTGATGGCCGGCTCACTGCAACCCTTGCCAGGCAACCAAGGCCTGGTGCAGGCCATTCAAAAGCACGCGCAAGCGGTCTTCGGGCAGCCCATTCCAACCTCGGGCACGCCGCTGTACACCGACGTGCGCTTGTACGGCGAGTACGGCGTTCCGGCGGTGATTTACGGTGCGGGACCGCGCACGGTGCTGGAGAGCAATGCTAAGCGGGCTGATGAGCACCTCGTGCTGACCGACTTGGCGGGCGCCACCAAGGTGGTTGCACGCACCCTGTTGGAACTTTTGGCCGCGTGACGGTGCGCGTGCTGCGACGGCGTCGTGCCGGGCAACCCTTTGTGGTGCAAGCCCCAAGAGTCGAGTGAGCACAAAACTTGCAAAATGGTTTTCAGTGGCCTGGGCGCCAGTCGCCCAGCCCGCCCCAGCGTTTGGGGTGCTCATCCGCCATCTGTCCCAACCGGAGCCCGTCAGCATGAAGTCTTTTTTTTCGTCACTGCCTTTGTTTCAGCGCCGCAGCCTTGCGGCAGCGGCCATGCTGCTGATCGCGCCCGCGCTGTCCTGGGCGCAGACCGCCGTCAAGTTCCAGCTGGACTGGCGATTTGAGGGCCCCGCCGCTTTGTTCTTGGCTTCAACTGCCAAGGGTTACTACAAGGCCGCCGGGCTGGACGTGACCATCGACGCCGGCAACGGCAGCGGCGGCACCGTGACGCGCGTGGCCAGCGGCACCTATGACATGGGCTTTGCCGACATGGCCGCGCTGATGGAGTTCCACGCCAACAACCCCGACGCGCCCAACAAGCCCGTGGCGGTGATGATGGTCTACAACAACACGCCCGCTGCGGTGCTGGCGCTGAAGAAGAGCGGCATCACCAAGCCCGCGGATCTGAACGGCAAAAAACTGGGCGCGCCTGGCTTTGACGCCGGGCGCAAGGCCTTCCCCATCTTCGCCAAGGCCAATGGCATCAGCGGTGTGCAGTGGACCAGCATGGACCCGCCCCTGCGTGAAACCATGCTGGTGCGCGGCGACATCGACGCCATCACCGGCTTTTCCTTCACCTCCTTGCTGAACCTGGAAGCGCGCGGCATCAAGGCCGAAGACGTGGTGGTGCTGCCCTACCCGGCGCACGGGGTCAAGTTGTACGGCAACGTGATCATCGCCAGCCCCAAGATGATCAAGGAGAACCCGGCCGCAGTGAAGGCCTTCTTGAGCGCCTTTGCCAAGGGTGCCAAGGAAGTGATGGCCAATCCGGACCCGTCCATTGAATACGTCAAGGCCCGCGACGGCATCATCAACGTCGATCTGGAAAAGCGCCGGCTGCGTTTGGCCATTGACGCCGTGGTGGCCAGCCCGGATGCCCGCGCCGAAGGTTTTGGCGTGGTGGTGCCTGGCCGCATGGCGCTGATGGCTTCGCAGGTGTCGGACGCCTATGGCACCAAGACGCGCATCGACCCGGGTGCGGTGTGGACCGACACCCTGTTGCCGCCCAAGGCCGAGCTCAACATCCTGCCGCCGCTGAAGAAGTAATCGCAGTGCAGCAGCGGGCGACGCTCAGTACCGGGTGGGGTGGGTCAGCGCAGGTCGTAAGACAGCTGAAACATCACACCCGCGTCGCCCAGCATGTGGCCAGTGACCGAAAAGTTCTTGCTGAACTGCCAACCCAGGCCGACCAGGGCACCTGGCGAAAAGCCGTTGTGGTTGAGCGGCACCTTGTCTTCATACTTGCCGCGGTAGCCGTAAAGCATGCCGCCCGAAGCCTGCGCAAACAGCTGCTCGTGACCAAACAGTTTGGGCCAGCGCTTGCCCACGTAGACATAGGCGCTGGGCTGACCAAACGAGTTGCTGAAGTAAGAGGCGCCCGCCAGCCAGTCGTCCGAGCGCTGCCACTCGCCGCCAACGGCCCAGACATAGCGGTGCTCCGCGCTGTAGCGAAAGTGATGCGAAAAGGGCGACACCGCCACACGCCAGTAGCCCTGACCCATGGTTTTGGCGATCAAGCCCGGTCCTTCTTGGGCCAGTGCGGGGCGGGTGGCTGAGATGGCCAGGGCCACAGCCGCTGACAAGAAAATGGCCCCCAGGGGCCGCTTTGCGATGGATTTCATGGCCCGTATTGTCGCCGGTCGCCTGCTGCTGTTGCTGTCCGCGGTTTCCTTGAGTGCCTGTGCAGGGCTGGACGAGTGGCAGCGCAAATTGGCCTTGCGCCCCACACCCACGCAAAGCGCCCATGTCGACGCTGCCGCTTCTTCCTGGCGCCCCGGTGACGAACGCTTCACTCAGCCGGCCACCGGCATGCCCCAGCAGTTGGTGGCGCTGTGGTGGCTGCCCCATGCCAACCCGCAGGCACCGGCCTTGCTTTACCTGCACGGTACTTTTCGAAACCTTTATCAAAATCAGCCCAAGATCGATGCCCTGCGCCAAGCGGGTTTCTCCATCCTGGCGGTGGACTACCGCGGCTGGGGCGACAGTGCCGTGATGGTGCCGTCTGAGGCCACCATCAACGCCGACGCCGCTCTGGCCTGGGCCGAGTTGCAGCGCCGCCAGCCCAACCCTGCGAGGCGGGTGATCTACGGCCATTCGATGGGCGGCGCCGTGGCGGTCACGCTGGCCAGTGGCCTGAAGCACGAACGAGACTACGACGCCCTGGTGCTGGAGAGCACCTTCACCCGCATGCCCGACGTGGCCGCCCAAGCGGGGTTTTGGGGGCGAGTGGCCGCGTCGACCATCACGCTGGAGTTTGATTCCTTGTCGCGCATCTCGCGCGTCGATGCACCGCTGCTGATGTTGCACGGCACGGCCGACAAGACCGTGCCCATCGAACTGGGTCGGCGCCTGCGCGATGCAGCACCTGCGGGCGTGCGCTGGGTCGAGATTGCGGGTGGCACCCACAGCCGTTTGCAGCTGGAAGCGCCCGAGGTTTATCAACAAGCGCTTCAAGACCTGATCCAGGCCCCCAAACGTATACCCAGGGCGCCACCGCGCTCCGCATCACCATGACATCTTTCGTTGACTTTCAAAACGTCTGGCTGGCCTACAACGACGAACTGTTGGCCAAGGGCCAGTTTGCCGTCGAAGACATTTCTCTGCAGGTCCAGCTGGGTGAATTCATCGCCATCGTTGGCCCCAGCGGCTGTGGCAAGAGCACCTTCATGAAGCTGGCAACGGGCCTGAAGATGCCCAGCAAGGGCAGCATCCAGATCGACGGCCAAGCGGTCACCGGGCCGCTCAAAATCAGCGGCATGTCTTTTCAGGCCCCCAGCCTGCTGCCGTGGCGGACGACGGTGGACAACGTGCTGTTGCCCTTGGAAATCGTCGAGCCCTATCGCAGCAACTTTCGCAGCAAGCGCAAGGAATACGAAGCTCGGGCGCGCGACCTGTTGAAGAGCGTGGGCCTGGGGGGCTACGAGGACAAGTTTCCCTGGCAGCTGTCGGGTGGCATGCAGCAGCGCGCCAGCATCTGCCGTGCGTTGGTGCACGAGCCCAAGCTCTTGCTGCTGGACGAGCCCTTTGGGGCGCTGGATGCATTCACCCGTGAAGAACTGTGGTGTGCCTTGCGCGACCTGCATGCGCAGAAAAAATTCAACGTCATCCTGGTCACGCACGACCTGCGCGAGAGCGTCTTTCTGGCCGACACGGTGTACTGCATGAGCCGCAGCCCGGGGCGCTTTGTGGTCAAACGGCAGATCGAGCTGCCGCGCCCGCGTGACCTGGAGGTGACCTACACGCCCGAGTTCACCAACATCGTGCACGAGTTGCGTGGCCACATCGGTGCCATGCGCAAAGCAGGCGTGGAGGTGGCGCAATGAAAGTCAGCAAGAACCTGGAACGCTGGTCGCCGCTGATCGTGTTGGCGGCGGCACTGCTGATCTGGCAGTTCATCGTCACGGTGTTCAACATCGCCGAGTACATCTTCCCAAGCCCGTGGCAGATCCTGCTGCAGTTTGTCGAGTTCAAGGGCCCCTTGTTGGAAGCCGCCTGGAAGACCTTCTGGGTCACGATGGTGGGTTTTGCCATCAGCATCGTGGTGGGCGTGATGCTGGGCTTCCTGATCGGGAGCAGCCGGCTGGCCTACACCGCGCTGTACCCCTTGATGGTGGCCTTCAACGCGGTGCCCAAAGCCGCCGTGGTGCCCATCTTGGTGGTGTGGTTCGGCATCGGGTTGGGGCCGGGCGTGATCACCGCCTTCCTGATCAGCTTTTTTCCCATCACGGTGAACATTGCTACCGGCTTGGCCACGCTGGAGCCTGAGCTGGAAGACGTTTTGCGGGTTCTCGGCGCCAAGCGCTGGGACGTGCTGGTCAAAGTGGGCTTGCCACGTTCCATGCCCTACTTTTATGGCTCGCTGAAGATCGCCATCACCTTGGCCTTTGTGGGCACGGTGTTGGCCGAGATGACGGCTGGTGACTCGGGCATCGGCTACCTGATCAGCTCAGCCGGCAGCCAGCAGCGGGTGCCTTTGGCCTTTGCTGGGCTGGTCACCATTGGTGCCATGGCCATGGCCATGTACGAGCTGTTCAGCTGGATTGAAAAGCGCACCACGGGGTGGGCGCACCGCGGCACGCAAGGCGAGTGAAGCCAGCGATGCTGCTGTCTGCTGCCCAGAAGCCATGACGCCCGAACAGGTACTCCGGCACCTGCGCCGCGCCCATGCCGTGGCACAGGACGCGGTGTCGCGTGGCCGTCACCCCTTTGGCGCTTTGCTGGTGGCGGCCGATGGCGAAACCGTTTTGCTGGAGCAGGCCAATGTGGACACGGTGAACCACGCCGAAGCCGTACTGGCTCGGGTGGCAGCCCACCGCCACGACGCCAGCACCTTGTGGGGCTGCACCTTGGTCACCACCGTGGAGCCTTGTGCCATGTGCGCAGGCACCCAGTACTGGGCGAACATCGGGCGCCTGGTGTACGGTTTGAGTGAGCGTCAGCTGCTCGACATCACCGGCAACCACCCCGAGAACCCGACCCTGGACCTGCCCTGCGCAGACGTGTTTGCTCGCGGGCAAAAGTCCATCGAAGTCATCGGTCCGGTGCCGCAGCTCTACGATGAACTGGCCGAGCTGCACCGCAGTTTCTGGCCCCAGCGGTAGCTGCGCAGGTGGGTTGGAAGGCGCAGCTGTCGCTGCACTACAGCCATGCGCAGGGCCACACCAGCGCGCACGATCGCCATGAAGGGCCGCTGCGGGTCTTGCAGCGCCTGTACCCCGAAGGCCCGGCCATTTGTCACCACGTGGTGTTGCACCCGCCGGGCGGCGTGGTGGGTGGTGATGAACTGCATCTGTATGCCACGCTCGATGCCGACGCCCATGCGCTGATCACCACACCCGGGGCCACACGCTTTTACCGCACCGAAGAGCATCCGGCATTGCAGTCGGTGCGGCTGCAACTGGCTCCCGGCGCGCGTCTGGAGTGGCTGCCTTTGGAAGCCATTGCCCACAGCGGCTGCTTGGCCGAGAGCCGGGTCGTGGCGCAACTGGCGCCGGGGGCCGAGATGCTGGCCTGGGACGTCTTGGCGTTGGGGCTGCCGTCAGCCTCGCAGCCGTTTGACGCCGGGTCCTTCACCCAGCACCTTGAAGTGCAAGGTGCCTGGCTGGAGCGCGGTCGCTTGGACGCGCATGACCACGCACTCTTGCAGTCCCCAATGGGTTTGGCGGGTCACACCACCTGCGCAACCCTGTGGTGGGCAGCGGGCGAAGCCTTGTCTGCCGCACGCCGCACTCGGCTGCTGGAGTTGGCCCGTGAGGTGGTAGCGGCGCACCCGCTGGCGGCATTGGCCGGCGTGACAGCGCCGCAGCCTGGGGTGGTGGTGCTTCGCGCGCTGGCGCGCCGTGTTGAACCGGTGATGTCCCTGTTGAACCAGGTGCGCGCGGTGTGGCGCAAAGAGGTCTGGGGCTTGGACGCCACACCACCGCGCATCTGGCAGACCTGATCAGGCCGCGCAAGGCGCGTTCGCAGGGCCGCTATCCTCGGGGCCATGTACGCCCCGTTCTTCGGCCTGGACCGCGAACCGTTTTCGCTGGCACCCGACCCCCGCTTCTTGTTCATGAGCGAACGCCACCGCGAAGCCTTGGCGCACCTGCTCTATGGGGTGGGTGGCGGTGGCGGCTTTGTGCTGTTGACGGGCGAGATTGGTGCCGGCAAGACAACGGTGGCCCGGTGTTTTCTGGAGCAGCTGCCGCCCACTTGTGTGGTGGCCTACATCTTCAACCCGTGCCTCAGCGTGATCGAGCTGCTGCAAACCGTTTGCAGCGAGTTTGGTATCGCCGAGCTGCCACCCGCTGCCAGTGGCAAAGCCCATGTGGACGCGCTCAACCGCTTTTTGCTGGGCGCCCATGCCGCGGGTCGGCAGGCCTTGCTGATCATTGACGAAGCTCAGGCGCTGGAACCCGCTGTCTTGGAGCAGTTGCGCCTGCTGACCAACCTGGAAACGGCGGAGCGCAAGCTGCTGCAGATCGTGCTGATCGGCCAGCCGGAGTTGCGCACCATGCTGGCTGAACCCGGCCTGGAGCAATTGGCCCAGCGCGTGATCGCGCGCTATCACCTGGGGCCCTTGACGGCTTCGGAGACCCGCCAGTATGTGGAGCACCGCTTGTCGGTAGCGGGGCTGAAGGGGCCGTCTCCGTTTGAGGCCTTGGCGCAGGCACAGTTGTATCGCCAAAGCGGTGGTGTGCCGAGACGGATCAACCTCTTGGCCGATCGCGCCCTGCTGGGGGCTTACTCCCAGTCGCGACGACAGGTGGACCGGCAGATGGTCACGCGTGCGGCGCAAGAGGTGTTTGACCGTCAACCGGCCGCCTTTTGGAAAGGGCAGCGTGCAGGTCTGCTGGGCATTGCGGCGTTGGTCGTGCTGACGCTGGCGTGGTGGTGGGGCTGGTCGGGTGAGGCCAGGGCGCCGCTGGCCGCGGTCACTGCGGCAGCAAGTCAGGCAACACCGACCACGGCCCGACCGAAGACGGCTGCTCCTGGTGCTGCTGCCGAGGCGGGCGTGGCCGTAGCAGGCCTGGTGGCGGTTCCTGCCCAAGGGGCTTCGGCAGCAGCGTTGGATACGCTGCCGACCTTGTTGAGCGCGGCGCATGCCGATGAGTCCACCGCTTGGCGCGAGTTGGCTTTGCGTTGGAACGTCGCCATCGGTGAAGGTGACCCGTGTGTGGCAGCCTTGCAGGCGCGCCTGGCATGCTTCAAGAACAGCACCGGCGGCTTCCAGTTGCTGCGTTTGTTGTCGCGCCCGGCCATTTTGAGCCTGCGTCAACCCAGTGGTGGGCGGGTGCATGCGGTGCTGGTGGGCTTGGGCGCTACGCAGGCCAGCCTGCAAATAGGCGCGCAACGGTTTGAAGTGCCCCTGGTGGCCTTGGCCAGTGTGTGGCGCGGCGAGTTTTCCACGCTGTGGCGCACACCCGAGGGATGGCGACCCGGTGCCGGCGGTGACGTGACAGGACCAGCAAGACTCTGGGCCCAAGCGCAGATGTCCAAAGCCATGCCCCAGACACCGGCCCGCAACTGGTCCGAGCAGGTCAGCGCTTTTCAACTGGTGAATGGATTGCCGTCCGACGGTCAGGCCGGCCCCATGACCCTGATGCAACTCAACCGCAGCGCCGGCATCGAAGAGCCGTTTCTGAGCAAGTCGCAGGAGCGCTGAGCCATGTCCTACATCCTGGATGCCCTTCGACGTGCAGAAGCCGACCGACAGCGCGGGCAGGTGCCCAGTCTGGGCATCGCGCAAATTGCTGCCGCGTCCGGCGATGTGGCGCGGCCACAGCAGCTGAAGTGGGTTGCGCTGGTGGCCCTGGGTGCGTTGGCGGTTGGCGCCGCCGGGTGGATGGGTTGGTGGCGTGGTAGTGCCGAGCCGGCCAAGCAGGCGCCGGTGGTCCAGGATCAGGTCACCAGGGGCCAAGTTGGCCCAGCGCCCATCTCGGCTCCTCCTGTTGCTGTCTCGCCGTTGCCGCAGCTTGTGTCAGCGCCGACCGTGCCAGCGGCGGCAGCGCCCCCTTCGGCCACCACCGCCACCACAGCCAGAGGAGCGCAGCCGCTCTCGACGGCACCGGTTCAGCCCATCGTGCCTGCGACCGTTTCCGTTGCGGCCAGTTTGCCCGCGCAGGTCAACAGCGCTGAGCGACCGGCCACCGTGCGTCCGTCCCCGTTGGCCGATCTGTCCGCCGACCAGCGCCGCGAGTTGCCGGCCCTCAACGTCAGTGGATCGGTCTGGTCGGACAGCGCAGCCAGCCGTTTTGTCATCCTCAATGGGCAGGTGCTGCGTGAAGGCGACGCTGTGGCGCCTGGCCTCGTGATTGAAAAACTGTTGCCCAAGTCGGCGCACCTTCGGTGGCGTGGGCTGCTGTTGGAATTGCCGCTTTGAGCGGGCGGCGGCGTGAAACCAGGAGGCCGTCAGAACTGCAGCACCCCCCGCGCCCAGGGGGCTGCCCTGCGCTTTTCAGGGCAATCCAGGGTGTGTCAGGTGCAGTGCCCTCTTGCCCAGCGTAGATACTCGCACCTGTAAAGACCTTGGAAAAAGAAGACCCATGGCCGAAGGCTGTTTTTTGAACCGGGCAGGCAGGACTGCAAAAGGAATCTGGGCCGTGGCGGTCTGGTGTGTTGCATGGGGTTCGGCCGGTGCCGCCACGGTGCCGGGGCCTGACACATTGGCGCCGGCGGGCCTCGCTGAAGCTGTCAGCGCTGCGGCGCCAGTGCCCACGGTGTGGCTTGCCGGCCCGCAGGGCGCAGCCTTGACCGTGGAGCAGGCGCTGCTCAGGGCCAAAGACGGCGACACCATCGACCTGCTGCCGGGCGAGTACCGAGGTGGCTTGGTCATTGAGAACCGGCGTCTGACGTTTCGCGGGGTGGCCGGTGGCAAGCCGGCGCTGATCAAAGGTGACGGCAAGCCCGGTTCGCTCAAGGCCCTGTGGACGATTCGTGGTGGTCAGGTCACCTTGCAAAACC
This sequence comes from Betaproteobacteria bacterium, assembly GCA_043743835.1. Taxonomy (GTDB): domain Bacteria; phylum Pseudomonadota; class Gammaproteobacteria; order Burkholderiales; family Burkholderiaceae_C; genus Rubrivivax. The sequence goes on from JAYTVT010000062.1 coordinate 82,585, forward strand.
TGGAGTTTCGCGGCGCCCGGTCGGCCGAAGGAAGTGGCGCCGCCGTGCGGCAGGAAGGCGGGCAGTTGCTGATCCAGGGCTGCCAATTTTTCGACAACGAACACGGTTTGCTCAGCGTCAACGACGCTCAAGCACAACTCACCATCGAGTCCAGTGTGTTTGGCATGGCGCCCAAGGTGGTGGGTGGATTGCATCACTTGCTCAATGTGGGACGCATTCCCAAGCTGAGCCTGACCGGCAGCCGATTTCAATTGGGCTTCGAGGGCCACTTGATCAAGACCCGTGCCCGCGAAAACTACATTGCCTATAACTTCATCCACGACGGCATCCGTGGTGGTGCGTCCTACGAAATCGACATCGCCCACGGCGGCTTGGCCACGGTGCTGGGCAACGTCATCGGGCAAGGCGCGGATACGCAAAACCCGGTGATGGTGGGCTACGCCACCGAAGACCAGGTCTGGGACAAAAACGTGCTGCTGTTGGCGCACAACACCTTCATCAACTACGGTTGGTTGCCGGCTTGGTACCTGCGGGTCATCAAGGCGCACCTGCCCGGGCAGCCCCAGGTGATTGCCATCAACAACCTGCTGGTGGGCGGCGGCGCCTTTTCGATGGCCGCGCCGGGTCACTTCGACGGCAACCGCCATGCCACGCGCGGCATGTTGACCGATGCGGACACCTACGCCTTCGAGCTGCCTGCGGGCAGCACTTGGCGAAGCAGTGGCGTGGATCCGCGGCAGGTGAAAGGACACGACTTGTCACCCAAGGGCGAGTTTCAGTGGCCGGTGGGCGTCAAGCCCTTGCCGGCGGGCGCCACGCGCTGGGCGCCGGGGGCCTACCAGAAGTGACCTTGGGTGGGCGGCCGAGGCGCTAGCATCGGCCTCCATGGACTCCACATCAAACCACCCCGACACCATCCTGGCCCAGGCACTGGGTTGGGTCGACGAGCAGACGCGCGCCGTCACGCCCCCCATTCACGTCTCGACCACCTATTTGCGAGACGCTGACAACCAGTACCGCTCCGGCCGCGTCTATGCGCGGGCCGACAACCCCGCCTTTGATCAGGCCGAAGCCGTCATCAACGCGCTCGAGGGTGGTCATCAGGCCTTGCTCTTTGCCAGCGGCATGGCTGCTGCGACCGCCGTGTTCCAGGCCCTGGCGCCAGGGGATCATGTCTTGGCGCCCAAGGTCATGTACTGGTCGCTGCGCAATTGGCTGCTGACCTTTGCCACCCAATGGGGCCTGCAGGTTGAGTTGATCGACATGACCAGCCCGGCAGCGGTTCAGGCCGCCGTGCGCCCGGGCCAGACCAAGCTGGTCTGGGTGGAAACACCGGCCAACCCCTTGTGGACCATCACTGACATCCAGGCCACGGCGCAGATTGCCCATGCGGCAGGTGCCCTGCTGGCCGTGGACTCCACGGTGGCCACGCCTTTGTTGACGCGGCCCCTGGCTTTGGGGGCAGACCTGGTGATGCACGCCGCCACCAAGTACCTCAATGGCCATTCCGATTTGATCGCTGGTGTGCTGGTCACGCGCGAGAACAGTGAGTATTGGCAGCGTGTCCGCAAGGTTCGTGCGCAGTTGGGCGGCACCTTGGGCTCGTTTGAATCATGGCTGCTGCTGCGGGGCATGCGCACCCTGCACCTTCGGGTGCGTGCGGCGTGCGCGTCGGCACAAAGGGTGGCCGAGCACTTTCATGGGCACCCTTTGGTGGCGGAAGTGCTCTACCCGGGTCTGCCCAGTTGCCAAGGCCACGCGGTGGCGCAGGCGCAAATGCAAGGCGGCTTTGGGGGCATGTTGTCCATCCGCGCCCGTGGCGGTGAGGCGGCGGCCATTGCCGCCGCGGCCACGACTCAGCTCTGGAAGCGGGCGACGTCGCTGGGCGGCACCGAAAGCTTGATCGAACACCGAGCCAGTGTGGAAGGTGCCGGAACGCCCGCGCCTGCGGACCTGCTGCGCTTGTCGGTGGGTGTTGAAGACGTTACCGACCTGATCCAAGACCTGGAGCAGGCCTTGAGCAGCGCGCATGCCTGAAGACCGGGCCCTTCGTTGATCTTTAGGGCTTTTTGTGAATTTGTCAGAAGCCATCGTTCAACAGGCAGCGGTCTGGGCGGAGCTGCGACGCGACGTCCATGCCCACCCTGAACTGGGCCTGGAAGAAGACCGCACGTCGGCCCTGGTGGCGGCCAGGCTCACCGCCAGCGGCATTCCCCTGCACCGTGGTCTGGCCCGCACTGGGGTGGTTGGCATCCTGCACGGCCGTGATGGCGGCGCCAGCGGCCGCGCCGTGGGCCTGCGCGCCGACATGGATGCTTTGCCAGTGCAAGAGCAAAACAGCTTTGGCCACCGCAGCCAACACGCGGGCAAGATGCACGCCTGCGGCCACGACGGCCACACCGCAATGCTGTTGGCGGCGGGCCACGAGCTGGCGCGCACGCGGGACTTCGACGGCACGGTCTACCTGATCTTCCAGCCCGCTGAGGAAGGCCGTGGTGGCGCTCAAATGATGGTGGAAGAGGGCCTCTTCGAGCGCTTCCCCATGGAGGCCGTGTTTGGCCTGCACAACTGGCCTGGCCTTGCAGCCGGCACTATGGCCGCCAGCGCCGGGCCGGTGATGGCATCGGCCAGCACCTTCAAAGTGGTGGTTCACGGGCGAGGCGCCCATGCAGCCTTGCCGCACCTGGGGCTGGACCCGGTGGTGGTGGCTTGCCAGATCGCGCAGTCGCTGCAGACCATCGTCAGCCGAAACGTCAAGCCGACGGATGCGGTGGTGCTGTCGGTGACGACGATTCACGCCGGTGAGGCCACCAACGTGGTGCCCGACAGTTGCACGCTGGAGGGCACCGTGCGGACCTTCAGTGTTGCGGCGCTGAACATCGTGGAGCCCCGCTTCAGGGCTGTTGCCCAACACACGGCAGCGGCGCATGGGGCATGCTGCGAGGTCGAGTTCTTGCGGCGTGCACCACCCGTGATCAACATCCCATTCGAGGCCGAGTTTGCGGCTCAGGTGATGCGCGGCATCGTGGGTGCCGACCGGGTGGTCGCTCAGGAGCCCAGCATGCCGTCCGAAGACTTTGCCTTCATGTTGCAGGCCAAGCCGGGGGCCTATGTGTTCATGGGCAATGGGGACGGTGAGCATCGTCTGGCAGGACACGGCCTGGGGCCTTGCATGCTGCACAACCCCAGCTACGACTTCAACGACGACTTGATCCCTTTGGGTGCCACTTACTGGGTGCGCCTGGCTCAAGCGTGGTTGGCTGCGCCGCGTCGGGTGGGAGCGCGTTGACCCGGCTCTGAAACTCCGGCATCATCATCGATGTAACTTAATTACATCTTGCCATGTCCTTCGACCTTGTACTTTTTGGCGGCACCGGTGACCTGACCTGGCGCAAATTGATGCCGGCCTTGTTTCAGGCCCACCGTCACGGCAAGCTGCCCGCGGGCGGCCGCATACTGGCGGTGGCGCGAGACGAGCGCAGTGACGACGAGTACAGGGCTTTCATCAAAGAACGCTTTGGGGACGTCGAGCCCAGCAAGCGGCCCAGTGAGGACGAGTTTGCTGGCTTTGCGCAATTGCTGCACTACCGCCGCATGGACCTGTCGCAGCCCGAGCACTATGCCGGTCTGAAGCGGTGGCTCTACGAACCGACGGGGGATGAAGGCAGGGCCGGTGCGCCGGCCGACACCGTGGTGCTCTTTCTGGCCACCAGCCCGCACCTCTTTCCAGCCATCTGCCAGCAGTTGGGCAACGCCGGGCTCAACGGCCCCAATGTGCGCGTGGTGCTGGAAAAGCCGCTGGGACACGACCTGGCCAGTGCGCAGGAAATCAACCGGGTGGTGCGTTCGGCCTTCCGAGAAGAGCAGGCGCTGCGCATCGACCACTACCTGGGCAAGCCGGCCGTTCAAAACCTGATGGCGCTGCGCTTTGGCAATGCGCTGTTTGAGCCTTTGTGGCGGCGCGAGAGCATCGCCAACATCCAGATCACGCTGGCCGAGAGCATAGGGGTGGGCACACGCGGGGACTTCTACGACCGCACCGGTGCGCTGCGCGACATGATCCAGAACCATGCACTGCAGCTGCTGACCATGATTGCCATGGAGCCACCGCCCACCAGCGACGCTGATGCCATTCGCGATGAAAAACTCAAGGTCCTGCGCTCGCTGCGGCCCTTCACGCCTGAGTTGGTTGCGCGTGATGTCGTGCGGGGGCAGTACAAGGCCGGCACCGTCGATGGCAAGGCGGTGGTGGCTTACGCCGACGAGGTAAAGGTTCCCGCCGGCAGTGGCTGCGAGACCTTTGTAGCGCTGCGCACCGAGGTGCAAAACTGGCGTTGGGCGGGTGTTCCCTTTTACCTGCGCACCGGCAAGCGCCTGGGGGCGCGCGACGCGCAAATCGTGGTTAACTTCCGCGAGGTGCCGCACCCCATTTTTCCGGGGACGCGGCGGGCCAACAAACTGGTCATCAAGCTGCAACCCGAAGATGGCTTGGAACTGCACCTGCTGGCAGCCAAGGGTGGTGTCGGCAACGAAGCACTGTCGCCGGTCAGCCTGGACCTGGACTTTGACAAGGCCTTTGCCAGCGAACGGGTGGGTGGCTATGAACGCCTGTTGATGGATGCCATTGCGGGTCGTCTGAACCTCTTTGTACGCAGCGACGAGCAAGAGCAGGCCTGGCGCTGGGTGGAGCCCATCTTGGACGCCTGGAGCCAGGACCCGGTGGGGCCGCGGCCATATGCCGCCGGAAGCTGGGGCCCAGCTGCGGCCAGCGCTTTGGTGGCGCGAGACGGTTGCACCTGGGCCGAAGAACAGTGACGCGTTGGCCCACTGTTGGCTGCCAGGGGAAAGCCTGGGCCTGCTGGGTGGGTTTGCTGCTGGCGCTGGCATGGCCTGCTGTGCAGGCGGCCGTTCATGTGGTGGCACCGGGCCAGAGCTTGGCCCCCGTGCTGGCCGCGGCGGCGGATGGCGACGAGATCCATCTGTTGGCCGGTGAACACCGCGGCCAGGTGGGGGTGATTCACCAGCGTCGCCTGACCCTGCGCGGCGTCGGCGGTCGAGCGGTGTTGAACGCTGCGGGTTCGCACGCTGAGGGCAAGGCGATTCTGGTCGTGCGTGACGGCGATGTGATCATCGAAGACCTGGAGTTTCGAGGCGCTCGCGTGCCCGACCAGAACGGCGCGGGTATTCGGTTTGAGCGGGGCCGTTTGTTGGTGCGCCGTTGCACGTTTATCGACAACGAGAACGGCATCCTCACTGCCAACTTCGGCGATGCTGAATTGACGGTGGAGGGCAGCCGCTTTTCTGACGCCCCGACAACGTCGCGCCTGCCCCACCTGCTCTATGTGGGCTCCATCGCGCGGTTCAGCCTGACCGACAGCCATTTGAGTCAGGGCCGGCACGCCCATCTGGTGAAAAGCCGGGCGCGCGAAAACCAGATTCGCAACAACCAGTTGGTGGATGGGCCAGGCGGCAGCGCCGCCTACGAACTGGAGTTTCCCAATGGCGGTGTGGCCCATGTGGTTGGCAACACGCTTGAACAGGCGGCCGACACCAGCAACCTCAGCATGCTGTCGTTTGGCGCCGAAGGCGATATGGACGGTCGTAGTCACCTGCTGCACGTGGAGAACAACACCTTCATCAACCGTGCTCGCCTGCCCGCGATCTTTGTGCGGGTGCACGAAGCCAAGCTGAAGTCTGCGGTCACGAAAGTGATGCTGAACAATCGTTTCGTCGGCTTGGGCGCCGCCGAATTTTAAGAACCACCGGAGACAGACCTCATGTTGGACCGCATCCGTGCATCCATCCCCGCCTTGCCACCCGCCGAGCAACGTGTGGCCAAGCTGCTGTTGACGGACCCGCGCAGCTTCGCCACCTTGCCGGTCTCCGAGTTGTCCGAGCGAGCCCACGTCAGCAAACCCACGGTGGTGCGGTTTTGCCGCAGCGTGGGCTATGACGGCCTGGCCGACTTCAAGCTCAAGCTCGCGGGCAGCGTCAACGAAGGCGTGCCGTTTGTGCACCGCTCGGTGGACGATGACGACAAGGCTGGCGACATCGTCGTCAAGGTCATCGACAACGCGGTGGCTGCGATGCTGCGCTACCGCAACGCGGCTGCAGGGCCGGCTGTCGAGCGCGCGATTCAGGCGCTGGCAGAGACGGGGCGTCGCTCCGATCAAGGCCGCCGCATTGAGTTTTACGGCGTCGGCAACTCCGGCATCGTCGCGCTGGATGCCCAACACAAGTTTTTCCGCTTGGGGGTCACGGCGGCGGCCATCAGTGACGGCCACATGCAGGTGATGAGTGCCACCATGCTCAAGCCCGGCGACTGTGCGGTCATCATCAGCAACTCGGGCCGCAGCCGCGACCTGCTGGACGTGGCCGAAATCGCGCGCAAACGCGGTGCCACCGTGATCATCATCACCGCCAGCGGTTCACCGTTGGCGCAGGAGGCTCGGCATGGCAGCGATCAAATCCTGTTGGCGGCTGACCACCCTGAAGACGCCGACCGCTACAGCCCGATGGTGTCGCGCTTGTTGCACCTGTTGATCATTGACATCCTGACCACCGGCGTGGCGCTGCGCCTGGGGTCGGCCCAGCTGCGGCCGATGCTGCAGGCCATCAAGAAAAACCTGCGCGAGCGCCGCTACGCCGACCGTCAGCCCACCGGCCGCTCGGCGGGGGCCAACAGCGAATCCACGCCGTAAAGGCTGGCCAAGGCCAGCAGCTTGGGTGGCAGGCCAGTGACCTCAAAGCCGCGGCCGGCAGCCTGAGCCAGGCGCTGGGCTTGCAGCAGCAAGGCGATGGTGGAACTGTCGACTTCCTGCATCAAGGAAGCGTCAACCCGAAAGACCCCCGTGCTGCCAGCCAGCGCCTGGGGCAGGCTGGCCGCCAAGGCGGCGGCTTGTTCGAGGGTGGCCTTGGCGGGCAACTGCATGGGGTTTCAGCTCTTGCTGGCGTTTTTGTTTCGCTCGGCCAGCGTGGTGATCAGGCCGTCGATGCCGCCCTTGCCCAACTCTTGTGCAAACTGCGAGCGGTAGTTCTGCACCAGCCACAGGCCGCCGACGTTGACGTCGATGATCTTCCAGTCTTGTGCCGGCTTGTCCAGGCGGTAGTCCAGCTTGATGGGCTCGCCCTTGCCCCGCACTTCGGTCTGCACCACGACCTGGGTGCCGCCCGGGACGGGCAAGGTCTTGGTGACTTCGACGGTCTGGTCGCGCAATTGCGAAATGGCACCGGCATAGACACGCACCAACAGCGTCTTGAATTCGGCCTGCAACTTGGCGCGTTGCTCTGGCGTCGCGGTACGCCACTGTGGCCCCACCGCCGAGCGGGTCACGACCTCAAAGTTGACATGGGGCATGACCTTGCCTTCAACCAGGGCCGAGATGCGCGCCAGGTCACCACCTTGAATGGCTTTGTCGGTCTTGGCGGTCTCGATCACCTCAACCGAAATCTGGCGCACCAGAGCGTCCGCCGAGGCATCAGCTTGGGCTTGGGCAGCGGCCACCAGCAGCAGCACGCTGGTCAGCGACTTGAACAGGTTCTTGAACACAAAAATCCTTTCCATCATCGGCCCGTCATCGGGCGAGCCGTCTGCCCTTAACGCGGCAGCGGCGGTCTTGGTTCACTTGGGCGCGGGCGGCGTGGCTGGCTTGGCCGGAACCGGTGCCTTTGCAGGCTCGGGTTCGTCGTCAAAATTTTCCAAAGGCGGCGCACCGTCATAGATCGCATCCAGCCGTCGCGAAAGAAAGGCTTGGCGGAGAAAGCTGTATTTGTCCAGCGCCACCGCGTCCAAGAGCTGCGACGCACCCAGCAGGCTGGCTCGCAGGTTCACGATCTCGAGCGCCGTGACACCATATGCGGTGCTGTCCTTGCTGATGAAGCTGGACACCGATGCCTGCCGGTCAACCAGCAAGGCGCCGGAGTCGCGCAGGGTCGATGGGCCTAGCAAAGGCAGCACCAGATAGGGCCCGGGGCCCACACCCCAACGGCCCAAGGTTTGGCCGAAGTCTTCCGAGCGGCGGGTCAGCCCCATTTCGGTGGCGGGGTCGAGCAAACCGCCCAGCCCGAACACCGTGTTGGTCAGCACGCGCATGCCCATGTCCAGGCCGCTGTGGATCTTGCCCTGCAGCAGGTGGTTGGCGGCGGACCAGACGTCGCCCACGTTGCCCAGCACGTTGCTCACACCTGTGCGCACCAGTTGCGGCACCACCTTGCGGTAGGTCTCGGCCACGGGTTTGAGCACGGCTTCGTCAACGGCCTCGTTGAAGTTGAAGACCTTGCGGTTGAAGTTCTCCCAAGGGTCTTCCTTGGGTGGCGGCGGTGCGCCTGGAACAGTGGCGCAGCCGGCAAACAAGACGACAACAGCGCCGGCAGCAACCAGCCTGAAGACGCGGCCGAGATTCACTTGGCCGCCCCTGACGCGCCGGCTGCTGGCGTGGCAGCGCTATCGGCCTTGCTGGTCAAGAACTGGCCTATCAGGTTTTCCAGCACCACCGCAGACTGGGTTTGCGCAATGGTTTGGCCGGCGGCCAGGTTGGCGTCGTCGCCACCTGGTTCCAATCCGATGTACTGGTCGCCCAGCAAGCCGGCGGTCAAGATCTTGGCCGCTGTGTCCTTGGGGAAATTGAAGTTCTTGTCCAGGTCCAGTGTGACCACGCCCTGGAAAGTCTTGGGGTCCAGTGAAATGGACTTGACGCGGCCGACGGTGACGCCCGCTGCGCGCACCGGTGCACGAGGCTTGAGGCCCCCAATGTTGTCAAAGCGCGCTTGTACCGAGTAGCTGTCGCCACCGCCCACGCTGCCCAGGTTGGCGGCTTTCAGGGCCAAAAAAACCAGCCCCAGCATGCCCAGCAGCACAAATCCGCCGACCAGGGTTTCGATGCTCTTCTTGCCCAATTTGTGCTCCAAAAGTTAGGTGGCCGCAGCAGCATCCAAGGGACGCTGCTGCACAAGCCTGGTCTGGCCGCTGAGGCGGGCTGTCTTCATGGCGTTGAGAACATCAACGCCGTCAGGATGAAGTCCATGCCCAGCACCCACAGGGAAGAGATCACCACGGTTCGGGTGGTGGCGTAGGCCACGCCCTCGGGGGTGGCTTCGGTCTCAAAGCCTTGATACAAGGCCACCACCGTGCAGACGACACCAAACACCGTGGCCTTCACCAGCCCGTTGCCCACGTCGCGCCAGACGTCAACCCGGGTTTGCATGATCGACCAGAAGTTGCCCGAATCCACGCCGATCAACAGCACCGCCACGATGTAGGCACCCAAGATGCCCACCGCTGAAAACAGGATGGCCAGGATAGGCATGGAAATGATGCCGCCGATCAAGCGCGGCGCCAGCACCCGTGCCTTGGGGTCGATGGCCATCAGCTCCATGGCCGCGATTTGCTCGCCGGCCTTCATCAAGCCGATTTCCGCGGTCAGGGATGTGCCTGCGCGGCCCGCAAAGAGCAGGCCCGTGACGACCGGCCCGAGTTCACGCACCAAGGCCAGGTTGACGATCAAGCCCAGGCTTTCAGCCGCGCCATACGCCACCAAGGCGTAGTACATCTGCAGCGCCAGCACAAATCCCACCGCCAGGCCCGAGGCCATGATGATGATGAGCGAGCGGTTGCCAATGGCATAAACCTGCGCCACCACCAAGCCAAAGCGCTTGAGGGAAGCGGGCACCGCCTGTAGCAAGGACACGAAGAAAAAAGCCGCGTGCCCCCAGCCGCGAAACTGGTCCAGAGCGGTGGCGCCGAGTCGTTGAACAAAGCTCATCGCGCCCCCAGGCCAAAGTCGGCGGCCAGTTCGAGCGCCGGGTAGTGGAACTTGACCGGGCCGTCGGGCTCGCCGCGCACGAACTGGCGCGTTTCGGGGTCCATGCTGTCCATCAGTTCCTTGGGCGTGCCTTGGGCCACGATGCGGCCCTGGTTGGCCAGCAGGATGATGTGGTCGCTGATCGCCATGCACTCGGGCACGTCATGGCTGACCACCAAGCTGGTGGCACCGGTGGCGTCGTTCAGCGTGCGGATGAGCTTGGCGGCCACGCCCATGCTGATCAGGTCCAGCCCCGCAAAGGGCTCGTCATACATGATGAGTTCGGGGTCCAGCGCGATGGCCCGGGCCAGCGCAATGCGCCGCGCCATGCCGCCTGAGACTTCGCTGATGCGAAGGTGCGCAGCGCCGCGCAGGCCCACCGCATTGAGCTTCATCAGCACCAGATCCCGAATCATGCTTTCAGGCAATTCCGTGTGCTCGCGCATCGGGAAAGCCACGTTGTCGAAGACGGTCAGGTCGGTGAACAGCGCGCCAAATTGAAACAGCATGCCCAGTCGGCGGCGCAGGCGGTAGAGCTGCGTGCTGTCGCGGGTGTTGACCACTTCACCGTCAAAGACCACCCGCCCCTTGTTGGCGGCATGCACCCCGCCGATCAGGCGCATCAAGGTGGTCTTGCCGCAGCCCGAGCCACCCAGAATGGCGGTGACCTTGCCGCGCGGGAACTTGAGCGAGATGTCAGACAGGATCGGCCGGCTGGCGTCGTAGCCGAACGTGACGTGGTCGATCTCGATGAAAGTGTCGTTGCTCAAGCGCTTGCGGGCTGGCGCACACGGTGCAATCCAGAACCCAGAACCAAAGTGGCGCGGATTCTCGCACGCAAGGGCAAACCCGAATTTTGTCGGGAGGTAAAGGCCATGTTGCGCGGTTGTCACGCGGTCGCGGCGCGCAAGCAGCGCGCCTGACCGCAAGGTGACGCAGGGCAACCTGTTCGGCTTGCCGAGCTTCTGGGCCTCAGCGGGGCAGAGCGCTGCACCCCATCAAGAATTCATCCACGGCCCTGGCAGCCTGGCGTCCTTCGCGGATGGCCCAGACCACCAGGCTCTGCCCGCGGCGCATGTCGCCAGCGGCAAAGACCTTGGCCACGTTGGTTTTGTAGGCGTTGTTCAGTTCGGTGCTGGCTTTGGCGTTGCCGCGCGGGTCTTTTTCGACACCAAATGCGTCCAGCACCGACGCCACGGGCGCCACGAAACCCATTGCCAGCAGCACCAGGTCGGCTTTGTATTCCTGCTCCGAACCCGCTACTTCAACCATCTTGCCGCCCTGCCATTGCACCCGCACGGTCTTCAGCGCTGTGACCTTGCCTTTGGCTCCGACCAGCTCTTTGGTGGAGATGGCGAACTCGCGGGTGCAACCTTCTTCGTGGCTGGAACTGGTGCGCAACTTCACTGGCCAGTAGGGCCAGGTCATGGGCCGGTCTTCTTGTTCGGGCGGGCGCGGCATCAGTTCAAACTGGGTCACGCTGGCCGCGCCATGGCGGTTGCTGGTGCCCACGCAGTCGCTGCCGGTGTCGCCACCGCCAATCACGATGACGTGTTTGCCGGTGGCTTTCAGCTGGCCCTTGAGCTTGTCGCCGGCCACCACCTTGTTTTGCTGCGGCAGGAACTCCATGGCGTAGTGCACGCCGTCCAGATCACGCCCGGGCACTGCCAGGTCGCGGCTGATCTCGGACCCGCCAGTCAGCACCACGGCGTCAAAATCGGTCTTGAGTTGCTCCGGGCTGATGGTCTCCTTGGCGTCGTTGGTGACCTTGGTATCGGCGGGCATGGCACCCACCAGAACGCTGGTGCGAAAGACCACGCCTTCGGTTTGCATCTGCAGGATGCGGCGGTCGATGTGTGACTTCTCCATCTTGAAGTCAGGGATGCCGTAGCGCAGCAGGCCGCCAATGCGGCTGTTCTTTTCAAACACCGTGACAGCGTGCCCAGCGCGCGCCAGTTGTTGGGCTGCGGCCAATCCCGCAGGGCCGCTGCCAACCACCGCTACCTTTTTGCCGGTCTTGACGGGCGCAACAACCGGCTTGACCCAGCCCTCGGCCCAGGCGCGGTCGATGATGGCGTGTTCGATGCTCTTGATGCCCACCGGGTCGTCGTTGACATTGAGCGTGCAGGCGGCTTCACAGGGCGCTGGGCAGACCCGACCGGTGAACTCGGGGAAGTTGTTGGTTTGGTGCAGCACATCGATGGCGTTCTTCCAATCGCCCTGGAAGACCAGTTCGTTGAAGTCCGGGATGATGTTGTTGACCGGGCAGCCGCTGTTGCAGAACGGGGTGCCGCAATCCATGCACCGCGCGCCTTGGACCTTGGCTTGGTCCTCGCTGAGCGTGATGACGAATTCCTTCCACGTCTTCAAGCGCGCCGGTGGTGGCTCATAGCCTTCTTCCAGGCGCTCATATTCCAGAAAACCAGTGACCTTGCCCATGATGTGATCTGTTCTGTTCCGATGGTTTACTTGCCGACCACTGCAGCGGCAGCGGTCGATTGCGCCTTGCCAGTTGCAGCGGCAGCTTCGGCTCTGGCGGCGCGCTCGGCCAGCACCCGCTTGTACTCGTGCGGGAAGACCTTGACGAACTTGGCGCGCGACTGAGCCCAGTGGTCCAGCAGCTCGCGAGCGCGCAGGCTGCCGGTCCAGCGGTGGTGGTCCTCGATCAGCTTCTTCAGCAGCGCCTCGTCGGCTTGCTCGCGGTGCATGCCCACCAAGGCGGACTGCTGTTCTTCGCGTGGCAGCACCTTGTCCAGCGCCACCATGCTGGTGTTGCAGCGCTTGCCGAAGTGGCCATCTTCGTCATAGACGTAGGCCACACCGCCACTCATGCCCGCGGCAAAGTTGCGGCCAGTCTTGCCCAGAACCACCACGGTGCCACCGGTCATGTATTCACAACCGTGGTCGCCTGTGCCTTCAACCACCGCGGTGGCGCCACTCAGCCGCACTGCAAAGCGCTCGCCCGCCACACCGCGGAAGAACGCCTCGCCGCTGGTGGCGCCATAAAGTGCGGTGTTGCCGATGATGATGTTCTTGGTGGCGTCGCCGCGGAAGTCGATGCTGGGGCGCACTGCAATGCGCCCGCCGGACAAGCCTTTGCCGGTGTAGTCGTTGGCGTCACCAATCAGGTACAGCGTGATGCCGCTGGCCAAGAAGGCACCAAAGCTCTGGCCGCCCACGCCTTCCATTTGCATGAAGATGGTGTGGTCGGGCAGGCCTTCAGGCCGGTGGCGAATCAGTTCACCCGACAACATCGCGCCTACGCTGCGATTGCGGTTGCGCGTCTCTTCCATGAACTGCACCTTCTCGCCCCTTTGAATGGCGGGCAGGCAGCGCTCAATCAGCTTGTTGTCCAGGGCGCGTTCCAGGCCGTGGTCTTGCTCTTCGGTTTGGAAGCGCGGCACATCGGCGCTGATCTGGGGCTGGTGGAAGACCCGTGCAAAGTCCAGACCACGCGCCTTCCAGTGCGCGATGCCCTTCTTGGTGTCGAGCAGGTCGGCGCGGCCGATCAAGTCGTCGAACTTGCGGATGCCCAGTTGCGCCATGATCTGGCGCGCTTCTTCGGCCACAAAGAAGAAGAAGTTCACCACGTGCTCGGGCTTGCCCGAGAATTTCTTGCGCAGCACCGGGTCTTGGGTGGCCACGCCCACCGGGCAGGTGTTGAGGTGGCACTTGCGCATCATGATGCAGCCCTCCACCACCAGCGGCGCGGTGGCAAAGCCAAACTCATCGGCGCCCAGCAAGGCACCAATCACCACGTCGCGGCCAGTCTTCATCTGGCCGTCGGCCTGCACCCGGATGCGGCTGCGCAGGCGGTTGAGCACCAGCGTCTGCTGGGTCTCGGCCAGGCCCAGTTCCCACGGCGTGCCGCAGTGCTTGATGGACGACCAGGGTGACGCACCGGTGCCACCGTCGTGCCCGGCAATGACCACGTGGTCGGCCTTGCACTTGGCCACGCCAGCGGCGATGGTGCCCACGCCCACTTCAGACACCAGCTTGACGCTGATGCTGGCGCGCGGGTTGGCGTTTTTCAGGTCGTGGATCAGTTGCGCCAGGTCTTCGATGGAGTAGATGTCGTGGTGCGGCGGCGGGCTGATCAAACCCACGCCAGGCACGCTGTAGCGCAGCATGCCGATGTACTCGCTGACCTTGCCACCCGGCAGCTGACCGCCTTCGCCGGGCTTGGCGCCCTGGGCCATCTTGATCTGGATCTGGTCGGCACTGGTCAGGTACTCGGTGGTGACACCAAAACGCCCTGATGCGACCTGCTTGATCTTGCTGCGCAGGCTGTCGCCCGCCTGCATTTCATAGTCGGCTTCAATGACCTTGTGGCCGATGATGTCGCTGACTTTGGTGCCGGCCAGCACCGGGATGCCCTTGAGCTCGTTGCGGTAGCGCGCCGGGTCCTCGCCACCTTCGCCGGTGTTGCTCTTGCCGCCGATGCGGTTCATCGCGATGGCCAGCGTGCTGTGGGCTTCGGTGCTGATCGAGCCCAGGCTCATCGCGCCCGTGGCAAAGCGCTTGACGATGTCCTTGGCGGACTCCACCTCGTCCAGCGGGATGGCCTTGCTGGGATCGACCTTGAACTCGAACAGCCCACGCAGTGTCATGTGGCGCTTGCTCTGGTCGTTGACCAGCTGGGCGTATTCCTTGTAGGTGTCGAACTTGTTGCCACGCGTGCTGTGCTGCAGCTTGGCGATCACGTCGGGCGTCCACATGTGCTCTTCGCCGCGCACCCGCCAGGCGTACTCGCCGCCGGCGTCCAGCATGCTGGCCAAAGTGGGGTCGGCCCCAAAGGCGGCCAGGTGCATGCGCAGTGCTTCCTCGGCCACTTCAAACACGCCTATGCCGCCCACCTGGCTGGCGGTGCCGCGGAAGTACTTGCCCACAAAGTCCTTCTCGAGACCGATGGCCTCGAACAACTGCGCGCCGCAGTAGGACATGTAGGTGCTCACGCCCATCTTGGACATGATCTTGGACAGGCCCTTGCCAATGGCCTTGATGTAGTTGTAGGTGGCCTTTTCGGCGCTGAGGTTGCCCGGCAGGGTGGCGTGCAGCTGCTGAAGCGTTTCCATGGCCAGATAGGGGTGCACGGCTTCGGCGCCATAGCCAGCCAGCACCGCAAAGTGGTGCACTTCGCGGGCCGAGCCGGTTTCCACCACCAGGCCGGCGGTGGTGCGCAGGCCCGCGCGTACCAGGTGGTGGTGAACCGCGCTGAGCGCCAGCAGGGCCGGGATGGCGACTTGTTCGCGGTTCATGGCCCGGTCGGTGATGATCAGGATGTTGTGCCCGGTCTTCAGCGCGTCCACCGCCTCGGCGCACAAGGACGCCAGCTTGGCTTCCACGCCTTCACGGCCCCAGGCCAAGGGGTAGGTGATGTCGAGCTCGTAGGTCTGGAACTTGCCACCGGTGCGCAGCTCGATGGCACGCAGCCGCGCCATGTCGTCGGCGTCCAGGATGGGCTGGGTCACTTCCAGCCGCATCGGCGGGTTGACGGCATTGATGTCCAGCAGGTTGGGCTTGGGGCCGATGAAGCTGTTCAGGCTCATCACGATCGACTCACGGATGGGGTCGATGGGCGGGTTAGTGACCTGCGCAAACAGCTGTTTGAAGTAGTTGAACAGCGGCTTGTTTTTGTCCGACAACACCGCCAGCGGTGAGTCGTTGCCCATGCTGCCGATGCCTTCTTCGCCGTTGGCGGCCATTGGGGCCATCAGGAACTTGATGTCTTCTTGGGTGTAGCCAAAGGCCTGCTGGCGGTCGAGCAAGGTTTCGCTGGCAACAACTGGCTCGGCGGTAGCGTCGATGCTGTCCAGGCGGATGCGGACGTTTTCAATCCACTGGCGATAGGGGCGGGCGTTGGCGAACTGGTTTTTCAGTTCTTCATCGTCGACGATGCGGCCCTGTTCCAGATCGATCAGGAACATCTTGCCGGGTTGCAGGCGCCATTTCTTGACGATCTTGCTCTCGGGCACCGGTAGCACGCCCGACTCGCTGGCCATCACCACCAGGTCGTCGTCGGTGACGATGTAGCGCGCCGGTCGCAGGCCGTTGCGGTCCAGCGTGGCACCGATCTGTTTGCCGTCGGTGAAGACCATCGCAGCCGGGC
The DNA here is from genome assembly GCA_043743835.1 of Betaproteobacteria bacterium. Taxonomy (GTDB): domain Bacteria; phylum Pseudomonadota; class Gammaproteobacteria; order Burkholderiales; family Burkholderiaceae_C; genus Rubrivivax. The sequence continues at coordinate 98,494 of JAYTVT010000062.1, forward strand.
CGTCCCAGGGCTCGAGCATGGCAGCGTGGTATTCGTAGAACGCGCGGCGGCGCTCGTCCATCAGCTCGTGGTTCTCCCAGGCCTCGGGGATCATCATCATGGCCGCGTGGGCCAAGGGGTAGCCGCTCATGGTCAGCAGCTCGAGCGCGTTGTCGAAGGTGGCGGTATCGCTCTGGCCTTCAAAGCTGATGGGGTAGAGCTTTTGCAGGTCGTCGCCCAGCACGGGGCTCTTCATCACACCTTCGCGCGCACGCATCCAGTTGAAGTTGCCCTTGACGGTGTTGATTTCGCCGTTGTGGGCCACCATGCGGTAAGGGTGGGCCAGCGGCCACTCGGGGAAGGTGTTGGTTGAAAAGCGCTGGTGCACCAATGCCAAAGCCGACACCGTGCGGGGGTCTTGCAAGTCCAGGTAGTAAACGCCCACCTGGTCGGCCAGCAGCAGGCCTTTGTAGATGATGGTGCGGCAGCTCATGCTGGGCACGTAGTACTCGCGGCTGTGCGTCAGCTTCAGGGCCTGGATGGCGGCGCTGGCGGTCTTGCGGATGACGTAGAGCTTGCGCTCCAGCGCGTCGGGCACGATGACGTCGGTGCCCCGGCCGATGAAGATCTGGCGGATGACGGGCTCTTTGGCGCGCACGGCCGGGCTCATGGGCATGCCGCGGTCGACCGGGACGTCACGCCAGCCCAACAGCACCTGGCCTTCTGCCTTGACGGCGCGTTCCAGTTCCTGTTCGCATGCCAAGCGAGACGCATGTTCCTTGGGCAAAAAGATCATGCCCACGCCGTACTCGCCGGGGGGCGGCAGCGTGACGCTCAGCTTCTGCATCTCCGAGCGGAAGTACTCGTCGGGGATCTGGATCAAGATGCCCGCGCCGTCGCCCATCAACTCATCGGCGCCAACGGCACCCCGGTGGTCCAAGTTCTCCAGGATCTTCAGCCCTTGCTCAACGATGCCATGCGCTCTGACACCTTTGATGTGGGCGACAAAGCCAACACCGCAGGCATCGTGCTCTTGGGTGGGGTCGTACAGGCCTTTCTGGGCCAGTTCGTTCACTTCAGCAAGGTGGTCGGTGTGAGTGGACATGGTCAGATCCCGATAGGGCGAGTCGAAGGACGGGCGTGGAGGCTACCGCAGTGCAGCATGGCTAACAAGTTGAATAAAATAGGGTCGGAGTGAATTAAATTCGAGAAACAGCATCGAGACAATTAAATGGGGACATATTAGTGTGGACCCGACAAACGGTCGCACGCAGGATTTGGACCTGGTCAGGGCCAGAAACTGGCGCTCTACCTGGGCGGGCGGCTTCGCCGTAACGCGGGGCCCGGCCTTGGGCTCAGACCGAAGTCTTGCGAGGGCGACCTCTGGGCCGCGGCGCCGTGGGCCTGGCAGCCGTTTCGCTCATCTGTGCTGCAAAAGCTGCAGAGCCGATGGCCCAGCCGCCTCGCGCAGCGGTGTACAAGGCTTGCGCCCTGGTAGCTGACAGTCCTTCGTCAACCCGTTGCCGCCACAGCGATTGACGGTCAAACGGCGTGTTTCCCAATTGCCAGTACTCCGGCAACTCGGTGATCAGTGGGTCTGCCGTGCCGTTGCCTCGGTGGTCGTAGCTGCTTGCCCCTGTTTCGGTGGCCAAGCCTTCGACCAGGGTCAACACGTCCAGCAGGGTGGTGCCGGGTTCTATCAGGGCGCAGTGGTAGCGGCCTTCCCACAAGGTGCCGGTAGCGCCATGGCGGCGATGGTGTGCGGCCACAAAGCGACGCCCCAGCGCTTGCATCAGCCTGCCCAGAGCGTCGGCCCGGCCGGGGGTGGCCAACAGGTGCGCTTCGCTGTTCCAGAGGCTGTAGGCGTGCACCTGCACGCCTGCTTGGCGCGCCGCTTCCAGCAGCGCCCCTCGGTAGAGCGTGCGGTCCTTGCCGTCCATGAAAACGAGTTGCCCGTTGTGGCCCCTTTGGGTCAGCCAATGAACTTGACCGGGAACACAAAGGCGGCGCAGTCGAGCCATGATTCAGTCAGGTTTTGGCAATGGGGGCAGCTGACGGGTAACGCTGTTCAGCCCTGCGTTGTGGTTTGCCATCAGCGAAGGTCCAGATAGACCTGATCGAGCAAGCGCCGACCGGTGAGGCGATGGTGCTCGTGCAGCGCAAAGCGGTCGGTCATGCCGGAGACGTAATCGGCAACTGCCCTGGGCCGATTCCCGCCTTCGGCGAAGCCAGGAGACATCTCGCTCGGACGATCCAGGTAGTGCGTAAACAAATCGACCACCACCTCTCGTGCTTTGGCCGTGATGTCTTCGACTTGAGGATGACGGTAGAGCTGCCTGAACAGAAATCGTTTCAGCCCTTGGGTTGCTGATGCCAACGAGGGGCTCAAGGATGCCAGCGCCGGCCCTGCGCGAACGGACGCTGCATTCAAGTGCGGGTTGGCAAGACAAGCTGCTTCGATGGCCTGGGCAGTGGTCTTGGTCAGATCGTGAATCTGATCGGACAACATGCGCCTCAGGATTTCATACAGCAGGCGCCTTCCACTGAGATGCGGATGGTCGTTCAACACCGCCTCGTGCCATGCAGCCAGCAAGGGCACGGTCAGCAGTTGTTCCAGCGTGATCAAGCCAGAACGCACACCGTCGTCGACGTCGTGTGCGCTGTAGGCCAGTTCGTCTGCCAGGTTGACCAGTTGAGCCTCCAGGCTGGGCTGACCGCCGCCGATGAAGCGCGCGGCCGGGCCAGCGGGTTCGGTAGCCAGCAGCTCGCGGGCGTGTGTGCGAGAGCAGTGTTTCAGGATCCCCTCGCGGGTCTCCATCGTCAGGTTCAAACCGTCGAAATCGGGGTAACGAACCTCGAGCTCATCCACGACGCGCAGGCTCTGCAGGTTGTGTTCAAAGCCGCCGTAAGGTGCCATGCAAGCGTGCAAGGCATCCTGGCCAGCGTGGCCAAAGGGTGTGTGTCCCAGGTCATGGGCCAGTGCGATGGCCTCCACCAGGTCTTCATTCAGTCTCAGCGCTCGTGCTGCCGACCGGCTGATTTGGGCCACCTCCAGTGAATGCGTCAACCGTGTCCGAAAGAGATCGCCTTCGTGGTTGATGAAGACCTGGGTCTTGTAGACCAGACGCCGGAAAGCGGTGCTGTGAACGATCCGATCGCGGTCTCGCTGGTGTTCAGTGCGGCCGTCCGTCAACGCCTCAAAGCGACGGCGTCCCCGCGTTGCCCGGGGGTCGCAGGCCCACGGGGCCAATCCTTCCAGGTTCATGCGCTGCTGGCGCCACCGGCACTGTGTCGCAGGATGACCGCTTCCACAGTTGATCGTGGCGCTGCTTGCACCGTGGCTTGGCCTTCACCTTCCAGCAGGACATAACGTATGTCGCCGTCGGTAGCCTTTTTGTCGACGCTCATCAGCTCAAACCACTGATCCATGGGCATGTCAGGGGCCTGCACGGGCAGGCCCGCCTGGGCTATCAGCTGTCGAAGTCGATGCGCTGATGTGCGCGGTGTCAAACCCAACTCTGCGGACAGATCACTGGCCATCACCATGCCGCAGGCCACGGCTTCGCCATGCAACCACTGCCCGTAACCCATGCCGGCTTCGATGGCGTGACCAAAGGTGTGGCCAAAATTCAAAATGGCGCGCAGATGGCTCTCGCGTTCGTCCTGACCCACCACGTCAGCCTTGATTTCGCAGGAGCGCCTGACCGCGTGCGCCATGGCCACCGGATCGCGGGCCAGCAGTGCGCCGATGTTGGTTTCCAACCAAGCCCAGAAGTGGTTGTCGGCTATGGGACCGTACTTGATGACTTCTGCCAAACCGGCACGCAGCTCGCGCTCGGGCAAGGTGTCCAGCGTCGCCAGGTCGCAGATCACGCGGTGGGGTTGATAGAACGCCCCAATCATGTTTTTGCCCAGCGGATGGTTGATCGCGGTCTTGCCACCCACAGAAGAGTCCACCTGTGCCAGCAACGTGGTGGGCACCTGCAGAAAAGGAACGCCTCGCATGTAGCTGGCGGCGGCAAATCCCGTCATGTCGCCGACCACACCGCCACCCAGCGCCACCAGCACGGTCTTGCGATCGCAGGCGTGAGACAGCAGGTGATCAAAGATCAAGTTCAGCGACTGCCAGTTCTTGTGCTGCTCGCCGTCGGGCAAAAAAACGGTGCTGATCTCACGGTAGTGCGGCGCCAGCGCGGCCTGAAGCGCAGCACCATGGTGGGCGAAGACCGTTGCATTGCTGACGATCACCGCTTGCCGAGATCGAGGCAGACCGCTCCATGCGGAGGCTTCTTGGAGCAAGCCCGGAGCGATACGTATCTCGTAGGCGTGACTGGGGGTGGAAACGGGTACGGTGTGCCCCGTGGCCGGTGAAGCCGGCGGACTGGTGATTTGCATGGCCCTTCAGTGTACGACCGCGTCTGGCGCGCGGCCCGCTGTCAAGCCGCGGGCCCGATGGAAGAAGGTACCTTTGATGGGTCCACCAAACCGGCCATTTCAAGCTGCATCAACACCATGTTGAGAAGCGCCGGTACGGAGGGTCTGGCAGCTTCAACCACGAAGTGCGCCGTTCGACGGTAGAGGGGGTCACGCTCCCGGTAAAGATCCCGAAGCCTTCGCATAGGGTCCGCCACTTGCAGCAAAGGACGCTGGGTGTCGTTCTTCAAGCGGCGCTGCAATTCTTCAGGTGTGGCCCGAAGGTAGAGCACATGGGTTTGAGAGTGCAGGGCGTCTCGGTTGGATGGGCGCAAAACCGCACCTCCGCCCGTGGCGAGCACGAAGTTCTCCTGGGCGCACAGCGCCTCAATGGCCTCTTGTTCGGCATCACGGAACGCCGGCTCTCCATGCTGATCGAAGAAATCGCGGATCGGCATGCCGATGTGCCGCTCGATTTCGTGATCGCTGTCAATGAACCGCAAACCCAGCTGACGAGCCAAGTGCCGCCCGACGGTGGACTTGCCACAACCGGGCATGCCGACCAGGCTGACTTTCAATCGCGCATCAATTGGGGTTGGTGCAGAGCGATCCTGAGGCCGAACCGTCAGGTGTGGTGACCACCACAACTGGGCTGCCCTGGGTGCCATAAGGGCTGACCTGGAACGCCGGTGCGCCAGTGGCCTTCAAGGCCGGCGCCGGCACCGGCAAGGTTCCAGCAAAGGTTGCTCTGCCTTCGGTACCAGAAACACCAGAAGCCGCTACCGTCAGATTGAAGCGCAACCAAGAACCGAAGCTGCGGGCATAGACGATTCTCAGGATCACCTGCCCGGAAGCGTTGGTGCGATTGGACCCTTCAAAAGCGACTGCCACGTCGGCTTTTCTGGGATCCAGGCGTGCGTTGCCGTTGGCGTCTTCAACGCCGCCATTGTTGTAAACCTCGAGGACGCCGTTGCGGTTGATGTCCTCGTTTTCGCAGGTGCTGGCGCTGACCGTTTGAATCCAGGTGTCGACGACAAAGGTGTAGAAGCCCTTGCGGTAAGAAGGCAAGTCCAGCAACGGACTGACCAAAACATCAGGCTTGGCAAGACCGGACGAATCATTGACCTGGACGATGAATCGCTTCACGTAGACCAAGTCCTCCAGAATGATGTTCTCGTCGGTCCCGATCGAGACGGAAAGCGCGTCTGCAATCACGGTCAGCGTGGCAGCAGCGGAGTTCGGACAAGCGCCAGGCGCGAAGTCGGAGTAGTCCCAGCATGCGCGTACCGTGACGCCGTTGGTTGGGCTGCCCAGTGCGCCTGGGATGTAAGCCGCGCTGGCAATGCCGCTGGCATTGCTGTAGACCAGATTGGACCCGGTGGTAAACGTCCCACCAATCGAATTCAAGTCCCCACCCAAATCAAAGCGGACCCGAACATTCGGAATGGGTGTGTTGGCGTTGCCCACGAACAGCGCACGCACTTCAGCTCGGTTGATCGAGGTGGTGGCCGAGTTCACCGCCACCACGCTGGGGTTGGCACTCACCGATGCCGATCGGACGCTGCCAGCTGGTACGGTAGGAATGCTGCCGGGCCCAGACTGGATGACCACGGTGGTGATCAATTCAACGCCAGACGAGGCCGCTCGAATGTCCAAATTACCCGCCGCGGCGGGCGCGGTGTAGGTGTAGTTCAATTCCCCGCTGTTGCCCGTTTTGCTGGTGGACTGCACGCCACCCGGCCCTGTGACGGTGATGTCGGTGTTGACCAAAGGATTGCCGGTGGCATCCACAACCCGGTACTGCACCACGCCGGCCTGCGAAGGAGCCAGCACTGCAGGAACCGCTGTGGCCGTCAGCCGTGCGCCGGTGACTTGTATGGCGATTTGCCTGCTCAGGGCGCCGCTGGTTGCCGTAACGAGCACCACACGGTTGGCCCGATTGGAGCCTATGCCCACTGCGCCCGTCACCACACCCTTGTCGTTGGTGATGGTGCCCGAAACCGCAACTGTGGCTCCGTTGTCAACGCTGACCGTGACAGGTATGCCAGCCACTGTGTTGCGGTTGGCATCCACAGCCGTAACCGTAGCTGTCACCGTCTCTGTGCCGGAATTCGACAGCGTCGACTTGGAAAGCGTCAAGGCGATATCGGAAGCCGTAGCAGTGCCTGGGGTTGTGCCACCCGAGCCAAAAGGAGCAGTCCCCTTGTCGCCACCACCGCCACCACAGGCCACCAGCAGCGCAACCGAAAGAGTGAGCAGGCGTTGAAGCATCTTCATAGTCAGATTCCTGGAGCGCGTGCAACGCCGATCAAGAGGGGCGAACGCATATGCGGGTTGATCAACGAGCAGCCGAGCGGTCGGTCACGATCTTGGGCGTGATGAAAATGAGCATCTCGGTCTTCTTGGTGGTCTTTACGCGGTTCTGGAACAAGTAGCCCAGGAAGGGGATGTCCCCCAGCAAAGGAACCTTGTTGATGTCGTTCTGTTCTTCTTGGGTGAAGATGCCACCAATGACCACCGTGCCGCCGTTTTCCACCAGCACCTCGGTCTTGACGCGTTTGGTGTTGATGGCCGGGCCAGCGCTGGTGAGGGAACCACGGCTGTCTTTGTTGACCTCAAGCTGAAGAATCACATTGCCTTCAGGGGTGATCTGTGGGGTCACTTCGAGTCTGAGGCTGGCTTTCTTGAACTGCACCGACGTCGCGCCACTGGACGTGGCCTGCTGGTACGGTATGTCTTCCCCCTGCTCAATCGTGGCCTTGGTCTGGTCGGCCGTGATCACGCGAGGGCTGGAGACGATGTTTCCTTTGCCTTCAGCCTCCAGCGCCGAAAGCTCTAAGTTCAGGAAGCGGTTGGCAGTTGCGCCAAAAAGTGAAAGGGCGAAAGTTGCGGCCTGACTGCCGATTCCTGGGGCCGGCAGGTTGACAAACTGCGTGTCGTTGTAACTCGTGCCGGTGTTCGGAGTCTGTCCGGTTTGGATGCCGACATTGGAGTAGTTGCCGCCAACAGTGGCGAAATTGTTGCCGCCCACGTTGTAGCCCGGGACGCCGCCGCGCAAGCCACGCAGGTCGCTGCTGCCGAGCTTGACGCCCAGCGTGCGACCAAAGCTGTCGTCGGCCTCGACAATTCGGGCTTCAATCAGCACTTGCCTCACTGGGATGTCAATCTTGGTGATCAAGGCCTGGATTTCCTCCAGCTTGGACGGAACGTCGCTGACAAACAACTGGTTGGTTCGGGTCTCGAAAATCACGCTGCCACGAGGTGAAAGGATTCTGTTGGCCTGGCCGCCTGTGCCACCAGCACCTCCACCCGCTGAAGATTGACCTGTGAGTCCTTTGGCAACTTCTTCGGCTTTGGTGTAGTTCAGTTGGAAGGACTGCGTGCGCGTAGGCTCCAGGTCGGCAATCTTCTTCTTGGACTCCAGGTCCACCTGCTCTTTGGCAGCCAGCTCGTCTTTGGGTGCGATCCACAGCACATTGCCGCTTTTGCGCACACCCAAGCCCTTGCTCTGCATGATGATGTCCAGGGCTTGGTCCCAAGGAACGTCTTTCAGACGCAAGGTCACGGTTCCAGTCACGGTGTCGCTGGTCACCACGTTGAAGTTGGTGAAGTCGGCAATGACCTGCAGCAGCGCACGAACTTCAATGTTCTGGAAGTTAAGGCTGAGCTTTTCGCCCTGAAAGCCCGGCCCTTGCGTCAACTTGTTCGGATCGATCTTGACCGGACGAACTTCCAGGACAAACTGGTTGTCGGTTTGATAGGCACTGTGCTCCCAGGCCCCGGTGGGCTCAACGACCATGCGGACCCGGTCACCGTTCTGGAAAGAAGACACCGACTTGACAGGCGTGCCGAAGTCAGCAACGTCGAGTCTGCGCCGCATGGGCTCAGGCAAGGTGGAGCGCAGAAATTCGACCACCAGCGACTGGCCTTGCTGCCGGATGTCCACGCCAACCTGAGTACTGGGCAGGTTCACGATCACACGGCCGGCACCGTCAGCGCCGCGACGGAAGTCAATGTCACGCAGCGGCTGGGCTTCAGCATTTTGTGGCGGTGCAAACTGAACGGGCTGTTCGCTGGCAGCAACGACGGGACTGGGGCCACTGCCGTCAAGCACCAGCAGCAAGGTCTTGCCTTGGATCTGTGCCTTGTAGCCCGAGCCCTGCTTGAGGTTCAGCACCAGCCGCGTGCGATCACCGGCTTGGGCCACAGCAACGGATCGCAGGTTTCCCTGATTCACTTCCACCATGCTCCGGCCCATGGCGTTGGAAACGCCAGGCAGGTCAATCGCGATGCGGGGCGGCGACTGAACGGCAAAACCGTTGGGCACTGCCGCCAGCGGTTGCGACAGCTCGATTCGCACCACCTCGGTACCGGCTTGCTGGCTGCTGGTGATGGACTGGATGGAGTTCTGCGCCCATGCCATCGTTGGCGCCACCAAAGCACTGGCAGCGGCAACAGCGGTACAGACGGCGGCAATGGCAGCTCGCCAATGGAACATGGTCGGATTCTCCTGATTCGTTCTCATCGCGCCCTCTCCTGAAGTTGCAGCGTGGCGGGGCGTTCGATCCATTCGCCTGCAGCGTCTTGAACGATCTCGCGCAGAGCGACTTCGGTCTCGGCGATGCGGTTGATGCGGCCGTAGTTCTGGCCAAGGTAGTCACCCACCTTGACCTGGTAAAGCAAGGCATCCACGCGCAACAAGGCGTAGGGCGAGTTCTGTTTGTTCACGCTGCCGACCATGGTCATGCTGTCAAGCGGATAAGCTTCAAGGGGTTCCTTGCGACGGTTGAGTTCCGCCGACAACAGGGAATTCGGCTGACGAGCTTCTTGCTTGAGTGCCACGGTCAGCTTTTGGGTGCTGAAGGGGTCAACAGCTTGTGCCGATGTGTAAGGCTGAGGGTCGAAGCGCTTGGGCGCTTGCAAGGCGCTCACATTGGGCTTGATTTCACGTCGCTGCTGATCCATCCATTGCCGCAACTCGTCATGCTCGGCAGTGCAGGCGGACAACAGCAAAAAGGCCATGCCCAGCGAGCCCAGGGTGGCGAGGCGGGTCATTTTTTGGCTCCTGCAGCAGCGGCTTTGGCTGCTGCTTGACGCTGCTCCGCAACTTCTGTTGCGTCCAGGTAGCGATAGGTGCGCGCCGTTGCTTCCATGCTCAAGGCGCCGCCGCTGTCCTTTGCCGACAAGGGCTGGATGGTGACGTTTTGCAAAGTCACGATGCGCGACAGGTTGGCCACATCCGCTGCAAAAGAGCCCACATCATGAAAGCGACCGTTGACCCGAATCGAAATGGGCAACTCAGCGTAGTAGTCCTTGACCTGCATTTGCCCGGGTCTGAACAGTTCGAACTGCAGTCCCCGACCCAACCCCGCTTGATTGATGTCGGACAGCAGGGCATCCATTTCCGCCTTGCCGGGCAGTTGCTTTTCAAGCTGGGTCACGTACTCCTGAACCTGCAACTTCTGCTTGCGCAATTCACTGAGGTTCACCGCTTGGCGCAGGCGGGAGATGTAGTCATCCTTGAGCTTGGGCTCTTGGCGCCGCGAAGCTTCTAGATCCTCGTTCGCAGAAGAGAGCAACAGGAACCACCCACCCACCACAGCAAGCGCGATGGCTGCGATCCAAGATGCAGCCTTGGGCAGCGTGGGCCATTGCCCAGGTTCATTGGGGTTGAGGTTACGAAACTGGCCCGCTGCGTTGTCCAGCATGCCAGTGACTTCAAAGTTCAGGGTTGATGCTCTTGCCATGTCAACCTCAGGAAGATTTCGCCGGCGTTGCAGCGGGTGTGGCGCCCGAGGCTGCGCCGGACGCCGCTGCCGCCGCAGCAGGCGCACTTTGCGGCCGCTTGATCGTCACCCGCATGGAAAATTCGAAGAGCCGACGCTGTTCGCGGCTGTTGGTCGCCGCAGCAATGGCCTTGATTTCCACCAACTCGGGCTTTTCGAGCCAAGGCGAGTTGTACAAGGTGTTGCGCAAGAACTCAGAGACGCGCTCATTCGTCTGCGCCGTGCCTGTGATGGCCACCACTTGTCCTGTTTGGCGAATGGCGGTGAGGTAAACACCCTCAGGGGTTTGTTTCACCAGTTCATTCAGCAAATGAACGGGAACATTGCGGTCTGTCTGCAAGTCTTCCACGGCCTTTTGACGGGCTTTGAGTGCCTCGATTTCGGCCTTCAGTGTCGCGATGTCCTTGATTTGCGTGTCGAGACGAGCGATTTCGGTGTTCAGAAAGCTGTTGCGCGAGTCTTGAGCAGACTTCATCTGCTGCAAGATCGAATACCAGATACCGACGATGGCAACACCACCCAAAAAGCAAGCTGCCAGACCGACAAAGAATGACCGCTTGCGCTGGCGCCGCTTTTCCTCGCGGTGGGGTAGCAGGTTGATCAAGATCACTGGAGGAACCTCCGCATCGCCAGACCACAGGCCGTGAGGTAGGACGGAGCTTCTCGACGCACGCGGCTCTCACGCACCGCCGAACCCAGTTCCATGTTGTCAAAAGGATTGACCACGTTGGAAGCGAAGCCCGTCAGGTCCGTCACGCGGTCCTTCAGCCCTGGCAGGGTGGCAGTGCCTCCGGCCAGCATCACATAGTGAACCTTGTGATGTGGTGTGCTGGTGAAGAAGTATTGAAGCGCTCTGCCTATCTCTTGGGAAAGGCTGTCTACAAAGGGCGCCAAGATGGCGGCTTCGTAGTCTTCAGGCAGGTCGCCCGAGAGCTTCTTGGCCTCTGCTTCTTCGAAGGAGAAGCCATACTGCCGCGAGATGAGTTGCGTCAACTGCGAGCCGCCGAAGGCTTGGTCGCGGTCATAGAGCATTTCGTCGTCGCGCAAGACCTTCAGGCTGGTGGTGTCAGCACCGATCTCGAAGAGCGCCACCAAAGCATCGCGGCCTTCGTTGGGCAGCGCAGAAACCACCCGACTCATGGCCAAGCGTGACGCGTGCGACTCGATGTCCAGAACCACGGGCTTGAGCCCTGCAGCTTCGGCCAAGCCTTGTCGGTCTTGGACTCGGTCCTTGCGCGATGCAGCAATCAGCACTTCAACGTCGCCGGCCGAGGTGGGGCTGGGGCCGATGACGCAAAAATCCAAGCTGACCTCATCCAGCGAAAAGGGGATGTACTGGTTGGCCTCAGACTCAACCTGCAGCTCCATCTCTTCGTCACGCAACCCTGCAGGCAGCATGATCTTCTTGGTGATCACGGCGGACTGGGGCATGGCCATGACGACGTTTCGAGTTTTGGACCCGCTTTTAGCCACCACGCGCTTGACCGCCGCAGCAACTTCATCGAATTTTTCGATTTGGCCATCGGTGATCCAGCCTTTTTCGAAAGGCTCCGACGCAAACCGTTCAAGCACGAATTCACCGCCACTGGTTTGGTCCAGTTCAACCAGCTTGACGCTGGACGAACTGATATCCAACCCAATCACGGGGGGGTGTTTGCGGCCCAGCAGTGTGTCCAGAAATCCCAAGTTACCTACTCCCCAGCCATGCGGTGCAGCGGTGAAAAGCACCCTGAGAGCACCCGACACTGGCCCCGTTCTTGTTAAGAAGTTACTTCAATGCTAGCAGTAAACCCCTTGTGCAACAAAGATAAAAGGGGGCGAGAGGCCTGCCAGACGTTGCCATTCTCCGACGCAGGATCGCTCAGTTGAAACAAGCCGCAAGCCCCAAAGTGCCACCTAAAGCTCCAAGCCCGGGTAAGCCGTGGAAGAAATCACGGCGGTTCGAAGGGTTGGCCGCCGTCGAGGCTACTGCTGAGTGGTTCCTATAATGAATTTCACCCGGCCAACGGGATTCACATGACCGGCCCAGCGACGACCCTTCCCCCCAATTTGCCTGAATCGAAGCCAGACGCGCGCAGCGACCGCTGGCGCAGTTTGAGCAAAGGGGCAACGTGGCTGCTGGGGCTGATCAGTGCGGCATTGCTTGCCATCTTGGTTTTGGTGGGCTTGGCGCTGGCGGTGGCCTACCCCAACTTGCCAGAAATCAGCAGCTTGGCCGATTACCGCCCCAAGTTACCGCTGCGCGTGTTTTCATCGGACGGGGTTCAGTTGGGCGAGTTTGGTGAAGAGCGACGCAATTTCGTTCCGATTGCCCAGATGCCGCAGGTGATGAAGGATGCCGTGCTGGCCGCTGAAGACTCGCGGTTCTATCAGCACGGCGGGGTTGACTACAAAGGCGTTGTGCGGGCTGCTTTGGAGAACCTTCGCGACGCACGAAGCCAAGGGGCGTCCACCATCACCATGCAGGTGGCACGAAATTTCTACCTTTCAACGGAAAAGACCTTCACTCGCAAGATTTACGAGATTTTGCTGGCGCTCAAGATCGAGAATCTGCTGGCCAAGGACCAGATCCTTGAGCTCTACATGAACCAGATTTACCTGGGTCAGAGAGCCAACGGCTTTGCCGCCGCCGCCGAAATCTACTTTGGCAAGAAGCTCAAGGATGTGACCGTGGCAGAGGCGGCCATGTTGGCTGGTTTGCCCAAGGCGCCTTCGGCCTACAACCCGGTGTCCAACCCCAAACGGGCCACCATCCGGCAGCGTTACATCATCGAGCGCATGTTCACTGGCGGCTTCATCACCGAAGCCCAGCATGACGAAGCTCTGGCCCAGGTGCTGCGCTACCGCAGCCAAAACGACAGCCTGATGTATGGCGAGTACGTCGCCGAAACGGCACGGCAATTGGTCTTCAGCCAGTACGGCGATGAGGCCTACAGCCGCGGGCTGAACGTTTACCTGACCGTCTCGGCGGCTGATCAGCTGGTGGCCTACCGCGCGCTGCGCAAGGGCTTGATGGACTTTGAATTGCGACAGGTCTATCGGGGCCCTGAAGCCTATGTTGACTTGCCTGCCAACCCAGCCTTGCTGGACGCTCGGGTTGCGGAAGCTTTGGCTGAGCATCCTGACAACGATGAGGTTCGCGCGGCTGTGGTGCTGGAAGCTTCACCTCGCAAGGTCGTGGCCTTGCTGCAGTCCGGCGACTCCATCACCGTCACTGGCGAAGGTTTGCGCCCTGTCACCTCGGGTCTGTCAGACAAAGCCGGCCCCAAGAAAGAGATTCGGCGCGGTGCTGTGGTGCGAGCCCTGCGGGGACCGAAGGGAGAGTGGTCACTTACACAACTGCCAGAAGTGCAGGGTGCTTTCGTAGCCATGGACCCTCGTTCTGGGGCCTTGCGCGCGCTGGTGGGTGGGTTCGATTTTGGCAAGAACAAGTTCAACCGCGTGACACAGGCTTGGCGCCAGCCCGGCTCCAGTTTCAAACCGTTTATCTATTCCGCAGCTTTGGAGAAGGGCTTCACGCCAGCCACGGTGATCAACGACGCACCGTTGTTTTTTGATGCTGGCGCCACAGGCAGCCAGCCCTGGGAGCCCAAGAACTACGACGGAAAGTTTGATGGTCCTTTGCCGCTGCAGACAGCATTGGCACGGTCCAAGAACATGGTTTCGATTCGCGTGCTGAACGCAACAGGGCCAGCCTTCGCGCAGACTTGGTTGGATCGCTTTGGTTTTGACCGAGAAAAGCATCCGGCGTTCTTGACCATGGCATTGGGTGCCGGGTCGGTGACGCCCATGCAGATGGTCACCGCGTACAGCGTGTTTGCCAATGGAGGGTATCTGCTGCCACCCATGCTGATTGCACGCATCACCGACAGCAAGGGCAAGCTGCTCCAGCAGGCGCAAGTGCCTGAGCGCAACGACAGCCTGCGCTCGCTGCCGGAGCGCAATGCCTTTGTGATGGGGACTCTGCTACAAGAGATCACCCGAAGTGGCACTGCAGCCCGCGCGCAAGGCACCTTGAAGCGCCCCGACCTCTACGGAAAAACTGGTACCACCAACGACTCCATGGACACCTGGTTCGCCGGTTTCCAGCCCACCATGGCGGCGGTGGTGTGGATCGGCTATGACAACCCCAAAAAGCTGGGCGACCGCGAGACGGGCGGCGGGCTGTCATTGCCTGTGTGGATCGAGTTCATGCAGCATGCGCTCAAGGGCGTGCCCGTGGCTGAGCTGAAACCGCCCGCCGGAGTGGTTCAGCACGGTGGCTATTGGATGTACGACGAATACGGCAATGGCGGTGGCGTCAGCAGCCTGGGTCTGGAAGACCCGATTCCTCGAGCCCCCAGCCCCGAGGAGCGCAGCAGCATCCTCGATCTTTTCAAACGTTGACTAGAACTTCAGCGCCTGGCCACCTTGTGCGCTGGCGTGGAAGGACAAGGCCTGCAGCAATTCGCTGCCGTCGCGGGTGTCCAGCCACTGACCGGATGCCCAACGGTAGTGAAAACCGCCGCCACGCGCCGCCAGCCATATCTCACGCAAGGGCGGCTGTGTGTTGATGATGATCTTGCTTCCGTTGGGGAAGCTTAGCTCCAGGAGTCCGCCGCTTCGCTGTGCGTCGATGTCGATCACATCATCTTGCAGCCAACCGTCGATGGTGGATTCAATGCGAGCCAGTACGGCACTGCTTTCTCGGTGGTAATCAAGGTCGCTGCTCGCGGAGTCGACGGGGGCGGTGCTCATAGAATCCTTTGGATGCGAGTGCCAATTTTGAACAGTGTATCGACCCGCTTTGCGCCCACCCTTCTAACCGCGTTCATGTCAGGGTTGGCTCTGCTGTCCACCGCCTGCGGTCAAAAGGGCCCACTCAAACTGCCGCAGGCGCCGGCCGCAGCAGTGTCGGCGTCCAGTCCTGCTTCGGGGGCTTCGCGATGACGTTGCCAGGTGCGCCCTTTTTGACCCGCGATGGCGCCGCGCTGAAGCTGGACGGCCATGACCTGACGGGGCTGGCCAAACAGTTCGAAACGCCGCTCTTCGTCTATTCCAAGCCAGCCATGCTGGCGGCTTTGGCCTCATACCAACGCGCCCTCCAAGGGCGGCGCCATCTGATCTGCTACGCCATGAAGGCCAATTCTTCGTTGGCTGTGCTGCAGACTTTTGCACAGGCGGGTTGCGGCTTCGACATCGTCTCGGGGGGCGAGTTGCTGCGTGTGTTGGCTGCCGGTGGTGACCCAGGGCGCACGGTTTTTTCGGGCGTTGGAAAGACCCGTGATGAGATGGGCCTGGCCTTGCAGCATGGCGTGCGCTGCTTCAATGTCGAGAGCCTGGGCGAGTTGGACCAACTGGACTCGGTGGCACGTGCCATGGGGCGACGTGCGCCCGTGAGTCTGCGGGTCAATCCGGACGTGGATGCTGGAACGCACCCCTACATTTCGACTGGACTGAAAGGCAACAAGTTCGGCATTGCGCACGGACAAGCTTTGGCCGCGTACCAGCACGCCGCATCTTTGCCCGGCCTGCAAGTGACGGGCATTGATTGCCACATTGGATCGCAGATCACCCAACTCGAGCCTTACCTGGACGCGCTGGACCGCATGTTGGATCTGGTCGAGGCCGTCGAAGCGGCTGGCATTCCCATCCACCATGTGGATGTCGGCGGTGGGCTGGGCATCACCTACACCGACGAGGCGCCACCCGAGGCCGAAGTCTTGGTGGCGGGCTTGCTCAAGCGCTTGGACGCCAGGGGCCACGGCCACCGGGAAGTGTTGTTCGAGCCCGGCCGCTCCCTGGTGGGCAACGCGGGGGTGATGCTGACGGAAGTGCTCTACCTCAAGCCTGGCGACGGCGGCGAAGGGGCCAAGAACTTCTGCGTGGTTGACGCGGCCATGAACGACCTCATGCGGCCCGCGATGTATCAAGCCTGGATGGGCATTGAAGCCTGCCACCTGCGCGATGGACCGTCCACAAGCTGGGACGTGGTGGGGCCGGTTTGTGAGTCAGGTGACTGGCTGGGCCGGGACCGCGCTTTGACGGTGCAACCCGCAGACGTGCTGGCGGTGCTGTCGGCGGGAGCCTATGGCATGGCGATGTCCAGCAACTACAACACGCGGCCGCGCGCGGCCGAGGTGATGCTGGACGGTGACCAGGTTCACCTGATACGCCATCGTGAGAGCCTGCCAAGCCTCTTCGCTGACGAGCGCCTGATCGGGCAAGCCTAGATCCGGTTTTCCTGCACCGCGTGGCAGGCCACCTGCACGCCATGGAACACCGTGAGCGCGGGGCGCTCTTGCGAGCAGCGGGCGTTGGCGTGCGGACACCGCGGGTGAAAGGCACAGCCCGTGGGCGGGTTTAGCGGGTTGGGCACCTCGCCTTGCACAGGGGTGCGCGAGCGGCCGCTCATGTGGATGTCCGGAATCGCATCCAGCAGCATGCGGGTGTAGGGGTGGCGCGGGTGCCCGAAAAGTTCTGCCTTGTCAGACACCTCGACCAGGCGGCCCAGGTACATCACACCCACCTGGTCGGCCACATGGCGAACCACCGCCAGGTTGTGGCTGATGAACAGGTAGGTCAGGCCCTGGCTGCGCTGCAGGTCCTTCATGATGTTGAGCACTTGCGCCTGTACCGACACGTCGAGCGCTGACGTGGGTTCATCGCAGACCAGGAACTCGGGTTTGGTCGCCAGCGCTCTGGCGATGGAGATGCGCTGACGCTGGCCGCCGCTGAACTGGTGGGGGAACTTCTCGCAGTCCGCCGCAGCCAAGCCCACCTGCAGCAGCAACTCGGTGACCTTGGCGCGCAGCGCCTCGGCGCCGGGAACCAGACCATGCTCGCGCAGGGGCTCGCCGACGATATCCAGCACCTTCCAGCGGGGGTTGAGGCTGGCGTAGGGGTCCTGAAAAATCATCTGCATGCGCCGGCGCAGCGCACGCACACCGCCTGCATCTTGCGCAGCATCGGTGGCTTGACCATCAAAGCGCACGTCGCCCCGTGTGGGTTGGTACAGACCCACCAGCAGGCGCGCCACGGTGCTTTTGCCACAGCCCGACTCACCCACCAAGGCCAAGGTCTTGCCGCGTTCAATGCTGAACGAAACGCCGTCAACGGCGTGCACAAACTGGCGTGGCTTGCGTTCAACCACCCGGTTCAGCCAGGGCGCTGAGACGTCAAAGGTCTTGGACAGGTCGCGAACCTGGACGAGGGGCGTCATGGGGTCACCTTGGCGATGTTGCTCAACCAGCACGCCGCTTGGGTGGCGCCGGCATTGCGCAACTCAGGTCGTTCTTCGCGGCAGCGGGGCATGACTTGCGGACAGCGCGGATTGAAGGCACAACCTTTTGGAATGGCATTCAGACGTGGCATCGCGCCGTCAATCTGCAGCAGGCGTTCACGGTCTTCGTCCATAGCTGGAATCGAGCCCATCAAGCCGGTGGTGTAGGGGTGGCTTGGTTTGTGGATCACATCGCCTACCGGCCCGATTTCGGCCACGCGGCCCGCGTAGAGCACGGCCACCCGGTCACAAGTTTCTGCAATGACGCCCATGTCGTGGGTGACCAACATCACAGCGGCGCCGTGGTCCTTGCACAAGCGTTTGAGCAAGGAAATGATCTGGGCCTGAATGGACACGTCCAGCGCCGTGGTGGGCTCGTCGGCCACGATCAACTGCGGCTCAGCCGCCAGCGCCAAAGCAATGACCACGCGCTGGCGCATACCGCCACTGAACTGGTGTGGGTACTGATCGATGCGTTGTTCGGCCGCTGGGATTCCGGTTTCCTGAAGCAGGCGGATAGCACGTTGGCGGGCTTCTTCAGCGCTGACGGGAAGGTGGGTGAGGATGGTCTCGGTCAGCTGGCGGCCGATGGTGTACAGCGGGTTCAGCGAAGTCAGCGGGTCTTGAAAAATCGCGCCGATCTTGCGCCCGCGAATGGCGCGCATTTGCTCGTAGGGCAAGTTGTCGATGCGCTGCCCGGCCAAGCGGATTTCACCCCCAGCGATGCGGCCAGGCGGCTCCAGCAGGCCGATGATGGCCGCGCCGGTGAGCGACTTGCCTGCGCCCGACTCACCCACCACGCCCAGGATTTCGCCGGGGGCGATGTCAAACGAGATGTCGTCCAGCGCCAGCAGCGTTCCGTGCCGGGTGGGGAACTCAACCCTCAGGTTCTTGACTTCGAGCAAGGGCGCCGTCATGCCATGCTCCGGTTGTGGCGTGCCATGGGCAGCGCGGTCCTGGCTGAGGCTTTTCGCAAAGGCAGACAGTGCATCAGCGCAACCTCGGGTTCAGCGCGTCGCGCAACCAGTCGCCCAGCAGGTTGACGCTGAGCGCGATCAGCACCAGCATCAGACCCGGGAAGATGGTGATCCACCATTCACCCGAGAACAGGAAGTCATTGCCCACGCGGATCAGCGTGCCCAATGATGGTGAAGTGGGTGGCACGCCTACGCCCAGAAACGACAGTGTGGCCTCGGTCAGGATGGCCGCCGCCACCTGGATGGTGGCCAGCACCAGCACCGGTCCCATCACATTGGGCAGCACATGCTTGACCATGATGCGGTAGGGCGAAACGCCGATGACGCGGGCTGCCTGCACGTATTCCTTGTTGCGCTCGACCAGCGTCGATCCGCGCACGGTGCGCGCGTATTGAACCCAACCACCCAATGAAATGGCGATGATCAACACCAAGAACGCCAGCGAGTCGTGGGCGTTGGGAAACATCGCGCGCCCGACGCCGTCGATCAACAGCGCAATCAGGATTGACGGGAAGGACAGCATCACGTCACAGATCCGCATGATGAAGGCGTCGACCTTGCCGCCGATAAAACCCGACAGCAGGCCCAGACCGACACCAACGGTCATCGAGACCAGCACCGATGCCAGGCCCACGAACAGCGAGATGCGTGCGCCGTAAAACAAGGCCGACAGGATGTCGCGGCCCTGGTCATCGGTGCCCAGCCAGTAGGCGGGGTTGCCACCTTCTTGCCAGGCCGGTGGCAGCCGTGCATCGGACAGGTTCAACGAAGCCAGGTCGAAGGGGTTGTAAGGCGACACCCAGGGCGCAAACAGGGAACAAAAGACACACAGCGCGGCAATCACCGCGGCCACGATGGCCATCGGTGAATGGCGAAAGCTGAACCAGACATCGCCAGCAAAAAAGCGTGCCAGGGCGCCAGGTGCGTGGGGCTTGACGGGGGTAGCGGGGCTGCTCATCGGCATGCTTTCAATGTCCGCCCGCAGGCTTTTCCATGCGCAAGCGGGGGTCGACGGCGAAGTAGAGCAAATCCACCACCAGGTTCACGATCACAAAGATCAGGGCGATCAGGCACAGGTAAGAAGCCATCACCGGGATGTCAGCAAACTGCACCGCCTGGATGAAGAGGAAGCCCATGCCGGGCCACTGAAAAACCGTCTCGGTGATGATCGCAAACGCAATCAGCGAGCCCAATTGCAAACCGGTGATGGTGATCACCGGCACCAACGTATTTTTCAGCGCGTGGCCGAAGTAGACGGCTCGGTCTTGCAAGCCGCGAGCCCGCGCGAACTTGACGTAGTCAGTGCGCAGCACCTCCAGCATTTCGGCACGCACCAAGCGCATGATCAGTGCCAACTGAAACACCGACAGCGTGATGGCGGGCAGGATCAGGTGCTGCCAGCCGTCGGCGGTGAGCAAGCCAGTGGTCCAGTTGCCGATGGCCACCGTTTCACCCCGGCCAAAACTGGGCAACCACTTCAAGGTGACGGCAAAGATCAGGATCAGCAGGATGCCGATTAGAAAGGTCGGCAGGGAAACGCCCAGCAGCGACAGCGTCATGACCAACTGCGAGCCAAAGCGGCCGCGACGCAAGGCCGCGTACACGCCCAATGGCACGCCAACCCCCAGCGCGATCACGGCAGCGGCCAATGCCAGTTCCATGGTGGCGGGCAGGCGCTCGGCGATCAGCGCCGACACCTTGCGGCCCTGGCGCAAGCTCAGTCCAAACTCACCTTGCACGGCGTTGCCGATGAACTTGGCAAACTGCACCGGAAACGGTTGGTCCAGCCCCAGGTCTTTGCGCAGTTGTTCGCGCTGCTCTTGCGTGGCGTCCTGACCCAACAGGTTGGTGACGGGATCGCCCACAAACTGAAACAGCATGAACGCGATGAAGGCGACCGTGAGCATCACGACCACGGCTTGAATCAGGCGTCTGAGGATGAAGGCGAGCATTGAAGAGGTGGGCAGACCGTGAGCACCGTCGACCCAAAAGGCCGATTTGCGCAAAGCCCGCAATCATGGCCGCAAACTGAACGGAGGGCAGCGGGAAAGACCCTCAGCGGCCGCGCCCGACTTCGTGTCAATGCAACTCGATCGGCCCGTACCAAGAGCGCGCGCTGCTCTTGGTGTTGTCGCTGTCGGTCATGAAGGCCACCGCTGCGAGTGGCCCGTGCGCTTCGCCGAAGACCAGCTTGAAGTCTGCGGCCAAATCGCGCCGATGTTCGCGCCAACGCCTCAATTGCTGCGGGCCAGAGTCCACCACGATCTTGCGGATGCGGTCGCTGCGTGGGTTGACGATCACGGTACCCACCGGCGCGGTAGCGTCCCAGACGTACATCAGCGTGGCGTAGGGTGGCCGTTCGCCGGTAATGGCCTCTGCCAAGTCGAACAAGGCGCGGGTCCTGGCGGGCAGCTTGGTGGTGTCTCCTTGAAACGCAAACAGCACCCGTGCGGGCGCGTCCTCGCGCGATGTCACTGCCACGTTGCCGTCAGCTACCAAGTCTTGTACCCACCAGGAAAAGCTGACTTCCCTGACCGCCTGGGCCGGGCGATTGACATGCTGACGCCACATGCTGGCCGATTGCTCGGATTGGGCTTCAATGGCTTGCCGACCTTCCTTAACAACCCTGCTGTACCGCGTGGACTCCTTGCCCGGCAAAACCACGTCGTGCCAGTCGTCAGCGGCAGAAGTTGCAAGCTTCGGCCCCGTGCAAGCAACCAGGCTGGCGGTCAGCAGCGTGGCAAAGACGACTCGTGCGTGCATGGGCAAAGTGCTCCTTCCATGAAAACGGCCGCCCGAAGGCGGCCGTGGTGCTGGGTCGCTCAAACCGCTCTGAAGAGCGGCTGGAGACGATCAGAAGCTGTGACGCACGCCCAGGTTGTAACCCCTGGAGCTGTCGCCGCCTTGGGTCATGGCGGGGCCCTGACCAACGGTAAAGCGAGCACCCGTGCCGGTTGCGCCGCCAGTGCCGTCGTTGTTCAACGAAGACAGCGTTGCGTAGATCGCGGTGCGCTTGGACAGATCGTACTGGTAGCCGAAGGCGATTTGCTTGGCGTCGAAGTCGGTGGCGCTGGTGCCTTGGTTGCCGCTGGCCTTGTTGTAAGAGAACTTCAGGGTGCTTTGACCGAAGGGAACGGTTGCGCCAACCATGATGTTCTTCTGGTCACGCTTGGCGGCAGGGCTCGGCTGGAAATCACGCTTGTCGTAGGTGGCCATCAGGCTCATGAAGCCCAGGTTGTAAGAACCACCGAAGTTGATTTCCTTGAACTCGCCCAAGAGGCCAATAGCCTTGTACGTCTTGCCGAAAGCTGCAGCCACGTTCACCGGGCCACCAGCGTAGCCGATGCGGCCACCGATGTACTTGTTGCCAGCAACGCCTTCGCCAGCAGCTGCCTGCACTTGGCCGTACACACCACCCATGGCGGGCAGGAAGTAGCCCACGGTGTTGTTGGCACGAACCAGCGTGGTGGCACCAGAACCCAAGGTGGATGTCAAATTGAGCGCCGAGCCCAAGCCGTTGGTACCAAACGGATCAAACACGGTCAGGTTCCAGAAGCTGGGCGTGTAGTCGCGGCCCAGACGGACTTCACCGAAACCGCCCATCAGGCTGACGGTCGAACGACGCTGCCAGTTTTGGCCGCCGCCGGTAGCCGAACCGGTACCGTCGTCGTTGTTCATGGCGCCTTCGAGCCAGAAGCCGGCACGCATGCCGCCGCCGAGGTCTTCAACGCCGCGGAAGCCGAGGCGGTTGCTGTTGAGCTGGTTGGAGCTCAGCAGCTTTTGCGACAGGGAGCCGTTCTTGACGCTGTTGACCGACAGGTCAACGATGCCGAACAGGGTCACCGACGATTGGGCCGAAGCCACACCGGCAAAAGCCGTCAGGGCTGCCAGTGCGAGCAGGGATTTTTTCATTGCAACGATCTCCTAGGTTGTTCAAGAGGTCCCGATCGGGAAGGCCGCCCGGCAAAGGGCAGATCAGGCCAACCTCCTCAGCGGAAGTTGTGTGTATTGCACCAGAGCCCAGAAGCCGTTGCCAAGGTTTGACCCACAAAAGCACGGGTCATGTTGTCTGGCAACAACGAGAAACACTCGAATCAGGGGCGTGACTCGTTTGGGCTATTCTGGTGCCTCATGGATTACCCCGATCGTTTTCTGGTGGCTGTCGATCATGCGTTGCGCACTTTGTCTGGCGCGGTGCATGCAGCTCGTGCCATGCCGGGGGGATCAGCGCCCGCGGATGCCCTGCAGACCGACGAAAGGCGCCTGGCTGGCGCGCTGATGCGGGTCAACCACGTTGGTGAGGTCTGCGCCCAAGCGCTCTACCAGGCCCAGGCGCTCACGGCACGCAGCAGCGAGATGCGGCTGCAGATGCAGCAAGCTGCACGCGAAGAGACCGACCACTTGGCCTGGACCCAGCAGCGCTTGCAAGAGTTGGGCGACCGGCCCAGCTTGCTCAATCCGCTTTGGTATGCCGGCGCCTTTGGCATCGGCATGCTGGCGGGCCAGCTGGGCGATCGCGTCAGTCTGGGCTTTGTCATCGAAACCGAACGCCAAGTCGAACAGCATTTGGCTGGCCATCTGGAGCGCCTGCCTGCGCAAGACCAACGATCTCGTGCCGTGGTGGACGCCATGAAGCATGACGAGGCAGAACACGCAGCGGCGGCGCAGCATGCTGGCGGCATGGAACTGCCTGCCCCAGTGGCCTGGCTGATGCGTGGAGCGGCAGGTGTCATGACCACGATTGCCCACCGGATTTAGCCGGGCAGCGCGCTGGTTATCCTGCTGTTGGCGGCGGCCCTGGTTGGGCCTGCCAGCTCAGGGGTTCAAGGCCAGCTCAACGGCCTGGACCACCGGACAACGCCACCCTAGATCGCCTGCTCAACGACTTCGAAGCTGGTGCTGATCTCTGCGGTTTTGGCCAACATGATGCTGGCCGAGCAATAGCGCTCGTGTGACAAGGCAATGGCGCGCTCAACCGCCGCGTTGGGCAGGCCCTTGCCGGTGACCACAAAGTGCATCTTGATGTGGGTGAACACCTTGGGGTCGACACTGGCCCGCTCGGCGGTGACCTTCACCTGGCAGCCGCTCACCGCATGACGCCCCCGTTTCAGGATCAACACCACGTCATAGGCGGTGCAGCCACCGGTGCCAGCCAACACCGTTTCCATCGGCCGTGGCGCCAGATTTCGTCCCCCACCATCGGACGCACCGTCCATGGTCAGAAAGTGGCCGCTGCCGGTCTCGGCCACAAATCCCATGCCGGTGCTCGGCATCCAATTGATGGTGCATTCCATGGTGCATTGGTCCAGGTTTGGCGCCCCGTGCGGGTGCGCCGAAGCAGTTTGGAGTCAGCTCACTACCGACATCACGCCACAAGCATATTGCACTGCAGCAATGCGGTGATAGACTGGCCTGAATCGATGTCAGCTACAGCCGGTCAGCGATGACCCATCCGCCGACACGATGCCGATTGTCTCCTCCACCTCCTCCATGGTGGATTCAGCCCGGGGCTCACAAGGCTCCGGGCCTTTTTCTGCGCCGTTTTCAGCAGGCATGGCCCGACAAAGGCGACGCGTGGGATGGGGCGCAGGCGCTGTGTTGCGCTGGCATATGATCCGCCCCCCCTCTAGCCGCCCGGATCTGCAAAGCGTTCACCCCATGTCTGCTGGCCGAAAAACCAAGCCCTCCGAAACGTCGCAGCCAGAACGCCCTCGGCTCTTGGCCACCGCCAAAGGGCAGCGAATCGCGGCGGAGTACCTCAAGAAGATACTCACGGCCCGTGTGTATGACGTGGCGCGCGAAACCGCGCTGGAACCCGCACGCAGCCTGAGCCGCCGGCTGGGCAACACCGTGTTGCTCAAGCGCGAGGACCAGCAACCGGTGTTCAGTTTCAAGTTGCGCGGTGCCTACAACAAGATGGCCCATGCAACGCCCGAAGCCTTGGCCGCGGGCGTGATCTGCGCCTCCGCCGGCAACCATGCGCAAGGCGTGGCGCTCTCAGCCAAGCGCCTGGGATGCCGGGCGGTGGTGGTGATGCCGGTGACAACCCCCAAACTCAAGATCGATGCCGTGGCCGCCTTGGGTGCAGAGGTTGTGCTGCAGGGTGACAGCTACACCGACGCCTACAACCACGCCGTGCAGCTGCAGGCGGCACAAGGGCTCACCTTTGTCCACCCCTTCGACGATCCCGATGTGATCGCAGGGCAAGGGACGGTGGCCATGGAAATCCTGCGCCAGCACCAAGGGCCGATTGATGCCGTGTTTGTGGCCATTGGTGGCGGTGGCTTGATCTCGGGTGTGGCGGCCTACATCAAGGCGGTGCGGCCAGAAGTGCGTGTCATTGGCGTTCAAACCGTTGACTCGGACGCGATGGTGCGCTCGGTCGCCGCTGGCAAGCGTGTGACGCTGACAGACGTCGGGCTTTTTTCCGATGGCACCGCGGTCAAGTTGGTCGGTGAAGAAACCTTTCGCGTCGCTCGGGCCTTGGTGGACGACTACGTGGTGGTGGACACCGACGCCGTTTGTGCCGCCATCAAGGACGTTTTCCAAGACACCCGCAGCATCCTGGAGCCCGCCGGTGCGCTGGGCGTGGCGGCGATCAAGCAATACACTGAGCGGCACAAGCTCAAGGGTCGAACCATGGTGGCCATCACCTGCGGCGCCAACATGAATTTCGACCGCTTGCGCTTTGTTGCCGAGCGAGCCGAATTCGGCGAGCAGCGCGAGGCCCTCTTCGCGGTGACCATCCCCGAGGAACGCGGTTCTTTCCGTCGATTCTGCGAGCTGATCGGACCGCGTTCGGTGACCGAATTCAACTACCGCATCTCGAACGAACGTGTCGCGCACGTTTTTGTGGGGCTGGCCATCCAGCGAAAAGAGGAAGCCGAGCGGATCGAGCGCCACTTCAGCAAACAAGGTTTTGCCAACGTCAACCTCAGTGACGATGAACTGGCCAAGGAACATGTGCGCCACATGGTGGGTGGGCGCAGCGAGCTGGCTCGTGATGAACGGCTCTTCCGCTTTGAATTCCCAGAACGCCCTGGCGCGCTGATGCGGTTTTTGGCGGCCATGCACCCAGGCTGGAACATCAGCCTCTTTCACTACCGAAACCAGGGGGCTGACTACGGCCGTATTTTGGTGGGCATTCAGGTGCCGCGAGGTGATGAGCCTGCGTTTGACGGTTTCTTGCGTTCTTTGGCATACCCCTTTGTTGAGGAGACCGGCAATCCCGTTTACGGGTTGTTCTTGCGCTGAGCTCGCTCGCTACACTCACACCCACCATGTCTGGCAGCCGATCACTTGTTACCCCCACTTCCAGCCCCTTGCTGGAGAAGGCCCTGCGTGAAAAGTTGATGCGCCGAAATGAGGCCGGCGGCAGTTTGGGTGAATTGGAGCCGCTGGCCATTCGCCTGGGCCTGATGCAGAACTCGCTGAAGCCCGTGTTGGCCAACCCGCAATTGCTGGTTTTTGCCGCCGACCATGGCTTGGCGGTGGACGGTGTTACCGACCCCCAGGCCCGTGCCACCCACGAGACTGTGCAGATGCTGCTGACCAACCAGCTACCGCTGA
Organism: Betaproteobacteria bacterium; assembly: GCA_043743835.1. Lineage (GTDB taxonomy): Bacteria > Pseudomonadota > Gammaproteobacteria > Burkholderiales > Burkholderiaceae_C > Rubrivivax. The sequence goes on from JAYTVT010000062.1 coordinate 124,479, forward strand.
CTGTGTTTGCGCGTGCCCAGCAACTGGACGTGACGGTGGTGGACTGCGGCATGGCCCAAAGCCTGGCTCCGCACGACCGCTTGATGATGCGCAAGATTGCGCATGGCACGCGCAACACCCGGTCTTCGGCAGCGATGACGCTCGAGCAAGCCCACGCCGGCATGCGCGCGGGCATGGAGATCGGCGACAAACTCAAGGGCAATGTCACCGTGCTGGCGGGCGTGGGTGTGGGTTCGCACGAAAGCGCCGCGTTGGTGCTGGCTCGGCTGACCGACAGTTCGGTGCGCGACCTGGTCGTGACGGGCCCGCACATGGACGCCCAGTACTTGGCGCACCTGATGACGGTGTTGCAGGGCGCCCAGGCGCGTCATCGGGATGTTGTCGAGCCCATCGAGGTGCTGGCGGCCTTTGGTGGCTACGAGGTTGCCGTCATGGTGGGTGTGATCCTGATGGCCACCAGCAAACGCCATTTGCTGATGATCGACGGTGTGCCCGCCTGCGCGGCCTTGATGCTGGCGGCTCGCATCGCCCAGCCCGTGACCGACTACTGTGTCTTTTGCCGCAGCCACGGCCATCGGGGCCTGGACCAGGCCTTGAACCTGTTTCGCGCAGCCGCCCTGCTGGAACTGGGCATGGAAAGCACCGATGGAACCGGTGCCACGCTGGCTTGGCCCTTGGTCAAAAGCGCAGCAGCTCTGCTTACCGAAGTGGCGGACGGCGAAGATGCAGGCCCGTCCCGCCCAGGCAACCTGCCTGAGCCGTTCCTCGAGCCTGAAGCATTGCCTTCGCCTTTCGGCGCAGCGCTGTACTAGCGGGCGCTGGCGGGGTCGCGCGGCTGCCCGGGCGGCCGCCCCATAGGCGGCTGACCCGGCGGCAAGCTGGGTGGCAGCGCAGATGGCGCAATGCCCTGGTCCGGCTGAACCGGCGCAGCTTGAACCGTGGACAAAACGGGTGCCGGGTTGGGGATGCCGTTTGAGTTGGCGCCCGGTGGCAACTTGCTGCTGTTGGCAGCCGCTGGTGGCGTCAAGCGCAAAGCCACCAGCGAAGCGCCGCCGCGGGGTCCGAGGCTAGCGCCGCGTGCGTCGACCGACTGCAACACGTTCTGGCCGTCGACCACGGCGCCAATCCGGAATGCCTTGGCGGGCTTGCCATCCACAGCAATCAAAGCCACTCCCTCACGGGCGGCCTGTGTGGGTTTAGGACTGAGCACACCGATCAGGCTGAAACGGGCATCGGCAGTGGGTTCTGGCGCTGCGGCTGCAGCAGCTACTGGCGCGTCCGGACCCAAGAGTCGGCTGAGGTCGCCCCGCAATGCGGGGCTGGCGTCGGCCACGGTGACCGCCTGCGGCAATGTGGGGGAAACCACCCACAGCTTCAGACCCCAATGGACAGCGCTGGCCGCCACAGCAGCCCAAACACCAAAGGTCAACCCACGCAGCAACATGGGACGATTATGATTCAAGGTCTCCTTGCTCAGCCCAGCACAGCCCGGCCCACACCGAGCCTGCACAGCACACGATGAACAGCCAGACCTGTAAGCGCCCGTGGCCCCTCCAGCGGGGATTCACGCTGATTGAACTGTTGGTGGTCCTGGTCATCATCGGCGTGTTGGGTGCGTTGATCGTGCCGAATCTGTTTTCCAGCCTGGACGATGCCAAGGTCACGGCGGCCAGGACCGACATCAACACCCTCACCCAGGCCCTCAAGCGCTACAAGCTGGACAACCAGCGCTACCCCAGCGCTGAGCAGGGGCTGGATTCGTTGGTGCGCAAGCCCACGGCGGGCGCGGTGCCGACCAACTGGAAACCTTATCTGGACAAATTGCCTGCCGATCCTTGGGGCCGTCCCTACCAGTATCTGAATCCCGGCGTTCGGGGCGACATCGACATCTTCAGCTTCGGTGCCGATGGTCAGCCTGGTGGCGAAGACAAGAATGCCGACATCGGTTCCTGGCAATAAGGAATTGCTGCAGCGAAGTGGCCTGCGGCATCGGGCCCAGCGTGCCTTCACGCTCATCGAACTCTTGATCGTGCTGGCCATCATCGCCGTGGGTGCCGCCTTGGTTTCGCTGGCACTGCCCGACCCCGATGCTGCGCGCCTGGAAGAAGAGGGCGCGCGCTTGAGTGCCTTGCTTGAGATGGCCCGGGCAGAAGCGCGGGTATCTGGTGTTGCGGTGAGTTGGGCGCCACGTGCACCGGCAGATGGCCTGACCGACCTGAAGGGCGCGCCGGTGCACTTTCGCTTTGTTGGCTTGCCGAGCTCTCTGGCGTTGCCCAGTCGATGGCTGGACGAGCGGGTGGCTGCGCAGGTTGTGGGCGCCTCTGCGCTCACCCTGGGGCCCGCCGCCATCTTGCCGCCCCAAAGGGTAGTGCTGACCTTGGCCAGCCAACGACTGGAACTGGTGTCCGACGGCTTGGGGCCGTTTGCCGTGCCGTTTGCCGTGCCGCTCCCCCCAGCAGCCGATGCCGCGCCGCGCTGATCACGCTGTGGTCTGGCTGCGCCGCCAAGGCGGCTTCACGCTGTTGGAAGTTTTGGTGGCATTGGCGGTCGCCAGCCTGGCCTTGGCCGCCGGCCTGCGCGCGGCCGGCGCCCTCACCGACAACGCGCAGCGCCTGTCCGATGTGATGGCGGCGCAGTGGTGCGCCGACAACCAATTGACCGAGCTGCGGCTCAAGCGCAGCTTTCCGGGTGTGGGCGACGCCGATTTCAACTGTGAACAGCTGGGGCGCAGTTACAAGGGCAAGTTGGTGACGAGACCCACCCCCAATCCTAACTTCCGACGTGTGGACGCCATGATGGCCACCGACGACGGCACGCCGTTGCTGACGCTGTCCACCGTGCTGGCGCGCCCCTGATGCAAGCCGGCCAGGCCCAGAAGGGCTTTACCCTGGTTGAAGTGCTGGTGGCGCTCTTTGCCATGGCCTTGCTGGCGGCCTTGGCCTGGCAGGGGCTGGATGGTGTGTTGCGGTCCCGCGACGCGGGCCGAGAGCTCATCGACTCCAGTTCGCGCCTGAGCACGGTGCTGACGCAATGGGAGCAGGACCTGCAAGCGGTTCACGACACCCAGGTGGTGCCAGCGCTGATCTTCGACGGCCAGAGCCTTCGACTGACCCGCCGGGTGGACGGTGGCATGGCCCTGGTCGTCTGGGCAGTGCGGGGGGGCCAGTGGCAGCGCTGGGCCAGCCCGGTGATGGTGCGCGCTGGTGCGCTGCAGCAGGCTTGGCTGAGCAGCCAGCAGTTTCAGGGTCAAGAGGCTGGCCAGCTGACAGTGGCATCTGCTGCCAGCGAGTGGCAGCTGTACTACCACCTGGGCAACGAGTGGAGCAACGCGCAGTCCACTGGCAACCAGGTCGCCCCGCCAGCGACACCCAGCAGCGCACCAGCCGCCGCCCAAGTGCAGTTGCCACAAGCCGTGCGCTTGGTCATCACCTTGCAGGGCAAAAAGCTCACGCGCGACATCGCGCTCGGGCTGACCGGGCAATGAAAACGGCCTGGCGCCCCAGTCGCATCACGCCACAAAGGGGGGCGGCGTTGCTGCTGGCCATGATCGTTCTGGTGCTGGTGGCCACCGCCACCGCCGGCATGGTTTGGCAACAGACCCGGGCAGTGAACATTGAAGCCGCCGAGCGTGCGCGCAGCCAGGCGGCCTGGATCTTGAATGGCGCGTTGGACTGGGCCCGCTTGATCCTGCGTGAGGACCACCGGGCCGGCCAGCAGAGCAACAAGCCCCACGACCACCTGGGCGAACCCTGGGCACAACCGCTGGCGGAAGCCCGTTTGTCGGCCTTCCTGGCCGCTGACAAAGACAACAACGCCGACAGCGGGCCCGAAGCCTTCATCTCCGGCACCATCGAAGACGCGCAAGCGCGGCTGAACCTGCGGGGCCTGCTGGACGATGCCGGCAAACCGGTGCCTCAGCAGGTGGCTGCGCTGGAGCGTTTGGTCGGCCTGGCCGGCGCGCCCACGGACACGGCCAAGCGCCTGGTCCAGGCCCTGGTAGACGCCCATACGGGCGCCAGCGGCGACAACCCGGGTGGGGCGCCGCTGCGACCGTCGCGGCTGCTGGACCTGGCCTGGTCTGGCTTGGATGAAGCCACCTTGGAGCGCCTGGCCCCGTATGTGGACCTGTTGCCCACTGCCACGCCCATCAATGTCAACACGGCGTCCAGAGAGGTCATTGCCGCTGTCATCGGGCTGGATCTGGGTGGCGCAGAGCGGCTGGTGCAGGCCCGTGACCGCAAGCCCTTCGAGCGACTGGATGACGTGTACGCCATGCTGCCGCCGGGCACGCCGCAGGAGCCAGGGCGAGTCAGCGTGAACAGCAGCTACTTTCACGTGGCCGGCCGCTTGAGACTGGAAGAACGGGTTCTGGAAGAGCGCAGCCTGCTGTTTCGGCGGGACAGCCGTGTCGAAGTGCTCCGTCGCGAGCGCCGCAGTTTCGCCTGGGCGCAGCGCTGAAGGCCACAATACGCGGCTTTCCCGTTTGCCCCGCCTGTTTGCCCCAGCACGTATTTCGCAACCTGAGCCTGCCCCGCACCGCATGTCCTTGCTTGTTCTTCAGCTTCCACCACGTGAACGCCTGGGTGCCCGTGGCAGCGGCGTAGACGCCGCTGCGGTCGGTCAGAGTGGCGGCTCTTCGGCCTTGCCGGCAGAGTGGTTCTACGTGCTCAGCGCTGACGGCAGAACACCAACCGTAGCGGGCCACGCGGGTGCAGCCTTTCTGCCCAAGGCCGATCAGGTGGTTCTCCTTTTGGCTGAAGCCGATGTCAGCTGGCACCGTGTGGAAGTGCCTCGTGCGCCAGCCTCACGCTTGCACGAGGCTTTGGCCGGGGTGATGGAAGACGCGCTGCTGGACGAAGGTCAGGCGCCGCACTTTGCCTTGGCAGCAGATGCCAAACAGGGGCAGTCCGGGTGGGTGGCCGTCACTGAAGGGCCGCGTTTGGCGGCGGCGCTTCAGGCTTTGGAAAATGCGGGCTTGGGCGTTGAGCGTGTGGTCAGCGCCGCGCTGCCGGGTCTGGGCAGCCGGGGTCACTTCCACGTGGGCGGCAGTCTGGACACCGCCTCGGTGACCGGCGAAGAGCAAGCCTGGCTGACCCTGGCGCGCTCCGACGGTGTTGTCCACCTGCGGCTGGATGGGGGCCTGGCCCGCGCGCGGATCCCCAACGACACATCGGCCAGTGTGCGATGGAGCAGCACCCCCGCAGCGGCGCAGGCGGCCGAACGCTGGCTGGGTTCGCCAGTGCCTTTGAAGAGCGACGCCGAGCGCGCTTTGGAGGCCGCCCAGGCAGACCTCAATTTGCGGCAGTTTGAGCTGGCGCCACGCACGCGTGGCACGCGGGCCCTGCGCCAAGCTGCCAAGCGCTTGCTCAGCGACCAGTGGCGTCCTGTCAGGCTTGGCTTGTTGGGCCTGGTGCTGGTGCAGTTGGCGGGGCTGAACCTGTACGCGTGGCAGCAGCGGCAGACGCTGGTGGCCAAGCGCGAAGCCATGGCAACGTTGCTCAAGACAACGCACCCTGGGGTGCGCGCGGTGCTCGACGCTCCCTTGCAGATGCAGCGGGAAACCGACCGCCTGCGCGCAGGTGCGGGCCGGGTTGGCGCCAGCGACCTGGAATCGCTGCTGGCCACCGCCGCTGCCGCTTGGCCAGATGGCCAAGGGCCCACGGCCAGCATCCGCTTTGAGCCTGGCAGCTTGAGCCTGGCGGCCAGTGGCTGGGCTGAGCCTCAGGTGCAGCAGTTCCGTGACCGCATCCGAGCCGCTGGTTACGCTGCTGATTTGTCGGACGGGCGTGTGGTGCTGACCCGTACCAAGTCGGGAGGGGGCCTGTGAGCGACAACTCGACGACTCCCAAGCCCAGCGCCTTGAGTTCGGCGCGTGCCCTTTGGATGTCCCTGGCGCCCCGCGAGCGCCTGTGGCTGACGGTCGTGGCCTGGATCCTGGCCTTGCTGCTGATCTGGCTGCTGGCGGTTCAGCCCGCCTGGCGAACACTGGCGCGGGCACCTGCGCAACTCGACGCCCTGGACGCGCAACTGCAGGTCATGCAGCGCCAGGCTTCTGAAGTGCAGGCGCTGCGTGGCGCAGCCCCCGTCACCCCCGATCAGGCTGCCGCCGCCTTGACCGCGGCCACGCTGCGTCTGGGTGACAAAGCCAAACTGTCCGTACAAGGTGAACGCGCCACGCTGACCTTGAATGGCGTGGGCACCTCAGCGCTGCGCGACTGGCTCGCCGAGGCCCGAGCCGGCGCCCGCGCGCGCCCCATCGAAGCCAACCTGACCCGTGCCGCAGCGGGCTTCAGCGGCACCCTGGTGCTGGGCCTGGGGGCGGTCAATTGAAACGCTGGTGGGCTGCCGGGCTGTTGCTGGGTGGGGTGGTGGCGCTGGTCGTCTTTGCGCCCGCCGCTTGGTTGGCACAAGGCATGGCAACAAGCACGGGCGGGCGACTGCTGTTGGCCGATGCACGGGGCACGGTCTGGGCGGGCAGTGCGGTGGTGGTGCTCACGGGCGGCCAAGGCAGCCGCGACAGCAGCGCTTTGCCCGGCCGGCTCCATTGGACCTTGGGATTGAGCAGCGGTGGCTTGGCCCTGCGCGCCCAGCAGGCCTGTTGTATCGAAGGTGACCTCAAGCTGCGATTCGTGCCCGGCCTTCAGCGCCTGCGCATTGAACTGCTGGCTCCTCCGCCGGGCGCCGCGAGCGCGCTGCTGGGGCAATGGCCGGCGGCCTGGTTGGTGGGCTTGGGCACCCCTTGGAACACCTTGCAACCCACCGGCAGCCTGATGCTCAGCAGCTCTGGTTTTGTTGCCGAAGTGGTGCAGGGCCGTTGGGTGCTGACGGGGCGCGCCGAACTGCAGATTCGCAGTCTGGCTTCCAGCCTGTCCACCCTGGACGAGTTGGGCCACTACCAACTGAGTCTGCAGGGCGACGAACGTGGTGACTCGGCGCAGATTCAACTGGGCACCAGCAGTGGTGCCCTGAAGCTGACCGGCAGTGGCCAATGGGCCGCTTCTCGCTTGCGCTTCAACGGACAGGCCAGCGCGGAGCCAGGGTCCGAAGCGGCGCTGAACAACCTGCTCAACCTCATCGGCCGCCGCCAGGGCGCGCTGTCTCTCATTTCGATCGGGTGAACATGAACAAGGCGTCGCATTCTGCGAGGATCCAAGCGGGCATCTACGCGGCTCTTCACAGCTGGGGGCGCAAGGGCCTGGTGTCTCTGTTGGCAGCGGCGATGGCACTGCCACCGGCCATGGCGCAACAACCGCTGCCCAAGAGCCGCGCTCCAGTGACAGTGAATTTTGTCAATGCCGATGTTGAAGCCGTGACGCGTGCCTTCGCCGCCATGATCGACCGCGCCATCGTGGTGGACCCGCGCGTCAAAGGCAGCATCACGGTATACAGCGAACAACCGCAAAGCATTCGCGACGCTTATGCCAGCTACCTGTCGGCCTTGCGCGGGCTGGGTTTTGCCGTGGTGGAGGCTGGCGGGCTGCTGAAGGTGGTGCCCGAGGCCGATGCCAAGCTACAGGCCGGCACGGTCAGCGTGGGTGAAGTCTCGGTGCGTGGCGATCAGATCATCACGCAGATTTTTCCGCTGCGTTACGAAAACCCCAACAACCTGGTGGCGGTGCTGCGCCCGCTGATCAGCGCCAACAACACCATCAATGCCAACCCGGGCAGTAACGCCCTGGTCATCACCGACTACGCCGAGAACTTGCAGCGCATCGCCAAGATCATTGCGGCGCTGGATGTGGCTTCGGGCACCGATGTGGAAGTGGTGCAGCTGCAGCACGCGGTGGCGGCCGATCTGGCACCCTTGGTGCAGCGGCTGACCGACAGCAGCGGTGCATCCGCCGTGCCTGGCGCACCAGGCGTTTCGTCGGGAGGGGTTACGGTGGTGGCGGATTCGCGTGCCAATGCTTTGGTGATCCGCGCGCCCAACGCCGCGCGCCTGGCAGCGCTGCGCTCCACCATTGCCAGGCTGGACCGGCCCAACAACCTGATCGGTCCTGGCGGCGGCATGTGGGTGGTGCACCTGAAAAATGCCGACGCTGCGCGCTTGGCCACGGTGGTTCGCGCCGCCTTTGGGGCCACAAGCGGCAGCAGCGGCGGCGGCGGTGCTGGCGCCCCCAGTGCACCGACGCCCACGCCTTCGGCTTCACCTGGCGCATCGCCGCAAAGCACCAGCGCCGTCACGGGCGCGGCGCAACCCAGCACGGGCGGTTTCATCCAAGCCGACCCGGCCACCAATTCACTGATCATCACCGCGCCCGAGCCGCTCTACAAACAGGTGCGGGCTCTGATTGACCAGCTCGACACCCGGCGGGCGCAGGTCTACATCGAAAGCATGATCGTCGAGGTGTCGCCCAGCGACGCGGCTGACTTTGGCTTCCAGTGGCAGGGCTTGCTGGGCAAGAGTGGCGACAAGTTTGGCATTGTGAGTGGCACCAATTTCAACGCCAGCGGCCGGCCCGGGATCATCGACATCAACACCTCGGCGGCGCAAGGTCAGATCAACCTGGGCCAGGGTTTGAACGTGGGTTTGCTGAGCGTGATCAATGGCGTCACGTCCCTGGCGGCCATTGCACGCGCGCTGCAGACGCAGAGTGAGACCAACATCATCAGCACGCCCAACCTGATCACCTTGGACAACGAAGAAGCCAAGATCGTGGTTGGTGAAAACGTGCCTTTCATCACCGGCCAGTTCACCAACACGGGCGGCGGTGGCGCCACCACCAACCCTTTCCAGACCATCGAGCGCAAGGACGTGGGCATCACGCTGCGCATCCGGCCGCAGATTGGCGAAGGCGGCGCCGTGCGCATGACCATTTTCCAAGAGCAGAGCAGCGTCAAGGAAACCACGGCGGCCGGTACCACCAACGCGGGCCCGTCCACCACCAAGCGCAGCATCGAGAACACGGTGGTGGTGGACGACGGTGCCATCCTGGTGCTGGGCGGCTTGATCGAAGACCGTTTTGTCACCAACAGGAGCAAGGTGCCCTTGCTGGGCGACCTGCCCTTGATCGGCGGGCTGTTTCGCACTGAAAGCCGCGAGCGCCGCCGCACCAACCTGATGGTCTTCCTGCGCCCCGTGGTGCTGCGCGACGCCGACAGTGCCAACCGCTTGTCGATGGACCGCTACGACCAGATCCGCGGTGAGCAAAAAGCCGGTCAGCCGGCACCCAGCCTCGTGATGCCCATCAATGAATCGCCGGTGTTGCCGCCATTGCGGGCACCGGTGGCGCCGGATCCGGGCGTTCCTGCCAAGGCGCCCTGAGCGCAGGCGCTGATCCATGGCCACGCGACACCCGCTGCCCTACGCCTTTGCCAAGGCGCACACGCTGCTGCTCGAAGACGAGGGTGGCGAATTGCGTCTGTGCGCAGCCGAAACCACTTCGGCTGGCGCATTGGCTGAAGTGACGCGCTACTTTGACGTCTCGCGTTTTGACCACGAAGACGCCAGCACCCTGGTGCAACGAATTGCCGCGGCCTACGCCGGCGGTGAAAGCAGCGCAGCGGCGGTGATCGGCGAGGTTGAAAGTGGCGTCGACCTGAGCCGCATGATGCAAGAGCTGCCAGCGGTGGAAGACCTGCTCGAAGCCGCTGACGACGCGCCCATCATCCGCATGCTCAACGCCTTGCTGACGCAGGCCGCCAAGGACGGCGCCAGCGACATCCACATCGAGCCCTATGAACGCAGCAGCTCGGTGCGCTTTCGGGTCGACGGCACGCTGCGCGAAGTGGTGCAGCCCAACAAGGCCCTGCACGCGGCCATGATCAGCCGCCTGAAGATCATGGCCGAGCTGGACATCGCCGAAAAGCGGCTGCCGCAAGACGGCCGTATCTCTTTGCGCATTGGCGGTCGGGCCATTGATGTGCGGGTCAGCACGTTGCCGTCGTCGCACGGTGAACGCGCCGTGCTGCGCTTGCTGGACAAGACTGAAAGCCGCTTCACGCTGGAAGGTCTGGGCATGGACGGCGAGGTGCTGGCCGCCTACGCCAAGCTGGTGCAGCAGCCGCATGGCATCGTGCTGGTGACGGGGCCCACGGGCTCGGGCAAAACCACCACGCTGTATGCCTCGTTGACGCGTGTCGACACCGCCACATCCAATGTGCTGACGGTCGAAGACCCGGTGGAGTACGAACTGCCAGGTATCGGCCAGACGCAAGTCAACCCCAAGATCGACCTCACCTTCGCCAAGGCCCTGCGCGCCATCCTGCGCCAGGACCCGGACGTGATCATGATCGGTGAAATCCGCGACTTCGAGACCGCGCAGATCGCCATCCAGGCCAGCTTGACCGGCCACCTGGTGCTGGCCACCGTGCACACCAACGATGCGCCGAGCAGCGTCACCCGGCTCATCGACATGGGTGTTGAACCCTTTTTGCTCAGCAGCAGCCTGTTGGGCGTGTTGGCGCAGCGCCTGGTGCGCAAGTTGTGCAGCAAGTGCAAACGCCTGGGTGACGATGGCCACTGGCATCCCGTGGGCTGCGAACACTGCGCGCACACCGGCTACAAAGGGCGCACCGGCGTCTATGAACTGATGACCGTCAACCCCGCGGTCCAGGCCCTGGTGCACATGCGGGCCGCTGAACAAGAACTGGTCGTCGCCGCCCGGGCCGCAGGCTTGCGCTCGATGCGTGAAGATGGGGAACGTTTGGTGCGTTCCGGCATCACGTCCCTTGAAGAGGTCATCCGCGTCACGCGCGATTGATTGCTGACAGCCCACGCCCATGCCTGCATACCGTTTTGAAGCGCTGGACAGCAAGGGCAAGGCCAGCGCGGGACTGCTGGAGGCCGACAACGCCAAAGCCGCGCGTGCACAACTGCGCCAGCGCGACCTGGTGCCTTTGGCGGTTACGCCAGTCACGGCCGCCACCAGCGACGGCTCGGCCCCGAAGTTCACGCGCCGCGTGTTTTCGGCCACGGGGCGTGCGGTGTGGACGCGTCAACTGGCAGGTTTGGTGGGCAGCGGCCTGCCGCTGGAGCGGGCGCTGACGGCGCTGGCTGAAGAAAGCGAAAACGAACGCCAGCGCGAGCTGGTGGCCCACCTGAAGAGCGAGGTCAACGCGGGCAACAGCTTTGCCCGTGCGCTGGCCACGGCACCGCGCGAGTTTGACGACGTCTACCGCGCCGTGGTGGCGGCGGGCGAACAAAGCGGCGCCTTGGGCGCGGTGCTCGAGCGCCTGGCCGACGACCAGGAGCAGCAGCAGGCCCTGCGCACCAAGGTGCTGGGTGCCATGCTCTACCCGGCCATCGTGTCCACCGTGGCCTTTGTCATCGTCATCGTGCTGGTCACCTGGGTGGTGCCGCAGATCGCCAGCACCTTCAGCAGTGGCAAGCGTGCGCTGCCCTTCCTGACCGTGGCCATGCTGGCCATCAGCAGCTTTGTTCGCCAATGGGGCTGGGCGGTGGCGTTGTTGATGGTGGGCGCTGGCACGGCCTTCACACTGGCCCGCAGGGCCGAAGCCTTTCGTGAGCGCAGCGACGCGGCGCTGCTGCGGCTGCCGCTGCTGGGTCGGCTTGCGCGTGGCTACAACGCAGCCCGCTTTGGCGGCACGCTGGCCATGTTGGCCGGCGCCGGTGTGCCGATCCTGAAGGCGCTGCAAGCGGCTGCAGAAACGCTGTCCAACCGTGCCATGCGCAGCGATGCACTCGATGCCTTGGCGCAAGTGCGGGAAGGCGCGCCGCTGGGCTCGGCGTTGGCGGCCAAGAAGCGTTTTCCGGGCTTGCTGTCGATGTTCGCTCGACTGGGCGAACAAACCGGTCAACTGCCCTTGATGCTGCAGCGTGCGTCCACCCAGTTGTCGGCCGAGGTGCAGCGCCGTGCCATGGCTGCGGCCACCATCTTGGAGCCTTTGCTCATCGTGGGCATGGGCATCGTGGTGGTGCTGATCATGCTGGCAGTGTTGTTGCCCATCATTCAGCTCAACACCTGGGTGAAGTAAGCAGGGCTGGCGCACACAGGCCGTGCGGCCAGCGCCGGGCTTAGGACGCCTGCTTGCCCGGCTCGGTTTCTTCTTCAGGCGCCTTGGTGTGCTTGATGAACAGCCCAGCGGCAATGATGCCGATCTCGTAGAGGATGCACATGGGCACCGCCAGCGCCAGCTGCGAGATCACGTCGGGCGGCGTGACCACGGCGGCCACGATGAATGCGCTGACCACAAAATAGCCACGCCACTTCTTCAGCTGCTCAATGGTGACGATGCCCATGCGCGCCAGCACGATCACCGCGATGGGCACCTCAAACGCGATGCCAAACACCAGGAACAGCGTCAGCACAAAGCCGAAATACTGTTCAATGTCAGGCGCAGCGGTGATGCTGGCCGGGGCAAAGGCCTGGATGAACTTGCTCATGCCCGGGATGACCAGAAAGTAGCAAAAGGCCACACCGGCCACAAAGAGCAGGGTGCTGGACACCACCAAAGGCAGCACCAGGCGTTTTTCGTGTGAATACAGGCCCGGTGCCACAAAGGCCCACACCTGGTACAGCACCACCGGCAGGGCGACCATGAAGGCCGCCATCAAGGTGATCTTCAGCGGCACCAGGATGGGCGAGATCACGTTGGTGGCAATCAGTGTGGCGCCCTTGGGCAGGTGTGCCACCAGCGGTGCTGCCAGCAGGTCATACAAGCCCGAAGGGCCGGGCCAAAAGGCCAGCACTGCAAAAGCTGCGGCGATGGCGATGGTGGCGCGAATCAGGCGGTCGCGCAGCTCGACCAGGTGCGAGACAAAAGGTGCCTCGGTGCCTTCGAGCTCGTCTTTTTTGTCGGCTTCGCTCATCGCGGCACCTTCAAGCCCTGTGGCCTGAACCGAGCCACCCGCGCGGCGCCCGACATGGCTTTGGTGCGGATGCCCTGGCGCTGCTTGTACCACTGGGGTGTGCTGCCCTTCTTCAGGCGCCAATTCTTCTTAGGCCGGCTGTAAGTCGGTGGCGGCGGTGCCAGCGCTTCCGTAGGGCTGCTGCTGTCGCCCAGCCCAGCAGTGGCACTGTTCCAGTCGGTGTCAAAAGCCGACTTGGCGTCATTGACCTCGGTACGAACGCTTTGTTCAACGTCGCGCGCAGCGTCTTCAAACTGCGTCCGCATCTTCTTCAACTCGTCCAGTTCAATGGAGCGGTTGACCTCGGCCTTGACATCAGCCACATAGCGCTGCGCTTTGCCAAACATGTGGCCGACGGTGCGCGCCAATTTGGGCAATTTTTCAGGCCCGATGACGATCAGCGCCACGGCGCCGATCAGGGCCAGCTTGTCAAAACCGAAGTCGATCATGAAGGGGCAGCAACCATGGCGCGCTGCCTGAAGGCTTCAGGCAGGCGCACGCGCATCAGCTTTTGGTCTTGGCTTCCACGTCGACGGTGTTGGCGTCGGCGCGTTTGGCGGTGCTCACCTGCTGTGGCGGTGCGGCTGCAGCGGCGTCGGCCTCGGGCGTTTCACCACCACTCTTCATGCCGTCTTTGAAGCCTTTGACGGCGCCACCCAAGTCGGAGCCGATGTTGCGAAGCTTCTTGGTGCCGAAGATGACCACGACGACCAGCAACACGATCAGCCAATGCCAGATGCTGAACGAACCCATGATCTATCTCCTAGAGAGAAAAGCGCAAAACGCAGATTCTACGAGGCGCAGGTGACAAAGACCCTGCGCGCTGCCAGTTCAAACCGCCAGTCAACCCGGCCGGTTCATCCTTTTACCCAGGGGCGAGGGCCGCCCATGACGTGCATGTGCAGGTGGTAAACCTCTTGGCGGCCGTCGGGGCCGGTGTTGATCAGCGTGCGAAAACCGTTGCTCACACCCAGTTCGGCCATCAGGCGGGGCGCCAGCCCGAGCATGCGGCCCAGCAGCGCACTGTGTTGCGGGCCCACGTCCGACAAGGTGGCAATGTGTTGCTTGGGGATGATCAGCACATGCACCGGCGCCCACGGGTGGATGTCGTGAAAGGCCAGCAGTTCATCATCCTCGAAGACTTTCCTGGAAGGAATCTGCCCCTGGATGATCTTGCAGAAGAGGCAGTTGGGGTCGTGCGCCAGACCAGAGTTCATGCCGGCATGCTCTTGCGGTTGTTCAGGTTCATCCAGCCACGCACCACGCGGTACAGGAACCAGATCGAGACCAAGGCCCAGGCGAGCCAGCCTGGGGCGATCAGCAAGATCCACAGCGGCGCGGTGACGGCGTAGAGGATGGCCGCCCAGACCACGCTGCGAATGCGCCAGGAGAAGTGACTCTGCTGCCAGGTGCCTTGGGCTTCGCCTTTTTTCACCAGGTCCAGCACAAAGGCCAGCAGCAGCAGCAGCACGCTGCCCTGCATGCCCGGCACCACGGCGCCCAGCGCCACGATGGTGTGCAGCAGGTAGCTGATGTGCCCCACCGTCATCAAGGAGCGCTCGCGCTCGGGGGACAGCATCACTTCAGTCACCGATGTGTTCACGGCTCACCTCTTTCGCGCAGCACCGCCTTGCGGGCGGCAAATTCTTCCAGGCCTGAGAGCCCCTCGCGTCGTTCCAACTCTGCCAGCACGTCGGCGGGCTTCAGGTCAAACGCAGCAAGAGCCACCATGCAGTGGAACCACAGGTCGGCGCTCTCGGCCACGATGCGCGCCTTGTCGCCATCTTTGGCGGCCATGACAAGCTCGGTGGCTTCTTCGCCGATTTTTTTCAAGATGGCGTCGGTGCCCTTGGAAAACAAGCGGGTGACGTAACTTTTATCGGGGTCGCCACCGGCGGCCGGCTTGCGGGACTCGATGACGGCGGCCAAGCGCGCCAGGCTGTCGTTGCTGCTCATGGATTCGGGTTTATTTGTAAATGCGCTCGGGGTCCATCAGCACCGGCTCCACGGCCTGCCAGGCCTGGCCTTGCAACTGTTGGTAAAAGCAGCTGTGGCGCCCGGTGTGGCAGGCAATGCCAGGCTCGTGGCCTTGTTGGGTGACCTTGAGCAGCAGCACGTCGTTGTCGCAGTCCATGCGCATCTCGTGCACGGTCTGGAAGTGGCCCGACTCTTCGCCCTTGTGCCACAGCCTTTGGCGTGACCGGCTCCAGTACACCGCCTGGCCACGCTCTGCCGTGGCCTGCGCGGCTTCGCGGTTCATCCAGGCGAACATCAGCACGTCGCCGGTGCTGGCTTCTTGGGCGATGACGGGCACCAGGCCGTCGCTGTTCCATTGGATGTGGTCGAGCCAGTTCATCTTGTCAGTCTAGTGCCTTCAAGTGGACGTGTTGCGTGATCTGGGGTGTGGCCCGCGCCATGAAACCCGGCGCTGCGCTTGCCGCCTGCTCAAACGTGGGTGGGGCCGGCGAAGCCGCGCTCGGCCGCAAACCAGGTCAGCACCGGCAGGGTACCGGGCAGCACGGGTTGCACCTGCACGGGCAGTGTCTGCCAAGTCATGCTTTGGCCCTCGCGCATCTCGAAGTCCCCGTGCCACGCAAACACCTTGCAAAAATGCAAGCGAACGCGGGCGTGGGGGTAGTCCATGACTTCCACCTGCCAAGGCGTGGCCGGGCCGATGGTGATGCCCAGCTCTTCTTGCAGCTCGCGGCGCAGGGCTTGCTCCACCGTTTCGCCGGCTTCGAGCTTGCCGCCTGGGAATTCCCAGTAGCCGGCATAGACCTTGTCCGCTGGGCGGCTGGTCAGCAAAAAGCGGCCCTGGCCGTCGACGAGCACGCCCACCGCCACGTCAACCGGCGTGCGCTGCTCGGCCTTAGAGCTGGCCGCGGATGGCTGAACGGGTTCAGCCACCGTGGCGGCCCGCGTAGTCCTTGGCGAACTGCTGCGCCACCCGGCCCGAGCGTGAGCCGCGCTCCAGCGCCCAGACCAGGCTCTCCTGGCGGGCAGCGGTGATGGCCGCTTCGCTGGCGCCAAAAGCACGCAACCACTGCGCCACGATGGTCAGGTACTCCGCCTGCGTGAAGGGGTAGAAACTGATCCACAGGCCAAAGCGTTCGCTGAGCGAAATTTTTTCTTCCACCACCTCACCCGGGTGGACCTCGCCGTCCTCGGTGTGTTGGTAGGTGAGGTTTTCCTTCATGTACTCGGGCAGCAGGTGGCGCCGGTTGCTGGTGGCGTAGATCAGCAGGTTGTCGCTGGCTTGCGCCACGCTGCCGTCGAGCACGCTCTTCAGTTCCTTGTAGCCGGCCTCCCCTTCGTCAAAGCTCAGGTCGTCACAAAAGACGATGAATTTTTCGGGCCGCTCGGCCACCAGGTCGACGATGTCTTGCAGGTCCACCAGGTCGCTTTTGTCGATTTCGATCAGGCGCAGGCCTTGGCTGCTGAATTCGTTGAGGCAGGCCTTGACCAGGCTGCTCTTGCCGGTGCCGCGGGCACCGGTGAGCAGCACGTTGTTGGCGCCGCGGCCGGCCACAAATTGTTCAGTGTTGCGCAGCAGGCGTTCTTTCTGCGCATCCACCTCTTGCAGGCTGGACAGCCGAATCGTGGCCACATGGCGCACCGGCTCCAAGACCCCGGCGCTGCCGCGGCGCCGGTAGCGCCAGGCCACCGAGGCCGACCAGTCGGGCGCGGTGGCAGCGTGGGGCAGGATGACTTCCAAGCGGGCCAGCAGTGACTCAGCGCGCACCAGCAGGTGTTCAAAAGCGGCATTCATGCGCCGAAGTGTAGAGGGGTGCTGGTGTTGCGAGACGACCGACGCGCCAGTCATGCGGTGAGCGCAGGGGCGGACGTCCTGAGGCTGCTCAGCCCGCTGATCGGCAGAGCCGAAGCTCCGGGTCTGCCCCTCAGGCCGTCAAAGCGTCAGCTCGTCGGTCCTTCAGCCCGTCAAACCATCAAGCCGTCAAACGGCGCAGGGCCAGCTCGATGTGCTCGGTGGGCGCGCGTTTGAAGCCCGACCGGGCATAGCGCTGCAAGCGGCCGACGATCAGCGAGGTGATCGCCGACGCCAGCGCTTGCGCGTCCACCGTGGGCGTGTTGGAACCAGCCGCTTCGGCCGCAGCGCGCAAGCTCTGGCGCAACTGCGACTCCACGCGGTCAAAGAACTGGTTCATGCGGGCGTTGAGGCGCTCGTGCTCGAACACCAAAGCGTCGCCCACCATCACGCGGGTCATGCCCGGATTCTTTTCCGCAAACTGCAGCAGCACCGCCGCCATTTTTTGCGCCTGCAGTGAGGCACTGGCTTCGCGCTCCAGAATCTGGTTGATCAGGGTGAAGACGCTGGTCTCGATGAACTCGATCAAGCCCTCGAACATCTGTGCCTTGCTGGCGAAATGGCGGTACAGCGCGGCTTCGCTGACGTCGAGTTTGGCGGCCAGCGCGGCTGTGGTCACGCGTTCGGCGCCGGGTTGCTCCAGCATGCTGGCCAGCGTTTGCAAGATCTGCACACGCCGTTCACCCGGTTTGGGGCGCTTGCGCACGCGGGCTGCAGATTCGGGGGTGCTCTCAGCGGCACCGTCCGGGGGCAGATCTTCGGGCAGTGCGGACATGGGCTTGAAGGCGGGTGGCGGCTGAAGAACGGCGGGTCTCAAACTCGGACAAGACCGGGATGCAAGGCAGGCGGCGCGGCGATTCTGGCACACGGCCCCCGGTGCTTCTCTTGCAGGTAAACACTGACCCACCGCAGGCAAAACCCTGGTTTGCCGGCGTGGTGGCCGGGTGATGGCCGGGTGGTGGCCAGGTGTTGGTAAGGCCGGCCCTCTGTCTTTTGGGCCATGCCCAGCGGAAGCCGACCCGCGCCACCGGCCCATCCACAATGAAGGCCACAGCTTGGAGGGCCGAGGCCTTGACAACAGCAGGCACGTTGACCGGCATCACAGGGGGCGCTTTGTTGGCGCTGGGCGTGGTGCTGGCTTTCATGGGCTGGCGCCTGCGCCGTGCGGCGCTGCTGGCGGTGGGTGCCGCCGTGCAACTGGCGGCCGGCATGACCCTGGCGTGGAGCGGCTTGGCGGTGTGGTCTGGCCTGCTTGGGCTGTTGGCGCTGGCGTTCACGCTGTGGTTGATACACCGTGCCTTGGAGGCCTTGTCGGCTGGCCGGCAGCAACACCAGGCCTTGAGGCAGACCTTGCTGGCGCGCGACGCCCAGCTGGACCAGGCCCAGGCCCAGCTGCAGCAGGCCCAGGCCCAAGCCGAAGCGGCGGACCAAGCCAAAGCCCGGTTCTTGGCCGCAGCCAGCCACGATCTGCGCCAACCCGCCCACGCGCTGGGCCTGTACACGGCAGCTCTGCGCGCCGGCCCGTTGGAGCCACAGCAGGCTGAACTGGCCGAGCGCATGCAAGGCTCGCTGGCCGCCCTGGACCTGCTCTTTGCAGCCCTTTTGGATGTTTCGCGCATGGACAGCGGCACCGTGGTGCCGCAGTGGGACACCGTGGCTTTGGCGCCGCTGCTGCGCCGCTTGGCCGATGAGTGGGCGCCACTGGCCGAAGCGGGCGGCCTGCGCCTGGCGCTGCATGTCAGCAACCCCCAGGCCCAAACGGTGACCGACCCGGTGCTGTTGGAGCGTGTGCTGCGCAACCTGTTGGCCAACGCGGTGAAGTACACGGCCAAGGGTGGCGTGTTGCTGGCTTGCCGCCAGCGCACCGACGCGGAAGGCCGACAGCACCACCGCATTGAAGTCTGGGACAGCGGCTTGGGCATCACACCGGCTGACCAAGAGCGCGTCTTTGAAGAGTTTTACCAGTCGACGGGTGTGGCCCCGGTGGCAGGACCTGAGCAGCCCCGAGGCTTAGGGCTCGGCCTGGCCATCGTGCAGCGCCTGGCGCGCCTGTTGCAGCTGAACGTGCGCCTGGGTTCGCGCCCGGGCCGGGGCAGCGTTTTTTGGGTGGAGGGCTTGGCCCCCGCTGGACAGGCCCCGTTATTGGCTGCAGCGGCGCGCTTGCAGATGCGGCGTTTGGCCGGCCTGCTGGTGGTGGTGCTGGAAGCAGACCCCGAACTGCGCGACGCCATGCGCCGCCTGCTGCAACTGTGGGACTGCCGCGTGGTCGACGGCCACAGCGCCAGCGATCTGTTGCAACGTTTGACAGCCGCACCCGATGCGGTGATTGCCAGCCTGCGTTTGGGTTTGCAGCGCACCGGCCCGCAAGAAGTGCAGCAGCTTCAGCAGGCCTGGGGCCAGGACGTGCCCGTGCTGTGGATTGAAGGCGAACCTGCTTCCAGGGCACAGTTTCATCTGCCAAGCGGGCCTGCGCTGGTGCTGAGCAAGCCGGTCTCGCCGGCGCGGCTGCGAGCCTGGCTTGAGCAATGCGTTCCCTCGGCCGATGACGCACGGTCCACCGCAAGGACTGCACCACCCCAAGCGCCGTGACCCTGAATCCTCAAACGCCCTTCAAACCACGCCCAACCCGAGAGACTTGCCATGATCGTTTTAATTGCCGATGACCACCCCATGGTGCGTGATGCGCTTAAGCGCACCCTGCTTTTGGCAGAGCCCCATGCGCAGGTGGTGGAAGCCGCTGACTTTGCTGGGGCGCACCAGCATCTGCTGGGCGGCGCCGTGCGCTGGGCCCTGCTGGACCTGCACATGCCGGGCATGGACCGCGTGGACGGCCTGCGCCGGTTGCGCTTGCAATTTCCTGGCGTGTCGATGGTGGTGGTGTCGGGTGAGGACGACCCGGCGGTGATCCGGGCCGTGTTGGCCGCTGGCGCCGTGGGCTTTTTGCCCAAGGGCGAATCACCCGAAGTCCTGCAGCAGGCCTTACGCTTGGTGTTGGGCGGCGGCACTTACATGCCGGCCCAGGCCTTGGCCGACTTGCGCCACGGCGCCCCAGTGGCACGGCCCGACGCCAGTGGCTTGACGCCGCGCCAGACCGAAGTTTTACGCTGCCTGATGCGCGGGCAGCCCAACAAGCTGATCGCCCGCGAGCTGGGTTTGACCGAGGGCACCGTAAAAATCCACATCGCGGCCATCTTGCGTGTGCTGCAAGCCCGCAACCGCACCGAGGCGGTGGTGGTGGCGCGTGACCTGGGATTGCAGGCCTGAGACAAACGGCTGCCGCGCTGGCGCTCTGCCACGCCGCTGCGCGACCTTGCCGCCTGGCGGGTTGATCAGATCAAATCAGCCAAGCGCGTGACCCGCCGATCGACATAAGCAGGTCGGCGCCGCGGCCGGTGCCGGCCTGCTGGCAGCCAGCGCTGCATCCACACCGTGCCCATGCCCACGCGGCGAGCGGCTTTCTGATGCACCAGCGTGTCCTCCACCAGCACGCAGCGGCTGGGGTGTACTTTCAGCCCAGCCGCCACCCAGCGCAGCATGCGCGCGTCGGGCTTGGGGCGCAGGTCGCCAAACATGTGCATGTCTTCGATGGACAGCACGCCGTCAAACAGGTGCGCGATGCCCAGCACGCCCAAGACCCGTTGGGCGTAGACCTGGGGCGCGTTGGTCAAGATGTATTTGCGACCCCGCAAACGCTGCAGCGCAGCGATGTCGGGGCCGTGGCCACGCACCCGCGCTTCCAAGCCCGGCAGCAAATGGGTGTGGTGCAAGAAGTGCGCCGACTTCACACCGTGGTGCTTGACCAGGCCCAGCAGCGTGGCGCCGTAACGCAACCAGTAGCGGCGGCGCAGCGCGTCGGACTCGGGCTTGCTCAAGCCCAGGTTGTCCTCGATGTAGCGCCCCATTGAGACATGCAGTTCGCCCATCGACGCACTGGACGCGTCGTGCAGCGTGTCGTCCAGGTCAAACAACCAGACCCGGGCGCTGGCCTGCGTCGAACCCTGGCCCATCAGAACGAGCGGATCATGGTGCCGTAGGCCTGGTCGGTCAGGATCTCCAGCAACATGGCGTGCGGCACGCGGCCGTCCACCACGTGCACCGCGTTGACACCGCTCTTGGCCGCGTCGATGGCACCGGCCAGCTTGGGCAGCATGCCGCCGCTGATGGTGCCATCGGCCACCAGCTCATCGATCTGGCGCGGTGTGAGTTCGGTGATCAGTTCGCCGGCCTTGTTCAGAACGCCCTTGATGTTGGTCAGCATGACCAGCTTCTCGGCCTTCAGCACCGTGGCCAGCTTGGCCGCCACCAGGTCGGCGTTGATGTTGTAGGACTCGTTCTTTTCGCCAAAGCCGATCGGGCTGATGACCGGGATGAACTGGTCGTCCTGCAGCGCCTTGACCACGCTGGGGTCGATGGACGTGATCTCGCCCACCTGGCCCACGTCGTGCTCGTTGCCGTCTTTGTCCACCAGCTTCATCTTGCGGGCGCGGATCAGGCCGCCGTCGCGCCCGGTTAGGCCCACGGCCTTGCCGCCGGCGGCGTTGATCAGGCCCACGATGTCTTGCTGCACCTCGCCGCCCAACACCCACTCCACGACTTCCATGGTTTCTTCGTCGGTGACACGCATGCCCTGGATGAAGGTGCCTTTCTTGCCGATCTTGGCCAGCGCCTCGTCAATCTGCGGCCCGCCGCCGTGCACCACGATGGGGTTCATGCCCACCAGCTTGAGCAGCACCACGTCTTCCGCAAAGTCCTGCTGCAGCGCCGGGTCGGTCATGGCGTTGCCGCCGTATTTGATGACCAGCGTCTTGCCGTGGTACTTGCGGATGTAGGGCAGGGCCTGGGCCAGGATCTCGGCCTGGTCGCGCGGGGTGATGTGGGACAGGTCGATGTCGTGGGAGGGAGGATTCAAGCTGCCCATGGTGGCGCTCCGGCGTCTGAGGTATGGTGCTGAGCATTGTAGAAAGCGCCGGCCGCCCCCAGCTGGGGTGGAGCAGGCGTCAAACCGATCAACCGACGCCAGGAGCAACCGCATGCATCGACTTGTCGTCTTTTTCGTCAGTGCCTTGTTGGCCACCCTGAGCTGGGCCCAGGCGCCCGCGGCCACGGGCGAAGTCACCAAGTTGGACAAGGCCACTGGCCGGGTGACGCTGAAACACGGCGAAATCAAGAACCTGGACATGCCGCCCATGACCATGGTGTTTCGCGCCGCCGACCCCACGCTGCTGGACAACTTGGCGGTGGGCAACCGTATCCGCTTCACGGCAGAGCGGATCAATGGCCAGTACACCTTGACGTCGGTGCTGAAGGCGCCTTGACGCGACCTGGTGTTGCTGCAAAGCCGCCGTCTGAATCGCGCTTTTGTTGAGCAGGCATTGAATCCGGCATGAGCACCTTGAACGGCCACGCCCATGACCTGCAGCCCTTCCGGCACAGCCACGCCTTTGCCGACCAGGACCAGGCCCGCCGCGAGCGCGCGCTGACCTGGGTGACGCTGCTGACCCTGACCACGATGGTGGTGGAACTGCTGGCCGGCTGGTGGACCGGATCTTTGGCGTTGACGGCCGACGGCTGGCACATGGGCACCCACGCGCTGGCTTTGGGCGGCGCGGTGCTGGCTTATCGCCTCTCAAAGCGCGCGGCCAGCCACCGTGCCTTGCCCGGTGGTGCCGCGGGCTATGCCTTTGGGGGCTGGAAGATTGAAGTGCTGGCCGCCTACACCAGCGGCCTGGTGCTGCTGGGCGTGGCGCTGTGGTTGGCCTGGGAAGGCGTGAGCGTGCTGCGCCAACCGCGCCCGGTGGACTATGTGGACGCGCTGGTGGTGGCGGTGGTCGGCCTGGTGGTCAACCTGGCCAGCATCTGGCTTTTGGCGCCCGGCGCAGTCGAGCCCAAGGGTGCAGCGGCTCACGGCGAGGTCGGCAACTCGGTGCCTGGAGAGCTGCGCGATGCGGCCCACCCTGGCGGGCACAGCCACCACGGCCACGGTCGCGGCCACGGTCACGACCACGGTCATGGCCACCACCACGACCACAACTTCAACGCCGCCTACCTGCATGTACTGGCCGACGCGTTCACGTCGGTGCTGGCCATCGCGGCGCTGGCCGGTGGTGCCTGGTTCGGCCTGAACTGGCTCGACCCCGCGGTGGCGCTTCTCGGCGCGGCGGTCATTGGCCACTGGTCGTGGCGCATGCTGGGCCGCACCGCCAGCGCGCTGGTCGACGCCACCGAAGACCCGGCCATCACCCAGCGCATCCGCGACCTGATCGAGGCCGATGGCGACGCCAAGCTGGCCGACTTGCACGTGTGGCAGGTGGGCGCGCAAGCCTGGAGCGCCGCCTTGGCAGTGGTGGCCGACGCGCCGCTGCCGGCGGCCGTTTACCGCCGGCGCTTGGCAGCGGTTGAAAAGCTCAAGCACGTCACCGTTGAAGTGCACACCTGCACGGGGGCAGCGCTGACGCACAGGTGACGCGGCCTGGCCCCTGGCGCCGCTACGATCGCGGCCTTGACCAGACCCTGGAGACATCCACATGACCACCACCCTTGCCACCGTCACCAACCACCAGGTGCGCCTGGCCGCCCGCCCGGTGGGCCTGCCCACCGACGCCAACTGGCAACACACCCAAGAAGCGGTGGCCGAGCCTGCTGACGGCGGCGTGGTGGTCAAGGTGCTGGCGCTGAGCCTGGACCCGGCCATGCGCGGCTGGATGAACGAAGGCAAGAGCTACATCCCACCCGTGGGCATTGGTGAGGTCATGCGCGCCGGCGGCATCGGCGTGGTGGTGGCGTCCAGGAACGACGCCTTCCCGATTGGCACCCACGTCACGGGCGGCCCCGGCGTGCAGGAATACTGGAGCGTGCCGGCCGACCAGATCAAGCGCAGTGGCATGGCCAAGATTGACCTGGGTGCCGGCACCATCACCCAGTGGCTCAACGTACTGGGCATGCCGGGCATGACGGGCTACTTCGGCCTGATGGACGTGGGCCTGCCGCAGGCCGGCGAAACGGTGGTCATCAGCGGCGCCGCTGGCGCCGTGGGCCAGACCGTGGGCCAGATCGCCAAGCTCAAGGGCTGCCGCGTGGTGGGCATTGCCGGTGGTTCAGCCAAGTGCGACTGGGTGGTCAAGGAACTGGGTTTTGACGCCTGCATCGACTACAAGGCCGGCCCCAGCGCCGTCAAGGACGGCCTGAAGTTGCATTGCCCCAAGGGCGTGGACATCTACTTTGACAACGTCGGCGGCGAGATCCTGGACACCGTGCTGACCCGCATCAACCGCAAGGCCCGCATCATCATCTGTGGTGCCATCAGCCAGTACAACAACACCACCGCCGTGCAGGGCCCCAAGAACTACCTGAGCCTGCTGGTCAACCGCGCACGCATGGAAGGCATCGTGGTCTTTGACTACGCCGACCGTTACCACCTGGCGATTGCCGAGATGGCGGGCTACCTGAAGGACGGCCGCATGAAGAGCAAGGAAGACGTGGTCAAGGGTGGGGTGGCGGTGTTTCCGGGCACGCTGACCAAGTTGTTCAATGGGGAGAACTTTGGCAAGTTGGTGTTGGAGGTGGCGGCGGCGTGAGGGCGTCGTCTCCCACGGGGTGCCGCTTGGCCAGTCACTGAGGCGCTTGCCCTTTTGTGGGCAGCCCATGCCCAGGGTGAGTGCGCTCTGGGCTGTTCAGAACGCGGACTTGCTCCTGGTGCCAGAAGTTTCTCAACGCCCCGCCAGCACCGCTGGCATCACCCGCGCCACGTTGTCCTGCACCATTTTGCGCAAGACTTCAACCTTCTCGCGCGGGCCCAGGGTGTCCCAGATGTTGCCGATTTCCTTGTCGTTGCGGCCGGCGTACATCTGGCCAACGCGCACGTCCTGGCTGGCCAGCATGTCGCCGGTGTTGGCGTCCATCAGTTGCAGCCGCAGCATGGCGTAGGCGCCCAAGAAGCCCAGTGAAGTCAGTCCTGTGTCCAGGTTCTTGATTTCGGTGCCTCGGTCGACGTAGTAGCCAATGCCTTCCACGGTGCCGCGGCCGATGGAATGGCCGTTGAGCAGCGGAAAGTTGGCCTCGCCGCGGTTGCGCGTGATCAGCAGGATGTGGCTGAGCTTGGCCGACTGGATGGTACCCACGATCCAGGCCGGCAACTCGGCTTTGGTCGCTCCTTCGGCCAGTGCGCGTTGGGCTGAGGGCTCCATCACCGTGTTGGAACGGAACATCTGCATGCTGGCCTGGGGCTGTTGGCGCGCCAGTGTCTCTTGCACGGCGCGCAGAGCCGCCTGGTCAAAACCGATGTCTTTGGTGGGCAAGGACTCGCGTTGGTTGCGGTCCAAGCGGGTGTCGGTGACGTCGGTTGGAAAGACCAATTGCAGACCGTCGCCCAGCAGGGAAAAGACGCCCAGCGTTTTGATCGAGGGTGGCGTCTGCGCCAGCGCAGGGGCGGCAGTCAGCGTGGTGCCTGCAGCCAACAGCAGCGGCAGGCCAAGGGTCCGAGTCCAGATTTGGACGATCTTCAGAATGCGCATGCAATGGCTCCCCAGTTGTCGTGGCCGCATTTTGCAGGGCCGGGCGCATGATGCAACGCGCCTGGCGATGAACCCAACAAAAACTGGGCTGAACAGCCGCTCAGAAGCCTGCGTGGCGAGCCGGAATGAAGTGGCCCGACCAGATGGGCAGCGGCGAGCGCCGCCCAGCCGACCTAAAAGTGAATGCCGCGCATCAACTGCTGCATCGCCACCGCCTCGGCGCTGAGTTGCGGTTTGGCGCCCTTGTCGCCGTCCTTGGTACCCTTGGCGGCTGAAGAATCGGGGAACATGCGGAAGGTGGTGTTCATGCCGATCTGCGCCACCCGCGGCATCAGCGCGTGCAGCACCTGCCCGGTGATGCCCAGCCGGGTGGCGATGCGCACCGGCTTGGCTATGCAGGCCTGGGCCACCAGCTCGGCTGCTTCCTCGGGGCTCAGCGTGGGCACGTTTTTGTAGATGTTGGTCGGCGCGATCATGGGCGTGCGCACCAAGGGCATGTTGATGGTGGTGAAGCTCACGCCCTGGTCGGCAAACTCGCTGCTGGCGCAGCGTGTCCAGGCATCCAGCGCGGCCTTGCTCGCCACGTAGGCACTGAAGCGTGGTGCGTTGGTCAGCACGCCGATGCTGCTGATGTTGACCACGTGGCCCTTTTTCTTGGCCACCATGCCGGGCAAGAAGCCCATGGTCACGCGCAGGCAGCCAAAGTAGTTGAGCTGCATGGTGCGCTCGAAGTCGTGGAAGCGGTCGTAGCTGCTTTCTATGGCGCGGCGAATGCTGCGCCCGGCGTTGTTGATGAGGAAGTCGACACCGCCATGGTTGTCGATCAGCAGCTTGACGAAGCGGTCGCAGTCGGCCATGTCGGCAATGTCGGCGGGGTAGGCCACAAAGGCATAACCCTTGGCTTGCGCTTCGGCGCAGGCCTCAATCAGCTTGTCCTGATCGCGCCCGCAGATGATGGTGGTGGCGCCGGCCTCGGCAAACTTGTGCGCGGCCGCCAGGCCAATGCCCGAACTGCCGCCGGTGACCAACACCACCTTGCCGCCCACGGTGCCTTTGAGGCTGCGGTCGATGAACAGGTCGGGGTCGAGGTGGCGCTCCCAGTAGTCCCACAGCACCCACGCATAGCTGTCCAGCTTGGGGCATTCAATGCCACTGCCTTTGAGCACCACGTCCAGCTCGCGGCGGTCGTAGCGGGTGGGGAAGTTGATGAAGGTGAACATGTCGTCGGGCAGGCCCAGGTCCTTCATCACCGCGTTGCGGATGCGGCGCACCGGGGCCAGCGCCATCATTCCTTTTTTCACGCTCTTGGGGATGAAGCCCAGCAGCGCAGCGTTGATGAAAACATTCATCTTGGGGGCGTGCGCGGCCTTGCTGAAGATGTCCAGCACGTCGCCCACGCGGTAGCCCTCGGGGTCCACCAGGTGGAAGGCCTTGCCCTTGATGCTGAGCTTGGGGTCCTTGCTGCTGAGGTGGCTGATGTGGTCGATGCAGGCCACCACAAAGTCCACCGGCACGATGTTGATGCGGCCACCTTCGATGCCCATGCTGGGCATCCACGGCGGCAGGATCTGGCGCATGCGCTGGATCAGCTTGAAGAAGTAGTAGGGGCCGTCGATCTTGTCCATCTCGCCGGTATTGGAGTCGCCCACCACCAGCGCCGGGCGGTACACCGTCCAAGGGACCTTGCTTTCCTTGCGCACGATCTTTTCGCTCTCGTGCTTGGTCATGAAGTACGGGTGGTCCAGGCCGTCGGCTTCTTCGAACATGTCTTCGCGGAACACGCCTTCGTACAGGCCGGCGGCGGCGATCGAGCTGACATGGTGCAGGTGGCCGGCGTCGATCGCCTTGGCGAACTCGACCGCGCTGCGCGTGCCTTCGATGTTGACCTTGACCTGCGATTCTTCATCGGCTTTCAGGTCGTACACCGCCGCCAGGTGGTACAGGTGATCGATCTGGCCTTTGAGCTTTTTCACGTCGTCCGCAGAAACGCCCAGCTTCTTGGACGTGAGGTCGCCGAAGACCGGAACCGCGCGCGCCTTCGTCACGCCCCAGTAGTCCAGCAGCGCAGCAACCTTGCCTTCGCTTTCGGGCCGCAGCAGGAAGTACACGACCGCACCGCGGCGCGCCAGCAGGGTCTTGACGAGGCGCTTGCCGATGAAGCCAGTGGCTCCGGTCACGAAATACTTCATGGAGGGGTTCCTTTGGTCGCGGTTGCCACGGTTCGCCATGGACCAGTTCTTCGCCGGCCACGGGACAGGCATTCTTGACCAGAGTCGGGCTGGCGACCCTGCGCGATTTCCCCAACTGCCAGGCGCCGCGCGTAGAGCCGTCTCCCTAGAGAAATAGGCTGTGCGCTCCAGGCGGGCCTTCTATAGTTTCCATTCTCAAAGGCCCCGCTCGGGGCGCAGACGATCAACAAAGAGGACACGACACCATGGTCAAGAAGCTCAAGCAAATGGCTGAAAAACAAGCAGCAGGGGCCTCTGGCCTGTTCGACAGCGCACTGGCCGGTTCGGTCAAAGAATCGGCCCAGCAAATCTGGCTGGCCGGCATGGGCGCCTTCTCCAAGGCCCAGGCAGAGGGTGGCAAGGTGTTCGAGGCGCTGGTGAAAGAAGGCGTTTCGCTGCAGAAAAAGACGCAGACCGTTGCCGAAGACAAGTTCAGCGAAGTCAGCAGCAAGATGACCGGCATGGCCAGCGAAGTGCAGGCCAAGGCCGGCCAGCAATGGGACAAGCTCGAAAGCATTTTCGAAGAGCGCACCGCCAAGGCGCTGGGCAAACTCGGCGTGCCGTCTGCCAAAGACGTGAGTTCGCTGAAGAGCCGCATCGAAGAACTGTCGGCCCAGGTGGCCAAGTTGTCGAAGACAGCACCGGCCAAGAAGGCAGGCGCGGCACAGGTGGTCAAACCTTCGGCGAAGGCAGCGGCAAAACGCCCAGCCCGCAAAACGGCCTGAGCCGCCGAAGGGAAGCGCCTATGCAATGGCGCACCGTAGGCGGCTCACACTCAGGCCTACCCTTCCGTATTGCATCGCGGCTTCGATCCGGCCTGAGTT
>JAYTVT010000063.1:0-16875 GCA_043743835.1 Betaproteobacteria bacterium
GCGCGCGATGGTCGGCGCGCGCACCTCGCGCGGGAAGCTCGACTGCACGCTCGCCACGCGGTCGCGCACTTCCTGCATCGCGCGGCCCATGTCGGCATCGAGCGAGAACTCCACGCTCATGTCGCCGCGGCCTTCCTGCGAGCGCGACGTGATGCGCTTGACGCCGGCAATGCTGTTCACGGCCTCCTCGATCGGCTTCATCACTTCGCGCTCGACCGCCTCGGGCGAGGCACCCGGGTAGCTGACCTGCATCCAGGCGCCGGGGAAGCTGATGTCGGGCATCTGCTCCACCCCCAGCTTGCTGTAGCTGAAGATGCCCAGCACACACAGCGCCACCATGACCATGGCGGCAAAGACGGGGTTGTTGATCGAAACGCGGGTGATCCACATGTTGGTCTCCTGCCGCTTACTTCAGCACCGGCGTGGACGCTGCAGCCGACGCCACCGGCGCCGACTTGGCCGCCACGATGCTGGCCTTGGCGCCTTCGCGCAGGTTGTCAAAGCGCGCCGCCAGCACCTGGCTGGCGGGTGTCACGCCTTGCAGCACTTCGACACGGCCTTCGCGCTCGTCACGCCGGCCGACGGTGACAGCACGGCGTGCCAACGCGCCGTTTTCAATCACCCAGACGTGGTCCTGGCCGCTGGTCTTGCCCACCGCCGACGCGGGCAGCGTCAGACGGTCGGTGTCGTCGGCCAGCGTGGCGCGGGCCAGCGCGTATTGGCCGGCGCGAAGTTGCTCTTTGGGGTTGGCCAGTTCGATGGTCACGCCAATGCTGCGGGTACCGGGTTCGGCTGCGGGCGCAATGCGGGCCACGCGACCAGCAACGGGCTTGTCCACACCTTCCACCTGAACCTGCACGGCCATGCCCGGGCTGAGCCGTGCGACTTCGTGGGTACCGATGCTGCCGGCCAGTTCCAGTTTGGCCAGGTCGACGATGGTCAGGATCTGCTGCTCCATGCTGACCTTCTCACCCGGCAACACATGGCGCTTGGCCACGATGCCCGAAATGGGCGCCAGCAGCGACGCTTCACGCAGGCCCACACGGGCTGTTTCCAGCGAAGCCTGCGCGGCATTGAGGTTGGCGCGCGCGGTGTCCATGGCGGCGCGCGAGTTTTCCAGCGCGATGGACGAGATGAACTGCTGTTGGGCCAGGCGTTCGTTGCTGGCATGGGTGCGTTCAGCTTGCACCAATGCAGCCCGGATGGACTCCAGATTGGCGCTGCGCTCTGCAACCCGGGTGTTGAGTTCGGCCAATTCGATGCGACCCAGGGTTTGCCCAGCCTGCACGCGGCTGCCTTCAGCGACCGTCAGTGCCAGCAAGGTGCCACCGGCTTTGGCGCGAACCAGGGCTGTTTGTGGCGCCACCAAGGGGCCCGAGAACTCCACCAGTCCCGGCAGGCGCGCCATGGCGGGCTGCACCACTTCACGAGCCACGAACTCCAGCGGCACGTCGGGTTTCTTGCCGTCTTTGCCGTCTTTGCCGTCTTTTTTGCCGTCGGCCTTCTTGTCACCCACATCGGCCTTGGCCACAGCACCGGGCAATTTCACCCATCCGGTGGACAGCACTACACCGGCGCCAGCGCCCACCACCACCAGCGCCGCAACGCCAGCTACCCATTTCTTGTTCATGTAGGAAGCCCTCCTGCTTCAGCCTGCTCCACTTTGGGCAAGCGCCGCTCGGCAGTGTAGGCAGCAGCGGAGCCCGGTGGACCGGGTTGCGATGAAGCGCGGAAACCGTGTGACGAGATGCAGACGACCGGGACAGCCTGAACGGGTGCCAACGCTCGCGCCGGCTCTGGCGCAGGGATTCAGGCGTGTGACAACAACGCCGCCCGTATCCAGGCCTCCAAAGCAGCCGCCTCCAGTGGACGGCTGAAAAGGTAACCCTGCCCACGGTCGCAATCCAATTCCAGCATCAAGCTGGCTTGACCTTCGGTTTCAATGCCCTCGGCCACGGTCGTCATGCCCAGGGTGCGGGCCACCCGGATCGTGGCCTCGATCAGGACCCGGTGGTATTCCACCGTCTGCGCATGGATGACAAAGCTGCGGTCAACCTTGACCGTGTCCACCGGGAGCTGGTGCAGGCAGGCCAGTGAGGAATAGCCCGTTCCAAAATCGTCCAGTGCCAGTTTCACGCCCAGCGTCTTGAGTTGGCGCAGCACGGCTTGCACCGGTTCGTCTTGCGCTGCCAGGCTCTCGGTCACTTCCAACTGCAGCCACTGGGGCTGCATGTCGCACTCGGCCAACAGTTCTCGAAGTTCGTCGACCACGCCTGCACGTTTGAGCTGCGCCCGCGACAGGTTGACCGCCAGCAAGGCCGGCGCTCGCTCGCCCAACACCTGCTTCCATTGCACAAACTGCTTGCACGCCTTGCGCAGCACCACTGCACCCACCTCGTCGATGAGACCCGAGTCCTCCGCCACCGAAATGAATTCCACCGGGGCTACCAAGCCCCGCTCCGGATGACGCCAACGAACCAGGGCCTCCACCCCGGCCAGACTGCGGTCGCGCAGATTGAGAACCGGCTGGTAGACCACAAACAGTTCGTCGTTCTTCAAGGCCCGACGCAGATCCTTCTCGATACCCAGCGTGCGCACCACGCGTTCGTGCATGGAGTCGTCAAAAATCACCCAACGGCCACGGCCTGCCCGCTTGGCCTCATACATGGCGGTATCGGCATTGCGCAGCACATCTTGCGCGCTGGCGCTGGGCCGGTCCGAACCCGGCTGAGCCAGGTGCAACACCACGCCAATGCTGGCGCTGGTTTGCACGGGCGTGCTCCCCACCAGGTAGGGTTCGCTCAGCTCCTGCAGCACGCGCTGGGCGATCAAGGTCACGGTTTCGCTGTTGTTGACGCCCTCGAGCACCACCACAAATTCGTCGCCACCCATGCGCGCAGCGACCTCCGAGCCGGTGTCTTCCTGCGGGTCCAGTCGGGCCAGAGCATCGCCAGGACGCAAGGCATTGACCAGGCGCTGCGAGACCTGGCGCAAGAGGTCATCGCCCGCTGCGTGACCCAGCGTGTCGTTGATCTGCTTGAAGCGGTCCAGGTCCATGAACAGTACGGCAAAGCCGTAGCCGGCGTGGCGGTTGGCGTGGGCGATGGCCCGGTGCAGCCGCTGCATCACCGCCGCGCGGTTGGGCAGTTGGGTCAAGGCATCGGTGTGGGCGCTCAGGGTGAGCTGGTCTTGCAGTTGGCGTCGGTCGGTGATGTCACTGGAGACGCTGACAAAGCCGGTCAGCACGCCTTCGTCGTTGTGCAAAGGGCGCAGGTCCACGTCCAGCCAGACTTGGCGACCATCACGGGTGCGCCGAAGCATCTCGCTGCGCAGGCCAATGCCGCGTGCCAAGGCGTCGCGCAGCCGCAGGGCTGCCAATGGGTCTGTTTCGGTCGGGACCATGAAGTCGGCCGGGCGCTGGCCCACCACATCCACCAGCGGCCAGCCCATCAGGTGCGTGAAGGCGTCGTTGGCCCACTGGATCCTGTCTTCGGAATCGGTGATCAGAACGATGGCCTTGGTGTGCTCGGCTACCAGAGCCAAGCGCTGCACCACGGAGGCGCTTTCCTCGCGGCGTGCAATGTGTTGTCGCACCGCGCGCGCTGCCGGCTCCACCACCATCAGGGCCAGCAAGCCAACCAGCACCATCAGTGCAGCCATACCCCAGCGCAGCCCGTTGTGCAGGCGCAGAGCACGTTGTTCGGCCGCCACTCGAAGGCTCTTGACCAGCTGGTCTGCCTGTTCCGACGAAGGACCCACTTCAGCCTGAAACACCGCCGCGGCGGCCTGAACGCCGGCGTCTCCGGGCTCGGTCAGGCGGCTCCGGTTCAAGAGAACCTCGGCGCGGTACCACAGCCGTTCTCGAGCGGCCTGCCAGCTGTTCAGCGCTTGTTCTACCGGAAGGTCTACATGGTTCGAACGCCGGTCTTGCGCGGCCAGCAGGTCTTCAAACTCCAGCGCCAGCGCATGAGATCGCGCCAAGGTGCCCGCCAGGGCCCCGTTGCGCGCGAGCCATGCGCCGTCGGCCCCTGGTGGCAGGTCTTCCGGTGCCATCAACAAAGCGGCTTGGCGACCCATCTGCTGAACCAGCGAGCCTTGGGCGCCCGCGCGCTCCAGCAACTCGGAATCCACCGAGCGGACCGACTCCAGTCGCAGGGTCAAGCTGCCCTGCAGAAGCACGGCCAGGGTCACAGCCAGGAACGCCAGGTACATGCCCAGGCGAACTCGTTTGACCGCCAACGCGTCACCCGCAAGGGAGGTCAGGCCAGCCCATGGAGGCAAGGGGTCAGTTGATGCAGTGGGTGGCAGGGCCATCGATGAAGTGCGGACAACGGCTGGCAGGGCGCTGATCGCCCCGGGTCACGCTGTTATCGGCTTGCTGCGGTCGGCCTGAAGGCAGGCGTATCAGCGGCCCATCGGGATGCTTTGCGAACGCGCCGAGCGCCACGCACAACCCCAGGCCAACAACCCGCAAAGCGCGGCGGCCCAGAACACGGCCGCGAATCCCAGGTGTGAAATGAGCCAGCCCCCGCCCACACCGCCCAGCACGCCTGACAGGCCGTAGCCCAACGTGGTGTACAGCGCCTGCCCTCGGCCACGCAGACGCCCAGGGAAGTACTGCTGCACCAAGCTGATGCAGGCTGCGTGGTGGGCGGCAAAGGTCACCGCGTGGGTCAGCTGAGCCAACACCAGCACCGGCGCCCACGAACCTGCCGCGGCGGTGGCCACAAAGCGCCCTGCGGTCACCAGCGCCACCACCTGCAACCAGACGTGCGGCGTCAGGCGCGGAAACCAGCGTCCCTGGGTCCAGAAGAAGACGATTTCGACAACCACACTGACGGCCCACAGCACGCCCACGGCGCCTTTCCCGTAGCCCAGCGACACCAGGTAGAGCGAGAAGAAGGCGTACAGGCTGGTGTGCGCCAGCACGGTGAAGAAGATCGACGCAAAGAACCACGCCACGTCGGGACGTTTGAGCAGCGGCAATGCCGCTGGCGCTGGCTCGTCGTGCGCCACTTCCCCCTTGGGTGCAGGCAGTCTGAAGGCCGCCGCCAGCAGCAACGCGTTCATGGCCGCCACAAAGGCTGGAAACACAGCAATGCCAAACCGTTCCAGCAGCATCCCAAACGTGGTGACCGCCACCATGAAGCCCACCGAGCCCCAAACCCTGACCCGGCCATAACGCTTGGCGTCAATGCCACCTTCGGGCGTTTGCAGCAATTGAGCCAACAGCGCTTCATACAGCGGCACCACCCCGCTGTTGGCCACAAAGAGCAGCACGGTCAGCAGCGACACCACCACCACCAGCTCCCCCGTGCCCATCGGCGGCAAACTGGGCACCACCAACAAACACAGCGCCGCCAGAAGTGCCGCCATGCTGGCCCAACGGATCAGCTCGGTTCGACGCCCGCTGTGGTCACCCATCCAGCTCCAGGCGTAGGGCGCCACCACCCGGGTCCAGCTCTGCAGCGAGGCAATGACCCCGATGGCCAGGGTTGAAAAGCCCAGGCTCTGAAACCACAGCGGCGCATAGGGGTTGAACAGGCCAACCGCAGCGAAGTAGGTGAAGGTCAGCGCGCCAAACCGAGCTAGCGACGAAGGTGGCGCAGGTGTTGCTGCCGCTGCAGCAGGCGCAGGCGTCACCGGGCCCCGTTGCTGGCCGCCAGGGCGGGCAGCGCCAGCTGCACGTCACCGCACTGGGCGCGGTGGCGCAGCGTGTGGTCCATCACCACCAGCGCCAGCATGGCTTCAGCAATCGGGGTGGCGCGTATGCCCACGCAGGGGTCGTGCCGGCCCAAGGTCTCAACCACCGTGGGCTGGCCTTGACGGTCAATGCTGGCTTTGGGCGTGCGGATGCTGCTGGTGGGCTTGATGGCGATGCTGACCACCAGGTCTTGCCCGGTGCTGATACCACCCAGCACACCACCACTGTGGTTGCTGGCAAAGCCACCGGGTGTGAGTTCGTCGCCGTGTTCGCTGCCACGCTGCGCCACCACACCGAAGCCGCTTCCAATCTCAACGCCCTTGACGGCGTTGATGCCCATCATGGCGTAGGCGATGTCGGCGTCGAGCTTGTCAAACAGCGGCTCGCCAAGGCCCACCGGTACACCACGGGCACGCACCTCGATGCGCGCTCCGCAGCTGTCGCCGGCCTTGCGCAGCGCGTCCATGTGGGCTTCCAGTTGGGGCACGATGGCCGCACAGGGCGAAAAGAACGGGTTCAGCGGGATCTGCGATTCGTCTTCAAACGGGATGCTGATTTCACCCAGCGCGCTCATCCAGCCGATGAAGCTGGTGCCATGCTGCTGCAGCAGCCACTTCTTGGCCACCGCACCCGCCGCCACCATGGGCGCGGTCAGCCGGGCTGAAGAGCGGCCACCGCCACGGGGGTCGCGCAGGCCGTACTTGCGCCAATAGGTGTAATCGGCGTGGCCTGGGCGAAAGGTGTCCAGGATGTTGCCGTAGTCTCTGCTGCGCTGGTCGGTGTTCTTGATCAGCAGGCAGATCGGTGTGCCGGTGGTCAGGCCTTCAAACACGCCCGACAGGATCTCCACCGCATCGGGCTCGTTGCGCTGCGTCACGTGGCGGCTGGTGCCGGGGCGGCGGCGGTCCAGATCAATCTGGATATCAGCCTCGCACAAAGCCAGCCCGGGTGGGCAGCCGTCGATCACGCAGCCAATGGCCGGACCGTGACTTTCGCCAAAGTTGGTGACGCAGAAGAGTTCGCCGAAAGTGCTGCCAGACATGCGCCGATTCTATTCGGCGCTGTGGCGCTGACCCGGATCCGCATCTGCAACGGGTTCGCAGCGGTGGGCCGCGATGGTTGTGATCGAACCGAGCCTCAGGCCCCTGGCAGGGGCGTGCCCTCGGCGGGCCAGTCGCGGATGTAGGCCTTGAGCATGCGGTTCTCGAAGTCCTGTGCGTCCACCACGGTCTTGGCCACGTCGTAAAACGAGATCACGCCCATCAGCGTGCGCTTTTCCAGCACTGGCATGTAGCGCGCGTGGCGCATCAGCATCATGCGGCGCACCTCGTCGATCTCGGTTTCTGGCGTGCAGGTCAGTGGGGCGTCGTCCATCACCGAGCGCACACTGCGCGTGCCGATGGTGCCGCCGTTGGCCACCACGGCATTGATGACTTCGCGGAAGGTCAGCATGCCCACCAGGTCGCCGTGTTCCATCACGGGCAAGGAACCGATGTCGAGTTCGGCCATGGTGTTGACGGCCTGCATCAAAGGCTGGTCGGGCGGCACGGTGAAGAGCGTGTTGCCCTTGACGCGAAGGATGTCGGTGACTTTCATGTTGGTCCCTAGGTCGGTCACTCGGTCGGAACGGATGTTCGAAACGGTTGATGCCGCGTTTTCGGCCAGAGCCACAGGCTGCTTAACCGCCGTTGGCACCGCCATGCTGGAGCAGGTCTTGCCCGAGCAATATAGCCCACAATGAAGCCGTTCCCACAGCCTCGAGACACCCATGGCAGGCGCATCTGACCCCGGCTTTGACACCCTGGCGCTGCACGCTGGCGCGGCGCCCGACCCAGCCACCGGTGCGCGCGCGGTGCCCATCCACCTGAGCACCAGCTTCGTTTTCCAAAACAGCGAACACGCTGCCAGTCTGTTCAACCTGGAACGCTCGGGCCACGTCTACAGCCGCATCAGCAACCCGACCAACGCGGTGCTGGAAGAGCGCCTGGCGGCGCTGGAAGGCGGCAGCGGTGCCATCGCCACAGCCAGTGGGCAAGCCGCGCTGCACCTGGCCATCACCACGCTGGCGGGTGCTGGCAGCCACATCGTGGCCAGCAGCGCGCTTTACGGTGGCAGTCACAACCTGCTGCACTACACGATGGCGCGCTTTGGCATTCAAACCACGTTTGTGAAGCCCGGAGACATCGACGGTTGGAAGGCCGCCATTCGGCCTGAGACCAAACTGCTGTTTGGCGAAACGCTGGGCAACCCGGGCCTGGACGTGCTGGACATTCCCACCGTCAGCGCCATCGCCCACGAGGCTGGCGTGCCTTTGCTGGTGGACAGCACCTTTACTACGCCGTGGCTGATGAAGCCCTTCGATCACGGTGCCGACCTGATCTTCCACAGCGCCACCAAGTTTCTGGGCGGCCACGGTACGGTGATTGGCGGCGTGCTGCTGGAAAGCGGCCGCTTTGACTGGAGCCGCGCTGAACGTTTCCCCGAGTTGAACCAGCCCTATGCCGGCTTCCACGGCATGGTGTTCAGCGAAGAAAGCACCGACGGCGCCTTCTTGCTGCGCGCCCGCCGCGAAGGCCTGCGCGACTTTGGCGCCTGCATGAGCCCGCACACCGCCTGGCTGCTGCTGCAAGGCATTGAGACATTGCCGTTGCGCATGGCGCGCCATGTGGAAAACACGCGCAAGGTGGTGGCCTTCCTGGCCGCCCACCCGATGGTGGCGGCCGTGGGCTACCCCGAATTGGACGGCCACCCCAGCCAGGCCTTGGCCAAGAAGCTGCTGCCGCGCGGCTGCGGCGCGGTGTTCAGCTTTGACTTGAAAGGCAGCCGCCAGCAGGGCCGCGCTTTCATCGAAGCGCTGAAGATCTTCAGCCACCTGGCCAACGTCGGCGACTGCCGCTCGCTGGTCATCCACCCGGCCAGCACCACCCACTTCCGCATGGACGACGCTGCGCTGCAAGCGGCCGGCATCACCGCCGGAACCATCCGCCTGAGCATCGGCCTGGAGGACGCCGACGACCTGATCGACGACCTGAAGCGCACCTTCAAGGTGGCTGAAAAAAGCCGCTGACTGGCACCGAAGACGCCCCATGCTGAAGGTGCCCGTGCTGATAGAAGGCGTGCGGCTGCGGCTGCGCCGGTCCACGCCCTTGGACGCCAGCTGGACATTTGCCGCAGCCCAAGACCTTGAAGTCATGCGCTACATGGACTGGCCCGCGCACCGCGCCCAGGCCGAAGCACACGACTACCTGGGGGGCTGCGCCGCACGCTGGGAGGCTGGCACCGAGTTTCACTGGATGATCGAGGCCAAGGCCAGCGGTGAATGCTTGGGCTCCATCGCCTGCCGCCCCAAGGGCCACGCGGTTGACTTCGGCTACTTTTTGGCGCGCCAGCACTGGGGCCAAGGCCTGGGCACCGAAGCGGCGCGCTTGCTGGTGGGCTGGCTGCAGCGCCAAAGCAGCATCTGGCGCATCTGGGCCACCACCGACGCCGACAACGTGCGCAGCGCCGCCGTGCTGGTCAAGGCCGGCTTGGTGCAGGAAGGTGTGATGCGCAGGGCAGGCATTCGACCCAACTTCACCAGCCCCATGGGTGCCTTGCCCACCCACACACCACGCGACACCGCCCTTTTTGCCTGGGCCCGTGAACCCAGCCCAGCCCCGCAACAGGACTCTGCATGAAGCTCCAAGTGAACGGCCACGAGGCCTACGCCTACACCGGCGGCAAAGCCTTTGATCCCACCCTGCCCTGCGTGGTTTTCATCCACGGTGCCATCAACGACCACAGCGTGTGGACGCTGCTGGCGCGCTGGTTTGCGCACCACGGCCACAGCGTGCTGGCAGTGGACCTGCCGGGCCACATGCGCAGCGCCGGCCCGGCGCTGGCCCGGGTTGAGGACATGGCCGACTGGGTGCTGGCCCTGATGACCGCTGCCGGCGTTTCGCGCGCGGCTCTGGCTGGTCACAGCCTGGGGTCGCTGATCGCCCTGGAAGCCGCCGCGCGCGCACCTGATCGCGCCACCCACCTGGCGCTGCTGGGCACCTGTGTGCCCATGCCCGTGCCACAGGCGCTGCTGGACCTGTCCTTGAGCAAGCTGCCCGCCGCCATCGACCGTGTGGTGAGCTTTTCCTTCAGCACCTTGGCCGCCAAGCCGTCCTACCCCGGGCCGGGCGTCTGGCTGCGTGGCGCCGCCCGCTCGCTGATGCACCAGGTGGTGGCCCATCAGCAAAACCAGCTTCTTTTCCACACCGACTTCAGCGCTTGCAACAACTACGCCCACGGCCTGGACGCGGCCATGCAGCTTGGCTGCCCGGCGGCCCTGGTGCTGGGCGAATTCGACCAGATGACGCCGCCCAAGGCCGCCACCGAAGTGGCGCAGCACCTCAAGGCCACCGTCCACACTGTAGCAGCCGGGCATTTCCTGATGCAGGAAAGCCCGGATCCGGTGCTCAATGCGCTGCGCGCGTTGTTGCGCTGAACGCCCCAAAAACACCGAGGAGCACCCGACCATGACCAGCCCCCAAGCCAGCACCACCGCTGTTGACGCCAAAGCCTTTACCAGCTTTGCCCAGTTCTACCCTTTTTACCTGGGCGAGCACAGCAACCGCACCTGCCGCCGCCTGCACTTCCTGGGCAGCACGCTGGCGCTGGTCTGCCTGGCCCTGTTGCTGGCCACGGGCAAGCCGCAGTACTTCATCTACGCACTGCTCTGTGGCTACGGCTGCGCCTGGATCGGCCACTTCGTGTTTGAGAAGAACAAGCCGGCCAGCTTCAAACGGCCGCTGTACAGCTTCATGGGCGACTGGGTGATGTACCGCGACATGTGGACGGGCCGGGTCCCGTTCTGAACCTGCCTGTGTTTCTGCCTTGACACATTGCGGGGGTCAGCTGGAAAAAAACCGGCGGTTCAATGCGCATTCACGCATTTGAACTCTCCAGGAATCAGCCATGTCCCATGACCACGACCATGACCACGACCAGGGCTTGGCCCACGACCTGAACACCCTGCGGCGCCAGACGGCTTCACGCCGCAGCGCACTGCGCTGGCTGGCTGGCGGCAGCGCCTTGGCCCTGCTGGGCTGTGGCGGTGGCGACGACGCCACCTCCACCACCACTTCAAGCGGCAGCAGCAGTGGCGGCTCCAGCAGTGGCAGCACAGGCACCTGTTCGGTCATTCCTGAAGAGACCGCCGGCCCCTATCCCGGCGACGGCAGCAACAGTGTCGGCGGCACGGTGGCCAACGCGCTGGCCTTGTCGGGCATCGTGCGCAGCGACATTCGCAGCAGCGTTGCCAGCGCCAGTGGTGTCGCCACCGGCGTGCCGCTGACGGTGGTGATCGACCTGGTCAACACCAACGCGTCTTGCGCCGACCTCTCGGGCTACGCGATCTACCTGTGGCACTGCGACGCGGCTGGCCGCTATTCGATGTATTCCAGTGGCGTGACCGACCAAAACTACCTGCGCGGTGTGCAGCCCACGGCCAGCGACGGCACGGCCACCTTCGTCACGGTCTTTCCGGGCTGCTATTCAGGTCGTGTACCGCACATTCACTTCGAGATCTACCGCAGCACCAGCACCGCCAGTTCGTTTGGCAACAAGCTGCGCACCAGCCAGTTGGCGCTGCCGCGCGACGTCTGCACCAGCGTCTATGCGGGCTCCAGCACCTACAGTGCCAGCGTGGCCAACCTGGCCGCCATCAGCTTTGCCACCGACAACGTGTTTTCAGACGGCGTGACCACGCAACTTGCCACCGTCACCGGCGACCTGAGCAGCGGCTACACGGCGCGGCTGACGGTTGGCCTGGCGGCTTGATCGGAACACCGCATGCCGCTGTGCCTGGTGGTGGACGACGACGCCGACATCCGTGAAGGTGTTTGCCGCTACTTGGAGGGCTTTGGTTATGAAACCCGTGGTGCCAGTGACGGTGCGGCCATGCGTCGACATCTGGCCGCGGCCCGTTTTGACGTGCTGGTGCTGGACCTGATGCTGCCTGGTGAGGACGGTTTGACGCTGTTGCGTTGGTTGCGCAACGCTTCAAGCTGTCCTCAACTTCCCACCGTCATGCTGACCGCGCGCGGCGACGCCATGAGCCGTGTGGTCGGCCTGGAACTGGGTGCCGACGACTACCTGCCCAAGCCCTTTGAGCCACGCGAATTGGTGGCGCGCCTGCAGGCCGTGCTGCGGCGCGGCGCCCGCGATGCCGAACGGGGGCAGCGCACGCTGCAGTTTGCGGGCTGGCGATTTGACCGGACGGCACGCCAATTGGTGTCGCCGGAACAGGTGTCGGTGGCTTTGTCCAGCGCCGAATTTCGCCTGCTCAGCGCCTTTGTTGAACGAGCCGGCCGTGTGCTTTCACGCGAGCTGTTGCTGGACCTGACACGCGCGCCAGGCGTTGAAGTCAACGATCGCAGCATCGACCTGGCGGTGTCCCGCCTGCGCACCAAGCTGGGCGATCTGAGCAAGGAGCCACGCTTGATACGCACCATTCGTGGTGAGGGCTATCTGTTTGACGCCCAGGTGCAAGCTTGACCTTCGCACCCCGCTGGTGGCAATCCCTGGCCCTGCGCTTGTTCGCCTTGATGTGGGCGGCGCTGGTGCTCAGCCACGTGCTGGCCTTCACCGCGGTGCACCTGCTGGCTCTGCGTGGCCCTGCACCAGGCCACGCTGACGCGGGGCCGGCGCCATCACGCCCGCCGCCACCGCCGCTGGGCTCTTTGCCGCCGACGCCGGGCCTGGGCGGCCCGCCGGGCCACGCCCCTGGGCAGCCCCCAGGTGATGGCCTGCCTCTGCCAGCCCTGCTGCTGGACTACGGTGTACGGCTGGTGGTCATCGCTGCAGCCGCCTGGTGGGGCTCTCGCTGGCTGGCCAGGCCCATGGCGCGCCTGGTGGCCGCTTCGGAGTCGCTGGGCCCGGCGCTGGCCGACGGCCGAGCCTACGCCCCGCTGGATGAAGTTCAAGGCACGCGTGAGGTGCGCACGGCAGCCGTGGTCTTCAACCGCATGGCAGCGCAAATTCGTCAGCAGTTCCAGGCCCGCGGGCTGATGATCGCGGCCATCTCGCATGACCTGCGCACGCCGCTCACGCGCATGCGCCTGCGGCTCGAAACCGCGCCCATCCAGGCCCCCTTGCGAGAGCGCTGCGTTGGTGACCTGCAAGAGATGAACACGCTCATCGATACGGTGCTGGAGGTCTTTCGTGGCAACGACGGCCCGCCGCGAGCGCTGCAACTCACCGACCTGGGGGCACTGGTGCAAGCCGCCGTTGACGACCAAGCCGAGCTGGGCTCTGCCGTGACCTTTCGCGGCAGCGGCACCCTGGCCATGGTCGACCCCCATTCCTTGCGCCGGGTGCTGGACAACCTGATTGGCAATGCACTGCGCCACGCAGGAGCAGCCGAAGTGTCCGTGGGTGATGACGCCAGCGCGGCTTGGATACGCGTGGACGACCGTGGCCCTGGCATCGTGCCAAGCCAGCTCGAAGCCGTGCTGCAACCCTTTGTGCGACTGGATGAGTCTGGCCATGCGCAGACGGGTGGCGCTGGCCTGGGCTTGTTCGTAGCCCGCGAACTGACCGTGCGCATGGGCGGCACGCTGGACTTGCGCAACCGCCCCGGTGGGGGACTGTGCGCCTTGGTGCAGCTCCAGCCGGCTTGACCCTTGGGGGTCGCGCAAAGGGCGCGGCTGGTGATCCGTGCGCTGTGCATGATCGCCAGCAACGGGCCGCACGCGCCTGCGTGCTTCCTTTGTCTCGCGTTCCTACCAAGACGCCGCCAATCCTGCTGGCGCGCGCGCCGACGACGGAATGTACCGATTAGTACAAACCCGCGAAGCGCTCGCCTGTCGCGCAAATCGCGCGATAGGCGCGCAGTTGGCAGCCCAAGGCGTTGCTTCACCGCCGACCCCTGCTTATGGTCCGGCCCTGCCCGATCAGTGCGCCTGACTCAGACCACCCAAGGGCGACTGACAACCCATCCAACTGGAGACCTCTTGATGAACAAGTCCTTCCTCGCTGCCGTTTGCGCCGTCGTGTGCAGCGCTGCCAGCGCGCAGTCCAGCGTCACCGCCTTCGTGCTGATCGACCTCAACCTCAGCCAATACAGCTCCGGCAGCAAGGCCAATGCCGGCACGTTGCGCGCCATGAACGACGGAACGGTCAACGGCCTGAACGGTTCGCGGCTTGGATTTCGTGGCAGCGAAGATCTGGGCGGCGGCATGCGAGCCGGCTTCCTGATTGAGCAAGGCGTGCTGGGCGACACCGGCAATCTGGCGCAAGGCGGGCGCGGCTGGGGCCGGCAGGCCTATCTGTCGCTGTCCAGCAGCGCTGGCGAGCTCAGGCTGGGCCGCCAGTATGTGCTCAGCGACTCGGTGGTCGGCCAGGGCAACCCTTTTGGCAACGCCTTGGTCAACAACCCCACCACGTCGGTGACCAACATGGGACGTAACCTGCCGCTGTTCTTGAATGCACCGCGGGCTGACAACGTGGTGCAGTACCAATCACCGTCTTTTGGTGGCTTTGCACTGGCTGCCCAGATCGCCCCCGGCGAGGGCAACAACGACCGCTTCCACGGCCTGCGCGCCGTGTACACGTCGGGGGCCTTTTATGTCGGCAGCAGCTACGAATGGAACGTCAGCCGTGTCAGCGCAGCCAAGACCAACAAATCGTTGTCGGCGTCGGCCAACTACAACTTCGGGTCCTTCAAGCTGCTCGGCGGCATCCAACAAAACAGCGACCTGGCCACCGGCAGCGGTAACGGTGCCGCGTCTGGCGTTTCCAATCTGGTGCTCACCGGGCCCACAAACCTCACCATCAAGGACACCAGCGGCTGGACCGTAGGTGCCGAGGTGCCGTTCGGTTTGACAACGCTGGGCGTGAACTACGTGCGCATGAGTTACGACGGCACTTCAGGGGCCAGCAGTGACCTGGGCAAACTGGCCCTGAGCGCCCGCCATGCCCTGTCCAAGAGCACCTTCCTCTATGGCGGCGTCTACAGCGCTACCGGAGCGCTGAAAGACCACATCAGCCAGAAGCGAGTACTGCAGGCTGGCGTTCGCACGTCGTTCTGATTGCGGGGCAGGCGGCCTCGGGTCCTGCAGACATCAAGAGGCCTCCGCCCAAGCCCATCGCCGCGGTCGGGCGTGTTGTACTGCCCTGCTTCACTCCCCTACACTTGGGGAATGAAACAGGCAGTACAAACGCCGCGCAAACGCGCCGCTGTCAAGTCCAAGGCGGCCCCGAAAGCCGACGCGCGCACCAACGACCCCGCGCGGACGATGGCCGACATCATCGATGTCGCCACCCACGAGTTCTCCGAGAAGGGCCTGGCCGGCGCCCGCATCGATGTCATTGCCGAGGCCATGCGCACCAGCAAGCGCATGATCTACTACTACTTTGGCAGCAAAGAAGGCCTCTACGTCGCGGTGCTCGAAGAAGCCTACCGCCGCATCCGTCAGATCGAAACCGAACTCCACCTCGAGGACTTGGCGCCCGAGGATGCGCTGCGCAAGCTGGTTGGCTTCACGGTCGATTACCAACTGGCCAACCCCGACTTCGTGCGCCTGGTGATGACCGAGAACATCCACCGCGGCGAGTACCTGGCGCAGAGCAAGAGCATCAGGAAGCTCAACATACCGGCCATCGACGGCCTGCGCGGCCTCTACGAGCGGGGCGTGGCCGCCGGTGCGTTTCGCAGCGGCCTGGACATGGTCGACCTGCACATGTCGATCAGCGCGCTGAGCGTCTTCAACGTCGCCAACCGCCACACCTTCGCGCTGATCTTCCAGCGCGACCTCGAGACATCGGCGGCCCTCATCGCGCGCCGCGACAGCATCATCGAGATGGTGGTGCGCTTCGTGCGCAAGTAGGGCCGCGCGGCCGGTTCAGGGCGATCAGGGTTATCACTGATTTGAGAACTAACTGGTTCGTACATTATTCGTTCCTGCATCCAGATTCGGGTGCCTGGAGACAACGGTGAGCTCAAACCCGCCCTCGGCCCTGGACCGTTTCACCAAGCTGCTGGAGCTGCTGATCGCGATCTGCCTGGCCCTCATGGTGGTGATGGTCTTTGGCAACGTCGTGCTGCGCTATGCCTTCAACTCAGGCATCGCCGTCAGCGAAGAACTCTCGCGCTGGCTTTTTGTGTGGATGACCTTCCTCGGCGCGCTCGTCGCACTGCGCGAACACGGCCACCTGGGCACCGACATGCTGGTCGGCCGCCTGGGCCGCAAGGGCAAGACCCTCTGCATGCTGGCCAGCCAGGTGCTGATGCTGGGCGTGACGGTGATGATCTTTCAGGGCAGCCTGGCGCAATCACGCATCAACTGGGACGTCGAGGCGCCGGTCACTGGTGCGCCGATGGCCATCGTGTACCTCTCCGGCGTGGTGTTTGCGGTGCCCGCCATGCTGCTGCTGCTGGCCGAAATGTGGCGCACGTTGACCGGGCGCATGCGCGACGATGAACTGGTGATGGTGCAAGAGTCCGAAGACCTGGCCCACGTCGAAGAGCACACGCCGCGCAACGGCACGGGAGCCGCACGATGACCATCCTTGTCTTCCTCGGCTCGCTGCTCGGCGCCATGGCGCTGGGCATGCCCATCGCTTACGCCCTGCTGGTCAGTGGCGCCGCGCTGATGTGGCACCTGGACATGATGGACACCCAGATCCTGGCGCAGAACCTGATCAACGGCGCCGACAGCTTCCCGCTGATGGCCATTCCGTTCTTCATGCTGGCTGGCGCGACGATGAACGCCGGCGGTCTGTCCAAGCGCATCATCAACGTCGCCATGACCCTGGTCGGGCAT
This sequence comes from Betaproteobacteria bacterium, assembly GCA_043743835.1. GTDB lineage: Bacteria > Pseudomonadota > Gammaproteobacteria > Burkholderiales > Burkholderiaceae_C > Rubrivivax. The sequence continues at coordinate 16,498 of JAYTVT010000063.1, forward strand.
ATCCGCGGCGGTCTCGGTTACGTCACCATCCTCGCCGCCTGCATCCTGGCGTCCCTGTCCGGCTCGGCGGCAGCCGACGCGGCGGCGATGTCGGCGCTGCTCTTCCCGATGATGGTCAAGTCCGGCTACAACCCGGCGAAATCGGCGGGCCTGATCGCCTCGGGCAGCATCATCGGGCCGATGGTGCCGCCGTCACCCAACCTGATTCTGTTCGGCGTGATCGGCGGCCTGTCGATCACCAAGCTGTTCATGGCCGCCATTGTTCCGGGGCTGATGATCGCCGTAGGGATCACCGTCGCCTGGTGGTGGGTCGCGCGCAAGGAAGTGCTTGAAGTACCGCCCAAGGCGTCGCGCAAGGAAGTCTTGCTGGCGATCCGC
>JAYTVT010000064.1:0-60049 GCA_043743835.1 Betaproteobacteria bacterium
CAGGAATGCCAGCACCAGGGCGATCAACGCGATCGGCACGATATCGCCACTCTGCGGCTCACTCGGCATGCGGCTGATCAGGTAGATGTCGCGCGGCAGGAAGGTCGCGCCCAGCGCCTGCTCCAGCGCCGGCACGATGACGTCGATGTTCAGCGCCAGCCCCAGGCCCAGCGCCAGTCCGGCCAGGGTGCCGATCAGCCCGACCATGGCGCCCTGCACCACGAAGATGCCCATGATGCTGGCCGGGCTCGCGCCCAGGGTGCGCAGGATCGCGATGTCGGCCCGCTTGTCGGTCACCGTCATCACCAGCGTGCTGACCAGGTTGAAGGCGGCCACCGCGACGATCAGCGTCAGGATGATGAACATCAGCCGCTTTTCGATCTGCACCGCGTCAAACCAGTTGGCGTTGGTGCGGGTCCAGTCGCGCACAAAGACGTTGGGGCCTAGCTTCTGCTGCAGTTCTTGACCGGCGCGGCGCGCGTCGTGCACGTCGCTCAGTTTCAGCTGTACGCCAGTAGGGCCTTCCACGCGGAACAGGCGTGCTGCGTCGTCCACATGGATCAGCGCCAGGCCGCTGTCGTACTCGTAGTGGCCGGCTTCAAACACGCCCACCAGATTGAACTGCTTGAGCCTGGGCACCACGCCGGCGGGGGTGACCTGGCCGCCTGGCGCCACGATGGTGACTTTGTCGCCCACGCGGGCACCCACCAGCCGGGCCAGCTCAATGCCCATCACGATGTTCCACTCGCCGCCCTTCAGCTGCGCTATCAGCTTGCTTTGGGTGCGGGCCAGTTCCGTGACCTGGCCTTCAAACGCCGGGTCGACACCACGCACGATGGCGCCACGCAGCTCGTCGCCCCGACCCACCAGGGCCTGTGCCACCACGAAAGGTGCAGCACCGATCACGCGTGGGTTCTGCCGTGCGGCGTCGGCGGTCTGGCGCCAGTCGGGCAGTGCGCCACCGGTGGCGTCACGCACTTCAACGTGGGCAATCACGCTGAGCATGCGGTCGCGCACCTCTTTCTGAAAGCCGTTCATCACGCTCAGCACGATGATCAGCGCCGCTACGCCCAACCCTATGCCCAGCATGGACACACCGCTGATGAAAGAGATGAAGCCATTGCGCCGGCCACTGCGCCCGGCGCGGGTGTAGCGCCAGCCGATCTGCCATTCAAATGGGAGGTTCATGAAGTGGGGGAGTTGTCCGGGTTCGGTGGCGCTGTTGAGTGCCGTCCGCTGCGCAGAGCTTGATCGCAGCTTGCCATGGGCCACTGATGCTACCGGAGGGTTTGCGGCTGGCCGTCCGCAGCTTGCCGGGCTGGCCTGCGGATAATGCTCCTATGCACCTGATGATTCCCTTTGCCGCGCCTTTGTCCGAAGCCGGACGTGCCGCGACAAAGGGCATGGCCTTGCCACAACTGACAACGCTGTTGGCAGCGTTGACCGATGCTGGCCGCGACGATGGCAACGAATGGAGCCTGTCGACCCCACATGAACGCGCGCTGGCCCGCGCCTGGGCGTGGACTGGCGCAGACGGTCGCTGGCCCTGGGCCGCCCGTTTAGCCGTTGCCGATGGTGTGGACGTCGGCTCTGGCGCCTGGGGGCTGCTGACGCCCGTGCACTGGCATTTGGGCACCGAGCAAATCAGCCTGGTCGACCCGGCGGGCTTGATGCTGGACGAGACCAGCTCGCGTGCCTTCTTCGACGCCATCCGCGACCTGTTGGAGTCTGACGGCTACCGGCTGGCCTACGGCTGCGCGTCACGCTGGTACCTTTCCGACGACAACCTCGCCGACTTGCCCTGCGCTTCGCTGGACCGCGTGATCGGCCGCAACGTGGACCGCTGGCTGGGCAATGACCCCGCAGTGCGCCGCGTTCGCCGCCTGCAAAGCGAGGTGCAAATGCAGCTCTACACCCACCCGCTGAACGATCAACGCCAAGCCCAGGGCCTGCTGCCGGTGAACAGCTTTTGGCTCAGCGGCTGTGGCCGCCCGCAGGCACGGGGTGGCGAAGACGTGACAGTGGATGACCGGCTGCGCCACAGCGCACTGAACGACGACTGGGCGGCCTGGTGCAAAGCCTGGGACAGCCTGGATGCTGGCCCGATTTCTGAAGCGCTGACCCGGGCTCGTGCCGGCGAAGCGGTGCGCTTGACCCTGTGCGGCGAACGTTCCAGCCAGAGCTGGGTGATGCAGCCTCAAGGTTTTTTTCAACGCTTGCGAACGCGCTTGTCGGGCCCCGACTGGCGGCCCCTTCTGGAGAGCTTGTGATCCTGCAAACCCGAGAGGTTCCGCCCCGGGTCAGCTTTGTGCTGGAGCAGGCGGGAGTGCACCCCTTGCTGGCGCGCCTGCTGGCATCACGCGGGGTGCGCCATGCGGCGGATCTGGACGACAGCCTGGCGCTGCTGTTGCCGCCCAGCACGATGAAAGGCGCGGCTGAAGCTGGCCGTCTGCTGGCCGACGCCATCCAGGCCGGTCACCACCTGTGCATCGTGGCCGACTACGACTGCGACGGCGCCACCGCTTGTGCCGTGGCCCTGCGCGGCTTGGCGCTGCTGGGTGCCGCCAAGGCCAAGCTGCACTACGTGGTGCCTGACCGCGCCATCCACGGTTATGGCCTGACGCCGGCCATCGTCGATCTGGCCATGGCGCACGCACCGCAGGTGCTGGTGACGGTGGACAACGGCATTGCCAGCCACGCCGGTGTGGCCCATGCCCGTGGCTTGGGTCTGCAGGTGCTGGTCACCGACCATCACCTGCCGGCCATCAGCGACGGCCTGGTCACGTTGCCTGACGCGACCGTCATCGTCAACCCGAACCAGCCCGACTGCAACTTCGAGAGCAAAGCCATCGCTGGTGTGGGCGTGATGTTCTACGTGCTGCTGGCCACACGTGCTGAGCTGCGCCAACGCGGCGCCTTTGACGGCGGTCAGCAGCCCAAGCTCGACACCCTGCTGGACCTGGTGGCACTGGGCACCGTGGCCGACGTGGTCAAGCTCGACGCCAACAACCGGCGGCTGGTGGCCCAGGGCCTCAAGCGCGTGCGTGCCGGCCGCATGCAGCCCGGCCTGCAGGCCTTGTTTGCCGCCGCCGGGCGCGAGCCCGCACGCGCCGCGGGCTTTGACTTCGGCTTTGCGCTGGGGCCGCGCATCAACGCTGCGGGCCGCTTGTCGGACATGACGCTGGGCATCGAATGCCTGTGCACCGACGACCCCGCACGCGCTGCCGAGCTGGCCGCGCAGCTTGACGCCATCAACCGCGAGCGGCGCGAAGTCGAAGCCGGCATGCGCGAACTGGCCGAGCGGGCGCTGGAACTGCTGATGCCCGACGAGGCCACCGCGCCTTCGGCGGTGTCGCTGTTTGACGAGACCTTTCACGAAGGCGTGGTGGGCATCGTCGCCGGCCGCGTCAAAGACCGCCTGCACCGCCCTACCTTTGTTTTTGCGCGCGGTGCCAATGGCCAGCTCAAGGGCTCGGGCCGCAGCATTCCCGGCTTTCACCTGCGTGACGCGCTGGACCTGGTGGCCAAACGCGAGCCCGGCCTGCTGCTGCGCTTTGGTGGCCACGCCATGGCGGCCGGCTGCACGCTGGGCGACGCGGATGTAGATCGCTTTGCCGCTGCGTTGCGCACGGTGGCCAGCGAGTGGCTGGACCAGGCCACGCTGACGCGCACATTGCGCACCGACGGCCCGCTGGCTGTGGAGTGGTTCAACCCTCAAACCGTGGCCTTGCTCGACGCCCAGGTCTGGGGACAAGGCTTTGAGGCCCCAGTCTTTTGCGACGAGGTGCAGGTGCTGCAGCAGCGGCTGGTGGGCGAAAAACACCTGAAGCTGCGGTTGCGCCACGCCGGCCAGGAGCGCGACGCCATTTGGTTCAGCCACGTCGAACCGCTGGCCTCCACGGTGAGGTTGGCTTACCGCATCAACCTGGATGAGTGGAACGGACGCCAGCGGGTCCAGATGGTGGTGGAGGCTGCGGTGTGAACCGCTTGCGCCTCCACTTCAGTCCAGACTGGGATTGATCAGGTACTTGCCACCCGTGTTGCGCGGCCCGTACAGCGCAATCTTGTCCAGCTGCAGTGCCTGCCGCAGCGACAGTTCACCCGCGTAGTGGCTCTTGAAGGTGGTCTTCAGTTCAGCAGCCACACGGTTTTTCAGCGCTTGCACTTCAGCAGCCTGCAGTTTCTGCAAGAAGGGAAACAGCAGCCAACCGCCCATACCCCAGGTCATGCCGAAGTTGCGGACGAATTCGGTGGGGCCGGTGTCCAGGCCGCCATAGATGTAGACCTGCTTCAAAGTGTTGGAGCCATAACGGCTGTAGACCTTGGCGCTGCGGTTGATGGCGGCTTCCATGCACGACAGGATCTGCCCTGCCAGGCGGCCGCCGCCGGTGGCGTCAAAGGCCAGCGTGGCGCCGGTGGCCACCAGCGCCGCGGTCAAATCTTCCATGAAGCTGGGTGACTCGGTGTTGCACACATGCTGGGCGCCCAAGGCGCGCAGCAGCGCCACCTGCTCGGCCTTGCGCACGATGTTGACCAGCGGCACGCCGTCCTGGGCGCAGATGCGGTGCAGCATCTGCCCCAAGTTGGAAGCCGCTGCCGTGTGCACCAAGGCTTGGTGCCCCTCATGGCGCATGGTGTGCACCATGCCCAGCGCCGTCAGCGGGTTGACAAAACAAGACGCGCCGTCGGCTGCGCTGGCGTCGGCGGGCAAAGGCAGGCACTGTTCAACGGCAATGCAGCGGTGCTGTGCATACATGGCGCCGCCCAGCATGGCCACACGGCGGCCCAGCAAGGCCTGCGCGGCCGGTGACGAACCCGCAGCCACCACCAAGCCTGCGCCTTCGTTGCCTACTGCCAATGACTCGTCCATGCGGCCGACCATGGCCTTCATCGCGGCGGCCGGTACGGGTGCGGTCACCACGGGTCGGGCTGTGGTGCCGCTTTGGGTGGCCTGTTTCAAATCGGCAGGGCCAAACAGCAAGCCCAGGTCCGACGGGTTGAGCGGGGCGGCTTCCAGCCGAACCAGCACTTCCTGTGGTCCGGGCTCAGACACTTGCACGTCCAGCAGGGACAGCTCAAGCATGCCGCTGGATTTGATGATGGAACGAAGTTCGAGGCTGGTCATGGCTGTCTTCCTGGGGGGTGCGCTGCAGTGTAGGGCGCCTGTAAGGACTGAAGTCGTGAAGGGCTGGGTGCCAGCTGCGCAGGCCAGGGCTTTGCGCCGAATCGCTGCGCTGGGCCGGCTGGGTTGGAGTTGTTGGCCCTACCGCCTGTGCTGCCGCCGAGCCCACTGGCTGGCAGAGCAACCCGTGGGCTAGCACCGTGCTCGTGGCGCATGTTGGTGGGTGTCAGCGTCGTCGAATGGCTACGACAACCGCGGCGGCAAACGCGACTGCCTGCGCGTCCGACGAGCGCTTCAACAGGCTGGAGTGTTTGCTCGACGACAAGGCCAGGGCGAAGGGCTCCCAAGGTCTGCTGGAAACGCAGACACACGACCAGTGCTTCCAGCCAGCAGGTGGCGCGAGTGCGTGCTAGACGCTGGGGGCTCTGGCGGTGAGCAAACCCGACTCGAGTCGCGGTGCGGCTTAGAATGATCTCGGCACGGTGCTAACGGTCAGGCTCACTGACGCTGCCGCCCTACAGGGGGAATGAATGAATCGTCTGCTGAAGTGCATGGCCGCGTTCGTGGCCGCTGGGGTTGTGGCTGCATGTGGCGGAGGCGGTGGCTCGAGCGAGCCCCCGGCCCAGGCGGCCGAGGCGGTGATCCGCGCCACCGCGCTGGCTGTCAACAGCAGCAGCAGCCCTGTGCTGCAAACGGCGGTGGGCAGCTCGCTCACGCTCGATGCCGGCACCAGCACTGCCACGGGCGGGATTGCCGCCTATCAATGGAGCGTGAGCACGAAGCCGACCGGCAGCGCCGCGACGATCAGCAACCCCAGCAACGCGCTTGCGAGCTTTGTGCCCGATGTACCTGGTGCTTACGCGCTGACCGTGCGCATCACTGCCAACGGCGGCGCTACGGCCAGCGCGGTGCTCGATGTCAATGTGGCCAGCGCGCCGCCGGCCATCACCGTGATCAGCAATGTCACCTTCACTGGTCCGTCGACAACCCGGCCAACCCAGACCGTGGCGGTGGGTTCTGGCGTCGTGCTCGACGCCACCGGCTCCACGGACCCCTCTGGCGGCACCGTCGGCATCACGTGGAGCCTGTTGTCTGCCCCGGTAGGAAGCACGGTCGCGGTGGCTGGCGGCGGGCTGACGGCGCAATTCCGGCCGGACTTGGCGGGAACGTATCAGGTGCGTGCCCGCGGAACCAACCCCTCGGGCGTGTACGCCGACGTGGTTTTCAACTTCAACGCCCAGAGCACCACGCCCACCATCGTGGTCTCGACCAGCGTGAGCGCAGTTGGTACCAGCAGCACACTGAGCGCTGCGGTGGGCTATCTGGTGGCGCTTGATGGTGCGGCCAGCCTGACCCCAGGCGCCGGTACCACTGGCACTTGGGTGTTGCAGGGCAAGCCGGCTGGCAGCAACGTTGCGCAGCTGACCAGCACCTCGGCCACTGCGGTGAGCTTTGTGCCCGACGTGCCCGGGCTCTACACCGTGCAGTACACGCTGCTGGACCCTGCCAGTGGCACACAGGGCTTTCACCGCACACTGGTCAACGTGGTCCTCGGACCGACGGCGGTGGTCAGTGGCAGCGTGGCACCGGTGGCCAATGTCAACGGGCCGAGCTTTGCCGGCGCTGTCGGTGGCCAAGTCAGGCTGCGCGGCAGCGCTAGCTACGACCCGTCTGGCAATGTGCTGCAGTACGCATGGGCAATGGTGGTGCGGCCCATCGGCAGCCAAGCTGCTTTCATTTCGCCGACCAGCGCCGATACGAGCTTCACGCCCGACGTGAACGGCCGCTACGACGCCACGCTCACGGTACGCAACGGCGCCGGCCTGGTGGCGACCCAGGCGCTCACGGTCTATGTGGGCAGCTACCCGCCGGTCGCTGCGGTCGATCGCAGCCAGCTGCTCACGCTGCTGGGTGGCGGTGTGACGGCTTCAGCTGCGGCCAGCACCACCACCAGCGGAAACGCGCTTGGCTTCAGCTGGGCTATCGACTCACGCCCCAGCGGCTCGGTGGCGACGATCGCCTCGCCCAACCAGGCCGTTTTGAACTTCACGCCCGACGTAGCCGGAACCTACTACGCCACGGTCACCGTCAGCGATGGGCCGGTGAGTGCGATCACTGGGGTCACGATCGTCGCGCTGTCGGCCACCTCGGGCACGGTCCCGCTGGCCTACAAGCCGCTGCTGATGGGCTACAGCCAGAGTCAGGGCAAGGCGGTCATCGTGGCCACCAATCCGAACACGCTGCATGTGGTGGACCCGGCCAACGCCACCGATGTGGGGCTGGCGCTGCCGACCGGCGCGAAGGCACTGAACCTCAGTGCCGATGGCCGGTTGGCGGCTGTGCTGCACGAAGGCAGCATCACGTTGGTGGACCTGGTGACCGTCAGCGTCCTGCGCACCAGCGCCACCGGCGGCTCGCAGAGCGACGCCCCCGTGACCAACAGCGGCCTGTTGATCCTGGTCGGACAGACCAATGGCCAGTGGGTGACGCCTGGCATCACCGTGATCAATGGCCGCACCGGCGCGACGGTTACCTCCGGCGGCAGCTTCGCCTCGATCTACGGCACCACGCGCGCACTGCTGGGCGAGACGGTGGGCAAGCTGTTTACACAGTCGGAGGGCCTGTCGCCCCAGGACGTCTACGCCACCACCATCGAGCCCAGCACCGGCACGCTGGGTTCAGCCTCTGACTCGCCCTACCACGGTGACTACAGCATGGGCAACCCGCTTTGGTTGTCGGCCGATCAGAGCCTGCTGTTCACGGCATCGGGCAACTACTTCCGCACTTCCGACCTGCGTTATGGGGGCACGCTGGGCGCTGCAATGTTCTCGCTGAGCCACTCCGCAAGCGCTGGTGAACTGGTGGGATTGCAGAACGCGACCACCGGCTACTACTACAGCCAACTGCCGACGGAATACCCTGCAGCCTACAAGCGTTACACCGGCTCGCTGCTGTTTGCGGCCAACGACGTTGCGCTGCCTACCGTCGGCGGGGCCCAGAGTTACGGGCTGGCGATCTATCACGCGGCGGATGACCGCAAGGTGATGGTGGTGCAGACCGGCAGCAAGCTGCCACAGGCCAGCGGCCTGCAGTACTACCTGCTGTTGCGGTGAGCGCAGCGCAGGCGGCTGGATCGATGGAGCTGGAATGGGTGCTGCTTGGAGTAGAAAGCTCGCTCGCCACTGAACCCAAGTCCGTACCTACCTCGCTAGCAAGCCCAGCCATGGTGCAAGGCCCCAGCGCTGGCAGGGCGGGGCGTTTGCGGGCATGCTGGGCGCCATGAACAGACTTTCTGCTTGCTTGGCTGGTTTGCTGGCCTCCCTGTGCGCGGGCTCCATGGGACTTGCCAGTGCGCAAACACTGCGCACAGTGCCCGTGGTCGAAGGCTTGGACAACCCCTGGGCCGTCGCCTTCTTGCCCGACGGGCGCATGCTCATCACTGAAAAGGCGGGCACCTTGCGCATCGCGCAAAGCGACGGCCGCCTGTCCGCACCACTGCCAGGCATGCCTGCGGTGGCCGCCACCGGCCAGTGTGGTTTGCTGGACGTGGTGCCCGACCCAGACTTTGCCAACAACCAGCGCATCTTCTTCACCTTTGCCGAGCCGAGTGACGGTGGCAACAGCACCGCGGTGGGCAGGGCGCGCCTGGTGGGCCAGCAGCTGCAAGAGGTGCGCACCATCTTCAGCCAGCGCCCCAAGATGAAAAGCAGCCACCACTGCGGCAGCCGCATCGTGTTTGACCGCACGGGCCACCTGCTGGTGGGCCTGGGCGACCGCTTCAGTGGCAAGGAAGACGCGCAGAACCCCGCCAACCACATCGGCAAGGTGGTGCGCATCACGGTGGACGGCCAGGCGCCGGCCGACAACCCCTGGGTGGGCCGTGAGGGTGCCGCGCCGGAGGTCTTCAGCCTGGGGCACCGCAACATCCAGGGTGCTGCGCTGCACCCAGCCAGCGGTGAGTTGTGGGCCAGCGAGCATGGCCCGCAGGGCGGTGATGAGATCAACCGCGTGCAGGCTGGCCTCAACTACGGCTGGCCGCTGGTGACCTATGGCCGCAACTACGGCACGGGCACGCGCATCGGCGAAGAAGGCCCCAAGCCGGGCTTCGAGCAGCCGCTGCGGCATTGGGTGCCCACCTCGGTGGCGCCCAGTGGCCTGGCCTTTGTGACCAGCGAGCGTTACCCGGGCTGGAAGGGCAGCCTCTTGATGGGCACCCTGCGCGGGCAGGTGCTGATCCGCTTGACCTTGGAGGGCGACCGCGTGGTGGCCGAGCAGCGCTTGCTGGAAGACTTGAAGCAGCGCATCCGAGATGTGCGCCAAGGGCCTGATGGCTGGATTTATCTGCTGACCGACGGCGCTGCCGCCCGGGTGCTGCGCCTGGTACCAGCTTGACGAACAGGGGATGGAAGGCTGGTGGCAGTCGTTGGACACTGCACCGACCGCCGCCCTTGGGCGGTGAACACCGGAGCCCTCCATGCCCCCAGCCCTGCGCAATGTGCCGCAAGAAGCCGTTGAACTGATCAAGAGTTTCGAAGGCATCCCCGACGGCGACCCCAGCACCGTCAAGATCGACGCCTACCTGTGCCCGGCCGGGGTTTGGACGATCGGCTGGGGCCACGCCATCGTCGATGGCGGCCAGCAGCTCAAAGGCGCTGAAAACCGCTTTCGCGCCCGCGTTCTCTATCCCGGTGGCATCACCCGCGAACAGGCTGAAACCTTGCTGCGAGCTGACCTGATTCCGCGCGCAGCGTCGGTCAGCAGCCTGGTCAAGGGCACGCCCAGCGATGCGCAGTTTGGTGCCTTGATCGCCTTGGTCTTCAACATCGGCGCGGCCAACCTGGCAGCTTCAACGCTGCTCCGAAAACTCAATGCCGGCGACGTGGCGGCCGCAGCAGACCAGTTTCTGGCCTGGGACAAGGCCAGGGTGAATGGCGTGTTGCAGCCACTGGCCGGGCTGACCCGCCGACGCCGCGCGGAACGCGCGATGTTTCTGGGGCAGGACTGGCGCGCCGCGGCGGCCGCCACGCGCAGCCGCTCGGTGCAAGGTGTGTTGCCGGTGCCCGAGCTGCCGGCCGAAGACAAGGCTGCCGCGCGGGCAAGGGTCAAGCCACGCGGCCAAACCACCACACCGAAAGCCCGGCCGCCAACACCGACAGCAGCGCGCCCAGTGCTGCAAAAATGGCGCTGACTTCGGTTTCCTTGCGCTCCACCACCATCCGTGAAGACAGCCCTTCGTAGACCTTTTTCAGGTCTTCGGCGGTGCCCGCGTAAAAGTATTCGCCATGCGTCAGCACGCTGATGTTCTTCAGCGTTTCTTCGTCCAGCCGCACGCGCATGCTCCAGCCTTCAAAGCCGATGGTCTCGCCGCTGGTGGTGCCGATGCCCACGGTGTAAACGCGGATGCCACGTTCGGCCGCCATCTTGGCGGCTTCGAGCGGGTCGGGCCCGGTGGTGCGCTGGCCGTCGGTGAGCATGATCACCGCGGCTGAGTTGTAGGAGCCCGGCGGTACTGGTGTAAAGGCCGGTTTGTCGGGCTTCTTGATGTCCTTGTCTTTGCCGCTGCCGCCGGGGAAGTTGCGTTGCCCGGTGACATGCTGGATTTCAATGCCGTGGTCAGGAAACAGCGTGGCCAGGCTCAGGATGATGCCGCTGCCGGTGGCGGTGCCGCGTTGCAGTTGAAAGCGGTCGATCGCGGCAATCACGTCGTCGCGGCTGGTGGTGGGTGCCTGCACCACAGCGGCGGTGCCGGCGAAGGAAACCACGCCCACCTTGACTTCGCGCGGCAGGTTGTTGACAAAGCTCTTGGCTGCCTCTTGCGAGGCCACCAGGCGATTGGGCTTGACGTCTTCGGCGCGCATGCTGCCCGACACGTCCATGGCCAGCATGATGGTGCGCTCGGACAAGGGCAGGGTGATGGTGGCTGTGGGGCGCGCCACCGCGAACAAGCCGGCGGCTACCGCCAGCAGCATCAGGGCTGGCGGCACATGGCGGCGCCAGCCCGGGCCGCTGCCCAGCGCCAGTTTGGCCACCTGCACGCTGGCCAGGCGAACCGTGGTCTTGCGCTTCTTGCGCAGCAGCCACAGGTAAAGCAGCACCAGCAGTGGCAACAAGGCCAGCAGCCAGAGCATGGACGGCCAGATGAACTTCATGCTTGCCTCGGGCTGTTGGTTGAGGCGGGCTGCGCGTTCAGCGCCGCAGCCCGTTGCAAGGTGGCCGGCGCACGGCGCGGCGACTTCAGGCGTGCACGCTGACGGCGAAGATCCGACAAGCGCAGCAGCGCCTGCAGCAGGTCGTCGTCGGTGGCCAGCTCCACCACATCGGCGCCCGAGCGGGCCAGGCCGTCCATCAGTTCTGCTTCCTGGGTTGCGGCAATCGCTGCATAGCGCTCACGAAAGGCCGGGTCGGAAGCGTCGATGAACAGTTGCTCGCCGGTCTCGGCGTCTTCCACCGTGACCAGGCCCACGTCGGGCAGTGCCATTTCCATCGGGTCCCACAGGCGCACGGCCACCACCTCGTGCCGCCGGGACAGGCGGGCCAGTGCGTCTTGCCAACCGGGTTGGCTGATGAAGTCGCTGACCACAAAAACCAGGCTGCGCCGCGTCATCACGCCGTCGGCCGTGCGCAGCAACTCCAGCAGCGACGTGCCGCCAGAGGGCGGTGGCGCGGCCTTCGTGGTCAGGGGTTTAGGGCGTGGCTTGCTCATGCGCTGCAACAGATCCAGCACATGCGTGCGGGAGGTCTTGGGCGGCAACACGGCGTCTACACGTTGGCCGTACAGCACCGCGCCCACGCGGTTGCCGTGGCGGGTGATGACGCGAGCCAGCGTGGCCACAAAGCCGGTGGACACCTGCAGCTTGGTGGTGTCGGCCGAACCGAAGTCGACACTGCCCGACAGGTCCAGCAAAAACCAGGCTGTGAGGTCGCGGTCTTCCAGAAACTGCCGCACATAAGGCGTTTGCAAACGCGCGGTGACGTTCCAGTCGATGTGGCGCACGTCGTCGTGGTGCTGGTATTCACGCAGGTCGGCCAGGTCCACACCGCCGCCGCGAAACAGCGTGCGGTAGTCGCCTTGCAGCAGGCCGTCCAGGCGGCGGATCACCGTCCACTCCAGGCGTCGGAGCAGGGTGTCGGCGGGTACGGCGGCGTGCATGGCGTAGCGACGTTGGGGGCGACGGACCGTGGGGCAGGCGGCTTCAGCTGGCAGCGTGCTGCAGCGGCTTGTCGGGTGCGGGAATCTTCTTCAGCACCCGTTCGATCAATGCCTCGGCGCTGATGCCCTCGGCCAGCGCTTCGTAGCTCAGCACCAGGCGGTGGCGCAGCACGTCGGGCACCAGGTCGGTGACGTCTTCGGGCAACACATAGCGGCGGCCGCGCAGTAGCGCCAGCGCCTTGCCACCTTCGATCATGCCGATGGTGGCGCGTGGGCTGGCGCCATAGGTGATGTACTTGGCGGCGTCGGCCATGTCGTACTGCGCCGGGCGGCGTGTGGCGCCGACCAGTTTCACGGCGTATTGGATCAGCGCCGGGTCGCAAAACACGGCGCGGCATTCGCGTTGCAGTGCTGCCAGTTGGAACGTGTCGGCCACCGCGCCCACGTCCACAGGCTCACCAGTCACACGCTGCGCGATGACAAACTCTTCTTCTTCGCTGGGGTAGTCCACCAGCACTTTCATCATGAAGCGGTCCACTTGGGCTTCGGGTAGAGGGTAGGTGCCCTCGGTCTCGATCGGGTTTTGCGTGGCCATCACCACAAAGGGGTCGGGCACCTTGTGGGTTTCGCCGGCAATCGTGACCTGGCGTTCTTGCATCACTTCGAGCAAGGCGCTTTGCACTTTGGCCGGTGCGCGGTTGATTTCGTCGGCCAGCAAGAGGTTGGCAAACACCGGCCCCAAGCTGGTGCCAAACTCGCCGGTCTTCTGGTTGTAGATGCGGGTGCCCACCAGATCGGCCGGCACCAGATCGGGTGTGAACTGGATGCGCTTGAAGCTGCCGCGCACGGTGCGCGCCAAGGTCTTGACGGTGAGCGTTTTGGCCAGGCCAGGCACCCCTTCCACCAACAGGTGGCCTTGCGCCAGCATGGCCACCAGCACGCGCTCCAGGAAACGATCTTGGCCGACGACGACACGCTTGACCTCGTAGAGGATGCGTTCCATCAGCTCGGCGGTGTTGGGGGCGTTTTCCTGCATGGTGATGGGGTCCTTCAGAACGGGTGGGGCTTCGCAGAGCGGGTCAGAACGGCGCCATGCCAGCGGCGGAGGCGGCGTTTTCAATGGGCACCGCAAAGCCGATGCCGATGAAGGTGCGTTGCTCGCTGGGGTTGAGGATGGCGGTGACGATGCCCACCACCTGGCCGTCCATGGTGACCAGCGGCCCGCCGCTGTTGCCCGGGTTGGCGGCGGCGTCAAACTGGATCAGGTTGTTCAAGGTGATGCCGCCATCGGGCGAGCGAAAGGCCCGCTTCAAGCCTGACACGACGCCATAACTCACGCTGGGGCCAATGCCAAACGGATGCCCGACGGCAATCACATGGTCGCCGGGTTTGAGGTCGCCGGTGGAGCGCATGGTGGCCGCCTCCAGGTCGTCGGGCAGGCTCAGGGCTTTCAGCACGGCCAGGTCGTTTTCGGGTTGCGTGCCCATCATCACCGCCTCGCTTTCGTGGCCATTGGCAAAGCGCACCCGTATCTTCTTGGCGCCCCACACCACGTGCAGGTTGGTCAGAATGGTGCCGTTGTCGATGATGACCACGCCGGTGCCCAAGCTGCGCTCCATGGCACGCTGTTCGGGCTTGTCTTCGCCTTCGTCGTTGTCGTCCATCAGGCCGATGACCCGCACAACGGACGGCAGGATGGCATCAAAGGCCTTGGCGGCTGCCGAGGGCAGCGGCTCCTTTTCAAGTGACTCGCGCACTGCCGCGTCGATGTCGGCTTGCGTGATGGCGCCGCGGCCCTGGCGCCACTGCACCAAGGACAGCATGACGACGCTGAGCAAGATGACGGCGGCCAGGCACCAGGTGGCCAACGTCTGGTTGCGCAACCAGGCTGACTTGATGCGGGTTTGCGATGTTGGCTCGGTGGCCCCGCCGGCAGGTGTAGGCTGGCCCCGCATCTCCGGTTGCGGCGGAGGCGGTCCACGTCGGGGCGAGCGGCTGTACAACGGTGCCTTCATCATTCGCTCAAGGGCGTGCCGGGGCAGGGCAGTGGCACGGTATCACGTTGGCGTGTGCCTTGCAGCCTGCGGCCCTTCGCACGGGTGGCAGACTCGCGGCAGCTCGCGCTCAGGTTTGACTGTGCACCTGCCGATAGCTGGCTTTGAATTCCACGACCACCTGATCAGGAATCTGCAATGCGTTTGGCCCCATTTCTGACCCTGGCCGGCCTTTGGGCCGCGCAAGATGCCTTTGCCGGGCGCCCTTTGCTCACCGACGACGCCGGTGTGGCCGAGCTTGGCACCTGCCAAGTTGAGTCCTGGTCTGAACGCCAAGGCCCGACGCGAGCCTGGGTAACCGCGCCGGCCTGCGGCGTGGCGGCCGGCGTCGAACTGGGTGCGGACTACACGCTGCCGCGCCCGCGCGACTCCGTTCGCGCCAAAGCCGGCTTGGCCTTGAAGTGGGTCCCCGAGGCCTGGAAGGTCGAGTCCGCGATGGGCGAGGTCAACTGGGGCCTGAAACTCAGCGCTGCCTGGCAACAGCCAGCTGGCGCGCCTTGGCAGGCCAGCGGGAACTCCTTGATGGGCTTGATCAGCTGGAAGACCAGTGAGTCCGTCAGCGTGCACAGCAACATCGGCTGGGCACGCGACCGCAGTTCGGGTCAGAGCGCGGCGCTGTTCAATGCGGCTGTGGTGTGGACGCCGCTGGAGCGGCTGTTGCTGGTGGCCGAAGTCCAATCCAACAGCAAGCGCGATGTTTTTGGTGGCACCGTCTTGGGCTTGGGGGCCCGCTGGTGGTTGCTCAAGGACAGCCTTGGGCTGGACTTGACATCCAGCCGCGAGTCCGTCGCTGGTGCCAAGGCGGTCTGGACCCTGGGCCTGGGCTGGTACGGGGTCGGCCTCTAGGGCCACCAGACGGCTGGCTCGTGCAAGGGTAAGGGCAAGCGCCAAGGCGCTTTTGCTTCGGCACGGCGCCACGGCCGCTTCCCGCCAACCCGCTTGGGCGATGATCGCTGCATGTGGATCGACACCCATTGCCATCTGGACGCACCCGAGTTTGATGCCGACCGCCCGGCCGTGGTGCAACGCGCCTTGGCCGCGGGTGTGGGTCAAATCGTCTTGCCGGCCGTGGCTGCGGAGCACTTTGACACCGTGCGCCAGCTGGCTCATGAGCATGGACTGACCTACGCCCTGGGCCTGCACCCTTTGTGGCTGGAACGCGCCCAAGACGAAGACCTTCAGCGCTTGCAGCAGGCGCTGCAGCAGCGCCGGGACGACCCGCGTTTGGTGGCGGTGGGTGAGATCGGTCTGGACCACTTCGTGCCGGGGCTGGACCTGGCGCGCCAAGAGCGCTTTTACACGGCGCAACTGAAGCTGGCCCGCGAAGCAGGCTTGCCCGTCATCTTGCATGTGCGCCGATCGGCCGACAGCTTGCTGAAGGGCCTTCGCCGCGTGGGTGTGTCGGGCGGCATCGCCCACGCCTTCAACGGCAGCCAGCAGCAGGCCGAGCACTTCCTGGGCCTGGGCTTTTGCCTGGGCTTTGGTGGCGCCATGACCTTCGAGCGCGCGCTGCAGCTGCGCCATCTGGCCGCCACCTTGCCAGCCAGCGCACTGGTGCTGGAGACCGACGCGCCCGACATCCCGCCCCACTGGCTTTACCGCACCGCGGCCGAGCGCGCCCTGGCGCGCGGCCAGGGGCGCAACGAGCCCTGCGAATTGCCACGCATCGCTGCCGTGATGGCAAGCCTGCGCGGCACCACGCTGCAGGAACTAGCTGCCCTGACCAGCGCCAATGCGCAACGTGTGCTGCCCCGGCTCGGAGCTGTGAACCCCGCGGCGCGCGATTCGACCCTGCCCACCGGGGCTGCAAACAGGTGAGTCAGCCCGATCGCCTGCGGGGCCTGGCGCCTGTGATCGCCAAGAACAGCCGCCTGCTCATACTGGGCAGCTTCCCTGGCGTGGCGTCTTTGCAGGCTCAGCAGTACTACGGCCATCCGCGTAACCAGTTCTGGCCCTTACTGGGCGCCATCTGGCAACTGGACTTCGCGACCATGCCCTACGCCAACCGACTGGACCAGCTTCGCCAGCGCGGGTTGGGCCTGTGGGACGTCTACGCCAGTTGCACCCGCCAGGGCAGCCTGGACGCGGACATCCGCGAGCCGGTGTTCAATGATCTGTCCAGCTTGAAGAGAATCGCCCCGGGCTTGCGTTTGGTGGCGCACAACGGGGCTGAGTCGGCCAAGGTGATGCAGCGCGTGCAGTCGCTGGGGCTGCCCGTGGTCAAGCTGCCTTCTTCCAGCCCGGCCAACGCCAGCTGGTCTTTTGACCGCAAACTGCAGGCTTGGCGCGCCGCCTTCCAACAGGCCGGTATCTGCCCCATTCCATGAACCCTTTGAATCCAACGATCCATGCCCGCACGCCTCGCTGTTGAACTGCCCGAAGTGACCTTGTCCGAAGAAGCTGGGGTGCGCTACCTTCACCTGGGCACGATCTGGATCCAGGGCGGCATGCGCATCGGCAAGCCGCAGGTGGTGGAGATCGACTACGTGCAGCGCATGCTGGCCAGCCTGCTGTGGCTGCCGTCCGAAGCGCTGGGGCAGGGCCAGGCGGTGCAGCTGGGCCTGGGTGCCGGGGCCATCACCCGCTTCACGGCCAAGCAGCTGAAGATGAGCACCACCGTGGTGGAGATCAACCGCCAGGTGGTCGACGTCAACGCCGCCTGCTTCCACCTGCCCGAGCAGGCCGAGGTGGTGCTGGGCGACGCAGCCGACTGGCTGGCCCAGGCCCAGCACGGCAGCGTGCGGCTCTTGCACGTGGACTTGTACGACCACGAGGCCGCGGCTCCGGTGCTGGACGACGTGGACTTTTACCGTGCCTGCCGATCAGTGCTGGAAGAAGGCGGGTTGATGAGCGTCAATTTGTTCGGTCGCCACGCCAGCTTCCATGACAGCATTGCCCGCATTGCGGCTGCTTTTGGCACCGACCAGGTGTGGAGCCTGCGCCCCACGCGCGAAGGCAACACGGTGGTGGTGGCGGGGCGTGCTGTGGTGGTTCCGCCACGTGACGAACTGGAGCAGCGCGCAGCCGTGATTGAAAAGAAGTTTGGCCACCTGAATTTGCCCGCGCGCAAGTGGTTGCGCATGGTGCGCCCTTACGTTGCGCCGGTGGAGCCGGCGGCGGCTGAAGCGCCCGTCTTGCCCCCTAACTGAGCACCCGCACAACGCCATGAGCGCCCTGATCGTTGCCAACAGCCCCAAGGCACCCGCGGCCGTGCCCAAGGGCCGCCTGGAATGGCCTTTGCTGTTGGGCTGGTTGCGCGAAGATGGGCTGATCACGGCGGAAGACGCAGCGCGCGTCACGGCACGCTTTCGCGCCGGTGCCTCCAGCCTGCATGCCTTGGTGCGCCTGGGCGGCGCTGGCCTGGTGCGCAAGGGCAGCCAACAGGCGCTGGACACCGAACAACTGACCGAATGGCTAGCCGGCCGCTGCCGCCTGCCCTATCTGCGGATTGACCCCTTGCGCGTGGACGTGGGCCGGGTGGCCGACGTGATGAGCGTGCAGTACGCCCAAAGCCGCCATGCCCTGCCCGTGACGGTGGGCACAGCCGAAGTGGTGATCGCCACGGCCGAGCCTTTTGACACCGCCTGGATTCCTGAAATCGAGGCCCACACCCGCCGCAGCGTCAAGCTGGTGGTGGCCAACCCCGAGGACCTGCGCCGCTACACCACCGAGTTCTACGCCTTGGCGCGCAGCGTGCGTGCGGCGCAAAAGAATGGCGAAAACGCCACCACGTCCAGCTTTGAACAACTGGTGGAGCTGGGCAAGACATCCAAGACACTGGACGCCAACGACCAGGGTGTGGTGCAAGTGGTGGACTGGCTCTGGGGCTATGCTTTTGACCAGCGCGCCAGCGATATCCACCTGGAGCCGCGGCGCGACATGGGCGCCATCCGCTTTCGCATTGACGGCGTGCTGCACACCGTTTACCAGGTGCCGCTGACCGTGATGAGTGCGATGACCTCGCGCATCAAGCTGCTGGGCCGCATGGACGTGGTGGAAAAGCGCCGCCCGCTGGACGGCCGCATCAAGACGCGACGGCCCGACGTGGGTGACAAACCTGGCGGCGAAGTGGAAATGCGCTTGTCGACACTGCCCACCGCCTTCGGCGAAAAGATGGTGATGCGCATCTTTGACCCCGAAACGGTGGTCAAGGGCTTGCCCGCGCTGGGCTTTGGCGAGAACGAGTCCAAGGCCTGGGCCGAACTGATCGCCCGCCCGCACGGCATCATCCTGGTCACCGGCCCCACCGGCAGCGGCAAGACCACCACGCTGTACAGCACGCTGAAGGCATTGGCCACCGACGAGGTCAACGTCTGCACCATTGAAGACCCGATCGAGATGATCGAGCCCAGCTTCAACCAGACCCAGGTGCAGCCGGTGCTCGACATGGGCTTTGCCGAAGGCCTGCGTGCACTGATGCGGCAGGACCCCGACATCATCATGGTCGGCGAAATACGCGACCTGGCCACCGCCGAGATGGCCATCCAGGCCGCGCTGACTGGTCATCTGGTCTTCAGCACCTTGCACACCAACGACGCGGTCGGTGCGGTCACCCGCCTGGCCGACCTGGGTGTGCCCAGCTACCTGATTGCGGCCACCGTCATCGGCGTGCTGGCGCAGCGGCTCACCCGCACCCTGTGCCCCAGCTGCAAAGTGCGCGACGAAGGCACCACGCGCGAGACCATGGACGAGATGGTCAAGCCCTGGCGCCTGTCGGGCGGCGTGCGGCCCTACAAGCCGGTGGGCTGCTTGGAGTGCCGCAACACCGGCTACCGTGGCCGCGCCGGCTTGTATGAGCTGCTGCTGATGAACGACAGCGCCCGCGCGCTGGTCCACCCCCACCTGGACGCCGATGCACTGCGCCGCGAGGCCGTCAAACAGGGCATGCGGCCGCTGCGCCTGGCTGGCGCGATGAAAGTGGCAGAAGGGCTGACCACGCTGGAAGAGGTGATGCGCAGCACGCCGGGCATGAGCTGAGCCATCCCGCGTTTTGGGGGCAGTGGCTCGGGCAAGGCACCAATGCCTTACGTGGAAACCACAGCAGCCCCGCATCTGCGCCTCCCTAGAATCCCCTGCACCCGTGTGGTCAGAGGAGACACAGCTTGAAAATCAAGAGCGAGAAGGACTTTTGGTCCGGACTCATGTTCATCGTGGTCGGTGTGGCCTTTGCCTGGGGCGCCACCAACTACAGCTTTGGCAGTTCGGCGCGACCCGGCCCGGCCTATTTCCCCTTTGGCCTGGGTGTGCTGATGGCCATTTTGGGCGGCATGATCCTGTTCAAGGCGCTGACCTTTGAAGTGGAAGGTGGCGACAAGATCGGGCCCTGGGCCTGGAAGCCGCTGACCATGATCACCGCCACGGTGGCCATTTTTGGCTGGATGCTGCCGCACATGGGCATGTTCATCGCGCTGCCCATCCTGGTGGTGGTGGCTGCGCTGGCGGGTGACGAGTTTCACTGGAAGGACGCGCTGATCAACTCGGTTGTGCTCACGGCGGGCAGCTGGTTCATCTTCATCTGGGGCCTGAAGCTGACGATTCCGCTTTGGCCTTCTTTCATCACCGGCTGAGGCGCGCACCATGGAACTCATCAACAACCTGATGCTCGGTTTTGGGGTGGCCCTCACCTTCCAGAACCTGGCCTATGCCTTTGGTGGCGCCTTGCTGGGCACGCTGATTGGCGTGCTGCCCGGCCTGGGCCCGGTGGCCACGATTGCCATGCTGCTGCCCAGCATCTATGCGCTGGACGCCACGCCCGCGCTCATCATGCTGGCCGGCATTTACTACGGCGCGCAATACGGTGGCTCCACCACCGCCATTCTGATCAACGTGCCGGGTGAGTCCAGCTCGGTGGTCACAGCGATTGACGGCTACCAGATGGCACGCAAGGGCAGGGCGGGTGCGGCCTTGGCGGCTGCTGGCCTGGGTTCGTTTTTTGCGGGCTGCGTGGGCACCATCATCATCGCGGCGTTTGCGCCGCCGCTGACCGAGCTGGCTTTCAAGTTCGGCCCGGCCGAGTACTTCAGCCTGATGGTGCTGGGCCTGATCGGCGCCGTGGTGTTGGCTTCGGGTTCGCTGGTCAAGGCCATCTGCATGATCGTGTTGGGCTTGTTGCTGGGTCAGATCAATACCGACGTGATCTCGGGTGTGCCGCGCTACAGCTTCGACATTCCTGAACTCACGGACGGCATTGGTTTTGTCGCCATCGCGATGGGCGTGTTTGGCTTTGGTGAAATCATCACCAACCTGAGTCAGCCGGCTGAAAAGCGCGAAGTCTTCACCAAGGATGTGAAGGGCCTGTGGCCCACCATGGACGACTTTAAGCAAGCTTGGCCAGCCGTGCTGCGCGGCACGGCCTTGGGCTCCATCCTGGGCGTGCTGCCTGGCGGTGGCGCACTGCTGGCTTCGTTTGCTGCCTATACGGTGGAAAAGAAGGTGCCGATGAAAGCCGGCGAGGTGCCTTTTGGCCAAGGCAACATCCGTGGTGTGGCTGGCCCCGAAAGTGCCAACAACGCCGGTGCGCAAACCTCGTTCATCCCCATGCTGACGCTGGGCATCCCGCCCAACGCCGTGATGGCGCTGATGGTGGGCGCGATGACGATCAAGGGTATCCAACCCGGCCCGCAGGTGATGACCAGCAACCCACAGCTGTTCTGGGGCCTGATCGCCAGCATGTGGGTGGGCAACGCCATGTTGATCATCTTGAACCTGCCGCTCATCGGCATCTGGATCAAGCTGCTCACGGTGCCCTACCGCTTCCTGTTTCCGGCCATCATGGTGTTCTGCTCGATCGGCTTGTACACCTTGAACAACAGCCCCTTTGATGTCTACATGGGCGCCTTGTTTGCGGTGGTGGGCTATGCCTTCTACAAATTGGGCTGTGAGCCGGCACCCTTGCTGCTGGGCTTCATCCTGGGCCCGATGATGGAAGAGAACTTGCGACGAGCCTTGTTGCTGTCGCGCGGCGACTGGACCACCTTCATGACGCGGCCCTTGTCAGCAGGCCTGCTGATCGCGGCGACGCTGATGGTCGTGGTGGTGATGCTGCCGTCGATCAAGCAAAAGCGAGAAGTGGCGTTCAAGGACGCCGACTGACTGCGAGCACTTTGCTCCAGGGCCCCGTTTGGGGCCCTTCTCTTTTCCTGGCCTCATCCAAGCCACATGCCCACACCTGCAGCCCTGGCTCCACTCAAGCAACCGGTCTTTCGCGGCCTCTGGCTGGCCTGGCTGGCCGCCAACATGACGATGTGGATGAACGACGTGGCAGCCGCCTGGCTGATGACGTCGCTGAGCACCAGCCCGGTGATGGTGGCCCTGGTGCAAACCGCATCCACGCTGCCGGTGTTCTTGCTGGGCCTGCCCAGCGGTGCACTGGCCGACATCCTGGACCGGCGGCGCTACTTTGCCGCCACGCAGCTGTGGGTCAGCGTCAACGCCTTGGTGTTGGCGGCGCTGTCGCTCACCGGCCACCTCACCGCGCAGTGGCTGTTGTTGCTGACCTTTAGCAATGGCATCGGCCTGGCCATGCGCTGGCCGGTGTTTGCGGCCATCGTGCCGCAGATCGTGTCTCGGGCCGATCTTCCAGCAGCCTTGTCGCTGAACGGCATTGCGATGAACTTGTCGCGCGTGATCGGGCCGGTGCTGGCCGGCGGCTTGCTGGCCGCCTTCAGCCCAGCTGTGGTGTTCGTGCTCAACACCTTGCTGGCGGCCGTGGCCTTTGTGTTGATCCTGCGTTGGAAGAGCGCCCCGCGCACCAGCGCACTGCCCGGCGAGCGTTTTGTCGGCGCCATGCGGGTGGGGCTGGGCTATGCCGCGCAGTCGCCGCGCTTGAAGGTGATCTTGCTGCGCATCTTCCTGTTCTTCTTGCAGAGCACGGCGCTGGTGGCCTTGCTGCCGCTGGTGGCGCGCACGCTGCATGGCGGTGGTGCAGGCACCTTCACGGTGATGATGTCTTGCGTGGGCGGTGGTGCCATCGTGGCGGCACTGTACTTCCCGCGCTGGCGGCAGCGCTTCAACCGCGATCAGTTTGTACTGGCCGGCACGCTGATCCACGCCGCGTTGTCGTCCTTGATCGTGCTGGTGCCGGAGCTCTGGGTCGCTCTGCCAGCCATGGTGCTGATCGGCATGGCCTGGATTTCAGTGGCCAATTCGCTCACCGTGGCCGCGCAAGTGGCCATGCCCGACTGGGTGCGTGCGCGCGGCATGTCGATCTACCAGATGGCCTTGATGGGTGGCGCGGCGGCCGGGTCTTTGCTGTGGGGGCAAGTGGCGTCTTTCATCGGTGTGCAAGGCGCCGTTTTGGCGGCAGCTGGTTTTGGCCTGGTGGTGCTGCTCAGCACCCGGCGTCTGTCGGTTGAGGGCGGCGCCGACATCGACTTCACACCCACGCCCACAGGGGCAGTGCCGGAGCCGGCCGGTGCAGTGGGCGCCGAAGAGGGCCCGGTGATGGTGACGCTGGAGTACCAGATCGACCCTGCGCAAGCCGAAGCCTTTGCGGACGTGATGCAGCGCACCCGCCGCGCTCGCTTGCGCCAGGGCGCACTGAGCTGGGGCCTGTTTCGCGACGTCGCGGTGCCGGGGCGCTATGTCGAGTACTTTGTCGATGAAAACTGGGTGGAGCACCAACGCCGCCTGGAGCGCTTCACCGCCTTCGACGCTGAATTGCGCGAGCAGCGCCTGGCCTTTCACCTAGGCCCCGAAGCACCGGTGCTCAAACGCTATGTGGCCGACAGCCTGGTGGCACCGCCGGGTCTCTGAGCAAGGCAAGTTCGCCTGTGCAGCCTGCACAATGCAAGGCTGCTGTTCACCCGGACCACCACGCGCCATGACTCGACTCCATCTCAACCGCCGACTGGTGACCCTGTGCCTGGTGGCCGCACCGCTGCTGGCGGCCGCGCAAACAGCACCCAAGACACTGCGCCTGGTGGTGCCCTTCCCGGCCGGCGGTGCCACCGATCTGCTGGCCCGCTCGCTGGCCCAGCGCCTGGGCCTTGGCCTGGGCACCACCGTGGTGGTGGAAAACCGCGCCGGTGCGGGCGGCACGCTGGGCAGCGCCGAAGTGGCCAAGGCCGCGCCGGACGGCAACACCTTGCTGCTGTCCACCAGCAGCACCCACGCCGTAGGGCCGCACCTGGGCGGCAACCTGCCCTACAAGGCCTTGGGCCCGGACATGGATTTCACGCCCGTTGCCCACGTGGCCAATGCGCCCAATGTGGTGTTGGTGCCGCTGAGTTTGCCGGTGGCCAATGTCAGGGAACTGGTGGCCTACGCCAAGGCCCGGCCTGGGCAACTCAATTACGCCTCCAGCGGCAACGGCACCATCGTGCACCTCACCGCCGAGGCCTTCAAGGCCCAGGCCGGTGTCTTCATCACCCACATCCCCTACCGCGGCACGGCGCTGAGCATTCCTGATTTGGTGTCGGGCAAGGTGCACCTGCTGTTTGACAGCGTGGTGTCGGGCATGCCGCATGTGAAGGACGGCAAGCTCAAGGCCTTGGCGGTGACCAGCGAAACGCGGTCGGCCTTGGCGCCCGAGTTGCCAACCATGGCCGAGTCGGGTTTGCCGGGCTTTGTGTCCAACACCTGGTTTGGTGTTTACGGGCCCAAGGGCCTGGCTGCCGATGTCACTGCGCGCATGAATGCCGAGATCAACGCCGCGCTGAAGTCGGCTGAGGTGCAAGAACGCTTTGCCCGCCTGGGCGCCGTGCCCGCGCCGCCCAACACGCCAGCCCAGTTTGGCGCCATGGTGGCGGCTGACAGCGAGCGTTGGGCCCGCATCATCAAAGACCGCAAGATCACGGCCGAATGACCTTCGACCCCAACCCCGCCAACACCACCGCATGAACGCACCCCACGCCTTCGACTGGACCGCCGGCTACGCCAGCCAGCGCAGCCCTGTTTTTGCCCGCAACGTGGTCAGCACGTCGCATCCCTTGGCGGCCCAAGCTGGCCTGCGCATGCTGCAAAAGGGTGGCAATGCGGTGGACGCAGCCATTGCCACCGCTGCGGTGATGACGCTGGTGGAGCCCTGCAGCAACGGCCTGGGTTCCGACGCCTTTTGCATCCTGTGGGACGGCCAGCAACTGCACGGCCTGAACGCCAGTGGTGGCGCGCCGCAGGCCTGGACGCCCGAGTACTTCATCAACAAGTACGGCGCCAACACGCCCACACCGCCCAAACGCGGTTGGGACTCGGTCACCGTGCCGGGCGCAGTCGGCGGCTGGGTGGCCTTGAGCGACCGCTTTGGCAAGCTGCCGTTTGCCGAGCTTTTGGCGCCGGCCATTGAAGTGGCCGAGCGCGGTTACGCCGTGCCCGTCATCGTGCAACAGAAGTGGCGCAATGCGGCGGCGTTGAGCGAGATCACCACGCAGCCGGGCTTCGCTGAAGCCTTTTTGCCGCGCGGCCGCGAACCCCGGGTGGGTGAGCGCTTTGAGTTTCACGACGCCGCGCGCACGCTGAAGCTGATTGCCAGCACCAAGGGCGAAGCCTTCTACCGCGGCGAGGTGGCCGAAGCCGCAGCTGCGCACGCCAAGGCCCATGGCGGGGTGATGACGGCGGCCGACTTCGCCGCCTACCGCCCCGAGTGGGTGCAGCCGATTGAAAAGAACTACCGCGGCTACACCATGCACGAGATCCCGCCCAACGGGCAGGGCATCGCCGCGCTGATCGCGCTGGGCATCCTGCAGCACTTTGACATGGCGTCGCTGCCCGTGGACGGCATCCAGAGCCAACACCTGCAGATCGAAGCCATGAAGCTGGCCTTCGCCGACGTCTACAAATACGTGGCCGAGCCCCGCACCATGCGCCTGAGCACGGCCCAGATGCTCGACGACAGCTACCTGGCCAGCCGCGCCAAGCTGATCAACCCGCTGCGCGCGTTAGACCACGGCCCAGGTCACCAGCCCCAAGGCGGCACCATCTATCTGAGCGCGGCCGACGCCAGCGGCATGATGGTCAGCTTCATTCAAAGCAACTACATGGGTTTTGGCTCGGGCGTGGTGGTGCCGGGTTATGGCTTGAGCTTGCAAAACCGCGGCCACGGCTTCACGCTGGACAAAACCAGCGACAACCTGGTGGGCCCGGGAAAACGCCCCTTCCACACCATCATCCCGGCCTTCCTGACCCGGGACGGCAAACCGGTGATGAGTTTCGGCATCATGGGCGGCGATATGCAGCCCCAGGCCCATATGCAGACCCTGGTGCGAATGCTGGACTACAAGCAGCACCCACAAGCCGCTTGCGACGCACCGCGCTGGCGCTTCAACGCCGGCCTGCTCAATGCCGAGCCCGGCTTCAACCCGACCACCGCCGACGGCCTGCGTGCGCTGGGCCACCAGGTGCAGCCCTTCCACGACAGCTACCAAGACTATGGCGCTGGCCAGTTCATCTGGCGGCTGGACGAAGGCCAGGGTGACGTGTCGATTGACGGTTATGCCGCTGCCAGCGACCCGCGCCGCGATGGCCAGGCCGCGGGCTACTGATCGGCCAGGCCCCCGATGGCGGCACTGCGGCAGTCTCTCTCCCCGGGCTGGCAAACCCACCTGATGTTTGCGGAGTTTGACGGCCTGGTTCAAGAGCATGCCGACCACATCGTGGTCCGCAGCCCACGCAGCCCCGGCTACTACTGGGGCAATTTTCTCCTCTACAACCGTCTGCCCACCGACGCCGACTTCGGCCCCTGGATGCAGCGCTTTGACGAAGCCATCATCCGGCCCGAGCCTTGCACGGGTCACGTCGCCTTTGGCATGCAAGCCCAGGCCCAGGAATTCCAGACACCGGAGGCCTTTGCGCAGGCGGGCTTTGAGTCCTTTGGCGTGTCGACCCTGACGCTGCAGAGCGCCGGGCTCTTGGCGCCGCGACGGCAACCGTCTTCCGTGTTTGAGCTGCGGCCCCTGCATCTGCCCCGCGAAGCGGTGGCCGTGGTGGACCTCAGTGCCGCCTGCAACGATGAAGGCTATGAGCCCGAAGGCTACCGAGCGTTTCGCGCCGAGCAGATGGAGCGCTACGGCGACATGTGCGCCGCGGGCCTGGGCCACTGGTGGGGCGCGATGCTGGACGGGCGTGTGGTGGCTGCGTTGGGGCTGTTTGGGCAACGGCGTGTGGGCCGTTTTCAACACGTGGAGACCCACCCCGACTTTCGCCGTCTGGGCTTGTGCAGCGCTTTGGTGCACGCTGCCTGCCAGCATGGCTTCGGGGCTATGGGCTGGGACACGCTGGTGATGGGCGCCGACCCCGATGACGTGGCCATCGGCATTTACCGGCGCTTGGGTTTTGCGGTTCATGACACCTTGTGGATGCTGGAGCGCCGCGCGCCTGAAGACAGGGCCGACGTTTGAGCGCTTCTGCATCTCAAGAACCTGGGGGCGGCATGAAGGGCGGGCTGGGCGCCGGGCTGGCATTGGCGGTGGCTGGGTCGATCGCCTTTTCAGGCAAGGCCATCATCGTGAAGTTGGCCTATCGCCACGGGGTGGACGCGGTCACGCTGATCATGTTTCGCATGCTCTTTGCGCTGCCGCTGTTTGTGGCTTTGGCCTGGTGGGCTGGGCGCGGCAAACCCAGCCTGACGGCGCGCGATTTGCGGGTGGTGGCCGGCCTGGGCTTCAGTGGCTACTACCTGGCCAGTTTTTTGGACTTTGCGGGTTTGCAATACATCAGCGCCAGCCTGGAGCGGCTGATCCTGTACCTGAATCCCACCATCGTGCTGTTTCTGGGCGCCGTGCTGTTCAAGCGGCGGGTCCGATCCGCCCAGTTGCTGGCCTTGGCGGTCAGCTATGGCGGTGTTTTGCTGGTGTTTGGTCATGAGGCCAATCTGTCAGGTGCCGACACGGTCTTGGGGGCGGGGCTGGTGTTTGGCAGCGCGGTGGCCTATGCGGTTTATCTGGTCTACAGCGGGGCTGAAGTGCAGCGACTGGGCGCTTTGCGGTTGACAGGGTGGGCCACCTCGGTGGCTTGCTTGCTGTGCATCCTGCAGTTTGTGCTGCTGCGCCCGCTGGAAGCCGCTTGGGTTGCGCCCCCCGTCATCGTCTTGTCCGTGCTCAACGCCACCGTGTGCACCTTTGCGCCTGTCGTGATGGTGATGTTGGCGATAGAGCGCATCGGGGCCACGCTCACCGCGCAGACCGGCATGATCGGGCCGCTGTCCACCATCCTGATGGGTGTGTGGCTGCTGGGCGAGCCGTTCAATGCCTGGATCCTGGCCGGCACGCTCCTGGTGCTGAGCGGTGTTGCCTTGTTGGCGCGGGCACGCTGAGGCTGCCACCCGGGTTGGCATCGATTGCCTTTCCAATCACCCCATCATCAGGTCTGAAGACATGAACGGCTTTGAGATTTCCACCGACGCCGCGCGACTGGATGTGACGGCCATCCACGCCTTTCTGTCCCAAACCTATTGGTCACCGGGCATCCCTTTGGAAACCGTGCGCACCGCCATCGGTCACTCGGTCTGTGTGGGGGCCTACTGCGGTGAGCAACAGGTGGGATTTGCCCGCGCCATCACCGATCGCGCCACTTTTGCCTACCTGGCCGACGTGTACGTGCTGGAGGCGCACCGCGGCCAGGGACTGTCGCGGCGCATGGTGCAAGCTCTGACCGAACATGGGGCACTGCAGGGCCTGCGGCGCATGCTGCTGATCACCCGGGACGCCCACGGTCTGTACGCCAAGTTTGGTTTCAAGGCGCTGGCAGCGCCGGACCGTTTCATGGAACTGCATCGACCACAGGCCCATGCCGAGCAGGCGGCATCTGCAGCCAACCCCTCTTCCTTGTAGGCCAGGCCGCATTCGCCTCCGACAGAAGAGGTGCCCTTGCCCACGCTGGGAACTGCCGTTGACGGCTTTGGATACGCGACAATGTGGAAGCCGCTGCGCCAACGGTGCCAACGCATTGCAAGTTGAGCGGCTGGTGTGGGATGGGGGTGTTGCGCAGCGCTGCGCCTCGCTTGGCCGGGTGTTCACCTGCACCCGCGCCGCCGATCAACAAATGGGGTTGTGTGATGTCTTGGGTCGACAAAGAACTGAAGCGGCGCAAAAAAACAGCTGTACGCGACACCGAACCCGGCTTGCCTTTGCACGAACCCCGCAAAGCCGCGGACCCGGTGCAAAAACTGGGCGAGCTGTGGCGGCGCCTGGAGACGCTGAATGAAGAACTGCCACCAGCGCTGCGTTTGCGCCGCGACGTGCTCAAACCCGGCACGTTTGTCGGCAATGGCCCTGCATTTCCGGTCGCTCTGGTGGCTTCCAACGGTGCCTGCCTGGGTTTGACCGACGAAGGCGTGCGCTACATCTGGCCCGAAAAGGCCAGCCGCAAGAGCAACAACTTTTGGATCCGCTGGAAGGCCGATCAAGGCTTTGTCATCAACCGCCGCATTGGCGGGTCGCCGGCAGGCACCATCGACGATGAGCACAAGTTCAACGAAGACAGTGTCGAGCACATCATCAAGTGCCTGGTGACCAACGTGCAAGTCAAGAGCAAGAGCCTCCACACCGGACGGATCCTGTTCATTTGGCGGCGCTACTGAGCACGACCGGAGTGAACCGGCTGCGGTCTGCAGGCCGCTTGGACCACCAACACAAGGAATCGTCAGCATGGACTTAGGGCTTCAAGGCAAGTGGGCGTTGGTGTGCGCAGCCAGCAAGGGGCTGGGCAAGGGCTGTGCGCAGGCGCTGGTGCAAGAAGGGGTGAACGTGGTCATCACCGCGCGGGGCCTGGAAGCACTGCAAGCCACGGCCGATGAGTTGCGCCGCCTGGCACCGGGTGCCCAGGTGCTGGCCGTGGCCGGTGACATCACCACGCCCGCCGGTCGCGCCGCGGCCCTGGCCGCTTGCCCACAGGTGGACATCCTGATCAACAACGCCGGTGGCCCGCCGCCGGGCGACTTCCGCGATTGGGACCGCGAAGCCTGGATCAAGGCACTGGATGCCAACATGCTGACCCCCATCGAATTGATCAAGGCCACGGTGGATGGCATGTCAGACCGTGGTTTTGGGCGCATCGTCAACATCACCTCGGCGGCCGTCAAAGCGCCTATCGACATCCTGGGCCTCAGCAACGGTGCCCGGTCGGGGTTGACGGGCTTCGTCGCCGGGTTGGCACGCCAGCCCCAACTGGCGTCGCGCAACGTCACCATCAACAGCCTGCTGCCCGGGCCCTTCGACACCGACCGCCTGCGCGGCACCATGGCCGGTGCGGCTGCCAAGACCGGCAAGAGCCTGGAGACGCTGCTGGACGAGCGACGCCTGCTCAACCCCACGCGCCGCTTTGGCACGGCACAGGAATTTGGTGCCTTCTGCGCCTTTCTGTGCAGCCAGCATGCCGGTTATGTGACCGGTCAGAACCTGTTGCTTGACGGTGGCGCCTACCCGGGCACCTACTGAGCCGCCAGGGCTTGGCGCCACGGCATCGTTGGCGGTTTCAGTCGGGTCGCGGTTGGGCCGGCTGGATCATGCTGATGCCGATGCCCCCGACGATGAGCACAAAGGCCAAGGCGTGGTACGGCTGCGGGGACTCACCCAGAAGCTGTGCCGTCAGCAGCGCCGCAAA
Source organism: Betaproteobacteria bacterium (assembly GCA_043743835.1). Taxonomy (GTDB): domain Bacteria; phylum Pseudomonadota; class Gammaproteobacteria; order Burkholderiales; family Burkholderiaceae_C; genus Rubrivivax. The sequence continues at coordinate 29,861 of JAYTVT010000064.1, forward strand.
AAGTGGCGTCAGGTTGGCAAAAAAAGCGGCCAGCGCTGGCCCACCTTCGGCCACGCCCAGGCCCCAGCAGCGATACGCTGCGATGGACGAGCCCAAAGCCACGTAGAGCAAAGCCGCCGCAACACCCCAACTCCACCGGATGGGCGCTGCACCCAAGGCTTGTTCCCCAGCCGTGAGCGTTCCCGCCGCCAGCAAGCCGAACAAGGCTTGGATCAGCAAAAAGCCCGCCCAATCCCAGCCCTGGCTGGCACTGGGGCGCTGCTCCCCTTGCATGTTGGCGGGCGGCTTGGCCAACAGCCAGCTGTAAAAGGCCCAGCCCATGGCCGCCAGCAGGATGTAGATGTCGCCCACCACCCAGCGCACCTGCATCAAGGTCTCCAGTGAGCCCCGGCTGATCACCACACCAACGCCCACCAGCCCAACCGCCGCACCGGCCCACTGTGCTGGACGAGGGCGTTGGCCAAAGCAAACAGCACCCACCGCCAACATCCAGACTGGCATGCTGGACGCCACCAGGGTCACATTCAGTGGCGATGAGGTGACCAAGGCCAGGTACTGCAAGGAGTTGTAGGCACCTGCCCCCAGCACGCCCAGCAGCAGCAGGTAGGGCCAGCGCTGGATGATCCGGTCCAGGGGCCAAAGCGCCCGCCATGCAAAAGGCAGCAAGAGCAGCACCGTGAGCAGCCAGCGAATGAAGTTCAAGGTCAGGGGCGGTACCTGCCCCACCAGCAAGCGGCCGACCACGGCATTGCCTGCCCACAACAAAGGTGGCACGGTCAGCAGCAAAGCCAGGCGCAGCGACAGTTTCAAGATGGCATTGGGGCGCCGCAGTTCCAGCACTGCTCAAACGGCCCGTCGACGATCTCCTGGCAGGCCCGGCACGCCCAGTGGTGGTGCGGTTGCCGCTGCAGGTCCTGCAACCAGGCAACGGCGCGGGCCTGTTTGCCATCGTCCTTGACCCAGACTTCGGGCAGCGCCTGGTCCGGTGGAATCTCTCCGGCAATGCCACCGGCGTAGGCACGCTGTACACAGGCGGCGATGCCCGCGTCCTCCAGCATGTCGACCCACAGGGTGGCCAAGGCGAGGTTGGGGGCTTGCAGAACGCGTTTCATGGGATGGCCTGATGTTGCCACGCCAACGCCGAGGCAGAAGTTGTCGTAACCTTGTGGTGCGGCTCTGCCAGCAGCATTTGCAGCGAGCTGCTTGGGTTTTCCGCGCACCGGTCTGTCCCGCCATCCTTCATCTGCCACCAGGAACACCATGCCACGTGCCATCCAGATCACCGCCTATGGCGGCCCGGAACAACTTCAGCTGATCGACCTGCCGGTGGGTGAGCCCGGCCCTGGCGAGATCCGCATTCGCCACCACGCCTGTGGCCTGAATTTCATCGACGTCTACCAACGCACCGGCCTGTACGCCAACCCTCTGCCCTTGACCTTGGGCATGGAAGGTGCGGGTGTTGTTGAGGCCGTAGGTTCTGGTGTCACGCACCTGAAGGCCGGGGATCGCGCAGCCTATGCCAGCAACCCGCCCGGCAGCTACAGCGAGGTGCGTGTGATGCCGGCTAAAACCGTGGTCAGGCTGCCGGACAACATCGCTTTTGACACCGCGGCCGGCATGATGCTCAAGGGTTTGACCGCCCAGTACCTGCTCAAGCGGACCTTGCCGGTGCAGGGCCTGAAGCCGGGTGATCACGTGCTGTTTCACGCCGCCGCAGGCGGCGTGGGCCTGATTGCTTGCCAATGGGCCAAGGCGCTGGGCCTGCAGCTCATTGGCACGGCGGGCAGCGCTGCCAAGTGCGCCCTGGCGCTGGAACATGGGGCCGCTCACGCCATCGACTACTCAAAAGAAGACTTTGTGGCCCGGGTCAAGGACATCACCGGTGGCCAGGCCGTCAAGGTGGTCTATGACTCGGTGGGCAAGGACACCTGGGACGGCAGCCTGAACTGCCTTCGTCCCTTTGGCCTGATGGCCAGCTTTGGCAACGCGTCTGGGCCGGTGCCACCGTTTGCGCCCGGTATGCTGGGCCCCAAAGGGTCGCTCTACGTCACCCGGCAAACGCTGTTCACCCACATCGCCACACGGGAAGCCACCCGGGAGATGGCCGACGACCTGTTTGCAGTGGTGGGCAGCGGCGCCGTGAAGATCCGCATCGACCAGCGCTATGCGCTGGCCGACGTGGCGCAGGCCCACCGCGATCTGGAAGCGCGCAAGACCACGGGTTCCACTGTGCTGATGCCCTGACGATCAGTTCGCAGGGAACTTGTAGTCCGTCTTGGCTTTCTTGCGCAGTTCTTCCTGGTAGCCCTGCAGCGAGACTTGCTCCAGGCGCTGCTTGATCTGGCCCTTGACTTCATCAAACGACGGGAAGGTGGCCTCGCGGGTGTCTTCCAGGCGAATGATGTGGAAGCCAAACTGTGTCTTGACCGGCGTCTCGGTCATTTCGCCCTTCTTCAGCTTGGCCATGGCCGAGCCAAATTCGGGCACATAGCTGTCGGGCTTGGCAAAGTCCAGGTCACCACCGTTGGCACCAGAGCCAGGGTCCTTGCTGTGCTTCTTGGCCAGGTCTTCAAACTTGGCGCCGGCCTTGATCTGGGCGATCAGCGCCTTGGCCTCGTCTTCCTTTTCCACCAGGATGTGGCGGGCCTTGTATTCCACGCCGCTGGCCTGGGCCTTGAACTTGTCGTACTCGACCTTGGCAGCGTCGTCGGTGACCGGGTTCTTCTTGCGATAGGTCTCAAACAACTCGCGGATCAGGATGCTCTGGCGGGCCAGCTCCATCTGCGTGCGGAAGTCAGCGCTGGCCGCGATGCCGGTCTTCTCGGCCTCCTGGGCAAAGATCTCGCGCAACACCACCTGGTCACGTGCTTGCTGCTGAATTTCGGGCGTGATCTGTTGGCCGCCCCGTTGGGCTTGGCTGAGCAGGGCGTCCAGGCGGGCTTTGGTCACCGGCTTGCCGTTGACCAGGGCCACGTTTTGGGCTTGGCTGCCCAAGGGCATCAGCAAGGCGGCCAGGGTCAGGGCCAGGGCCGCATGGGTGGCGGGGGTCTTCAGCTTCATGGACAAAGGTCTTTCAAGAGGCGGGGGGAGCCAACCCGGCGGGGTGGCTGGTGGAGTCAACGCCGCTGTCAAGGTGCAGGCTGACAGGGCTGCTCTGCCGCACCTTCAGGTTTCATCCGGCAACCTGGCATGAATGGCCAGCGCATGGATGCCCTGTGCGGACAAAGGACCCAAAGAATCATACACAAGGCGGTGCCTGGCCACGCGGTTCAGTCCGGCGAAGCGCGCGCTGTGAATGTGCACGGTGAAGTGGCGCCCCTCGCGGGCCCCAGCATGGCCAGCGTGCAGGTGGCTGTCGTCTTCCACCTTCAGTGCCGTAGGCGCCAAGGCCAGCTGCAGGCACAGCTCAATCTCCTGAGCCGTCATGTCGCTTCGGGCTTGAAGTTGATGGCCGCCGAGTTGATGCAGAAGCGCTCACCTGTGGGCTCGGGCCCGTCCTCAAAAACATGCCCCAGGTGGCTGCCACAGTTGTTGCAGCGCACCTCAACCCGAACCATGCCGTGGCTGATGTCGCGCACGCGCTCTACCACCTGGCTGTTGATGGGCTCCCAGTAACTGGGCCAGCCGCAACCGGCATCAAATTTGGTGCCACTTTCAAACAAGGGGGTACCGCAGCCCACGCACAGGTACTGACCGTTGTCGAAATGATCCCAGTACTTGCCAGTGAAGGCGCGCTCGGTCGCAGCGTGGCGAGCCACCTCGTATTGGTTGCGGTCGAGCTGCTCGCGCCATTCTTCGTCGGTTTTCTTGACGAGGTAGCGCGGGTCGTTGTGGTCGTGGGGCTTGTTGGGTGTGTTCATAAAGTGCAGGGTGCCTTCCAACATGAGTTGCGCCTTAGCGAGCGGCAACCAAGGGTTTCCATTGGTGGATTGTCGTCACAGTCTTGAACTTTGGCAGCCGCGGGGCCTTCAGACTTGCTTTTGTCTCGCTGGCGACAGCGGCTTCGGGGTAGTCACTGAGGACCAGGGACACTGTCTTGCGCTACCTTCGCGCAGTTTCATCATCGCTCTCACGGAGACAAGCCCATGAAGTTCACCCGCCGCCTGTTTGGCACCACCGTGGCCGCCTCGGCCGCCCTCTTCACTGGCGTGGCCTTTGCGCAGGCCGGGCAGACCGTGAAGATCGCGTTCATCGACCCGCTGTCAGGCCCTTTCGCCAACGTGGGCCAGAACATCCTGAAGAGCTGGCAGTTTGTGGCCGAGGACTTCAACAAGAAAAACGCCGCCGGCGTGAAGTTCGAAATGGTGCCCTTCGACAACAAGGGTTCGCCCCAGGAAAGCCTGAACAGCCTGAAGGCCGCCATTGACCAGGGTATCCGCTACGTTACCCAAGGCAACGGCTCGGGCGCCGCGGCTGCGATCTCTGACGCCGTGACCAAACACAACGAGCGCAACCCCGGCAAGGAAATCGTCTACCTGAACTACGCGGCGGTGGACCCTGACCTGACCAACAGCAAGTGTTCTTTCTGGCATTTCCGCCTGGACGCCGACACCTCGATGAAGATGGAGGGCCTGACCAGCTTCATGAAGGACCAGCCTTCGGTGAAGAAGGTCTACATCATTGGCCAGAACTACGCCCACGGCGTGCAGGTTGAAAAGTTCTTCCGCGAAGCCATCGCCCGCAAGCGCCCCGACGTGCAAATCGTGGGTTCAGACCTGCACCCCATCGGTCAGGTCAAGGACTTTGCGCCCTACGTGGCCAAGATCAAGGCCAGCGGTGCCGACTCGGTGGTCACCGGTAACTGGGGGCAAGACCTGACGCTGCTGGTCAAGGCGGCCAAGGACGCCGGCCTTAATGCCGACCTCTACACCTACTACGCCCAAACCAGCGGCGTGCCCACCGCCTTGGCCGCTGGGGTGGGTGGCAAGGTGCGCGTGGTGGCCATCGGCCACAACAGTGTGCCCGGCACCGCAGCGCGTCTGCAGGACGCCTTCAAGGCCAAGTTCAATGACGACTGGTACACCATCCAGACCTATTCAGGGCTGGCCCTGTTGTCGGCAGGCATGGCCAAGGCCAAGAGCATCGAGCCCGTGGCGGTGGCCAAGGCCATGAGTGGCATCAAGTTCGAAGGCCTCACTGGCGAGCTGGAAATGCGCAAGACCGACCACCAGTTGCAACAGCCGCTGTACATCGCCGAATGGCGCAAGGCCGATGCCAAGAACAAGTACAGCATCGAGAACACCGGCTTCAGCTTCCACGAAGTGCGGTCCATGCCTTCTTATGTCTCGAGCACGCCTACCTCGTGCCAGATGAAGTTGCCGTCCTGAGCCACTGAAAGGCCCACAGGGCCATGTCAAGGCAGCGCGGCTGCCGGTTTGTCCGGTACCGCGCTGTTTTGTTCTCAGGCCAACAGTTTTCAGGATACCCACCGCTGCCGACCATGGACGTTTCCTACTTCCTGATCTCCTTGCTCAATGGCCTGTCGGTCGGGCTGTTGCTCTTCATGCTGGCTTCGGGGCTGACACTCATCTTCAGCATGATGGGAGTGCTGAACTTTGCGCATGCCAGCTTCTACATGGTGGGCGCCTACGTGGCCTACACCATCACCCAAGCCATCGGCTTTTGGTGGGGGCTGCTGCTGGCGCCACCCATCGTGGGCTTGATGGGCGGCGCTTTTGAGCGTTATGCCTTGCGCCGGGTGCACAAGTTCGGGCACGTACCCGAACTGCTCATCACCTTTGGCCTGAGCTACCTGATCCTGGAGCTGGTGGGCATCATCTGGGGCCGCCAGGCCCTGAACTTCCAACCGCCACTGTCCCTCCAGGGGCCGCTGTTCACGATTGTTGACCTGCCCACCGCCCTGCAGTTTGCCTGGGGTGCACCGCCGGCGGTCTGTGCCAGCACCGCTGGCGCGGTCTGTACCCAGTTCCCGGCCTTTCGTGCCTTCGGCATGGGGGTGGCGGTGCTGATGCTGGTGGCGGTGTGGCTGCTGCTCACACGCACCCGCATCGGCCTGGTCATCCAAGCTTCGCTGACCCACCCCGATGCGGTGGAGTCACTGGGCCACAACGTGCCCCGGGTCTTCATGATGGTGTTTGGTGGCGGCACGGCCCTGGCGGCACTGGCTGGTGTGATTGGCGGCGCGCTGCGGGTGACTGAGCCCTCGATGGCGCTGGCGGTCGGCGCGGTGGTGTTCGCCGTCATCGTCATTGGTGGTATGGGCTCTCTGGCGGGGGCCTTTGTGGCTTCTTTGGCGCTGGGGGTGATCGACAGCTTTGCCGTGGGCAGCGACAAATCCCTGATCGACCTGCTGAAGTGGGTGGGACTGAACTTGACGCCCGATTCCTTTGGCTATGTGGTCTGGAGCGTCAAGACCAGCCAGGTGGCGGCCATCCTGCCCTACCTCTTTCTGGTGCTGATCTTGATCTTTCGCCCCAAAGGGCTCTTTGGCACGCGGGAGGGATGATGAGCACCACCACCACTTCTGCCAGCCCCGCGGGCCTGGCCAAACCATTCAACCTGGGGCGCTGGATCGTCTGGGGCGGTTATGCCCTGGTCATGGTGGTGGCGCCGCTGCTGTGGTCCAGCAGCCTGTCGCTGACCATGCTGTCGCAGATTGGCATCGCCATCATCGCCTGCCTGGCCTTCAACATGCTGCTCGGCCAAGGCGGCATGCTCAGCTTCGGGCACGCGGTGTATTCGGGGCTGGGCTCGTTCTTTGCCATCCATGCGCTCAACATGGTCAGCAAGGGCCAGCTGGCCTTGCCGGTGAGCATGGTGCCCTTGGTGGCTGGCCTCTTTGGCGGGCTGTTTGCGGTGCTGCTCGGTTTTGTCACCACCAAGAAGGCCGGCACGCCTTTCGCGATGATCACGCTGGGAGTAGGTGAACTGGTGGCCGCCATGGCGCTGATGTTCCCGGGCTTCTTTGGTGGAGAAGGCGGCATCAGTGGCAACCGGGTGGCGGGGCAGCCTTTCCTGGGCATCACCTTTGGGCCGCAGATCCAGCTGTATTACCTGATCGCGGTTTATGCCTTCATCAGCACCGTGCTGATGTTTGCCTTCACGCGCACGCCGCTGGGCCGCATGCTCAATGCCGTGCGCGACAACCCCGAGCGGGTGGAGTTCGTTGGCTACAACACCCAGTACGTGCGCTACTTCGCCTTCATTGCCAGTGGCTTTTTCATGGGCATTGCGGGTGGCCTGGCGGCGCTGAATTTTGAGATCGTGACCGCTGAAGTGGTGGGTGCGCAGCGTTCGGGTGCCTACCTGCTGTTCACCTTCCTGGGTGGTGCGATCTTCTTCTTCGGCCCCATCATCGGCGCGGTCCTGATGGTGTTGGCGCTGGTGTTGCTGTCGGAGCTGACCCAGGCCTGGCTGCTCTACCTGGGCCTGGTCTTCACCTTCATGGTGATGTACGCGCCGGGTGGCATCAGCAGCCTGATCATGATGAACCTGCGTGTGCGTCTTTTGGCAAGCTCAAACCCTTGCTCAGCAACTACCTGGCGCTGTTGGGGGCTGGTGCATTGGCGCTGGCGGGCGTGTCGCTGATGATCGAGATGCTCTACCACCTGCAGCTCAATGAAGCCCTGGGGCCGCAGATGAAGTTCTTGGGTCTGATGGTCAATGCCAAGGGTGTGGGCAGTTGGGTGGGTGCAGGGCTTGCCGTCTTGGTCGGGTCGGGGCTGTTTGAAATGGCGCGGCGGCTCTTTGTCAAGAAGTGGGGTCGGGCTCAAGAAGAAATTGAAGCGCAGATCAAATTGCGCGAGGCTGCGGTATGAGCACATGCGGCCCCATCTCTGCGCTGACGGCGCATCCCGCAGCGCAAAGGAACCTGACATGAGCGGCACCGGCAGCGAGTTTGCCCTTGAGCTGCGTGACGTGCGCAAAAGCTTTGGCAAGACCGAGATCATTCGCGGCGCCAACCTGCAGGTGCGTCCGGGCGAGCGGGTGGCCGTCATCGGCCCCAACGGCGCGGGCAAAAGCACCTTGTTCAACCTGATCAGCGGGCGCTTTGGCAGCACGTCGGGCGACATCACGCTGCATGGCCAAAAGCTGGACGGCTTGACGCCCTATCAAATCAACCGCCTGGGCCTGGCGCGCAGTTTCCAGGTCAGCAATCTGTTCACGCGCCTCAGCGTGTTTGAGAACCTGCGCTGCGCGGTGCTGTGGAGCCTGGGCTACAAGTACAGCTTCTGGCGCTTTCTGGCCGACGCGAAAGACGCCAACCAACGCGCCGAAGAGGTCATGCACATGATCAAGCTGGACAAGCGGCGCGATGTGCTGGCCATGAACCTGACCTACGCCGAGCAGCGGGCTCTGGAGATTGGCCTGACCATTGCCGGTGGCGCCAGCGTGGTCTTGCTCGACGAGCCCACCGCTGGCATGAGCCGCAGCGAAACGGCGCGCTTTGTCAACCTCATCCGCGAGATCACTGTGGGCAAGACCTTGCTGACGGTGGAGCACGACATGGGCGTGGTGTTTGGCCTGGCCGACAAGATCGCAGTGCTGGTCTACGGCGAAGTGATCGCCTTCGACACCCCTGAAAAGGTGCGCGCCAACGAGCGCGTCAAGGAAGCCTATCTGGGCTCGGTCCTGGCCGATGCCCAGGTTGCTGGGGCGGGCCACTGACATGCTGACCCTGAAAGACGTACACGCCTATTACGGCAAGAGCCATGTGCTGCATGGTGTCACCTTTGACGTGCCGCCGGGCGAGATCGTGGCGCTGCTGGGGCGCAACGGTTCGGGCCGCAGCACCACCGTCAAGGCCATCATGGGCTTGGTGGACTGCGCCGGCACAGTGCAGTTCAAGGACCGGCAACTCATGGGCCTGAAGGCCTTCGAGATTGCCCACGCCGGGCTGGGCTATGTGCCCGAGAACCGCGACATCTTTCCCACGCTGACGGTGCACCAGAACCTGCTGCTGGGCCAAAAGCACGGCGCCAAGAACGCGCGCTGGAGCTTTGACGACATGTACAAGCTCTTCCCGCGCCTGAAAGAGCGGCAACACACCGAAGCCGGCGTGTTGTCCGGTGGTGAGCAGCAGATGCTGACCCTGTGCCGCACGCTGATGGGCGACCCTGAGCTGATCATGATCGACGAGCCCACCGAGGGCCTGGCGCCCAAGATCGTGGAACTGGTGGCTGAGTACCTGCGCGAACTCAAGCGCCGCGGCATGAGCGTCTTGTTGGTCGAGCAAAAACTGACCATTGCGCTGGAGGTGGCCGACCGCTGCTTGGTCATGGGCCATGGCCAGATCGTCTTCGAAGGCACCCCCGCTGAGCTGCGTGCCAATGGCGATATCCGCAAGGAATGGTTGGAGGTTTAGGGCGGTGGCGCGCTCCCTGCGGGCGTTGCTCAGTTCAGCGGTTGTGCACTTCCCGGTTGGAAGCCGTTGTTGCTGAGGATCCGAGGCACCTTCCTGTCACTGCTGAGACAGAGCGCGAGCTGCGCTTCGGCCTAGAATCGAACGACCGTTCTTTTTTCTGTTCCCACACTGACTTGAGGAGACGCCATGGGCGCCAAGTACGAAGTCCGCGGCAGCGTTGCTGTCATCACGCTGGACAACCCACCTGTCAACGGTCTGGGTTTTGACACCCGCGTGCAGACGGCCCAGGGTGTGGACCGTGCTGTGGCCGACCCCGCGGTGGTGGCCATCGTGATCACGGGTGCCGGCAAAGCCTTTTCAGGCGGCGCCGACATCAAGGAATTTGGCAGCCCCAAGGCCATAGCCGAGCCCAACCTGCTGAGCCTGATCAAGCTGCTGGAAAACGCGCCCAAGCCGGTGGTGGCCGCCATCAACGGTGTGTGCATGGGCGGTGGGCTGGAACTCAGCCTGGGCTGCCACTACCGGCTGGCTGCGCCAGGCGTGGACGTGGCCTTGCCCGAGGTCAAGCTGGGTCTGATCCCCGGTGCCGGTGGCACACAGCGCCTGCCGCGTGTGCTGGGCGTGGAAACCGCGCTGAACATGATCGTCACCGGTGAGCCGGTGAAGAGCGATCTGCTGGCTTCGCTGCCCGGTCAAAAACTGTTTGACCAGATCGTGGCTGAAGACCTGGTGGGCGCAGCCTGCACCTTTGCCGCAGCCAAGGCGGCTGAGCACAAGGCCAGCGGAGCAGCATTGCCACGCGTGCGCGACATGAAGTCGCGCCACGACAACGCCGACGCTTACTTCGCCTTTGCCCGCAACATGGTCAAGGGCATGGCCAAGAACTTCCCCGCGCCGGCCAAGTGCGTGGACGCGGTGCAGGCCAGCGTGAAGCAGAAGTTTGACGAGGGCATGGTCACCGAGCGCGAGATCTTCATCGCGCTGATGATGACCCCCGAGTGCAAGGCCCTGCGCCACGCCTTCTTTGGCGAGCGCGCCGCCAGCAAGATCCCCGACGTGCCCGAAGACACCCCGCAGCGCAAGATCGCCAAGGTGGCGGTCATCGGTGCCGGCACCATGGGCGGCGGCATCAGCATGAACTTCCTCAACGCCGGCATCCCGGTGATGATGCTGGAGATGAAGCAAGACGCACTCGACCGCGGCGTGGCCACCATCCGCAAGAACTACGAGTCGCAGCTGAAAAAGGGCAAACTCAAGCAGGATAAGTTCGACGCCCGCATGGCGCTGCTCAGCACCACGCTGAACTACGCCGACATTGCCGACGCCGACATGGTGATCGAGGCCGTGTTTGAAGAAATGGGCGTCAAGGAAAAGGTCTTCAAGACGCTGGACGAGGTGATGAAGCCCGGCGCCATCCTGGCCAGCAACACCAGCACGCTGGACGTGAACCAAATCGCCAGCTTCACCAAGCGCCCGCAAGACGTGGTGGGAACGCACTTCTTCAGCCCGGCCAACGTGATGAAGCTGCTGGAAGTGGTGCGCGGCGAAAAAACCGCCAAGGACGTGCTGGCCACCGTGATGGCCATCGGCAAGAAGATCCGCAAGACCAGCGTGGTCAGCGGGGTCTGCGACGGCTTCATCGGCAACCGCATGATCGAGCAGTACAGCCGCCAGGCCGGCTTCCTGCTGGAAGAGGGCTGCACCCCGGCGCAGGTGGACAAGGCGGTTGAGAAGTTCGGCTTTGCGATGGGCCCCTTCCGCATGGGCGACCTGGCCGGCAACGACATCGGTTGGGCCATCCGCAAGCGGCGCTATCAAGAGAAGCCGCACATGCGCTACAGCAAGACCGCCGACCTGCTGTGCGAACTGGGCCGCTACGGCCAGAAAACCGGCGCCGGCTGGTACGACTATGTGCCGGGCAAGCGCGACGCCATTCCGTCCAAACTGGTCGAAGAGATGATCGCCAAGCACAGCGCCAGCCTGGGTGTGCCAGCGCGCAAGATTGCCGACGAAGAAATCGTGCAGCGGCTGGTTTATGCGCTGGTGAACGAAGCGGCCAAGATTCTGGAAGAGGGCATCGCCAGCAAGGCCAGCGACATCGACATGGTCTACCTCACTGGCTACGGCTTCCCGCTGTTCCGTGGTGGCCCCATGTGCTACGCCGACCAGCAAGGTCTTTTCAACGTGGTGCAGACCATGAAGCGCTTCGCGGCCAACCCGCATGACGACGCCACCTTCTGGCAGCCGGCGCCCTTGCTGGCCAGGCTGGCCGCCGAAGGCAAGAGCTTCACCTGACGGCGCAGGGCCAGACCATGATCAAGCGTGTTGTCTTAGGGCTGCTGGGTCTGGTGCTGTTGCTGGCCCTGGTGCTGGTGGCCAACACGCTGCGTCAAGGTTCGCGCCAGGTGGTGGTGCCGCCATTGGCGCCCATGGCCGTGGACAAGGCGGCCGTGGCCCAGTCCATGGCCACGGCGGTGCAAGCTCGCACCGTCAGCGGTCTGCTGGACCCCGCTGGCGCCGCAGCCGCTTTTGAGGCGCTGCACAGCCACTTGCGCACGCGCTACCCGCTGGTGCACAGCACACTGGAACGCGAAGTGGTGGGCACGCACAGCCTGCTCTTCACCTGGCGCGGCAGCGACGCCAGAGCCAAGCCCATCGCGCTGCTGGCGCACCAGGACACCGTGCCCATCGCGCCGGGCACCGAAACGCTGTGGAAAAAACCGCCCTTTGACGGCGTGGTGGAAGACGGTTTTGTGTGGGGCCGCGGCACGCTGGACAACAAGAGCAACCTCATCACGCAGCTGGAAGCGGTGGAGACCTTGCTCAAGGCCGGCTTCAAGCCGCGCCGCACGGTGTACTTTGTATTTGGCCACGACGAAGAGGTGGGCGGCCGCAACGGTGCTGTGCCCATCGTCGCACTGTTCAAGCAGCGCGGGATCCAACTGGACTTTTTGGTCGACGAAGGGCTGGCCGTCACCGAAGGCATCCTGCCCGGTGTGAGTCAGCCGCTGGCCCTGATCGGCCTGGCGGAAAAGGGCTTGATGTCGCTCAAGCTGGTGGCGCAGGCGCCGCCCGGGCATTCGTCCATGCCACCGTCCACCGGCAACAGCGCCATCGGCATGCTCAGCGCAGCCTTGACCCGGCTGGACGCCAAGCCGCTGCCCGGCGGCATCCAGGGTGCCGCTGCAGAGATGTTTGCCGCGGTGGCGCCCGAACTGCCCTTTGGTCAACGCCTGGCCATGTCCAACCTGTGGCTGCTCAAGCCCGTCGTCGAAGGCATGCTGGGCAAAAGCGCGGCCACCAACGCGATGATGCGCACCACCACCGCGCTGACGGTCATGAATGCCGGCAACAAGGAAAACGTGTTGCCAGGGCGCGCTGAAGCCATCGTCAACTTCCGCATCCTGCCGGGCGACACCATCGAGTCCGTCACCGCTTACGTCAAGCAAGTGGTGGCCGACGAGCGGATCGAAATTTCGGTGCTGGGCACAGGTGCCAACCCCACCAGCGTGTCGTCACCCAGCGCCGAAGGCTACAAGCTCATCGAGCGCACCGTCCGCGAAGTTTTCCCCGACGCGCTGGTGGCACCTGGCTTGATGTTGGCCGCGTCTGACGCACGCCACTTCCAGACCGTGACCGACCAGCACTACCGCTTCATGCCCATCCGCTTCAAGTCGGCCGACCTGCAGCGCGTGCACGGCACCGACGAACGCATCGCCGTCGATCAGCTGGCCGACATGGTCCGCTTCTATCACCGCCTGCTGACGCAGGCCACCCAGTGAAACTCACCTCAGGACACCTGCCATGAGCAACGCCGTCATCGTCTCCACCGCCCGCACGCCCCTTTGCAAGAGCTGGAAGGGCGCTTTCAACATGACCCATGGCGCCACCCTGGGTGGACACGCCGTGAAGGCCGCCGTGGAGCGCGCGGGCATCGAGCCTGGTGAGGTCGACGACGTCATCATGGGCTGTGCCAATCCCGAAGGCGCCACCGGCGCCAACATCGCACGCCAGGTGGCCTTGCGCGCGGGTTTGCCCATCACCACCAGCGGCATGACGGTCAACCGCTTTTGCAGCAGCGGTCTGCAGACCATCGCGCTGGCCGCGCAGCGCATCATCGCCGGCGAGGGCGACATTTACATCGGTGGCGGCGTTGAGAGCATCAGCTGTGTGCAGCAAGAGATGAACCAGCACATGCTGGCCGACTCCTGGCTGCAGAAGAACAAGCCCGAGATCTACTGGAACATGCTGCAAACCGCCGAGCAGGTGGCCAAGCGCTACAACATCAGCCGCGAGCGCATGGACCACTACGGTGCCGGCAGCCAGCAAAAGGCCGCCGCGGCGCTGGAAAAAGGCTTGTTCAAGGACGAGATCGCGCCCATCACCGTCACCGCGGGTGTGGCCGACGCGGTGATGGGCCTGCGCAGCAAAGAAGTCACCGTTGCCAACGACGAAGGCATCCGCGCCGGCACCACCTATGAAGGCATCTGCGGTATTCGCCCGGCCATGCCCGGTGGGGTGATCAGCGCGGGCAATGCCAGCCAGTTTTCGGACGGTGGCGGTGCCTGCGTGCTGATGAACGAAACGGTGGCCGAGCGCAAGGGCCTCAAGCCGCTGGGCCGTTTCCTGGGCTTTGCAGTGGCTGGTTGTGAGCCCGATGAAATGGGCATCGGCCCGGTGTTTGCCATCCCCAAGGTGCTCAAGCGCCTGGGCTTGACGGTGGCCGACATCGACCTGTGGGAACTGAACGAAGCCTTTGCCGTGCAGGTGCTGTACTGCGCCGACACGCTGGGCATCCCGATGGACCGCCTCAACGTCAACGGCGGCGCCATTGCGGTGGGCCACCCTTACGGCGTCAGCGGCCAACGCTTGACCGGCCATGCGCTGATTGAAGGCAAGCGACGCGGCGCCAAGCGCGTGGTGGTGACCATGTGCATCGGTGGTGGCATGGGTGCGGCCGGCGTGTTCGAAGTGCTCTGACGACAGCCGCTGTGAAAGCGCTGCGCACGCCCGACAGCCGCTTTGTCGGCCTGCCGGGCTTTGACTACCAGCCGCACTACAGCGAGTTCGCTGGCCTGCGGGTTCATCATCTGGACGAAGGCCTGGCGGATGCGCCGGCCACCGTGTTGTGCCTGCATGGCAATCCCAGCTGGGGCTACCTGTACCGCCACATGATCCCGGTCTTCACCCAGGCCGGTTTGCGCGTGGTGGTGCCAGACCTGCTGGGTTTTGGGCGCTCAGACAAACCGGTGGCCGAGGCCGACCACAGCTTTGAGCTGCACCGCAACATGCTGCTGGACTTTGTTCAGCGGCTCGACTTGAAAAACGTGATGCTGGCGTGCCAGGACTGGGGCGGGATCTTCGGCCTGACCTTGCCGATGGTCATGCCCGAGCGCTTTACACGGCTGTTGGTGATGAACACCGGCCTGGGCACGGGGCAGCTGACCGAAGGCTTTCGTCAGTGGCGCGCCTATTCCAACAGCCAACCTGATCTGGCCGTGGGCAAGCTGTTCCAGCGTGGCAAGCGCGAGCTCAGCGCGGCCGAGGTGGCGGCCTACGACGCGCCATTCCCTGACGCCAGCTACAAGGCCGCGCTGCGCGCCTTCCCCAACCTGGTGCCCGACGGCGAAGACGCGCCAGGTGCCACCATCAGCCGCCAGGCGCAGACCTTCTGGCGTGAGCAGTGGGCCGGTGACAGCTTCATGGCCATCGGCATGCAAGACCCGGTGCTGGGCCCGCCAGCCATGCACTGGTTGCGCCAGCACATTCGCAACTGCCCACCACCGCTGGAAGTGACCGAAGGCGGGCACTTTGTACAGGAATGGGGCGGCCCGATCGCCAAGGCTGCGCTGGCCCACTTCAAGCTGTCCTGAACCGCACGTTGGCCACGACGGTTTGGCCCGAAACACACCATCCAGCCCTGCAAAGAGACGAAGCTTGGACTTGACGACCTTGAAGCGATTTTTCGCGATGTCCCCCTTCATGAACGACTTGGGGGTGGAACCTGTCGCGGTGGGTGAAGGCACCGTCAGCACGGTGCTGACCATTGCCCAGCGCATGCAGCAACACACCGGGCAGGTACATGCCGGCGTGATGGCCGCCATGGCCGACCACACCATGGGTGCAGCGGCGCAGACGCAGGCGCCAGAGGGGCACTGGGCCATCACCGCCGAATTCAAGACCGCGCAGCTGCGCCCGGCCAAGGGCGAAACGCTGGTCTGCGAGGCCGTGGTCATCAAGGCTGGCCGCAGCTTGAGCTTCACCGAAGCCGAGGTCTATGCCGAATCTTCAGGCCAGCGAACGCTGGTGATGAAAGCCAGCGCCACCATGGCCTTGGTGCCCCACAAGGTTTGACCCAACCGATGCGCGCCACACTCGATTTCCTGTTGCACCAATGGCTGGGTGTCAGCACCCTGCTGCAGCGCCCCCGCTTTGCGGATCACTCCACTGAAACCTTCAGCTCGGTGCTGGACACCTGCGAGCGCATTGCCGCGGAGAAGTTTGCACCCTTCAACCGCCTGAGCGACACCCAGGAGCCGCACTTCGACGGCGACAAGGTTCACCTGCCGCCCAGCACCCACGCGGCCATGGCGGCCTACGTGGGCTCGGGCATGCTGGCCGCAGCGCAAGACTACGAGCTGGGCGGCATGCAGCTGCCCTGCGTGATCGAAATGGCAGCCAACGCCTTCTTCAGCAAGGCCAGTGTGTCGATGGGCGGCTATGCCATGCTGACCAGCGGCAACGCCAACCTCTTGATGGCCCACGGCACGCCGCTGCAACGCGAGGTTTTTGCGAAGAACGAGTTTGCCGGCCGCTGGTTTGGCACCATGTGCCTGAGTGAACCGCAAGCCGGCTCATCATTGAGCGACGTGGCCACCCGAGCCGTGCCCGATGGCGATCACTTCGCCAATGACCCACTGGGCCCGCGCTACCGCCTGCGTGGCAACAAGATGTGGATCAGCGCGGGCGAGCACGAGCTCACCGAGAACATCATCCACCTGGTGCTGGCCAAGATACCGGGGCCCGACGGCAAGCTGGTGCCGGGCACGCGTGGCATCTCGCTGTTCATCGTGCCCAAGCACTTGGTGAACGAACGCGCCGAGCTCACCGGCGAACGCAACGACGTGGCTTTGGCCGGCCTGAACCACAAGCTGGGCTACCGCGGCACCACCAACACCTTGCTCAACTTTGGTGAAGGCAAGTTCCCGGTGCGCGGCGCGTCGGGTGATGCGTCGGGCGCAGGCTTGGGCGGCCAAGGCGCAGGGGCCATTGGCTACCGGGTGGGCCAGCCCGGCGAAGGCTTGCGCTGCATGTTCCACATGATGAACGAAGCCCGCATTGGCGTGGGCCTGGGCGCGGTGATGCTGGGCTACGCGGGCTATGAAGCCAGCCTGGACTACGCCCGCCAGCGCCCGCAGGGCCGCCCGATACAGCCCAGGGCCCCTGCGGGCTCCGTGACCGGCAACGGCAAAGACGCCACGCAGCCACAGGTGCCGCTCATCCAACACGCCGACATCAAGCGCATGCTGCTGGCGCAAAAGGCGTATGTCGAAGGCGGCCTAGCCTTGGAGTTGTATTGCGCGCGCCTGGTGGACGAGTTGCACACCGGCGAAACCGCGGCAGCGGCCGAGGCCGGCACGCTGCTGGAGATGCTGACGCCCATCGCCAAGAGCTGGCCCAGCGAGTGGTGCCTGGAAGCCAACTCCTTGGCCATTCAGGTGCACGGCGGTTACGGCTACACGCGTGACTTCCCCGTAGAGCAGCACTGGCGCGACAACCGCCTGAACATGATCCACGAAGGCACCCACGGCATTCAGGGGCTGGACCTGTTGGGCCGCAAGGTCACGATGAATGGCGGAGCGGGTTTGAAGCTGCTGGCCACGCGCATCAGTGACACGGCTCAGCGTGCCGGCCAGGTGCCCGGTTTGGCCGACCCCGCCAACCAGCTGGCCGCGGCTTTGCAACGCTTGGGGGCGGCCACCAAGGCGGCCTGGTCCACCGGTGTGCCTGAAGAAGCCTTGGCCAACGCCACGCCCTACCTGCAGGCTTTTGGCCACGTGGTGTTGGCCTGGTTGTGGCTGGACGTGGCATTGGCTTCGTCGGCCGCTGGGGGCAGTGCTGACAGCGCGGCCCACGCCGGCAGAAACGCGGCCCTGCAGTATTTCTACGCCTTTGAGTTGCCCAAGATTGACGCTTGGTTGGGCGTGGTGGCCAGCCGTCAGGCGGTTTGCCGCACCATGCAGGACGACTGGTTCTGAGCCCGGGGGGCGCCGCGTCGCTCAAACCGCGCGCCTGGTGCACTTCACGCCTGTACTTCCCTTTGCAACACGCTCACTCGACCGGACCTCACCCATGCACGCAGTCAACCTTCAACGCCGCACACTGATGTTGGCCGCCGCCGCTCTTGGCACCGCCTGCGCCCAAATGCCTTCAGGCACGCCGCCACCGCCGATTGTCTTTGTGCACGGCAATGGCGATACCGCTGCGCTGTGGCTCACGACCATCTGGCACTTCGAGTCCAACGGCTGGCCGCGCGAGCGCCTGCACGCCATCCACCTGCCTTACCCGCTGGCGCGCGACAGCGACGAGCGCGCGCAACCGGGCCGCACGTCCACCACGGAGCACCGCAACTTTCTGGCGGCCGAAGTCGACAAAGTCCTGGCCGCCACCGGCGCGCGCCAGGTGGTGCTGTTTGCCAATTCCCGGGGTGGCAACGCCATTCGCAGCTACTGCATGAACGGTGGCGCGTCCAAGGTGTCGCACGCCATCCTGGGCGGCACGCCCAACCAGGGTGTGCGGGTCGACGCGAACAGCAACCCCGGCAATGAGTTCAACGGTGCCGGGCCGTTCTTGACGTCCTTGAACAACCAAGGTGGGCCAGGCGTGGAGACCACACCCGGCCCCAAGTGGATGACGATCCGCTCGGACAACAACGACAAGTTTGCGCAACCTGAAGGCACCTGGCTGGGCGCGCCAGGCAAACCCACGGGTGTGACCTTTGAAGGGCCGGCTCTGAAGGGCGCCTTCAACGTGGTGCTGCCGGGTGTGGACCACCGGGAGACCTCGTTCAGCCCGCAGGCCTTTGCCGCGGCCTTCGAATTCATCACCGGCCGCAAGCCCGCCACCTTGGCTTTCACACCCGAAGCCCAGGTCACGCTGGACGGCCAGGTCAGCGGGCTGGGCTTGAACAACGACCCCAACACCGGCAGCTTCGTCAACAACCTGCCGCTGGTAGGCGCCACGGTGGAGGTCTATGCCACCGATGCCGCCACCGGCGAACGGCAGGGCGCTGCGGTGTGGCGCAAAGTGGTCACGGCCGACGGCCGCTGGGGCCCCTTCAAGGCCGATGGGCGCAGCACCTACGAGTTGGTGATCAGCGCACCGGGCTATGCGGTGACCCACATCTACCGGCAGCCTTTCCCGCGCGCTTCCAACATCGTCAACCTGCGGGCCGACCGTCTGGTCGATGCCGACAAGGGCGCTGGTTCGGTGCTGACCTTCACCCGCCCGCGCGGCTACTTTGGCTTGCCACGCGACCGCGTGGTCTTTGACGGTCAGGACCCTGCGCCGGGCCTGCCCAAAGGCGTGGCGGGCTTGTCGGTGTCCAAGATCAAACTGCCTGCGGCTGCGCCGCGTGCGGTGGTGGCGTCTTTCAACGGGCGGTCGATCGTGGGCCGCAGCTGGCCTGCGGCTGACAACCACCTGGTTCTGTTAGAGCTGCACTGACGGAACTGCACTGATCGCGTTTCATCGGCCGACATTGACCTAACCCCATTCACCCAACCCACCCGTTCTGGAGCCCGCTATGGCAACCCCTGTTCAAAAACTCTTCGACCTGAGCGGCCAGGTGGCCCTGGTCACCGGTGGCTCACGCGGCCTGGGCCTGCAGATGGCCGAAGCGCTGGGTGAAGCCGGCGCTAAGATCATGCTCACCAGCCGCAAGGCCGCCGACCTGGAAGAGGCCGCTGCCGACCTGGCCGCCAAGGGCATTGACGCACGCTGGATCGCCGCCGACGCCTCCAAACCCGAAGACGTGAACCGCGTGGTGGCTGAGACCATGCAGCGCCTGGGCCGCATCGACATCCTCATCAACAACGCCGGTGCCACCTGGGGCGCACCCGCCGAGGACTACCCGCTGGAGGCCTGGGACAAGGTGATGAACCTCAACATCCGCAGCCTGTTCCTGTTTGCGCAGGCCGCTGCCAAGGCCTGGATGATCCCCAACAAGGGCGGCCGCATCATCAACCTGGCCAGCATTGCCGGCCTGTCGGGCAGCCTGGACGTGCAGTTCATCGCTTACGGCACCAGCAAGGGCGCGGCCGTCAACTTCACGCGCACGCTGGCCGGTGAGTGGGGCAAGTACGGCATCACCGTCAATGCCATTGCGCCCGGCTTCTTTCCCAGCAAGATGACCAAGGGCGTGCTGGAACACTTTGGCGCCGAGAAGCTGGCCAGCGGTGCGCCACTCAAGCGCCTGGGCGACGATGAAGACCTCAAGGGCGCCGTGCTGCTGTTTGCGAGCCGGGCCGGCAAGCACATCACCGGGCAAATTTTGGCGGTGGATGGTGGCGTGAGCGCCGTGCACGGCGGCGGCTAAGGCCAGCGCATCGGTCATGGCCAAGACAAACCCTGTGATGAAACCCGGGCAGCTGAAGTTTCCCCTGCGCATCCCCTTTGTTGAAGAGCTGGGGCTGGAGCTCTGGGCCTTTGGCGATGGCAAGGCCGAGTTGCGCGTCAACCTAGAAGAAGCTCACCTCAACAGCTGGGAAGTGGCGCATGGCGGTGTACTGATGACCATGCTGGACGTGGCCATGGCGCACGCTGCGCGCAGCAAAAGCAGCCATTCACCGGTTGACGCGCCGGGCGTGGTCACGCTGGAAATGAAAACCAGCTTCATGCGCCCTGGGCAGGGCACGCTGCGCGCCGTGGGCACGCTGCTGCACAAGACCACCACGCTGGCCTTCACCGAGGGCAGTGTGTTCAACGAAGAACACCAGCTGTGTGCGCACGCCACAGCCACTTTCAAATTTCTGCGCGCGCTGCCCACCACCGGGCGACTGGCGCAAGCGCTGCAACACAACCCCAAGGATTGACCATGATCAACCACCGCATCGTGCTCGCCGCACGCCCCGTCGCCGAAGCCACGCTGGAACACTTTCGCTTGGAAACGGTGGAGACGCCACCGGTGCCAGAAGGCCACGTGCTGGTGCGCGTGCACTACATGAGCCTGGACCCCTACATGCGCATGCGCATGAACGACGCCAAGAGCTACGCCGCACCGGTGGGCATCGGTGACGTGATGGTGGGCGGCACTGTGGGCGAAGTGGTGGAGTCGCGCCAGGACGGTTTTGCACCCGGCGACACCGTGGTGTGCATGGGCGGCTGGCAAGAGCTGGCCGTGCTGGACGCTCGCACGCCCGGCATGGTGCGCAAGGTGGATGCGTCGCGCATTCCGCTGTCGGCCTTTCTGGGCGCGGTGGGCATGCCCGGTGTCACCGCCTGGGTGGGCCTGAACCACATCGTCGAAGCCAAGGCAGGCGAGACGGTGGTGGTCAGCGCTGCCAGTGGTGCGGTGGGCAGCGTGGTGGGGCAACTGGCCAAGGCCAAGGGCTGCCGCGTGGTGGGCCTGGCCGGCGGCGCTGACAAGTGCGCCTATGTCGTCAATGAACTGGGCTTTGACGCCTGCATCGACTACAAGCAGCACCCCGACTTCAAGTCGCTGGGCGCAGCGCTGGATGCCGCGGCGCCTCAGGGTGTGGACGGCAATTTTGAGAACGTCGGCGGCCTGATCCTGGACGTGGTGACCTCGCGCATGAACGCCTTTGGCCGCGTGGCGCTGTGCGGCATGATTTCGGGCTACGACGGGCAGTCGCTGGCGCTGAACAACGCGCGTTTGTTGTTGACGCAGCGCTTGAAGCTGCAGGGCTTCATCGTCAGCGAGCACATGGCGCTGTGGCCGCAGGCGCTGAAAGAACTGGGCATGGGCGTGGCCACCGGCCAGATCAAGTTCCGCGAGAGCGTGGCCCAAGGCATCGCCGCTGCGCCCGAGGCCTTCCTGGGGTTGCTCAAGGGCAAGAACTTTGGCAAGCAACTGGTGAAGTTGGTGTGAACTGGACCTGGCAACGCTTTGCTGAACTGGGCGTCGACAACCTGTACGACGCGCTGGCGCTGCGCTGCCGCGTCTTCATCCTGGAGCAAGGCCCCTACCTGGATCCCGATGGCATGGACCGCCAGTCCTGGCATCTGTTGGGGCGCGATGCCACCGGCACGCTGCAAGCCTATTTGCGGGTGGTCGATCCGGGTGTGAAGTACACCGAACCTTCGATTGGCCGCGTCATCGTTTCGCCCGAGACACGGGGTACCGGCTTGGGTCGCACGCTGTTTGCCGAAGGCGTGCAGCGCTGCGAGGCCGCATGGCCAGGGCAGGGCATTCGCATCAGTGCCCAGGCCCACCTGGAACAGCTTTACGGCAGCTTCGGTTTTGTTCGCGTGGGCGAGCCCTACGGCGAAGACAACATTCCGCACCTGCAGATGGAGAAAGCACCATGAGCGTCAGCACCCACGAGGTCTTCAACCAAAGCCGCGCTTTCGAAGGCGCCAATCTCTATCAAGCCAACCGGCCATTGCAAGACGCGCTGGCCTTGCACGGTCCTGGCGTTTCCACCGCCAAGCTCGATGCGCTGGGTGCCGAATTGGCCAGCGCCGAGATGCAAAACCACGCGCGCCTGGCCAACAACCACGGCCCGCAACTGCACACCCACAGCCGCACCGGCCAGCGCATCGACGAAGTCGAATTTCACCCCAGCTACCACCACCTGCTGGGCCGGGCTTTGCACCACGGTTTGCATGGCACGCCGTGGACCGGCGGTGCGGGCTCGCACATCGAACGCGCCGCCGCCTTCATGCTTTTCACCGAAGCCGAACCCTCGGTGTTGTGCCCGGTGTCGATGAGCTACGCTGTGACACCGGCCTTGCGCGCCAACCCACACCTGCAAGCCGCTTGGGGCCCCAAGCTGGCGGCCACCGGCTACGACCCCCGTTTCATGCCCATGACGCACAAGAGCGCCGCCACCATGGGCATGGGCATGACCGAAAAGCAAGGCGGCTCGGACGTGCGCGCCAACACCACGCGGGCCGAATTTGACGCCGCCGACGCCTGGGGCCAGCGCTACCGCATCACCGGCCACAAGTGGTTTTTTTCTGCGCCCATGTGTGATGCGTTTCTGGTGCTGGCGCAAACCACCAACGGCCTGAGCTGCTTCTTTCTGCCGCGCTGGTTGCCGGTTGAAGGCCAGACGCCCATGCTCAATGCCATCCACATCCAGCGCCTAAAACACAAGCTGGGCAACCAGGCCAACGCCAGCTCTGAAGTGGAGTTTCACGGTGCCAGCGCCTGGCTGGTGGGTGAAGAAGGGCGGGGCGTGCCGCAGATTTTGGCCATGGGTGCTTTGACCCGGCTGGACTGTGCGCTGGGCACCGCTGGCTTGATGCGCCAGGCGCTGTCGCTGGCCCTGCACCACTGCGCGCAACGCCAGGCTTTTGGCAAGCCGCTGATGCAGCAGCCCTTGATGAAAAACGTGCTGGCCGACCTGGCGCTGGAAAGCGAAGCTGCCACCGCGCTGGCGCTGCGCTTGGCCGTGGCGGTGGACCGCACCGAGCACGCCGCAGCGGGTTCATCCACCTCTGCCCCGCATGACACGGCCCACGAAGCCGTGATGCGCCGCCTGCTCACACCCGTGGCCAAGTTCTGGATCTGCAAGCGTGGCAGCCACTTCGCCCAAGAAGCCATGGAGTGCCTGGGTGGCAACGGGTACGTTGAAGCCGCTGGTGAAGGCGTGATGGCACGCATCTACCGCGAGATGCCGCTCAACAGCATCTGGGAAGGTGCGGCCAACATCATGGCGCTGGACCTGATGCGCGTGCTGCGCGGAGCCGATGTGGCCGCAGCCTTGAATCGCGAACTGGCGCCCAGCCGCGGCGCGCACGCAGGCCTGGACCGCGCCGCTGCCAGCGTGCTACACCAGATTGAAAGCGCCGGCACCGCCGAGCCCCAGGCCCGTCGCCTGGCACGTGACGTGGCGCTGGTGCTGCAAGCTGCGCTGCTGCACGCCCAAGCCCCGAGTGCCGTTTTTGCGGCCTTCTGCGACTCACGGTTAGACCAAGCCGCCGACATCTTTGGCCTGCTGAATGCCGGCCACGACCTCGACACCATCCTGCACCGCGCCATGCCCTGGGAACCCTGATGCCTCACTTCATCCTGCACCACTACGACGGCTCGCCCTTTGCCGAAAAAATCCGCTTGATCATGGGCTTCAAGGGGCTGAGCTGGGGCTCGGTGAAGATCCCCGTCATCATGCCCAAGCCCGACGTGGTGGCGCTGACCGGCGGCTACCGCAAGACCCCCATCATGCAGGTGGGCGCCGACGTGTACTGCGACACCGCGCTCATCGCGCGGCTGATCGACCAGCACCAGCCCATGCCCCCGCTCTACCCCGCCAGCGCGGCGCTCGCGCCCATCCTGGCGCAGTGGGCCGACAGCACGCTGTTCTGGACCGCCATTCCCTACGCGATGCAGCCCGCCGGTGCCGCCCACATCTTTCAGGGCGCACCGCCCGAGGTGCTGAAAGCCTTTGCCGCCGACCGCGCCCCCTTTACCGCCAGCATGAAGCGCCAGACCGGCGCTGACGCCACGGCCAGCTTGACCACCTACCTGGCCACGGTGGAAGCCCAGCTGGCCGACGGCCGACCCTGGCTTTTGGGTGACGCGCCCAGCGTGGCCGACTTCTCGGTGGCCCACTGCTGCTGGTACATCCGCCGCACAGGTCCCTTGGCCGACATCCTGAAACCGCAACAGCGCCTGAGCGCCTGGCTGGACCGCATGCTGGCCTGGGGCCATGGCCAGCCCGAGCGCTGCAGCAGCGACGAAGCGCTGGCGATCGCTGCTGCGGCCACCTCGCACGCCGCTTGCAGCGTGGCACCTGGCCTGGGTTTTGAAGCCGGCCAGCCCATCACCGTGGCCGCCACCGACTACGGCCAAGACCCGGTGGCAGGCACGCTGGTGGGCCTGTCCACCCACGAGGTGGTGTTGCGCCGCCAAGACCCGCGCGCCGGCACCGTACATGTTCACTTCCCGCGTGCCGGGTATCAAATCAAGTTGGAGAACGCATGACTCATTTGCAAGGCGGCATTGCCGTCATCACCGGCGCCGCGTCGGGTTTTGGCCTGGAGACCAGCCGCATTGCCGCGCGCCTGGGCATGAAGGTGGTGATGGCCGACGTGCAGGCCGACGCCCTGGCCACCGCGCAGCGCGAGATCGAAGGCCTGGGCGCGCAGGTCTTGCCCTATCGCTTGGACGTGTCCAAGGCGGCCGAAGTGGAGGCCCTGGCCGCCGCCACCGTGCAGCGTTTTGGCGTGCCCAACTTCGTCTTCAACAACGCCGGTGTGGGCGCGGGCGGCCTGATCTGGGAACACACGCTGAAAGACTGGGAATGGGTGATTGGCGTCAACCTGATGGGCGTGGCCCATGGCCTGCGCGTGTTCACGCCGCTGATGCTGCAAGCCGCGGCGCAAGACCCGAACTGGCGCGGCGACATCGTCAACACCGCCAGCATGGCCGGTTTGCTCAACGCGCCCAACATGGGCGTCTACAACGTCAGCAAACATGCCGTGGTGTCGATGAGCGAAACGCTCTACCAAGATCTGGCCCTGGTGACCGAGCAGGTGCACGCCCACGTGCTGTGCCCCTTCTTCGTGCCCACCGGCATCCACCAAAGCGAACGCAACCGGCCCCAAGACATGCCCGCTGCCCAGCCCACCCGCAGCCAGCGCATCGCCCAAGCCATGAGCGACCAGGCGGTGAGCAAGGGCAAGGTCAGCGCCGCCCAGGTGGCGCAAATGGTGTTCGACGCCTGCGCGCAAAACCAGTTCTACATCTACAGCCACCCCAAGAGCCTGGCCAGCGTGCAGGTGCGGCTGGAAGACATCATGAGTGCGCGCAACCCGACTGACCCGTTTGCAGCCAAACCGGAGCTGGGGGTGAAGCTGCGGGCGGAGTTGCGGGGGGCTGATTAAGCCTGATTCAGCCTGATGCAGACCTGAGACCTGGTCCGCAGGCTTTGGGCGGGGCGCGGGCCAGATGCCGCGCTCTGGCACCTCGCCCCAGGCTCCAAGGGGGAAGTCGACTTGCTGTTCCTGCTTCTTACCCCGCTGACACCTGCAGATGGGGGGGTAGGTGAAGTCCCGTGCAGCGCTTCGATGACCTAGCATGCGCCCAACTCTTGACGGGATACCAACATGGCCATCGCCTCAGCCAAACCCTTGCCATGCCGCGTCCTGAGTTTGGCCGTTGTCGCCGCAGCCTGTGGCGCCTGGGCGCCGGCGCAGGCCTTGACGATTCAGTTCAACGACATCACGCCCGGCGGCATGAGCGCAGCGCAGTTGGGCGCCTTCAACGCCGCAGCCAACATCTGGCAGTCGCGATTGAGCGATCCGGTCACCGTTTACGTCACCATCAGTTTCCGTGACGACGGCAACAACAACGTGCTGGGCTCGACCGGATCGACCTACGTCGAACCCAGTTACGCGGCGGTGCGCGGGGCGCTGGTCAATGACAAGAAGTCGTTGGCGGACAACACGGCCGTGGCCAGTCTGCAAGCCGGGCCTTTTCTGTCTTACCAGGCCACCAACCTGGACCTGACGACCCGTTTTGACAACGACACCAACCCCTGCCCCGCGTCCGGCCCCGCCGTGACCTGCGCGTTGAACAACCAGTTCCTGGCCGTCACCACGGCCAATGCCAAGGCGCTTGGTTTGGCCACGACCACCAATGCTGCCAACCCTGACGGCACCATTGCCTTCAACGGCTTCTACGCCAACCAGTTCGACTTTGACCGCAGCAACGGCGTCACCGCAAACCGCTACGACTTTGTATCGATCGCCGCGCATGAAATCGGCCATGCCTTGGGCTTTGTCTCGGGCGTCGACGATGTCGACTTCTGCTCGCCCCTGTCGGCCGGCCGCTGTGCGCCTTTTGGCATCAGCAACAAGTTTGACTTCGAAAAGTTTGCGGTCTATTCGGTGCTGGACCTGTACCGCTACAGCGCGCCCGGAGTGCTGGACATGCGGGTCGGCGGCTCGCCGAAATTTTCCATTGACGGCGGCAGCACCTTCGTCGAAGGCTTTGCCAACGGATCGTTCAACGGCAGCGACGGCTACCAGGCCAGCCATTTCCGGCCCGGCCCGCAGAACCTGCTCAACCCCTACGGCTTCCTGGGCGTGGCGGTAGACCCCACGGCCACCGACATGCTGGCCTTTGATGTGATGGGCTGGGATGTGGCCGCGCCGGTGCCCGAACCCGGCACCGCCGCGCTGATGCTGGCCGGGCTGGCGGTGGTGGGCGGCTTGGCGCGCCGTCGTCGCTGAAAGCCAGCCGCGCAGAACCCGCATCCGCTCGTACTGAGTACCCGGCCGCTTGTTGAAGCGGGGGCGCCGGGCACAACGACGGGGCAGCGCAGTGGGCACAGGCCATAGGCCATAGGTCAGAGTGTCGGCACAGCCGACGCCCCGACAATGGGCCTTGTGAAAGACGCAGCACTCACCGACGCCAAGACGGGCGCCACCACGCCAGCCACCGGCCCTTGGCAGGACCGCAACTTCCGCTGGCTGTGGTCGGGCATGTGCGTGTCCACGCTGGGCTCGCACACCGCGGGTATCGTCTACCCGCTGCTGGTGCTGGCCCTCACCGGTTCGCCCGAAATTGTGGGATGGGTGACCGCGCTGCGCATCACGCCGTTTGTGCTGCTGTGCCTGCCGGTGGGCGCGATGATCGACCGCTGGGACCGCCGCCGCGTGATGCTGTGGTGTGACCTGGGCCGCGGCCTGGTGGTGGGCAGCCTGCCGATGGCCATGCTGTATGCAGAGCCCAGCCTGGCCCACATCATTGCCGTGGCGGTGGTGGAAGGCACGCTGATGGTGTTCTACAACCTGGCCGAAGTGGCGGCCTTGCCCCGCGTGGTGGCGCGGCCGCACCTGCCGCAGGCCAGCGCGCTCAACCAGGCCGGATACGCGGTGGCCGGCATTGCCGGGCCGGCGCTGGGCACCACGCTCTACCAGTTCAGCCGGGCCTTGCCCTTTGCCGCTGACGCGCTGAGTTATGCCGTGTCGGCCTTCACGCTGTGGCGGCTGAAGGGCGACTTTTCAGCCGCGCCTGCCACTGCGCCGCGCCACCTGGGCGCCGAGATCATGACCGGCCTGCGCTGGCTGTGGCGCGAGAAGATCGTGCGCCGCATGGCCATGCTCACCGGTGGCATGAACTTCATCGAGGCCACGGTGCCATTGCTGTTGATCGTCACCGCGCAGCAAATGGGTGCTTCTGCCGTGGAGATCGGTTTGATCTTCAGCGCCGGTGGCGTTGGCGGCGTGCTGGGCGCCTGGGTGGGTGGACGCATTCAGCGCTACCTGAGCTTTGGCCAGGTGATCATTGGCGTGGTGGTGCTGCAGGCCTTGCTCTATCCGATGTATGCGTTGAGCCCTTCGCCGTTGTGGCTGGGCGTGGTGTATGGGCTGATCGAGTTTCTGGGCCCGGTCTACAACGTGGTGCAGTTCAGCCACCGCATCGCGCTGATTCCGCAGGGGCTGGAAGGGCGCGTCAATGCCGGCTATCGCTTCATCGCGCACGCGCTCAACCCGGCTGGCGCGGCCCTGTGCGGGGTCTTGATCGAACGCCTGGGCGCCGGCTATTCGCTGACCTTCTTTGCCACCGTCTTTGCGTTGCTGGCCGTGGCCGCGTTGTCGTCGCGCACCATTCGCAACGAACCCACGCTGGCAGGCCGCTGAAGCGGGCACTCAGCAGGCCAGCGCCACCGCTTGCAGCGGGCGCTGGTTGCTGCCTTCGGTCACCACAAACACCACCCGTCGCGGGAACTCGGGTACACCACGGCTGACGCTGATCTGGCTGCTGTAGCCCTGCGCAGCAGCCCAGGCAGGCACCGGTTTGTACAGGCGCACCACATGGTCGTGGCGCAGCGTTTCGCCTGAGTTTTCGCCGGCCTTGACCCGGGTGAGGTGCTGGTCTTCCAGCACGGCCCAGTAGCCGCCCAGCTGTAAGCCGGGCTGGGCGCTGGGCTGGGCGCCGGCGCCCGGCAGCGCAGCCACCTGAGCGGTCACCTGGTCGCCTTCGCGGCTCAGGGTCAGTGCAACTCGCGAAGGTGCGGGTTCGGGCAGCTTGGGCCACCCGCGCCAATCACGTCCAGCTGCCACCACTTGGGGCGTGTAGACCTGACGACTGCCCGCCAGCTGCGCCAACAGGTGCTGGCGCGCCGTGATGTCGGGCGACGCAAATCGGTCGGGCCAGCCCAGGCGGTCCCAGTAGTTGACATGGAAGGCCAGCGCCAGCACGTCGGGCCGGCCTTTCAGGGTGGACAGCCATTTGTCGGCCGGCGGGCAGGAACTGCAGCCTTCGCTGGTGTAGAGCTCCACCACCACGGGTGATGTGGCGCCGCTGCTGGCCTTGCAAGTGCCGGTGGCGGTGGGTGTCTGGGCCTGGGCGGGTGAGTGAACTAGGGCCACGGCGCAAACGGTCAAGAGGGTCAGGCGTTGTGACTTCATCGTGGAGGTCCTTGGTTTCAAGGACGGGGTCGTTTCAGCCGGCCACTTTCTTTCATGGCATCTCCCGCATCACTTCGCCTTCGGTTCCCGTTATTTGGCGCGCGACTGCTGACCTTGCGCGCATCGATCCCGACCCGCGAAAGGCGAGACGCGTGTTTGGCGCACAGGGCGCACCAGCTCTGCTGGCGTGGTCCTCGAGGCTTGCGGGCCGGTCAAGGTCGGCAACGTGTGGCGCAACGGACGGCCGCTTGGCGCTGGCCGGTGACTCGACACGGCAATGAGCCGCCATGCGCTACGCGCCACTGCCTGTCCCGCGCGTCCGTAAGTTTTGCAGCTGACACCGGCCGCAGGTCGTTTCGTCGCATGCCAGCTTGCGTCGCCGCCCCGCTTCGAGAAACTGCGCGCTTTGCCACCCGTACACCTCCTATGCAAGCTCCCGCGTCTGTGCCAGCGTGTTGGCGCCGCATCGCCTTCCTGTTCTGCGTCGTGCTGATCGGCGCGCCGCTGCGCGCGGCAGAGCTGCCGCTGCTCCACTCGCATGCCGGCGATGCCAGCGTGCGCGCGCCCCTGGTCATCAAAGCGGTCGACGACGCCTGGCGCGCCGCGCTGCCGCGTGACGCCAAGTTGGCCACCCAGGCTTATCTCGACCGCCTGCCCAAGGAGGCGGTGCAGCGCTCCAACGACTACGACGAGGGCGGCTATTGGCTGCAACTCTGGGAGGTGCTGATCGTTCTGGCGATCGCCGGGCTGCTGCTGCAGGGGCGCCGCTCTGCGCGGCTGCGCGACGGGGCGCAGCGAGTCGGTCGCTACGCCTTGCTGCGCGACGGCCTCTACGGCGGCGTCTACGGCCTGGTCGCCGGCCTGCTGATGCTGCCCTTGAACTTCTACAAGGGTTACTGGCGCGAGCATCGCTATGGCATGTCGACGCAGGGCCAGGCCGATTGGTGGCTGGACTCAGCCGTTGGCCTGGGCGTCGAGGTCGCCGGCACGATGCTCGCGGTGGCGCTGCTCTACGCGGTGTTCCGCCGCGCCGGCGAGCGCTGGTGGCTGTGGGGGGCGGCCGCCTGCTCGGTCTTGCTGGCCTTGATGCTGCTCGTCAGCCCGGTGCTGATCGACCCGCTGTTCAACACCTACAAGCCGCTGGAACCGGGCCCCGTGCGCAGTGCCGTGTTGACGATGGCGCATGCCACCGGCGTACCGGCCGACGAGGTCTATGCCTTCGACGCCTCGCGCCAGACCAAGCGCGTCAGCGCCAACGT
>JAYTVT010000065.1:0-15869 GCA_043743835.1 Betaproteobacteria bacterium
CCCGCCAGGTCGGCCCAGCGACATCAGCCTGGAGCGCGACAAAGCCGTCTTGCGCCCGGTACTGGAGGGTGGGGCGGACGCCACCATCGTGCTGCCGCGTGGCGGCCGCTCTGCAGCGGCGCCACCGTTGCCACGGTCGTCGCTGGCCATGGCCCTGAAGCCGGGCGTACAGCTGCATGAATACCGCATTGATGGTTTGCTGGGTGAGGGCGGCTTTGGCATCACCTACCTGGCCACCGACGTGCACCTGAACGCCGCAGTGGCCATCAAGGAGTACCTGCCGCAGGAAATCGTCTTTCGTGGGGCCGACGGAACCGTGTCGCCCATGGCCAGCGAACACCTGGCGCGTTACAGCCAAGGGCTGGACAGCTTTTTGGTGGAAGCGCGCACCCTGGCCGCGTTTCGCCACCGTGCCATCGTGCGGGTGGCGCGCTTCTTCGAGGCCCACCACACCGCCTACATGGTGCTGGAGGTGGAAAAGGGCGAGCCGCTGAAGACCTGGTGGCCTGTGCACAAGCACATCGGCGAAAAGGCCTTGGTGGAATTGCTGCTGCCGCTGCTGGACGGCTTGGCCGCGGTGCACACCGCCGGCTTCTTGCACCGCGACATCAAGCCCGACAACATCCAGGTGCGTGGCAGCGACGGCAGCCTGGTGCTGCTGGACTTTGGCAGCGCCGGCCAGACGGCGGCCGTGGTTTCGCACGGCCTGGTGGTGGTGACGCCGGGCTACGCGCCCATCGAACAGTACGGCCTGGGTGAACAAGGCCCTTGGACCGATTTGTACGCCTTGGGCGCCACCTTGTATTGGGCGGTGTCGGGCAAAAAACCCCCCGATGCCGAAACCCGCCGGCTGGACCTGAAGGCCTACACCCGCGCGGTGGAAGCCGGCCGTGACGTTTATGGCGACGCTTTCTTGCGCGCCATCGACTGGGCGCTGAACACCGACCCCGCCAAGCGCCCGCGCAACGTGGCCGAATTCCGCCAGGCGCTGTGTGCCGACCACCCGGCCAGCCTGCAGCGTTTTGAAGCGGCCCGCAGGCGCATGCAGATCAGCCAGGCGGTGCAAGAAAAGACGGCCGATGAGTCGGCTCAGGCCGAACGCCGCACGCATGCCCAGCCGCGTTGGATGGGCTTGGCCTGGCCGTCCAACTGGCCACTGGCCTTCAAGCTGTGCGTGGCCATGCTGCTGGCGGCGGTGCTGCCCATGGTGGCAGTGGCCTGGTTCAACCTCACTGGCAGCGTCGACGCCTTGGTGCAAGCCGAACAACGCTATCTGCGTCAACTGGCGGGCCAGACCGCCGCCGATGTGTCGAGGGTCGTTGCCGACAGCCGCCATCTGGTGAAGACCTTGGCCCTGGAGGGCACGCCGAGCGCCTACCTCAGCAAACCATCCGAGCTACAGCGGCAAGCCTTGCGCGAACGGCTGCAACGCTTGGTGGCAGCCGGGGCTGGTGTGCAGGCGGTGTTTTTGCTGGACGCACAAGGCGTGGCCCAGGTCACCACCGAAACCGCAGGGCCGGCGGCCAGTGGCAGCAGCCACGCCCTGCGCGCCTACTTTTCCAGCGCGCGGCAAGGGCTCAGCTACACCAGCGGTCTGGTGGTGGGCACCACACCCGGCAGCAGCAGCGTGTTTGCCAGTGAACCGGTTCGCGATGGCAACGGCGCGGTGTTGGGCGCGATGGTCATGCGTTTTTCGGGCGTGGCTGTAACCCAGGCCCTCAACCAGCACACCAAACCCGATGAACGCCTGACCAGCTTCATCGTCGACGCCGATGGTGTGGTCACAGCCCACCCGCATGCCGACCTGCTCCATCGCAGCCTGATGCCTTTGCCGCCCGCCACCCAGGCCCAGATACGTGCCGACCAGCGCTTTCGGCGTGACGAGATTCCCAGCATGGGCGAACAAGCCCTGGCCAGGGCTGTCAGCGGATTGCAGGCGCCTGCGTCGATCAGCTTTGATTCGGTGGTCAGCGGCCGCACCGTGCTGGCCGGCCTGGCCCCTGTGGCGGGGCATGACTGGGTGGTGGCGGTGACCGAAGACCGCCTCACCGCACGCACGCCCTTGAACCTGTTGCACGGGTATTTGCTGGCGGGTGCCTTGGCCGTGGCGGGCCTGGTTTTGGCGGTGGCCTGGTGGCTGTCACGGGGCATCACCAAGCCCGTTCGGGTGGTCACGCAGGCGCTGCAGGACTTGAAGAACGGCGACTACGAGGACGCGCGTGTCAAGGCCGACCGCGCCGACGAACTGGGCCAGTTGGGTCGGGCTTTCAACGCCCTGAGCGATCAGTTGCGCCAGCGCGACCGCAACGCCGTTCAACCGCCTGGCGGTGGTGGGCGCAAACCCTGAACGACCGATGGCCGCCTGCCACTACCGGCTGTTTGAAACTGCTTTTGGGGCCTGCGGCCTGGCGTGGAGCGACCAAGGCCTGACCCAGGTGCGGCTGCCGGACCACAGCGAGGCCTTGACCCGCGCCAACCTGCTGGCTCGTCAGCCCCAGGCCGATCACTGCTCTGATGGCGGGCCGGCCTTTGTGGCCACCGCGATCGCGCAGATGAAAGCCCACTTGGCAGGTGTTGCGCATGACCTGCGTGAGCTACCCCTTGATCTGAGTGGCGTGCGCGAGTTCGAGTTGCGGGTCTACCTGGCCACCCGCGCGCTGGACCCTGGGCAGACCTGCACCTACGGCGAAATGGCCAACGCCATTGGCGACCCCGCGGCCATGCGTGCGGTGGGTCAGGCGCTGGGCCACAACCCCTGGCCGCTGGTGGTGCCTTGCCACCGAGTGCTGGCCGCAGGCGGCCGCTTGGGTGGGTTCTCAGCGCCCGGCGGCACCGACACCAAGCGCCGTTTGCTGGTGCTGGAGGCGGGCATGGTGCGCCGCGAAGGGCAACTCTTCTGACGTGGCTATTTGCGCGTGGGTAAACGCAGTACCACGGCGGCCCCGATCAGGCCCAGCGCCGCAAGGCCCAGCTGGACCTGCCAGCGCCCTTGCAGCGACCAGATCGACAGGGTCACCATCAACAGCATCATGCCCACCGCCACCTGTTTGGTGCGGCGGGTCAAGCTGCGGTGGGTCTCCCAGTCTCGCAGCATGGGGCCGGTCAAGCGGTGGTTCAAAAGCCAGTGGTGCAACCTGGGCGAGGCCTTGGCGTAGCAGGCTGCAGCCAAGAGCACGAAGGGTGTGGTCGGCAAGCCCGGCAGCACCACCCCAATGACGCCCAGCGCCAGCGACACCGAACCCGCCAGCCACAACAGCCAACGCACCAACCGCGAGCGGTGCAGGGTGGGCGTCTCGTCCTTCATCACACGAACAACCCAGCCGGGTCATGTCGCAGCGCCACGGCGGCCATGAAGGCCACCACCGTCAACGCCGCCAGAAACAGCAGCGCGCGCCCCGTCACTGTGCGTGCCCATTTCAGCATGGCCGTGCCCAGCCCAATGTAGACCAGCAGCAAGGCCAGCTTGGCCGCCAGCCAGCGGTCGTGCAAAGGGTTGAACTGCAGCAACCACCACAGGCCAGCGCCGCTGCAGAGCAGCAGGGTATCGATGACAGGTCCCAAGGTCCGGGCCCAGCGCTTCATGGGCCAGGCCTGCCCGAGCAACACCGCCAGGCCGCGGGTGGTGAACAAAAAAACACTCAAGCCCACCAAGGTCACATGCAGCGGCTTGAGCCAAGGGTAGGCGAAGGTGATCAGGTCGGGTGAGGGCATGCCAGCGCATTATCGCGAGCGGCTTCTTCAGGCCATGAGCCAGCGCGGCTGTGGCCACCGTTCTTTGCCGCGGCGGCCCTCAGCCTGCCGGCCCTTCGGCTCCCCTGGTGCTCACAAGGGCTGCTGTTGGGTGGCGCAGTGAATGCCCCCGCCGCCCGCGGCGATGGCGTCGACGTTGAGTTGGACCACTTCGCGCTTGGGAAACAGTTCGCGCATGCTGGCCTTGCAGTTGGCATCCGCCGTTGCGTCACCAAACTGCGTGGTGATCACCGCCCCGTTGCAGACGTAGAAGTTGATGTAGCCAGCCGCGAACTCCTTGGACTCCAGTGCCGGTCGAATCTGGCTCGGCCCCTTGAGCACCACCACGCGCAGCTTTTGACCCCGAGCGTCGGTGGCGCTACGCAAGATGTCCAGATGCCGGCGTGTGACCGCATGGTCGAAGGAATTCGGATCGTCGTCCAGCGCTGCCACGACCACGCCGGGGCTGGTGAAGCGGGCGTAAAAATCGGTGTGACCATCGGTGATGTCACGGCCTTTGATGCCGGGCAACCAGATGATCTTGCGCAAGCCCAGCAAGCGGCCCAGTTCGGCTTCGCACTGGGCCTTGCTGACACCCGGGTTTCGGTTGCGGTTGAGCACGCAGCTCTCGGTGATGATGGCGGTGCCATGGCCGTCTACTTCGATGCCGCCGCCTTCCAGCACCAGGTCGGTTTCCAGCCCTTGCGCGCCCGCTTTGTCTGCGACAAAGGCCGCGACTTTGGCGTCATGACGGTGGGCCTGTTTTTCGCCCCAACCGTTGAAATTGAAGTCCACCGCGCCCAAGGGCTTGCCAGGCGCGGTGACAAAAACCGGCCCGCTGTCGCGCATCCACAAATCGTCCAGCGGCTGGATGAAGAGCTTGACCTTGGGGCCGCACAAGCGAGCGGCCAGTTCAGCTTCCCGTTCGCGAACCAGCATGTTCACGGGCTCAAAAGCGGCAATGGCGCGCGCCACGCCGGCCAGGTGTTCTCGTACCGGTTGAATCAGCCGCTCACCCCAGACGTCACTGCTGGGCCCAAACGCCATCCAGGTTGCACGGTGGGGCTCTGCTTCGTCGGGCATGCGCCAGCCTGGCGCCTTGGCGCCCGCAGCTGAGGCGGCCAGCACAGGGTTGCTGCCCAGCAGGCAGGCCGCACCGAGTTGGGCGCCCAGGCCTTGCAGGACCCGCCGGCGCGCCACTGCCTGCGGCTGGGGTTGGGTGAAGCGGTCTTTCATGCCGACTGCGACCACAGCTGCTGCATGGTGCGCTGCATGGCTGGCGCCGTATCGGCAACCTGAACGCACCGGCCCGCCACCCAGGTGCTGGCAAAGGGCTGGCTGCTGGCGGCGAAGACCGTTGCATCCAAGAGGTGGCTGTCAGGCACACCCGTCAGCGCCGCGTCGGTGCTGTTCAGCACCAGCAGGTCGGCCCGCGCGCCCACTGCCAAGCCGCTGGCGGGCCAAGCCGCCGCCGCTGCGCCGCCGATCAGCATGCGCTGATACAGCCGCGCTGCGGTGGCGCTTTGGCCGCTGCTGTCGGCGGCCACATTGCGCTGGCGCAAGTTCAGGCGCTGGCCGTACTCCAGCCAACGCAGCTCTTCGGTCCAGCTGCGCGTAACCTGGCTGTCACTGCCCACGGATAGCGGCGTGCTGCTGGCCAACCAGCGTGGCAGGTCGCACAGGCCATCGCCCAAGTTGGCTTCGGTGCCTGGGCAGATGACCACACCGGCGCCGCTGGCCGCCACGGCTTGAATTTCTTCGGGCGTGGCGTGGGTGGCATGCACCAGTTGCCAGCGTGCGTCCAGCGGCAGTTCGCTGGTCAGCCATTCGATGGGGCGTTTGCCGGTGGTGGCAATGCAGTCATCCACTTCGCCCGTTTGCTCGGCGATATGGATGTGGATGGGGCCGGGGTCGCCCTGCAGCAGACGGGCCAGTTCGTGCAGGGAAGCAGGTGCCGCAGCGCGCAGGGAATGCACAGCCACACCAGCGTCTACGCGGGGCAGGTGCCAGGACCGCACCGCGTCGCGCAGACGCAGCACGCGGGCCACGTCGGTGGCAAAGCGGCGCTGGTCGGCGCGCAGCTGGGGCTGCGCAAAACCGGCGCGTGCATACAGCACGGGCAGCAGCGTCAAGCCCATGCCGGTGTCCACCGCGGCCTGCGCCAGCGCGCGGCACATGGTGGCCTCATCGGCATAGGGCTGGCCGGACTCGCTGTGGTGCAGGTAGTGAAACTCGCAGGTGTGTGTGTAGCCGCCGGCCAGCAGCTCGGTGTAGAGGTGTACGGCCACCGCGTGCAACTGTTCGGGTGTGATGCGTAGCGCCACGCCGTACATGCGGTCGCGCCAGCTCCAGAAGTCGTCGTGCGCGCTGTCGCGGCGTTCGGACAGGCCGACAAACGCGCGCTGAAAAGCGTGGCTGTGCGCGTTGACCAGCGCGGGCAACACCGGGCCGGGCAGAACGTGGGCGTGGGTCGATGCGGCTGTGTGGGGCTGGATGCTGGCCCAGCGGCCGGCACTGTCGACCGTCATGGCCACGTCACGCGCCCAGGCGCCTTCCACCCAGGCCAACGGGGCCCACAGGTGGGTGCTTGCTGGGCCGTTCATGGGCGCCAGTCCAGCAGCGCTTGCACCATGCGCTGCAGCAGGGGTGTGACTTGCGCCGCACGCTGGTCGTGCCAGCGGTAGGGAGGTGCCTCGTCCATGTAGGTGCGCCAGCACATCTCCAACTGCACCGCGTGCACCCCCAGGCCAGGCTGGCCGTAGTGGCGCGTGATGTGGCCGCCCTTGAAGCGGCCGTCCACCACGTGGCTGAAGTCAGACTGCGCGGCGAAAACGGCGGCTACCGCGTCGCGCAGCCCGGGCGCGCAACTGCTGCGGTTGACGCAGCCCAGGTTCAGGTGCGGCAGCGTGCCTTCAAACAGCCAGGGCAGTTCGCTCTTGATGCTGTGCGCGTCAAACAGCACCGCGTGTCCGTGTGTGGCTTGCAGTCGCGCCAGCTCGTCGCGCAACGCGTCGTGGTAGGGCTGCCAATAGGTGGCCACACGTTGGGTGATCTCTTCGGGTGTTGGCGCCTGGCCCTCGCGGTAGATGTCGTGGCCGGTGAAGTGGCGCGTCGGGCACAGCTCGGTGTTGTTCTGCCCGGGGTACATCGGCGCGTTGTCGCTGGAGCGGTTCAGGTCCACCACATAGCGGCTATAGCGCGGCACGATCAGGCTGGCACCCAGGTCTTGGGCAAAGCCGTACAGGCGGTCCAAGAACCAGTCGGTGTCTTCGGCCTGCAGCGCGCGTTCGGTGTAGCGCGCTTGCAGTGCGGCAGGGATGGCGCTGCCCACATGGGGAAAGCTGATCAGCAGTGGTGTGTGGCCGCGCTGCAGCGTGAAGGTGTCGTGGGTGCTCATGGGGTGGGCCTCGCCGTGCCGGCGAAGATCACTTGCTGGCAGGGGTTGTGGCCAAAGCGGTAGGCCAGTTCGCGGGGGTGTCCGGCGTCCCAGACCACGAAGTCGGCCCGCTGGCCCACGCCCAAGGTGCCACGGTCTGCCAAGCCCAGCGCTCGGGCGGCGTGTTGCGTGATGCCGCGCCAGGCTTCTTCAGGCGTCAGGCGAAACAGCGTGCAGGCCATGTTCAGCATCAGCAAGAGGCTGAGCGCCGGCGATGAACCCGGGTTGTGGTCGGTGGCGATGGCGATGGGTACACCGGCGTCGCGCAGCGCCTGCACCGGTGGCAGCTTGGTTTCGCGCAAGAAGTAGTAGGCACCGGGCAGCAGCATGGCCACGCTGCCGTGTTGGGCCATCGCGGCGATGCCGCTGGGCGACAGGTGTTCCAGGTGGTCGCAGCTCAGTGCGCCATAGCTTGCTGCCAGTGCGGCGCCGCCTTGGTCGCTGAGTTGTTCGGCATGCAGCTTCACTGGCAGGCCCAAGCGTTTGGCCGCCTGAAAAATGCGCTCGGTTTGTGCGGGTGTGAAGCCGATGTTTTCGCAGAAGGCGTCCACCGCGTCGACCAGGCCTGCAGCGTGTTGTGCGGCCAACCAAACGCAGGCCTCGTCGATGTAGGCGTCGGCGCGGCCGGTGTACTCAGAAGGCAAGGCGTGGGCTGCCAGCGAGGTGGTGCAAACGGTGACGGGCAACTCACGCCCGATGCGGCGGGCCACACCCAGGCAGCGCGCTTCGTGCTCGGCGCTCAATCCGTAGCCGGACTTGATTTCCAAGGTGGTGACGCCCTCGGCCATCAGCGTGCGGGCGCGCCGCGCGGCACTGGCAAAGAGAACG
The DNA here is from genome assembly GCA_043743835.1 of Betaproteobacteria bacterium. Lineage (GTDB taxonomy): Bacteria > Pseudomonadota > Gammaproteobacteria > Burkholderiales > Burkholderiaceae_C > Rubrivivax. Next base: position 7,994 of record JAYTVT010000065.1, read on the forward strand.
TCGTCGCTGGCGGCGCGGGTGGCTGCCACCGTGCTGCGGATGCCACCACCGGCCCGTGCGATGTCTTCGTAACTGGCGCCTTGCAGACGCAGCTCAAACTCGGCCGCGCGGTCGCCGCCGTACACCAGGTGGGTGTGGGCGTCGATCAAACCCGGCGTGACAAGTGCGCCGCGCAGGTCGTGTTCAGACTGGGGTTTCAGTTCTGGGGGTACCTGGTCGTCGCGGCCCAGCCAGACGATGCGCTCGCCCTGCGTGACCAGCGCGCCGTTGTCAACCCAACCCCAGGCGCTGTCGCCAGCCATGGATGCGACTTGCGCATGACGCCACAAGACCGTGGGCGCGGTGGATGGGTTCATGGCGTGCGGGGTTTGAATTGCAACCACCAGGCGCCTGGCGCTTGGGTAGAGGCGCTGGGCGCGGGGGTCAAACGCCAGCGCTGATGCGCCGCTTGTTCGCTGTAGGCCAGTGTGTGCGCGGGCAGTTGAAGGCCCGGTTCATCGTCGACGAGCAACAAGGCGGCGTGGGCCGTGTAGACGGCTCTCAGCACGGCGCTGCTGTCCCATTCTTCGCCCGCTTTCACCGTGAACATGCCGGCCCGGCCCGACGCGCTTTGCGCCATCAGGTTCAGGTCTTGCGTGGCGCCGTCCAGCAAGTCGCACTGCGGCGCTGACGCGCCTTCAAAACGCAAGGGCTCGCTGCCTACGCTGAGCAGTGCGCGGCGGTTGGCAAAGCGCAGCACCACACCTTCGCCCTGCACCACCGCAAACCAGCGCTCCACGCCGGGAAAGGCGCTGAAAGGCCCGTTGCTTTCAATGCGAGCCACGCTGATGCGGCACTGCCAGTCGCCGCTGCCTGCGGGCCAGGCCAGCAGTTCGCAGGTGCTGCCACCGCCGTTGCGCCAGGGTTGCGGTTGCACGTCTTGCAGCCCAACGGTACGGATCATGTGGGCTCACCCAACAGCAGCGGAAACAAGGGGTGGTCCATCGGCGCTGCGGCGGGCAGCTGATCGGCCAGGCCGGGGAAGTCGGGCGATGTTTTCCAGCGTCGCGGTGCGTGGCGCATGTCGTCGCCCAGCATGCGCACCGAGAACACGCGGCGGCGGCGGTCAGGGTCGACCCCGGCGCTGGCGTGCAGGGTCAGCATGTGGAAGCACACCAAGTCACCCGGCTCCAGTTCCCAACCCACGATGCGGTGCTGCTCGCGCTGGGCATTGATGTCGGGCAGGTCGACCAGGCTGCCCTCGGGAAACCAGCGCGCCTGGTGGTTCATGAAGGTGCGCGGCATCAGCCAGGGCCCCAGGTGCGAGCCAGCCACAAATTCCAAGGTGGACGCGCGGCGCACCGGGTCCACGGGTATCCAGAAGCTGGCGTTTTGGCGGCCTTCCACGTTGTAGTAGGGCTGGTCCTGGTGCCAGGGTGTGGGCGCGCGGGTGCCGGGCTCTTTGGTCAGCATGTGGTCGTGGTACAGGCGCACGTTGCTGCTGTTCATCAGCGCGGCGGCCGCTTCGGCCAAGGGGGACTCGAAGATGAAGCGCTGGTAGGCCGGGTTGTGCTGCCAGTTGCAGAAGTCTTCGATGAAAAAGCCCGGGTCCTCAGGCTTGCTGGCCACGATGGCGCGCGGGCTGGGCTGGGCCAGGTTGTCGTCGATGCCGGCGCGCAGCAGCGCCACTTCATCAGGCGTGAGCAGTTGGCGCAGGCAGACAGCGCCGTCGCGTAGGTAGTCGGCCACCTGTTGTGGTGTCACCACCTGACGGGCGCGTTGGCTGAGTGCGGCCAACGCATCAGACCCCAGAGCCGCGGCGCGGCCGAGGATGGGCCAAGAGCTCGCCTGCGGTGCGTTGAGCGTCGCTTTCATGGCTGGAATTCTCCGTGCAGGCTGTAGCGTTTGCCAGGGTGCACCAGCCGCGCGATGGTGATGGGTGCTTCGCGCGTGAAGGTGCGCCGCACCATGATCAAGCAGGCGGTGTCAGCGGGTACGCCCAGCAACTGGGCTTCTTGCGGCGTGGCCTGGTCGGCTTCAATGCTGTACTGGGCGCGCCACAGCGCCGTGGTGTTGAAGAGTTCCAGCGTGGGGGTGATGCGGGTGAAGTCGGCTTGCAGGTAGCGGGGTGCCACGGCCGGGTTCACATAGCGGTCTTCGCACTGCAAGGGCACGCCGTTTTCCAGGTGCACGATCAGGGTGTGAAACACCGGGCTGCCCGCCGCCACGCCCAGCTGGGCGGCGAGTTGGGCGTTGGCGGGTTCGCTTTGCTGCAGGTGCACACGAGACTCATGGTGGTGGCCGCGGCCGACGATTTCTTCGTGCAGATCGGCAATGGTCAGCGTGCTGCTGACCTTGTGCAGCTGCGCCGCAAAGGTGCCCACACCTTGTGTGCGCTCAACCAGGCCTTCGGCTTGCAGCTCGCGCAGCGCACGGTTGACGGTCATGCGGCTCACGCCAAACTGCGCCACCAGTTCGGCCTCGGACGGCATCAGCGCGCCGGCCGGCCATTGGCCCGTGGCCAGGCCGTCCTTCAGGTGCTGTTTGATCCGGGTGTAGGGCGCACCCGGCCCGCTGCGGCTGGCGCTGGCAGCCAACGCTGGGGCCGGTGCCCTGGGTGAACTGGCTTGAGGGGAAACCATGAGAGCATGCTACTTGCATAGGGTTGTCTAGACAAGTAGAGTGGAACCCTGAATCTCCGGAGCAAGCACCATGACCGATCACTCTGTCATCCGCCAACTGGGCGAGACCCAGGCCCAGCCGCACCCCGTGCGTGCACCGCGTGGCAGCAGCATCACCTGCGCCAATTGGTTGATCGAAGCGGCCTACCGCATGCTGCAGAACAACCTCGACCCCGAAGTGGCCGAGAACCCCAACGCGCTGGTGGTCTACGGCGGCATTGGCAAGGCGGCGCGCAACTGGGAATGTTATGAAGCCATCCTGGAAGCCCTGCGCCGGCTCAAGCCCGACGAGACACTCCTGATTCAAAGCGGCAAGCCGGTGGGCGTGTTTCGCACCCACGAAGACGCCCCGCGCGTGTTGCTGGCCAACAGCAACCTGGTGCCCAAGTGGGCCACCTGGGAACACTTTGACGAGCTCGACCGCAAGGGCCTGATGATGTACGGCCAGATGACAGCCGGCAGCTGGATCTACATCGGCAGCCAGGGCATCGTGCAGGGCACGTTTGAGACCTTTGTGGAGGCGGGCAAGCAGCACTACGGCGGCAGCCTGGCGGGCCGCTGGATCCTCACCGCGGGCCTGGGCGGCATGGGCGGCGCACAGCCGCTGGCCGCCACCTTTGCCGGTGCCTGCAGCCTGAACATCGAGTGCCAGCAAAGCAGCATCGACTTTCGCCTGCGCAGCAAGTATGTGGACGAACAGGCCAGCAGCCTGGACGACGCTTTGGCCCGCCTCCAGCGCTACACCGCCGACAAAAAAGCCATCAGCATCGCGCTGCTGGGCAATGCGGCCGAGCTGCTGCCCGAGATGGTGCGCCGCGGTGTGCGCCCCGATCTGGTCACCGACCAGACCAGCGCCCACGACCTGGTCAATGGCTACCTGCCGGCCGGTTGGACGGTGGCGCGTTGGCGTGCCGCGCAGGCCGACGCCAGCCAACACGCCGAGTTGCGCCGGGCGGCAGCCCAGAGCTGCGCCGTGCACGTGCAGGCCTTGCTCGACTTCCAGACCGCGGGTGTGCCCACGGTGGACTACGGCAACAACATCCGCCAGGTGGCCTTTGACGCCGGCGTTAAAAACGCCTTCGACTTCCCTGGCTTTGTACCGGCCTATGTGCGGCCATTGTTCTGCCGCGGCAAGGGGCCCTTCCGCTGGGTGGCGCTGAGCGGCGACCCGGAAGACATCCGCAAGACCGACGCCAAGATGAAGGAGCTGTTCCCTGAGGACGGGCACCTGCACCGCTGGCTGGACATGGCCGGTGAACGCATCGCTTTCCAAGGCCTGCCGGCACGCATTTGCTGGATTGGCCTGGGCGAACGCCACCGCGCCGGCCTGGCCTTCAATGACATGGTCAAGAGCGGCGAACTGAAGGCACCCATCGTGATCGGCCGCGACCATTTGGACAGCGGCAGTGTGGCCAGCCCCAACCGCGAAACCGAAAGCATGATGGACGGCAGCGACGCGGTCAGCGACTGGCCTTTGCTCAACGCCTTGCTCAACACCGCCGGCGGCGCCACCTGGGTCAGCCTGCACCACGGCGGCGGCGTGGGCATGGGCTACAGCCAGCACAGTGGCGTGGTGATCGTCTGCGACGGCACGCCAGAGGCCGCCAAGCGCATTGAACGTGTCCTCTGGAACGATCCCGGCACGGGTGTGATGCGCCATGCCGACGCCGGTTACGACACGGCCGTGGCCTGCGCCCAAGAACAAGGCCTGAACCTGCCCATGATCAGCGGCGCTCTCCCCGGAAAGCGCGCCTGATGCTGCTGCGCCCCGCCCTGATCACGCTCGACGAACTGCAAGCCATCCATGCCGGGGGCCAGCCCCTGGTGATGGACCCGCAGGCACTGCCCGGCATCCAGGCCAGCGCGGCGGTGGTGCGCCGCGCCGCCGAGGGTTCGGAGCCGGTTTACGGCGTCAACACCGGCTTTGGCAAGCTGGCCAGCACCCGCATCAGTGAAGCCGACCTGGCTACGTTGCAACTGAACCTGATCCGCAGCCACAGCGTGGGCGTGGGCGAGCCGCTGGCGCCGGCGGTGGTGCGCTTGATGCTGGCCATCAAGGCAGCCAGCTTGGCGCGTGGGCACAGCGGTGTGCGGCCGGTGGTGATTGACACGTTGCTGGCGGTGCACAACGCGGGCTTGATCCCATATGTGCCCTCGCAAGGCTCGGTGGGCGCCAGCGGCGACCTGGCGCCCCTGTCACACATGACCTTGGCGCTGATGGGCGAGGGTGACTTCTTGGTGGACGGCCAACGCGAGCCCGCGGCAGCGGTGCTGCAAGCCAGGAACATTGCTCCACTGAAGCTGCAAGCCAAAGAAGGTCTGGCGCTGATCAACGGCACCCAGACCAGCACCGCGCTGGCGCTGCACGCGCTGTTCAGCTTTGAGCCGGTGCTGGAATCGGCGCTGGTCATTGGCGCGCTGACGGTGGACGCCGCCCGCGGCAGTGACGGCCCCTTTGACCCGCGAATCCACATGCTGCGCGGCCAGCCCGGCCAGATCGACGTGGCCCAGTACTACCGCGCCTTGCTGCAAGGCAGCGCCATCCGCGCCAGCCACGAAGAAGGCGACGACCGCGTGCAAGACCCCTATTGCCTGCGCTGCCAACCGCAGGTGGTAGGTGCCTGCCTGGACCAGATGCGCCACGCCGCGCTGGTGCTGCTGCGCGAAGCCAATGCGGTCACTGACAACCCTTTGGTGTTCGCTGAAGATGGGGCCATGATTTCCGGCGGCAACTTCCATGCAGAACCGGTCGCTTTGGCCGCCGACGCCATGGCCTGCGCCATTGCCGAAGTGGGTGCCATCGCCGAGCGCCGCATTGCCATGTTGATCGACAGCGGCGTGTCACGCCTGCCGCCCTTCCTGACGCCCAATGCCGGCTTGAACAGCGGCTTCATGATCGCCCACGTCACAGCAGCCTCACTGGCCAGCGAGAACAAGAGCCTGGCCCACCCGGCCAGCGTGGACAGCCTGCCCACCAGCGCCAACCAGGAAGACCACGTCAGCATGGCCACCTTTGCCGCGCGCCGGCTGCAGCCCATGATCGCCAACGTGGCGCACATCCTGGGCATCGAACTGTTGGCTTCGGCGCAAGGCATCGACTTTCTGCGCCCGCTGCAAAGTTCACCGGCGCTGGAGCAGGTGCATGCCTTGTTGCGCGCCCAGTGCCCCAGCATGATGCAAGACCGCTACCTGGCGCCCGACATTGAAGCCGCCAGCAGCCTGGTTCGCGGTGGCGAGCTGGCCCGCATCTTGCGCACCCTGCCGGCACTGCCGGCGCTGTGGATACCGGTCTGAGCTACAAACGCCAGGTTTCGCCCCAACCCGATCCAACGATCACATCCCAAGAGGAGCATCCATGAAGAAGTCTTTGATTGTTTTGGCCACCGCTGCACTGGCCTTTTCTGCCCAAGCCCAAGACACCAAGGTGGCCATCGGCATGAGCGGTTGGACCGGCTTTGCGCCGCTGACGCTGGCCAAGGAAGCGGGCCTGTTCAAGGCCCAGGGCCTGGACGTCAGCATCAAGAAGATTCCCCAGAAAGATCGCCACCTGGCCATCGCCAGCGGTGACATCCAGTGCGCGGCCACCACGGTCGAAACCTGGGTGGTGTGGAACGCCAACGGTGTGGCCACGACGCAAATCTTCCAGCTGGACAAGAGCTTTGGCGCCGACGGTATGGTGGTCAAGCCCGGCATCAACAGCATCAAGGAGCTCAAAGGCAAGACCGTAGCGGCCAGCGCGCCCGGCACCGCGCCTTACTTCACCTTGGCCTGGATGCTGGCCAAGAACGGCCTGTCGCTGAAAGACGTGAACATCGTCAACCTGGAGCCCCAGGCGGCCGCCAACGCCATGCTCGCCGGCACCGCCAACCTGGACGCGGCCATGACTTACGAGCCTTTCTTGAGTGCCGTGCGCGCCAAGCCCGAAGCCGGCAAGATCATCGCCACCACGCTGGACTACCCGATGATCATGGACACCTTTGGCTGCACGCCGAAGTTCCTGGCCGAAAACCCCAAGGCCGCGCAAGGCTTGGCCAACGCTTACTTTGCAGCACTGGACATGATCAAGGCTGACCCGAAGAAGAGCTTCGAGATCATGGGTGCCGACGTCAAGCAAACCGCCGAAGCGTTCGAGAACAGCCAGAAGTTCCTGCGCTGGCAAGACCGCGCCGCCAACCAGAAGTTCTTTGCCGGTGAACACGCAGCCTTCAGCAAGGAAGCCGCCGATCTGCTGCTGGGCGTGGGCATCATCAAGACGCTGCCCGACATGAGCAAGCTGGCTGACACCCGCTTTATCAAATGAAGCCACTGACTGCGGTGGCACCCGGCACGCGGATCGTGCTGGGTGTGTCCTTCTTCGTCGTCTTTGTGGCGGTGTGGGCCGCAGTCACCTTTGGCGGTTTGGTACCCAAAATCTTCTTGGCCGACCCGCTGCAAATGCTGCGCTCGGGCTGGGTGCTGCTGACGCAGATGGACTTTGCGCACGACATCGGCATGACCATGTGGCGCGTGGTGGGCGGCTTTGTGCTGGCCGCTGCGCTGGCGCTGCCGCTGGGCGTGATGATGGGCGCCTACAAGCCCATCGAGGCTTTCTTCGAGCCCTTTGTCAGCTTCGCCCGCTACCTGCCGGCCAGCGCCTTCATTCCGCTGCTGATCCTGTGGGCTGGCATCGGTGAAGCGCAAAAGCTGGCCGTCATCTTCATCGGCAGCTTCTTTCAACTCGTACTGATGATTGCGGTGACCGTGGGCAACACCCGGCGTGACCTGGTGGAGGCTGCCTACACGCTGGGCAGCAGCGACAGCAGCCTGGTGCAGCGCGTGCTGATACCGGGTGCCGCGCCCGAGATCGCCGAGACCCTGCGCATGGTGCTGGGCTGGGCCTGGACCTATGTCATCGTGGCCGAATTGATAGGCGCCAGCAGCGGCATCGGCCACATGATCACCGACAGCCAGGCGCTGTTGGCCACCGACCAGATCATCTTCGGCATCATCGTTATCGGTCTCATCGGCTTGGCCAGCGACTTGTTTTTCAAGTGGATCAACCGGCGATTTTTCCCTTGGGCCCAGCTGGGGAAGTGAGCGACAGCAAATTGACCGCGTCGATGACAACACCGATGGCCACAACGCCGACCACACCAATGACCCAGCCGCCCATCTTGCGCGTCCGCGGCGTCTCCAAGCGCTTCCAGTCCAGCCATGGCGAAACCTTGGCGCTGCAG
>JAYTVT010000066.1:0-57843 GCA_043743835.1 Betaproteobacteria bacterium
GATCGGCCTGCCGCTGGCAGCGATCGGCTGCTTCGTCGTCGGCCTCGGCCTGGGCTTCCCGGCGCTGCGGGTGCAGACCATCTACCTCGCGTTCGCCACACTCGGTTTCAACACTGCGGTGTGGCTGGTGATGCGCAACGAAGAGTGGCTGACCGGCGGCACCTTTGGCATCAACAACATCGCGCGGCCCGAGTTCCTGGGCCTGGCCCTTACCGGCGCCCTGCCCTACTACTACTTCGTGCTTGGTGTGGCGCTGCTGATGGGTGCCTTCCTGTGGAAGCTGCTCAACTCGCCCTGGGGCAAGGCCTTCACCGCCTTGCGCGACAACCCGATCCGCGCCGAGAGCCTGGGCGTCAACATCCAGGCCTATACGCTGCTGAGCTTTGCCATCGGCGCGGTGTATGCCGGTGTGGCCGGGGCACTGTTTGCGTCGTTGGTGGAGTTCATCGAACCCGCGCCCTTCACGGTGGGCGCCTCGATCATGATGTACCTGATGGTGGTGGTGGGCGGTGCCGGCTACTTCTTCGGCCCGCTGCTGGGCGCTGCCGTAGGTGTGCTGCTGCCCGAGTGGTTGCGCTTTGCGCAGGCCTGGTACCTGTTTGTCTTTGGTTCGGCAGTGATCATGCTGATGTTGTGGCTGCCCGACGGGCTGCTGAGCATCCCGGACCGCCTGAAGGCGCGGCGGCTGTCGCGCGAGGCCAACGCTGCGCGGGCCGCGGCCGCGTCGAAGGTGGTGTCATGACCGCGCCGCAACGGGCCCAAGCGGGCACTTCCCCTGTGGCGGGCGACGCGCAGCGCCCGGGGGGCCAAGTCGCCGCGCCGCTGCTGCGGGTCAGCGACCTGGCCAAGTCTTATGGCGCCGTCAAGGCCGTGGCCGGGGTCAGTTTCGAGGTCATGCCGGGCGAGATCTTCGGCGTCATCGGCCCCAACGGATCGGGCAAGACGACCATGTTCAACAGCGTGCTGGGCCAGATCACGCCCGACGCCGGACGCATCGAGCTCAAGGGCCAGAACATCACGGGCTTGAACCCGATGCAGCTCAACCAACGCGGTGTTGGGCGCACCTTCCAGACGCTGCAAGTGTTTGGCAAGATGAGCGTGCGCGACAACTTGCTGGTGGCCGCGCAGGAACACCAGGGCACGATGTTCAGCCGCATGTTTGCGCCCGGCGACTCGGGGCTGGGCGCCAAGGCCGACGCGCTGATCGAGCAGTTCCGCATCGGCCACGTCGCGCACAAGAAGGCCGGTGAGCTGAGCTACGGGCAGCAAAAGCTGGTGGACATCGCAATGGCCTTCATGAGCGAGCCCGACCTGGTGCTGCTCGACGAGCCCTGCGCCGGGGTCAACCCCAGCCTGGTGGGCGGAATCAGCAGCCTGCTCAAGGAGCTCAACCGCGCCGGCGCCGCCAGCGCCGGCAAAGGCGGCAAAGCGCGCAGCTTCATCGTCATCGAGCACAACATGGACTTCGTGATGGACCTGTGCCACCGCATCCTGGTGATGGTGGAAGGCACCGTGATGGCCGTGGGCACGCCCGCCCAGATCCGCGCCAACAAGCAGGTGCTCGACGCCTACCTGGGAAGCTGAGGCCATGAGCAACACCAACAACACCTGTATCGAGTTTGACGACGTGGTCGCCGGCTACGGCGACTTCATGATCCTCAACAACCTCAGCTTCAAGGCAGCACGCGGCAAGATCACGCTGCTGTTGGGCCCCAACGGCGCTGGCAAGAGCACGGTGCTGAAAACGCTGTTCGGCCTGCTCAAGGTGCGCCAAGGCCGCATCAGGTTGTTCGGTCAGGACATCACCGGCAGCAGCGCCAAGCAACTGCTGGTGGAACACGGCATTGCTTTCGTGCCGCAGGGCCGCAACCTGTTCGGGCAGTTGAGCGTGATCGAGAACCTGGAACTCGGCGGCATCACGCTGGGCATGAAGACAACACGCGAACGCATCCCCGAGGTGTTGGACCGCTTCCCGCGCGTCAAAGAGCGGCTGCACAGCGCGGCTTCGTCGCTCTCGGGCGGCGAGCAAAAACAGCTCGAGGTTGGCCGCGCGCTCTTGTTGCGGCCCAAGGTGCTGCTCATCGACGAGCCCTCGATCGGCCTGTCGCCGCTGGTGGTGCAGGACGTGTTCAAGCTGCTGCGCCAGCTGGCCGACGGTGGCACCACGGTGCTGATGGTGGAACAGAACGTGAAAAGCGCGCTGAAGATGGCCGACGAGGCCATCGCACTGGAGTCGGGCCGCCTGGTGCTGCACCGGCGCGCTTCCGAGCTGCTGCACGACCCGAACATCGAACGCTTGTTCCTGGGCGGGGCGCACACCCAATCCGTTGCAGCACCCTGAGACCGAAGCACCACCTGCCAGGACCTGCAGCAGCGACCTACAACCAGGCTGATCGGCTCAATGGCAAGATGCCTGCCAGGGTGTAGGCTGGATGGCCGAGTCCCAAGCCACCCACGCTGCGGCGCCTCGTGCACTGCAACCCCAACCGGACCACGAGGACGTCTCCATGAGCAACACCAGCACTGACCGCGAAGCCATCGGCGAAGCCCCCAACCCGCTGGGCCTGGACGGGATCGAGTACCTGGAGTACACCAGCACGCAACCGCAGGCTTTGGGCCAGGTGCTGGAGAACCTGGGTTTCAGGCCGGTGGCGCGCCATCGCTCGCGCGAAGTGACGCTGTATCGGCAGGGCGAAATGAGCGTGGTCGTCAACGCCCATCAGGGTGTGGTGCGGGGCACTGCCGCCAACGAAGAAGCCGGCCCCCGCATCACGGCCATGGCACTGCGGGTGCGGGACGCCCGGCTGGCCTATCAACGCGTGCTGGAACTGGGTGCCTGGGACGTGCCCAACCATGCGCAGGTCATGGAACTCAACATACCGGGCATCCATGGCCCGGGCGGGGCCCACATTTACTTTGTCGACCGCTACCAGGAGTTTTCCATTTTCGACGTCGACTTCAAGCCCATACCGGGCGTCGACCCCCGGCCACCCGCTGTGGCTGGACTCCACTTTTTTGGCGTGGTGCAGTACATCGGCCGTGACCGCACCGCCGATTGGGTTGAGTTCTACAGCCGCCTGATGGGCTTTGCCCGCCTGCCCGAAAAAACCCAATTCGGCATCCTGCCCAAAGGCACACTGCTGAAGAGCCCCTGCGCGAGCCCCGCACACTTTTTCCTGCAGCTGATTGAACCGCCGCCGGTCACGCTGACCTACGACGACGAAGAAGCCTTCCAACGCGTGGCCTTTGGGACTGCCGATGTACCGGGCGCCGTGAACCTGCTGCGCAAGCGCGGCCTGGAGTTTGTCGAGACCACTGAGGTCAAGGTCACCGAGCATGGCGCGATCACGCGCAACATGATGCATTCGGTGGTGTTCGAACTGGTGCGCGACAGCCGCGCTTGAGACCACCCACGGACCCAACATGAAGATCGACGAATTTGGCATGGACACCATCAGCCTGGCCGGGCCCCTGGAGGCCAAGTTGCGCGCCATGCGCGACGCGGGCTTCTGCCAGGTGATGCTCAGCGCTCGCGACGTGGTGGGGCACCCCGAAGGCCTGGATGCAGCCGTCAAAGCCGTGCGAAGCAGTGGTTTGCGCGGCACGGGCTTTCAGGTGCTGCGCGACTTTGAGGGCTTGTCGGGCGGCCTGCACGACTACAAGGTGGACATCGCCAAGAGCATGATCGAGATGTGCGCAGCGCTGGGCTGCCGGGTGTTGCTGGCCTGCAGTTCAACCAGCGCGCACGCCAGCGGCGACTTCGCCACGTTGGCGCGCGACCTGCGCAAGCTGGCCATGCTGGCACTGCCGCACGGCATTCGCGTGGCCTACGAGGCCTTGTCCTGGGGCCGCAGCGTCAATCGCTTCACCCAAGCCTGGCAAATTGTTGACCATGCAAACTGCCCCAACCTGGGCATCGGTCTGGACTCCTTTCACATCTTTGCGGCCAAAGATGAACTGGATGACCTGGACCTGATCGACCCGCGCAAGATCTACCTGGTGCAGTTGTCAGATTTCATGTGGCAGGAGACACCCACGTTTGAAGAACGCATGACCACCGCGCGGACCTTCAGGGTCTTTCCTGGCGAAGGGGTGCACAGCACTGAACTGGCGCGCTTGGTGGTGGCCCTGGACCGCCTGGGCTATCGCGGCGACTACAGTTTCGAAGTTTTCAATGACGACTACCAGCAGTTGCCACTGCCCATCGTGGCCGAAAGAGCCCGGCGCGCGGCGGTCTGGCTGGCCGAAGATGTGCTCAGGCGGTCGGCGCCGATTCCCGGTTCATTGCGCTTGAAAAGCTCGGTCGCTTGAAGAGCGTGCAAGCGGGCAAGGCTGGGCGCGCTAAGTTCCCAGGGCCTGAGCCAAACTGAGGTTTGAAAGACCGCTGGCTTGCAGCGCAACCTCACTGTAAGGGCCAGGCTGCAACAGGGTTCGTTCAACCAAAGGCTCCAAGGCTGTGCTCTGTGCCTGACACAACATCACGTGGCGCGGCTCGGGTGACTCATCGAGCCGGGCGACCCAGCCGATCTCGACCAGCAGCTCCAGTGTGGTCTCCAGCTGCAAGGGATCGGCACGAAGCCGGACGGCAACAGCCGCCAGGGGCAGACCTTGCTCGGGCCCGCGCTGCGCCAGGTGCAACTGCTTCAAGACCGCCAGCGCCAATTCAAAGCGCCAGCCGGGTCGGTCAGGCCGTGCACTGACCCGCATTTGCAAACTGGGCGCATAAGCCGCAATCACCGCACCCAGCAAGACGATCACCCACACCAGATACACCCACAGCAGCATGATGGGCACCACGGCAAAAGCGCCGTAAACCGTGCTGTAGGTGGGCACACTGTCCAGGTACCACGTCAGCAGCTTTTTGACGACTTCAAAGGCGGTGGCGACAAACAAACCGCCCGCCAGCGCATGACGCCAGCGCACCGTGGTGTGCGGTACGTAATGAAACAACCCGGCCGTGGCCACCACGAGGATCAGGAACTGCATGACCTCCAGCAGCAAAGACACACCGCCGGGCATGGCCGACACCCAACCACGCGACGCGGACACGGCGTAGGACGTCCCCGTCAAGCTGATGCCCAGTGCCAGTGGCCCCAGCGTGAGCGCCGCCCAATACACCAACACGCGCTGGCCCAGCGGCCTGGGTTGGCGCACGCGCCAGATGGCGTTGAGCGTGCGGTCAATGGTGAGCACCAGGGCCAGTGCGGTGGCCACCAGCAGCAGCAAGCCGGCGGTGCCCATGCCGCGGGCCTTGGCTGCAAACTGGGTCAAGGACTTGAGCACCGGCTTGGCGATGTTGTCGGGCACCAGGTTCTGCAAAAAGTACTTTTCCAGCGCGGCCTCAAAGCCGGCGAACATGGGGAAAGCGGTGAACACCGCCAACATCACGGTGACCAAAGGCACCAGTGCTATCAGCGTGGTGAAGGTCAAGCTGCTGGCGGTGAGTCCCAGGCGGTCTTCGCGAAAGCGCTGACGCAAGGTGCGCAGCGTGTCAAACCAGGGCCAGGCGCGCAGGGTCTGCGGCAGGTCTTGCACCATCGCTTGCGCTTGTGCCAGGCGGGCCTGCAGGGTGTTGTCAGCAGCGGGGACCATGTCTTTCATGCTGGCTATGATGCCAGCATGACCTTGGACCCTGAACGTTTGAACCAGCCCCGCGCGCCCGACGCGGTGGTGCGCCGCACCCGTGCGCTGGCCCTGGCCGGGCTGGTGAGTTTGATCGTGCTCTGCATCGGCTGGGAACTGTGGTGGGCCCCCACCGGCAGCGGTACCCTGGCGTTGAAGGTCGTGCCACTGTTGTTTTGTGTGGCCGGGCTGTTGCGGCACCGCATGTACACGTTCCGCTGGCTCAGCTTGCTGCTGTGGCTGTACTTCATGGAAGGCGTGGTGCGCGCCACCACCGAACAAGGGGTGTCGCAGTGGCTGGCGGTGGGCGAGATCATCCTCAGCTTGGCGCTGTTCGTGGTCAGCACGGTCTACATCCGTTGGCGGCTGAGCCACCCCTTGCCTGAGTTTGCGAACCCGGCCGCCGCAAAGACTTCTGCGCAGGAGTCTGCATGACCCTCGTCAACGCGCTGGCCAACGCGGTGGGGGCAACCCACGTTTTGACCGACGGTGACTTGACGGCCTGGGAACAAGACTGGCGCCGCCGTTGGCGCGGCAAGGCCTTGGCGGTGGTGCGGCCGGCCAGCACCGAAGAGGTGGCGGCCGTGGTGCGCGCCTGCGCGGCGCAGGGCGCCAGCATCGTGCCGCAAGGTGGCAACACCGGTTTGGTGGGTGGCGGTGTGCCTGATGGCACCGGCAGCCAGGTCTTGCTCAGCCTGCAGCGCATGAACCGCGTGCGGGCCATCGACGCAGCCAACCTGACGCTGACGGCAGAAGCCGGCTGCGTGCTGCAAAACGTGCAGACAGCTGCAGCCGACCAAGGCTTCTTGTTCCCCTTGAGCCTGGCCGCCCAAGGCAGTTGCACGCTGGGCGGCAACCTGGCCACCAACGCCGGCGGCACCCAGGTGCTGCGCTGGGGTAACACGCGCGAACTCTGCCTGGGCCTGGAAGTGGTGACCGCGCAAGGCGACGTCTGGGATGGCCTGAGTGGCCTGCGCAAGGACAACACGGGATATGACCTGCGCGACCTGTTCATTGGCAGTGAAGGCACGCTGGGCATCATCACCGCCGCAACCATGAAACTGGCGCCGCGGCCGGCGGCCACGACCACCGCGCTGGCCGCCTGCAACAGCTTGGCCGACTGTGTGGCTTTGCTCAAGCTGGCGCGCCAACGCTTGGGCGCTGGCCTCACCGGTTTCGAGGCCATGGGACGCTTTGCGCTGGATCTCGTGGCACACCACTTCCCCGCACTGCCCCAACCTTTGCCACAGGCGCCCTGGACGGTGCTGCTGGAGCAAAGCGATATGGAAGGTGAGCAGCAAGCCCGTGCTCGGTTTGAATCGCTGCTGGGTGCCGCGCTGGAAAACGGCTGCGTGGTGGATGCAGTGGTGGCCGAGAGCCTGAGCCAGAGTCAAGCGCTTTGGCAGGTGCGCGAATCCATTCCGCTGGCCCAGGCCGAGGCAGGGCTGAACATCAAGCACGACATCTCGCTGCCGGTCTCAGCCATCCCCACGTTTGTTGAACGCACCGATGCCGCGCTGCAGCAGCACTTTCCGGGTGTGCAGCTGGTGAACTTCGGCCACTTGGGTGATGGCAACCTGCACTACAACGTGCAGGCCCCGCAAGGCATGGACGGCAAGCGTTTTCTGGCTGAGCAAGAGCACCGCATCAACACCCTGGTGTTCGACGCCGTGGCCAGTTTTGGCGGCTCGTTTTCGGCCGAGCACGGCATTGGTCTGCTCAAGAGGGAGGAGCTGGCGGCGCGCAAGTCACCGGTGGCCTTGCAGATGATGCGCGCCATCAAGGCGGCGCTGGATCCTCAGGGTCTGATGAATCCGGGTCGCGTGCTGTAGCCGCTTTGGGTGTCCTCAGCTGCGGGCAGACCCAAGCCGTTCACCGATCTGTTCGCCAAGCCACGCTTCAAGCCATTGAGCCCGCTGGCTGGTGCACAGCAGCTACTGAACAGGGCCTTTCAAAGCCGCTGGCAGGGGAATGGACATCGTCTCGATGCCTTCTTCACGCAAGGCCGCACGTTCGTCAGCGGTGGCCTGCCCGCGAATGCCACGGGCTGGCTCTTCGCCATAGTGGATGCGCCGGGCTTCTTCAGCAAAACGCTCGCCCACGTCATCGGTGTTGGCCACCACGCGGCGCACGGTTTCCAACCACGCCGCTTGCAGGTCAGCCGCCTGTGGCAACGCCACCGGTTCGCGCGAGCCTGAAAGGTTCAGGCGCGGAGCAGACGGCAGCCGACCAATGACCTTGTCGGCACACAGCGGGCACTCGATCAGCCCGCGGCCGTTTTGGTCCATGAAGTCTTCGTCACTGGCAAACCAGCCTTCAAAACCGTGGCCATTGGCGCAACGCAGGTCCAGCACTTTCATCGTGTTGGCATCATAGTGGGGCGGAACCGTCGGCGCCTTGCGCGGGCTGCCAATTCCATGGGCGCTGACCCGACAAACACTGCTGCAGCCAGTGCAAGCCCACCAAGGTTTTCACGTCGAACAGGCTGCCTTGGGCATCCAAGGCCAGCAGCTCGGGCAGGGTAAGCGCCACGGTTTCAACAAACTCGCCGTCGTCCAGACGTGTCGGACCGGCTTTCAGACCGCGCGCAAACCACAGCCAGATGCTCTCAGAAGAGTAAGCAGCGGCGTTGTGCATCTCGCCGGCGTAGGCCCACTCGGTGGCGGTGTAGCCGGTTTCTTCTTGCAGCTCGCGTTGGGCGCAGGCCAACGTGTTCTCGTTGACGTCAAGCTTGCCGGCCGGCCATTCGAGCAACACTTTGTTGACCGGGTAACGATGCTGTCGCACCAGGACCAGACGACCGTCGTCCAACATGGGAATCACGGCCACCGCACCGGGGTGCTGGACAAACTCACGGGTGGCAGAGCGCCCGTCGGGCAAGCGGACGGTGTCTTTGCGAACCTCGAGAAAGCCTCCTGAGAGCAGCGTGGTGCTGGTCAGTGGCAGCTCGATCAGGTGCGCATCACTCGGCGCTGCGGAAGGAGCGGGAGCTTCAGGCATGGAACGCTCCCACTACAGGCGCAATCAGCTGGTCAAGGCTTTGACGATGGCATCTCGGCACATGGCCATCAAGCCCCCTGAGAAGGGGCCAAACAGCAGCACCGCCGCACCGTTCAGGGCCAAGAGTGCCGTGACACCCTGGCCGCGGGTCAGGGGCGCCGTGAGCTTGGGCGCGTCAAACCACATCACCTTGACCACGCGCAGGTAATAGAAGGCGCCGACCAGGGAGGCCAGCACTGCCACCACTGCCAGCACGATGTAGAGCGTCACATTGGTGGTGACCAGGGCCTGAATGACGGCCAGCTTGGCAAAGAAGCCAACCATCGGGGGCACGCCCGCCAGGGAGAACATGAAGATCGTCATCACACCGGCCACCCAGGGGCTGCGCTGCGACAGGCCAGCCAAGTCTGAGATATCTTCAGACTCAAAACCCTGGTGCGACAAATACATGATCAGGCCAAAGGTGCCCAGCGTGGTGAGCACATAGGCCACCAGGTAGAACATGGCCGAGCTGTAGGCATTGCCCGCGCTCAGGGTGTTGCCGCTGACCACACCCGCCGACAGACCCAGCACGATGAAGCCCATTTGCGCGATGGTGCTGTAGGCCAGCATGCGCTTGAGGTTGGTCTGCGCAATGGCCGCCACGTTGCCCAGCACAATGGACGACACCCCCAGCACGATGAACATCTGCTGCCAGTCCACCGCCAGGCCCAGCATGCCTTCCACCAACAGGCGGATGGTGATCGCAAAGGCCGCAAACTTTGGTGCGCCGCCGATCAGCAGGGTGACCGACGTGGGTGCGCCTTGGTAGACGTCAGGCACCCACATGTGGAAGGGCGCAGCACCCAGCTTGAAGGCCAACCCCGCCACCACAAACACCACACCAAAGGTCAACACTTCTTTGTTGATGGTGCCCTTGGCGATTTCAGCAAAAACGCGCGGGATGTCCAGGCTGCCGGTGGCGCCATACATCATGCTCAGACCATAGAGCAGGAAGCCGCTGGCCAGGGCACCCAGCACAAAGTACTTCATCGCGGCTTCGGTGCTCAGCGCGTGGTCGCGGCGCAGCGCCGTCAGCGCATACAGGCTCAGGCTCATCAACTCCAGGCCCAGGTAGATGACCAGGAAGTTGTTGGCCGAGCACATCACCGAAATGCCCAGCAGCACAAACAGGGCGAGCATGAAGAACTCGCCCTTGAGCATGTCGCGGCTTTGCAAGGTGGGGCGCGCATACGCCAGAGTCACCATCATGCTGATCGCGGCAAACACCACCAGCAGGTGACCCATGGGGTCGACCACCACCATGCCGTTCATGCCATAAGCGGTACCGCCTTGCTCGTAGAACCACAGGTGCATGGCGGCAAAGACAGCAATGCCGGCCTGAGTCAGCCAGAAGGTGGGGCGACGCTCCGCGTCTTTGCTGAACAGGTCCAGCAACAGCACAGCGCAAGCCAGCACCAGCAGCCAGGCTTCGGGGTAGATGACGGGCCAGTTCATCGGGCTCATGTCGGGTTCTCTATTGGGGTGCGGTGCGCGGGCAGTGACAAACGCGAAGCCATCAGTTGCCGATCTTGCTCAAGGCCACGTGCTTGAGCAGTTCCACCACCGACACGTGCATCACGTCGGTGAAGGGCTTGGGATAGAGGCCCATCCACAACACCGCGACGGCCAGCACACCCAGCATCAGGAATTCGCGGCCGTTGATGTCGGTCAGCGCCTTCACGTTTTCATTGGCCACATCGCCAAAGTAAACGCGCTTGACCATCCACAACGTGTAGGCCGCGCCAAAGATCAGCGTGGTGGATGCCAGTGCGGCGATCCAGAAGTTGTATTGCACGGCGCCCAGGATGACCATCCACTCGCCGACAAAACCGGCGGTGCCCGGCAGGCCGCAGTTGGCCATCGCGAACAGCACCGCAAAGGCTGCAAACTTGGGCATGGTGTTGGCCACGCCGCCATAGCTGGCGATTTCACGGCTGTGCATGCGGTCGTAGAGCACGCCTATGCACAAGAACATGGCGCCCGACACAAAGCCGTGGCTGATCATCTGCACGATGGCGCCGGCCACACCCAGCTCATTGAAGATGAAGAAGCCCAGCGTCACAAAGCCCATGTGGGCGATGGAGCTGTAGGCCACCAGCTTTTTCATGTCCTGCTGCACCAAAGCCACCAGGCCGATGTAGAGCACAGCGATCAAGCTCAGCGCAATGATGACCCAGTCATAACTGCGCGCGGCGTCGGGTGCGATGGGCATGCTGAAGCGCAAGAAGCCATACGCACCCAGCTTGAGCATGATGGCCGCCAGCACCACCGAGCCGCCGGTAGGCGCTTCCACGTGGGCATCAGGCAACCAGGTGTGCACCGGCCACATCGGCACCTTGACGCTGAAGGCCGCAAAGAAGGCGAAGAACAGCAGCGTCTGCGCGCTCATGGGCAGCGGCAGTTTGTGCCAGGTCAGGATGTCAAAGCTGCCGCCGCTCTTGAAGTACAGGTAGACCAGCGCGATCAGCATCAACAGCGAGCCCGCCAGCGTGTACAGGAAAAACTTGAACGCGGCGTAGACACGGTTGGGGCCACCCCAGACACCGATGATGATGTACATCGGAATCAAGGTGGCTTCAAAGAACACGTAGAACAGCAGGCCGTCGAGCGCACAGAACACGCCAATCATCAAGCCGCTGAGGATGAGGAAGGCGCCCAAATACTGCGCCACGCGCTCTTCAATGACCTGCCAGGCGGCGATGACCACGATCACGGTGATGAAAGCCGTGAGCGGCACAAACCACATCGACAGGCCGTCCACCCCCAGGTGGTAGTTGACGTTGAAGCGCTCGATCCACGCCGTCTTTTCAACAAACTGCATGGCCGCCGTGGCGGTGTTGAAAGACGTGACCAGAGGCAGCGTGACGACAAAAGACGCCACGGCACCCACCAGCGCCAAGGCACGCGCAACGCCGGCGTTCTGGTCGCGGCCCACGGCCAGCAGCAGCGTGCCAAACGCCACAGGCAGCCAGATCGCGATGCTCAGCAAACCCATCTGATGTTCTCTCTCTCGTCTTGTTGTTGGCCGGCCGCGTTGTTCAGCGCAAGGATGTCAGCGCAGGAAGCCGCTGAAGTAGGGCCAGAGCTGCCAGGTCATCAGACCAAAGATGCCCAGCAGCATGACCAGTGCATAGGTGTAGAGGCGCCCGGTCTGAGCTTGGCGCAACACGCCAGCCAGCCCACCCATGGCGCTTGCTGAACCGTTGATGGCACCGTCGATCACCGCCTGATCGCCGCCCTTCCACAAGCCCATGCCGATCAGTCGCGCACCGGCCGCCAAAACGTGTTCGTTGAACCAGTCCATGTAGTACTTGTTCTCGAGCACCTTGACCAGTGGACTCAGCGCTTTGCCGATGGCCACTGGGATGGACGGCTGCTTCAGATAGAACCACCATGCCGTCACCACGCCTGCCAGCGCCAGCCAGAACGGCAAGGTCTGCAGGCCGTGCAGCGCCATGGCGGCGGCGCCGTGGAAGTGTTTGGCCATCTCCGCCATGGCGGGGTGCTTGACCGCATCAACCACGATGGCGTCTTTGAAGAAGTCACCAAACAGCATGGGTTGGATGGTGATGTAGCCGATCACCACCGATGGAATGGCCAGCAAGATCAGCGGCAGCGTCACCACCCACGGCGACTCGTGCGGTGTGTGGGCGTGATGCTCACCATGGTCGTCATGGGCATGGTCATCGGCCGGCGGGAAGGGCTTGTGGTGGAAGCGCTCTTTGCCATGGAAGACCAAAAAATACATGCGGAACGAATAGAACGCCGTGACAAAGACGCCGGCTGTCACTGCAAACACCGCGAAGCCGGTACCTGGCAGGTTGGTGGCGTGCACCGCTTCGATGATGCTGTCCTTGCTGTAAAAGCCGGCGAACAGCGGTGTGCCGATCAACGCCAAGCTGCCCAACAAAGAGGTGATCCAGGTGATGGGCATGTACTTGCGCAGGCCACCCATGTTGCGGATGTCCTGATCGTGGTGCATGCCGATGATCACGCTGCCAGCGCCCAGGAACAGCAGCGCCTTGAAGAAGGCGTGCGTCATCAGGTGGAACACGGCCACGCCATAGGCGCTGGCGCCCAGCGCAACCGTCATGTAGCCCAACTGCGACAGCGTGGAATAGGCCACCACGCGTTTGATGTCGTTTTGGATGATGCCCAAGAAGCCCATGAACAGCGCCGTGATGGCGCCGATGACCAGCACGAAGTTCAGCGCCGTGTCGCTCAGCTCGAACAGCGGCGACATGCGCGCCACCATGAAGATGCCGGCCGTGACCATGGTGGCGGCGTGGATCAGCGCGCTGATCGGGGTTGGGCCCTCCATCGAGTCAGGCAGCCACACGTGCAAGGGGAACTGCGCGCTCTTGCCCAGGGCGCCAATGAACAGGCAGATGCAGGCCACCGTGATCAGCATCCAATCGGTGCCCGGAAAAGTCATCTTGGCCAGCTCGGGCGCTTTGGCAAAGGCTTCGCTGTAATTCAGCGTGCCGCCATAAGCCACCACCAGGCCGATGCCCAGGATGAAGCCGAAGTCACCCACGCGGTTGACCAAGAAGGCCTTCATGTTGGCGAAGATAGCCGTGGGCTTCTTGAACCAGAAGCCGATCAGCAGATAGCTGACCAGGCCCACCGCCTCCCAGCCGAAGAACAACTGCAGGAAGTTGTTGCTCATCACCAGCATCAGCATGCTGAAAGTGAACAGGCTGATGTAGCTGAAGAAACGCTGGTAACCCGGGTCGCCTTCCATGTAGCCGATGGTGTAGATGTGCACCATCAGCGACACAAAGGTCACCACCACCATCATCATCGCCGTCAAACCGTCGACCAGGAAGCCCACTTCCATCACCAGCTTGCCCAGCACCATCCACTCGTAAACGGTGGCGTTGAAGCGTGCGCCGGCCAGCACCTGGCTCAGCACCAGGGCCGAGCAGATGAAGGAAATCAGCACACCCAGGATGGTGACGCTGTGCGCGCCGCGCTGACCCACCCATTTGCCAGCCAGACCAGCAATCAGGGCACCGGCCAAGGGCGCCAGCGGAACGGTGAGCAACAGGCCCAGAGAGATCGTTGAAGCCATGTCAGGTCCTCAACCTTTCAGCTCGTCGAGTTCTTCGACGTTGATCGACGCGCGGTTGCGGAACAGCACCACCAGAATAGCCAGACCAATGGCGGATTCGGCGGCTGCCACGGTCAGGATGAAGAACACAAACACCTGCCCAGCCATGCGGTCGGCTTCCATCGGCAGGTAGTGCGAGAAGGCGATGAAGTTCATGTTGACCGCCAGCAGCATCAGCTCAATGGCCATCAACAGCACGATCAAATTGCGGCGATTCAGGAAAATGCCCACCACCGACATGGCAAACAGAATGCCACCCAAGCTGAGGTAGTGACCGAGGGTGATGCTGCCCATCACGCACCCCCTTCGGGCTTGGGCTGCGAGGGCGGCTCGATGGTCGGATCCATCTTCACCAGTCGCACCCGGTCGGCCTTCTTGGCCCGCACCTGCTCGGACGGGTCCATGCGTTTGCTGTCCTTGCGCTCGCGCAGCGTCAGCGTGATGGCGGCGATGATGGCCACCAGCAGCAGCACGGCGGCCAGTTGCAGCGGGTAGAGGTAGTCGGTGTAGATCTCGATGCCCAGCAACTTGGTGTTGCCCATCTCGATGGCTTTGGCCGTCTCTGCGGGGGCCTGCAGCTGGAAACCGCGCATCAGCACGAGGGCCATTTCCAGCGCGATCAGCGCGCCCACAAAACCAGCCACCGGCAAGTGCTTGTAAAAGCCTTCGCGGAAGCTGTCGGTGTTGATGTCCAGCATCATCACCACAAAGAGAAAGAGCACCATCACCGCGCCCACATAAACCAGCACCAGCGTGATGGCCAGGAACTCGGCGCGCAGCAGCATCCAGATGCAGCTGGCGCTGAAAAAGGCCAGCACCAGGAACAGCGCCGCGTGCACCGTGCTGCGCGCCGTGATCACACGGAACGCCGCCAGCAGCAGCACCGCTGAGAAAACGTAGAAGAGAGCGGATATCGAATTCATGTCTTTGGGCCCCCAGGCTCATCTGCGCCCGCTGCCCCCATTCGGGGCTGTCCCTCAGCGGTCCGGCACAGCCGGCCCCGCTGGGGGACGCTTGATCGCGAAACGCACCGGCCAGGTGTCATCGGAAGGGTGCGTCGGCTGCGCGGTTGGCGGCGATCTCTTTTTCGTAGCGGTCGCCCACGGCCAAGAGCATGTCTTTGGTGAAGTAGAGGTCGCCGCGCTTTTCGCCGTGGTATTCGAAGTGATGGGTTTCGACGATGCTGTCCACCGGGCAGCTTTCTTCGCAGAAGCCGCAGAAGATGCACTTGGTGAGGTCGATGTCGTAACGCGTGGTCCGGCGGCTGCCATCGGCGCGCACGTCGGACTCGATGGTGATGGCCATGGCCGGACAAACGGCTTCGCACAGCTTGCAAGCGATGCAGCGCTCTTCGCCGTTTTCATAGCGGCGCAGTGCATGCAGCCCACGGAAGCGCGGCGATTGCGGCGTTTTCTCTTCCGGGAATTGCACCGTGATGTTCTTGGCCAGGAAGTGCTTGCCGGTGATGCGCATGCCCTTGAACAGCTCGGTCAAGAACAGGCTGGAGAAGACTTCGCGGACGGCGGTCAACGTGCTCATATCTTCATTTCCAGATGTTCAGGGGAGACTGGATCCACAGCCCGACGACCACCAACCAGATCAACGTGATGGGGATGAAGATCTTCCAGCCCAAACGCATGATCTGGTCATAGCGAAAGCGCGGAAAGGTGGCGCGCACCCACAAAAACATGGTGGCCACGACAAAGACCTTCGCCGCCAGCCAGAACCAGCCGTCGGGCAAGAAGCCCACGGGGCTGAGCCAACCGCCCAGGAAGAGCAGCGTGGTCATCATGCTGACCAGGATCATGTTGGCGTACTCGGCCAGGAAGAACATGGCGAATGACATGCCCGAGTACTCGATCATGTGGCCGGCCACGATCTCGGATTCACCTTCCACCACGTCGAAAGGGTGGCGGTTGGTCTCGGCCAAGCCCGAGATGAAAAACACCACGAAGATCGGCAGCAGGGGCAACCAGTTCCAGCTGAGGAAGCCCAAGCCCATGTCAGCAAACAGCCCCTTGCCCTGGCCGGCCACGATCTGGCTCAGGTTCATGCTGGCCGACACCATCAGCACCACCACCAGGCAAAAGCCCATCGCGATTTCGTAGCTGACCATCTGCGCACTGGCGCGCAGCGCGCCCAGGAAGGCGTACTTCGAATTGCTGGCCCAGCCGGCGATGATCACGCCGTAGACCTCCAGCGAGGTGATGGCCATCAAGAACAACAGGCCGGCGTTGATGTTGGCCAGCGCCACGTCGGGGCCAAAGGGAATGACGGCCCATGCGGCCAAGGCGGGCATGATGGTCATGACCGGGCCCAGGAAGAACAGACCCTTGTTGGCTGCGGTCGGGCGAATGATCTCTTTGAAGATCAACTTCACGGCGTCGGCAATGGGCGTCAGCAATCCGTACGGACCCACGCGGTTGGGGCCGGGGCGGATCTGGCTCCAGCCAATCGCTTTGCGCTCCCACAGCGTGAGGTAGGCCACACAACCCAACAGCGGCAGCACCACGGCCACGATCTTGATCAGGCTCCACAGCACCAGCCACAGGGTTGGCCCCAGGGCGGCGTTGGCAAATTGATGGAGGGGCTCGAACATGGCGCTCAAACCTTTGCAATGCTGAGGGTGCCAAACAAGGCACCCAGCTGGGCTGTGGCGGGGTGACCAGCGGCTACACGCACGGTGTCGGCGGCCATCGAGGCGTCCTCACGAGCCACCAACTCGGCACTGCCGGTACCTTGGCTGACTCGAACGCGGTCACCCGGTTTCAGTCCAAGCTGCTGCCACAGCGCCCTTGGCAAGCCCACCTGCGGCTCACCGGCGTCGGCCGTCAGCTGCAGCGATGCCGCCCTGCGGACCAAAGAATCGGTGGCGTAGAGCGGCACATCGGCAATGCGTTGCAAGCCACCGGCTGAAGGCGCACTTGACATGCCAACACCGAGACTGACCTGGGTGCTGTTGTCCAAGCGACTGGCCAGCAAGGCGACATCGCCCAAAGCCTGCGCACGAACATCTTCAGCCGACTCTTGGTCGAAGCCAGCCAGGCCCAGCAGATTGCCCAGCACGCGCAAGACTTTCCAGGCAGGCCGCGTATCGCCCAGTGGCTTGACCACGCCGTGGAAACTCTGCACGCGACCTTCGGCGTTGACAAAAGTGCCGGCGGTTTCAGTGAAGGGCGCGATGGGCAACATCACGTCGGCCACATCAGCGCAGGCGTCCTTGAAGGGCGTGAGTGCAACGACCAATCCAGAACCGGCCAAGGCCTGGCGCGTGGCAGCGGCGTCAGCACTGTCCAACACAGGTTCGGTGTTCAGCAGCAGCAGTGCTTTCATTGGCTGGCTGAGCATCTGGCCAGCGTTCAAACCACCCGCGCCTGGCAGCGCACCAACCCATTGAGCGCCGACGTTGTTGCCGGCTTCACCCAGGTAGCCCACGCTGGCGCCGGTGTTCTGCGCGATCCACTGCGCCAGACCCAACAACTGGCTGGCTTGCGGATGTTGGGCTGCGGCATTGCCCAAGAGCACGGCACCCCGCTCACCCGACAGCAACGAGGCCGCCACGGCTTGTGCATGCTGACCTGGGTTGGCCGGCAGTGGTGCCGAAACGCCCTTGGCGCCGGCGATGGCCGCCGCTACTTCGGCCAGCTGTGCAACCCATTGCGAGGGCGCCGCAGTCAACGTGGCTGACAGCTTGATGGCCCAGTCATCGTGCGCGGCGTGCAAGCTCATCACCTGGGCGCCGTGGCGTGCCGCCTGGCGCAAGCGTTGAGCCAGCAATGGGTGGTCTTTGCGCAAGAAGCTGCCCACCACCAGCGCGCGGTCCAGCTTGGACACCGCGGCCAGGCTCATGCCCAGCCAGCGGGCGCTGCCAGAGGCAGCCGTGTTGCCGAAGTCGGCGTGGCGGGTGCGATGGTCCACACTTTCGCTGCCCAGGCCACGAACCAGCTTGGCCAGCAGGTGCAGCTCTTCGACGGTGGAAGAGGCATGCCCGATGGCACCGATGCCGGCGCTGCCAAATTCGGTCTTCACACGCTTCAAGCCGTCGGCCACGTAGGCCAAGGCGGTGTTCCAGTCCGTGGCCTGCCACTGACCGCCCTGCTTGATCATGGGCTGCGTCAAACGCGATTCGCTGTTGACGGCCTCGTAACTGAAGCGGTCGCGGTCGGAAATCCAGCACTCGTTGACGGCTTCGTTCTCCAGCGGCACCACGCGCATCACCTTGCCGGACTTGACCTGCACGATGAGGTTGGCGCCCACGCTGTCGTGTGGCGACACCGACTTGCGGCGCGACAGCTCCCAAGTGCGGGCGCTGTAGCGGAAAGGCTTGCTGGTCAGCGCGCCGACGGGGCAGATGTCGATCATGTTGCCCGACAGTTCGCTGTCCACCGTGCGGCCGTTGATGGTGGTGATCTCGCTGTGTTCGCCGCGGTGGATCATGCCCAGCTCCATCACGCCGGCCACCTCTTGGCCAAAACGCACGCAGCGGGTGCAGTGGATGCAGCGGCTCATTTCTTCCATGCTGACCAGCGGGCCTACATCCTTGTGGAAGACAACGCGCTTTTCTTCAGCATAGCGGCTGCTGCTGCCGCCATAGCCCACAGCCAAGTCCTGCAACTGGCACTCGCCGCCCTGGTCACAAATGGGGCAGTCCAGCGGGTGGTTGATGAGCAGGAACTCCATCACCGACTGCTGCGCCTTGGTGGCCTTTTCGCTCTTGGTGCGAACGATCATGCCGTTGGTCACCGGCGTGGCGCAGGCCGGCATCGGCTTGGGCATCTTCTCGATGTCGACCAGGCACATGCGGCAGTTGGCCGCGATGCTCAGTTTCTTGTGATAGCAGAAGTGCGGCACATAGATGCCCGCTGCGTCGGCCGCGTGCATGACCACGCTGCCGTCCGCCACGGTGACTGATCTGCCGTCGATGTTGATTTCAGCCATGGTCGTTAGACGTATTGGGGGACCATGCAGGTCTTGTGTTCGACGTGGTACGCGAACTCGTCGCGGAAGTGCTTCAACATGCCTTCCACCGGCATGGCCGCCGCATCACCCAGTGCACAAATCGTGCGGCCTTTGATGTTGAAGGCCACGTTGTCCAGCAGCGCCAGGTCGTCTGCCCTGCCCTGCCCATGTTCGATGCGGTGCACCACGCGCCACAGCCAACCCGTGCCTTCGCGGCATGGCGTGCACTGGCCGCAGCTTTCGTGCTGGTAGAAGTAGCTCAAGCGCAGCAGGCTCTTGACCATGCAACGGCTGTCGTCCATCACGATGACCGCGCCCGAGCCCAACATGGAGCCGGCCTTGGCGATGGCGTCGTAGTCCATCGTCATGTCCATCATGGTCTTGGCCGGCAGCACAGGCGCTGACGAGCCGCCAGGGATCACCGCCTTCAAGGTGCGGCCACTGCGCACCCCACCGGCCAGTTCCAGCAGCTTGGCAAACGGCGTGCCCAGCGGCACTTCAAAGTTGCCGGGCTGGTTGACGTCGCCCACCACGCTGAAGATCTTGGTGCCGCCGTTGTTGGGCTTGCCGCACTCCAGGTACTTCTGGCCACCGTTGTTGATGATCCACGGCACCGCTGCAAAGGTCTCGGTGTTGTTGATGGTGGTGGGCTTGCCATACAGACCAAAGCTGGCTGGGAACGGCGGCTTGAAGCGCGGTTGGCCTTTTTTGCCTTCCAGGCTTTCGAGCAGGGCGGTTTCTTCGCCGCAGATGTAGGCGCCAAAACCGTGAAACGCGTGCAGCTGAAAGCTGAAGTTGCTGCCCAGGATGTTGTCGCCCAACAGCCCAGCGGCGCGGGCTTCTTCCAGCGCGGTCTCAAAACGGTCGTAGACCTCGAAGATCTCGCCGTGGATGTAGTTGTAGCCGGTCCTGATGCCCATCGCATAAGCAGCGATGGCCATACCTTCGATCACGATGTGCGGGTTGTAGGCCAGGATGTCGCGGTCCTTGCAGGTACCCGGCTCGCCCTCGTCGCTGTTGCAGACCAGGTACTTGGGGCCTGGAAAGGCGCGCGGCATGAAGCTCCACTTCAGCCCAGTGGGGAAGCCCGCACCGCCACGGCCGCGCAGCGCGCTGAGCTTGACCTCGGCGATGACCTGGTCCTGGGTCATGCCTTCATTGCCGGCCACGCCGTCCTTGGCCAGGATCTTTTTCAGCGCCGAATAGCCACCGCGCGCAAGGTAATCCTTCAGGCCCCAGTTGCGCCCATTCAGGCCCGCGTAAATCTGCGGCCCCAGGTGGCGGTCGTGGAAGCAGGTCTCAACGCCCTTGGCCTGAAACTTGGACAGGTCAAGCATGGGTTTTCTCACTGACTTGGCTCTCGGACTTCAGCATCGCCAGCAGTTCGTCGAGCCGCTCGTTGCTCATGAAGCTGAGCATCTGGCGGTCGTTGACCAGCATCACCGGCGCGTCGGCGCAAGCGCCCAGGCATTCGCTGGGTTGCACGGTGAACAGCCCGTCAGCAGTGGTGCCATAAGGCTCCACGCCCAGCTTGCTGCAGACATGGGCCAAGGCCTTTTCGCCGTCACGCAGCTGGCAGGGCAAGTTGGTGCAGACGTTGAGCTTGAAGCGCCCCACCGGCTGCTGGTTGTACATGTTGTAGAAGGTGGTGACTTCATGCACTGCAATCGTGGGCATGCCCAGGTAAGCAGCGATGGCGTCTTCCGCGTCGGTCGACACAAAACCCTGCTCTTGCTGGACGATGGCCAGGCAGGCCATCACCGCCGAGACTTTTTGGTCAGCCGGGTACTTGGCCACCTCTTGGGCGAAGCGCGCCTGGGTGCTTGCAGACAGTTCCATCATCGATCGATCTCGCCAAACACGATGTCCATGGTGCCGATGATGGCCACTGCGTCGGCAATCATGTGGCCGCGGCTCATCTCGTCGAGCGCCGCCAAGTGCACAAAGCCTGGCGGGCGAATCTTCAGGCGGTAAGGCTTGTTGGCCCCGTCGCTGATCAGGTAAATGCCAAACTCGCCCTTGGGGTGTTCCACCGCTGCGTAGGCTTCACCTTCAGGCACGTGCATGCCTTCGGTGAAGAGCTTGAAGTGGTGGATCAGCTCTTCCATGTTGGACTTCATGTCCACACGCGGGGGCGGAGCCACCTTGTGGTTGCCGGTGATCACTGGCCCCGGATTGGCCCGCAACCACGCCACACACTGCTGCACGATGCGGTTGGACTGGCGCATTTCTTCGATGCGCACCAGGTAGCGGTCGTAGGTGTCGCCATTCACGCCCACTGGCACGTTGAAGTCCATGCGGTCGTAAACATCGTAGGGCTGCTGCTTGCGCAGGTCCCAAGCGATGCCGCTGCCGCGCAACATGGCGCCGGTGAAGCCCAGGTTCAATGCACGCTCTGGCGTGACCACGCCCACGCCCACGGTGCGCTGCTTCCAGATGCGGTTGTCGGTGAGCAGGGTTTCGTAGTCGTCGACGTTTTTCGGGAAGCGCTGGCAAAAGTCTTCGATGAAGTCCAGCAAGGAACCCTGCCGGTTTTCATTCAAGGCGTTGATGGCCTTCTGGTTCTTGATGCGCGACACCTTGTACTGCGGCATCTGCTCGGGCAGGTCGCGGTAGACACCACCCGGGCGGAAGTAGGCCGCGTGCATGCGCGCGCCAGAAACCGCTTCGTACATGTCGAAGATGTCTTCGCGTTCGCGGAAGCAGTAGATGAGGATGTTCATCGCACCGCAGTCCAGCCCATGGCAACCCAGCCACAGCAGGTGGTTGAGCAAGCGGGTCAGTTCGGCAAACATCACACGGATGTACTGCGCGCGTTCGGGCACTTCAATGCCGGCCAGCTTTTCAATGGCCAGGCAATAGGCATGCTCATTGGCCATCATGGACACGTAGTCCAAGCGGTCCATGTAGGGCAGGCTCTGGATGTAGGTCTTGCTCTCGGCCAGTTTTTCAGTGGCGCGGTGCAGCAGACCAATGTGCGGGTCGGCGCGCTGGATGACCTCGCCGTCCAGTTCCAGCACCAGGCGCAGCACGCCGTGTGCTGCCGGGTGCTGAGGCCCGAAATTGAGTGTGTAGTTCTTGATCTCGGCCATGGCGCGCTCAGTGCATTCCGCCGTAGTTGTCTTCGCGCACCACGCGGGGCACGATTTCGCGTGGCTCGATGGTCACGGGCTGGTAGATCACGCGCTTCTTCTCGGGGTCGTAACGCATCTCAACGTGCCCGGTGACCGGGAAGTCCTTGCGCATCGGGTGACCGATGAAGCCGTAGTCGGTGAGGATGCGGCGCAGGTCGAGGTGACCTTCGAAGATGATGCCGAAGAGGTCAAAGGCCTCGCGTTCAAACCAGTTGGCCGCATTCCAGATGCCATTGACCGACGCCACGGCCGGCAGGTCGTCGTCGGTGGCAAAGACCTTCAGGCGCACCCGCCAGTTCAGGGACACCGACAGCAGGTGCGACACCACGGCGTAACGCTGGCCTTCGGTGCCTTCGTTCTTGTAGTCCGAGTAGTCCACACCGCACAAGTCGATGAGTTGCTCAAACTTCAGTGCCGGTTCGTCACGCAGTCTCTGCGCCACTTCCAGGTAGCGCGCCGACGCCACGGTGATGGTGATTTCGCCACGTGCGCGCACCAGCGTCTGCAGCGCATCGCCCAGCGTGCTGGTCAGCGCGGCTTCAAGGTTGTCGAGCTTTTGCGTCATGAAGTGTGTTCAGCGGGCGATGGTGTTTTCGCGCCGGATCTTGGCCTGCAACTGCAAGATGCCATACAGCAAGGCCTCTGCCGTGGGCGGACAGCCGGGCACGTAGACGTCAACAGGCACGATGCGGTCGCAGCCCCGCACCACCGAGTAGCTGTAGTGGTAGTAGCCACCACCGTTGGCGCACGAGCCCATGCTCAAGACCCAACGCGGCTCGGCCATCTGGTCGTAGACCTTGCGCAGGGCTGGGGCCATCTTGTTGCACAAGGTGCCGGCCACGATCATCAAATCGCTTTGCCGTGGGCTGGGCCGAAACAGCATGCCGAAGCGGTCGATGTCGTAGCGCGCGGCGCCAGCGTGCATCATTTCCACAGCGCAACAGGCCAGACCAAAGGTCATGGGCCAGAGCGAGCCGGTCTTGGACCAGTTGATCAGCGTGTCAACCGAGGTGGTGACAAAGCCTTCTTTCAGGACGCCTTCGATTCCCATTCGTGATCACTCCCAGTCGAGGGCGCCTTTTTTCCATTCGTAAACGAAACCCACCACCAGGATGGTCAGGAAAACCATCATCGCCCAGAAGCCTGACGGCCCGATTTCACGCAAGGCCACGGCCCACGGAAAGAGGAAGGCAATTTCCAGGTCGAACAGAATGAAGAGGATGGCCACCAAGTAGTAGCGCACATCAAACTTCATGCGGGCGTCTTCAAAGGCCTCGAAGCCGCACTCGTAGGGGCTGTTCTTGGCTGCGTCAGGCCGGTTGGGGCCGAAGATGAAACCCAGCACTTGCGGCGCGATGCCGACACCGATGCCCACCAGGATGAACAGGATCACAGGCAGGTACGGTTGCAGTTCCATGTTGTTATCAGCAGCTCGTCAAAAGTTCTTTGGTGCCGACGGCGAGACTCGAACTCGCACAGCTTTCGCCACTACCCCCTCAAGATAGCGTGTCTACCAATTTCACCACGTCGGCAGGGTCAAAACTCAGTTCAGATCGGTGCGGCTGGCCCAGAGGTTTTGGTTCGCCGAACAGCTCAGAATTCTAGCCCGAAAACAAGGGGTTTCCCTCTGGTCGAAGACCAGTAAGGCTTACTTCGAAGCCGCTGGCGCTGGGGCCGCAACGGGTGCAGGAACTGCAGCCGACGAAGCACTGGGTGCAACGGATGGAATGACGCCCACTGCAGGTGGAGCGCTGGCTGCGGGAGCCGCACTGTCCAAAACGCTGCCGCCCGTGGTGGCCCTGGTTGCGCCGCCCGTGCTGCCCATGTAAGTGAGCGCCAAAGTGCAGATGAAAAACACCGAAGCACAAGCCGCCGTGGAACGCGACAGAAAGTTGGCACTGCCTGTGGCACCAAACAAGCTGCCCGAAGCGCCGCTGCCAAACGAAGCGCCCATGTCGGCACCTTTGCCGTGCTGGATCAGCACCAGGCCGATCATCACCAGCGCGGACAGCAGCTGCACCGCCAAGATCAGGGTCATCCAGATTTGCATGATGAGAGAGACTCCAGGATTCGATTCAAAGGATTCGTGGGAAGCGCGCGAGGCGTTCAGCGAGCCGCGCGGCAAATGGCGATGAAGTCAGCGGCCTTCAACGAAGCACCGCCAATCAAACCGCCGTCGATGTCGTTCTGGGCAAACAGCGTGGCGGCGTTGTCAGCCTTGACGCTGCCGCCGTACAAAATTTTCATGGTGTCGCCGTGGCCCGTGGCGGCTTGCAGCTGGGCCCGCAACACCGCGTGCACAGCCTGGGCCTGCTCAGGCGTGGCCGTACGGCCCGTGCCGATGGCCCACACCGGCTCATACGCCACCACCATTTCGGCAGCGCAATGGGCCAACTGGTGGATGACAACCGAAAGTTGGCGCTTGACGACGGCGTCGGTTTGGCCGGCTTCACGCTCGGCCAAGGTTTCACCGACGCAGACGATGGGCGTCACGCCTTTGGCCAGGGCTGCTTGCGCTTTCTGAGCCACCAACAAATCGCTCTCGGCATGGTAGGCCCGCCGCTCCGAATGGCCCACCAGCGCGTAGCGACAACCCAGCTCTTGCAGCATGGCGGCCGAAACTTCGCCGGTGTAAGCGCCTTGCTCGTGCGCCGATACGTCTTGCGCACCCCAACGAATGTCACCGGCAGCCAAGGTCGACGCCAGGTCGCTGAGAAACACACTGGGCGCGCACACTGCCACATCACAGGTGTAGGGGCGCGCCGCCATCAGGGCCGACAGCAGCTCGGCATTGGCCGCACGACTGCCGTGCATCTTCCAGTTGCCCACCACCAGTTTGCGTCGCATCTTGTTTCCTAGGCCCAGGTCAAAACGATCTTGCCGACGTGCGTGCTGGACTCCATCAGCGCGTGGGCTTGGGCCGCTTGCGCGGCAGGGAACACCTGGTGGATCACGGGCTTGACCTTGCCGGCCTCCAGCCACGGCCAGGCCTTGGCTTTCAACTCAAGGGCCAGCGCGGTTTTGTAAGCGATGCTGCGCGGCCGCAACGTCGAACCGCTGACCGTGAGTCGCTTGCGCAGCACCATGCCCGAATCAATGGTGCTGGCATTGCCACCCTGGGTAGCAATGATCGCCAACCGGCCATCTTCGGCCATGCATTCAATCTCGCGTCCCACGTAGGCACCCGCCACCATGTCGAGCACCACATTCACGCCCTTGCCACCGGTGAGGCGTTTGACCTCGGCGACAAAGTCTTGCGTGCGGTAGTTGATGGCGTGGTCGGCCCCCAAGGCCACGCAGGCAGCACACTTCTCGTCGCTGCCCGCGGTGACGATGACCGAAGCACCCAGCGCTTTGGCCAATTGGATGGCCGTGACACCGATGCCGCTGCTGCCGCCCTGCACCAACAGGGTCTCGCCGGCCTTCAGGCCAGCGATGGCGAACACGTTTTGCCAAACGGTGAAGAAGGTCTCGGGCAGGCTGGCGGCCTCGATCATGTTCAAGCCTTGGGGCGCTGGCAGGCACTGACCTGCTGGAGCCACACAGTACTCGGCATAGCCGCCGCCTGCCACCAAGGCGCAGACCGCGTCGCCGATCTTCAACCCCGCGGCAGCCAAGTCTGCATCAGCCCCCGCGGCCACCGTGCCCGCAATCTCCAGCCCCGGCAGGTCCGACACACCAGGCGGCATGGGGTAGAGCCCCTTGCGCTGCAACACGTCGGGCCGGTTCACGCCGCTGGCCTGAACCGCGATCAGCAGTTCACCAGCGCGTGGCTCAGGCGTGGGCCGTTCGCACGGCACCAACACCTCGGGGCCGCCAGGGGCCTTGATTTCGATGGCACGCATCAGCGCTGGGCTTTCAAGACTTACTCGGTGGGCTTGGGGGCCACAGGAGCAGCTTGCTCGGGCGCGGCCGCTGGCGTCGGGTGGCCGTCAATGGCACCTTCAGCCGGTGCGTGCTCGCGGCGCGGACGGTCTTCGCGGTCACGACGTGGACCACGGTCGTCGCGGTCGCGGCGCGGTGGGCGGTCGCCACGGTCGCCGCGCGGCTCATAGCGCTCTTCAACCATGCCTTCAGGCCGCTCGATCAGCGCCTTCATGCTCAGTTTGATTCGGCCCTTTTCGTCGGTCTCCAGCACCTTCACTTGCACGATCTGGCCTTCTTTCAGGAAGTCCTCGACCTTCTCCACCCGCTGGTGGGCGATCTGGCTAATGTGCAGCAGGCCGTCCTTGCCGGGCAGGATGTTGATCAGCGCGCCAAAATCCAGAATCTTGGTGACCGGGCCTTCGTAGACCTTGCCGATCTCGGCTTCTGCGGTGATTTCGGTGATGCGCTTCTTGGCGAACTCGGCCTTGTCGGCATCGGTGCTGGCGATCGTGACGGTGCCGTCTTCAGCAATGTCGATCGTGCAGCCGGTTTCTTCGGTCAGCGCGCGGATGGTGGCGCCGCCCTTGCCGATGATGTCGCGGATCTTCTCGGGGTTGACCTTCAGCGTGTACAGACGCGGCGCGAACTGGCTGACTTCGGTCTTGGCGCCGCCCACGGCTTCCACCATCTTGCCCAGGATGTGCAGGCGCGCTTCCTTGGCCTGGGCCAGGGCAACTTGCATGATTTCCTTGGTGATGCCCTGGATCTTGATGTCCATCTGCAGCGCGGTGATGCCGGTGGTGGTGCCCGCCACCTTGAAGTCCATGTCGCCCAGGTGATCTTCGTCGCCCAGGATGTCGGTCAGCACCGCAAAGCGGTTGCCTTCCTTGATCAGGCCCATCGCAATGCCGGCCACGTGGGCCTTCAGCGGCACACCGGCGTCCAGCATGCTCAGACAGCCACCGCAAACGCTGGCCATCGACGAAGAACCGTTGCTCTCGGTCACTTCCGACACGATGCGGATGGTGTACGGGAACTCTTCCTTGCTGGGCAGCACAGCGATCAGCGCGCGTTTGGCCAAACGGCCATGGCCGATTTCACGGCGCTTGGGCGTACCAAAACGGCCCGCTTCGCCCGTGGCAAAGGGGGGCATGTTGTAGTGCAGCATGAAGTGGTCGGTGAACTCGCCCGCCAGCGCGTCAATGCGCTGCGCGTCGCGCGCGGTGCCCAGCGTGGCCACCACCAGTGCCTGCGTTTCACCGCGGGTGAACAGCGAAGAACCGTGGGTGCGCGGCAGCACGCTGTTGCGGACCTCAATGGCGCGCACGGTGCGCGTGTCGCGGCCGTCGATGCGCGGCTCGCCAGCCAGGATCTGGCCACGCACCAGGCGCGACTCGATCTCGAATAGCAGGCCTTCGATCTTCACGCTGTCAAAGGCCACACCTTCGGCCTTGAGCGCGGAAAACACGGCAGCGTAAGCGTCACGCGTGGCTTGGGTGCGGGCTTGCTTGCTGCGGATCTGGTAGGCGGCGCGCAAGGGCTCTTCGGCCAGCCCAGCGACCTTGGCGATCAGCGGCTCGTCCTTGGCTGGCGGGGTCCACTGCCATTCCGGCTTGCCGGCTTCTTTCACCAGCTCGTTGATGGCGTTGATGGCGATCTTGCCCTGGTCGTGGCCAAACACCACCGCGCCCAGCATGATCTCTTCAGACAACTGGTCGGCTTCGGACTCCACCATCAGCACGGCGGATTCGGTACCGGCCACCACCAGGTCCAGCTGGCTGCTGGCCAGCTGCGTTTTGCCGGGGTTGAGCACATATTGCCCGCCCACATAGCCCACGCGCGCGGCGCCGATCGGGCCATTGAAAGGAATGCCGCTGATGGCCAGCGCAGCGCTGGTGCCGATCATGGCGGCGATGTCGGCCTGCACTTCAGGGTTCAGGCTGACGACGTGGACGATGACCTGAACTTCATTGAAGAAGCCATCCGGGAACAGCGGGCGAATGGGGCGGTCGATCAGGCGGCAGGTCAGCGTTTCCAGCTCACTCGGGCGGCCTTCACGCTTGAAGAAGCTGCCCGGGATCTTGCCGGCGGCGTAGCTCTTCTCGGTGTAGTCCACCGTCAGCGGGAAGAAGTCCTGCCCGGCTTTGGCATCGGTCTTGCCGACCACAGTGGCCAAAACCACGGTGTCGTCGATGTTGACCAAAACGGCACCGCTGGCCTGGCGAGCGATTTCGCCGGTTTCCAGGGTGACGGTGTGCTGACCCCATTGGAAGGTCTTGGTGACTTTATTGAACATGCTCATGCGTGGTCTTCCTTGTAGAAGGTGGGCAGCGTCATGCCATTCCAGTGACGCTCAATCCCTGAAACAGGGAAGAGGCGGCGTTGGAATGACACAGCAAATGCGGCCCGGGTTGGAAAAACGATTGTGAAAAAACACCAAGGGCCGCTGGGGTGCAGCGGCCCTCAGAGGGTGTTACTTGCGCAGGCCCAACTTGGCGATCAGCGCGGTGTAACGGTCAGCGTCGGTGTCCTTCAGATAGGCCAACAGGCGCTTGCGGGCATTGACCATTTTCAGCAGGCCGCGGCGACCGTGGTGGTCCTTGGCGTGCTCTTTGAAGTGCGGGGTGAGTTCGTTGATGCGCGTGGTCAGCAGCGCAACTTGAACTTCGGGGCTGCCGGTGTCAGCAGGGCCACGAGCGTGGGCTTTGACAACTTCGGCGGTGTGGGCGGTGGTCAGGGGCATGGGATTTCCTTGTTGTTGGAAACCGCCCCGCGCAGGCAGGCCACTGATGCCGCTGCGTCGCGAGGGTTTCCGGGTTGACTTGCGAACACCAGTGAAACCGACCGGTGCCGTGCTGATCC
Source organism: Betaproteobacteria bacterium (assembly GCA_043743835.1). Classification (GTDB taxonomy): domain Bacteria; phylum Pseudomonadota; class Gammaproteobacteria; order Burkholderiales; family Burkholderiaceae_C; genus Rubrivivax. The sequence continues at coordinate 28,600 of JAYTVT010000066.1, forward strand.
TGATGCCCTTCCTCGAGAGGAAAAGCCCAAGAACCGCAAATTATAGCCCGACTGCGGCAGCCAAGCGGTGCAAACCCTGATCCAGGCGCTGCGGGTCCTGCGAGGCGTAGCACCAGCGCAACCAACCTTCACCTTCTGCGCCAAAAGCGGCTCCTGGCGCCAGACCCAATCCGTGGTCTGCTACCAGGCGCTTGGCCAGCGCCAAGGAGTCAAGTTCGCCGTCAACGCGGAAGAAGGCGTAGAGCCCCCCCAGCGGTGAAGCCACCGTGACCTTGGGCAGGGCTTGCAACCCAGACACCAAGCGATCGCGGCAAACGCGCAAGTCGCCCAGCACCCGCGGCACCAAACTTCCGGCCATGCCCAGTGCAGCCAAGCCAGCTTTTTGCACAAAGACCGGCGCACACGACGTATTGAACTCCAGCAATTTGCCCATGGCGTCCTGGTGGCCACGTGGCAGCACCAACCAACCCAGGCGCCAGCCGGTCATCAAGAAGCTCTTGCTGAAGCTGTGCGCCACCACCAACCGGTCATCGGGTGACGCCAGGTCCAGGAATGACGGCGCGCAGCGCTCGGCACCGAAGTAGATGCGTTCATAGACCTCGTCGGCCAGGATCCAGGTGCCGGTGCGACGGCAGTGGTCGAGCAGGGTTTGCTGTTCGGCTCGGGACAAGGTCCAGCCAGTGGGGTTGTTGGGGGCATTGACCACCACCAGACGCGTCCGGTCGGTGATCTGGGTCAGCAACTCGTCCAAGTCCAGCCGCCATTGGCCTGCATGCTCACCGGTGCCCGGACGCAAAGCCACGCGTCGCACCTGCGCGCCCAAAATGACCGGCTGTGCCGTGAGGTTGGGCCAAACCGGCACCACCGCCACCACCTCGTCGCCCGCATTCAGCAGCATCTGCATGGCCAACATCAGCGCTGACACGCCCGACGAGGTGATCGCCACGCGATCCGCCCCAACACCAGGGTGCAGATCGGCGGTGTAGGCGGCCACGGCCTGGCGCAATTCCGGCAGACCCAGGTTGTGCGAATAAAAGGTCTCACCTCGGAGCAGGGCATCGGCAGCAGCCTGGCGTATCGGCTCGGGCGTGACTTCGTCGCTTTCACCAAACCAGAAGGCCAGTACATCGCTGCGCCCCAGTGCCGCATTGGCCACTTCGCGGATCTTGGAGCCAGGGAGGGTTTGAATCACGTCGCGCATACAAGGGCTCTCTGGAAGTTGGCTGATCAGAAGGCTGAAGGTGAGTCGCGCTGGTGCAGTGGCTCGGTCGCCAAGTCGCTCAGTCGGGGCGGACCATGCGGCAGCTGTGCGGCTGGGTGACCGCGGCCGCATCCAGGCGCCGCACCGTGCGAAAGCCAAAGCCGGAGCCTTCAACATCGTGCGCGACACCTGGGGTACCGGCACGCTCCATCTGGCTGACGACCAAGGCTTGCTGCAACTGGTGGTCGGCAGCGCGCATGTGGGCCGGGTGCCAGGTACCCATGGAGGTGGCTTCCGAACCGAGACCTTCCAGGGCGCGCGCCACCGCCACGGCATCCTGGCTGCCGGCTTTTTCAATGGCTGCGGCCAGCATTTCCACCAGGAGTTGGATGCGCACGTGCACATAGTCGTCCTGCGGCTGCGTGAAGCGCTGGCGAAACGCGGCGTAAAAGCCGTCTGAAGCAGCACCACCCAGGTTGGGGTGCCATTCAGCCACCGCCAGCACGCGGCCCACACCGGCTTCACCGATGGCGGCCGGCGCACCCAACGCATTGCCGTAAAAGGTGTACAGCTTGGCATCGCTGCCCACGTCGCGAAGCGCCTTGACCAGCAAGGTCAGGTCATTGCCCCAGTTGCCGGTCAGCACAGCCTGGGCGCCAGAGGCCTTGATCTTGGCGGCATAGGGCAGGAAGTCGCGCACCTTGCCCAAGGGGTGCAGTTCACTGCCCACCACTTGAACGTCAGGCCGCTTGGCTTCGATCAGCACCCGCGCCTGCTTCACCACATGCTGGCCAAAGCTGTAGTCCTGGCCGATGAGGAAAACCCGCTGCACGCTGCGGTCTGCCTGCAGCACGTCGGTCAGGGCAGCCAGGCGCATGTCGGCGTGGGCGTCGAAGCGAAAGTGCCAGAAGCTGCAACGCTCGTTGGTCAGCGCCGGGTCCACTGCGGAGTAGTTCAGGAACAGGGCTCGCCGGGTGGGCTCTCGTTCGTTGTGTTTGTCGAGTGCATCCACGATGGCCGCCGCGGTGGCCGAGCTGTTGCCCTGCAGCACGAAAGGGATACGTTGGTCCAGCGCGCCACGCAGCGTGGACAGGGCCTCTTCCGTGCTGCCCTTGCTGTCAAAGCGCTGCAGCGCCAAGGGCCGCATCACGCCGCCCACCTTGACACCACCGCGCCGATTGACACGTTCGGTGGCCATCACCAGATTGCGAAAGACAGCCTCCCCCGCATTGGCAAAGGGGCCTGAAAGACCTTCGATCAGACCCAGGCGGATGGGTTCGGCAGCGGCTTGAGCACGAAGAAACGGGGTGGCAAATGCCAGCGGCAGCGCCAGCAAAGCGCGTCGATTTTGATTCACGTCAAAAGGGGGAGTCTTGAAAAAGCGGGAGCCGAGAGCATCTGATCGGCATGGGCGCTGCAAGGTGCAGTTCCCGACCACCGATTGTAGGAGAGCACCATGTTCCTCGTACCCGTCAGCCGTGATTCCCGTCAGTTGTCGCGCTTGTTCGACGACACCTTTGATCGCTTCTTTGGCACAGCCGCAAACGTCGAAAGTGCCAACCTGCGCAGCCCGGCGCTGGACGTGGCCGAGACCGAGCGCGCCTACACCGTCAAACTGGAAGTGCCCGGCGTGGCCAAGCAAGACGTGAAGGTGTCGGTCGAGGGCCGGCAGGTCACGGTGCAAGCGCACAGCCAGCGTGTGGAAGAAAAGAAAGAAGGTGAGCGCTTGGTCTACCGCGAACGCGCAGTGTCCAGCTATGCCCGCACCTTTACCTTGCCGGTGGAGGTCGATCAGGTCGAGGCGGCGGCCAAACTCGAGCACGGCATTCTGGTGCTGACCTTGCCCAAGCGCGGTGCCCGCAGCGCAGCGCAGATCTCGGTCAATTGAGCCTCGGCAGTTTCCTCTCAGGGGGCAACCGCTGCGACCAAGGCTAGGTGGCAGCCACCGAAGTCAGTTCTGCCAAGGGCCAGCGCGGGCGCACGTCAAATGCACCGGCGCTTTCGCCCTGTGCCAAGCCATGCTGCACCCGCAGCGCCGCCGCCAGCGCGATCATGGCGCCGTTGTCGGTGCACAGTGCCAACGGCGGGTAGTGCACCCGGGTACCCAGCTGAGCGGCCCCCGCATTGAGCTTTTCGCGCAAGCGCAGGTTGGCACCCACGCCCCCGGCCACCACCAAACGGCGCGAGCCGGTTTGCCGCAAGGCTTTGAGCGACTTGGCAACCAACACGTCAACGATGGCTGCCTGCGTGCTGGCCGCCAGATCGGCCATCAACGCTGGGCTGATGTCGCCGCCCAGCTTGCGATGCTGAGTCATCACGGCGGTCTTCAAGCCAGCAAAGGAAAAGTCCAGGTCCTTGCTGTGCAACAAGGGCCTGGGCAGCGCAAAGGCCTGAAAGTTGCCCGCCTGGGCCAGCCGCGCCAATGCAGGGCCGCCGGGGTAGCCCAAGCCCATCAGCTTGGCGCTTTTGTCGAAGGCTTCGCCAGCCGCGTCGTCAATGGTCTCGCCCAGCAGTTCGTACTGACCAATGCCTTGCACCGCCATCAGTTGGGTGTGACCGCCCGACACCAAGAGCGCAACAAAGGGAAACTCGGGCGGGTCGTCAGCCAAGAAGGGCGACAACAGATGGCCTTCCAGGTGATGAATGCCCAATGCAGGCTTGCCCAGTGCGGCTGCGAGCGCGACGGCCACGCCGGCTCCCACCAACAAGGCGCCGGCCAGACCGGGGCCGCGTGTGTAGGCGACCAAGTCGACATCGGCCAAGGTGCACTTGGCCGTCTGCAACACCTGCTGCGCCAGAGGCAGCACCCGCCGAATGTGGTCGCGCGATGCCAATTCAGGCACCACGCCACCATAGGCCGCATGCATGTCCACCTGGCTGTGCAGGGCTTCGGCCAGCAAGCGCGGCACTCCGCCCGGTTGGGTTTCGACCAGCGCCACGCCGGTTTCGTCGCAAGAAGACTCAAAGCCGAGGATTTTCACCGTCGCAGTTTAGTGGCCGCCGCGCACACCCCGTCCCAGCACATTCCGGCACGGCACTTGCATTGCTCAGGATGACAACCCACTGGGAGTTGTCTGTCTCCTTCTCCTCAGCAGGGCACGAGCCCTTTGTCCAAACGCCCCGTCTGGTGACGGGGCGTTCTTTTCGGTGCATCTGCTCTTTGCTGGTGCCCGTGTGAACCGCGGCGGGGCAAGGCGGCTGCTGCAGCGGCTGGCGCAGCTCTTGCTCAAGGCGTACATGGCCCAACCCAAGATGAGCTTGGCGGTGCTCATCGTCACCGACCCGTTTGAAGAATCTTCTGAAGACGCCTTGGCGATTTCGTCAGCGCTTGCCGACGCCGGCAACTTGGTGCTGGGCGTGCGCGCGGGCGACGCTTCCCTGCCCGAGGCCATGGCCCGCCTGAAACCGGACGTGGTGGTGGTCAAGACCGACAGCGCCGTGCGCGATGTTTTGGAACACATCGTGATGGCCACCCGCGACGCGCGCAGACCGGTCGTGATGTTCACCGAAGACGCTGATCGCCCCACCATGCGCAGCGCCTTGGGCGCCGGCGTGTCAGCCTATGTGGTCAAAGGCTTGCAGCCGGCGCGTGTGCAGGCGGTGATTGACGTGGCCATGGAGCGATTTGCCTCCGAGCAGGCACTGCGCGCAGAACTCAGCGCGGCCAAAGGTGAACTGGCAGACCGCAAGACCATCGACCGCGCCAAACGCCTGTTGATGAACAAAAAAGGCATGGGCGAACCCGAAGCCCACCGCCTGTTGCAGGACCTGGCCATGAAAAAGGGCTTGCGTCTGCGTGACGCTGCTGAATGGGTCATTGAAGCCGACAGCCTGTTCGGTTGAGCACGGGGTGGCGACCCATCATGGTGCAGTGCAGCAAGTTCTCGCACCCGCCTGGGGCCCGAATCAGCTCGCCAGCCAGCAAGCCGAAGGTGGCACGACGCTTGCAATGACCTGTTGAGAGCCGCAACAAAGGCGTTGCAGCACCGATTGAGATCCGGGCAATGAGGCCCGCCGCACGATGCGTCGTGGGGCGGGCCTTTGTCTTTTACGCAAGGAAATTCATGACCACCGCTGACACCACCCCAACCCTGCCTGCATCGACTGCTGCAGCCACAGCCAGTTCACCTGCCGAGGCCCCACTGATGACCCGTCGCCGTGTGATTCAAAGCGCAGCCGTGGCCACTGCCGCGCTGGTCATCGACCCTGCCGTTCGCGCTGCCGCTTATGCGCAAGGCAGCGACAAACCCGAAAAGGAAGAGGTCCGGATTGGCTTTATCCCACTGACCGACTGCGCCAGCGTGGTGATGGCCAGCGTGCTGGGCTTTGACAAGAAGTACGGCGTCAAGATCATCCCCACCAAAGAAGCCAGCTGGGCCGGCGTGCGCGACAAGCTGGTCAACGGCGAGCTCGACATGGCGCACGTGCTGTATGGCCTGATCTACGGCGTGCACCTGGGTGTCAGCGGCCCCAAGAAAGATATGGCCGTGCTGATGACGCTCAACCACAACGGCCAGGCCATCACGCTGTCCAAGAAACTGGCCGACAAAGGCGCGGTGGACGGGGCGAGCCTGGCCAAGGTGATGGCCGCCGACAAGCGTGAGTACACCTTTGCGCAAACCTTCCCCACCGGCACCCACGCCATGTGGCTTTACTACTGGCTGGCCTCGGCCGGCATCGACCCCTTCAAGGACACCAAGGTCATCACCGTGCCGCCGCCCCAGATGGTGGCCAACATGCGGGTGGGCAACATGGACGGCTACTGCGTGGGTGAGCCCTGGAACCACCGCGCCATCATCGACGGCATTGGCATCACGGCGGCCACCACCCAAGACATCTGGAAAGACCACCCTGAAAAGGTGTTGGGCACCACCGGCGACTTCGTCAAGAAGTTTCCCAATACCGCACGCGCGGTGATGATGGCCGTGATGGAGGCCGGCCGCTGGATTGACGCCGGCCTGCAGAACAAGAACAAGATGGCTGAGACGATTGCCGACAAGAGCTACGTCAACACCAGCGTCGACGCCATCAACCAACGCATCCTGGGCCGCTACCAGAACGGATTGGGAAAAACCTGGGACGACCCCAACCACATGAAGTTCTTCAACGACGGGGCGGTGACCTTCCCCTACCTGAGCGACGGCATGTGGTTCCTGACCCAGCACAAGCGCTGGGGCTTGCTCAAGAGCCACCCCGACTACCTGGCGGTGGCCAAGCAGATCAACCAAATCGACCTCTACAAACAAGCGGCCAGCGCATTGAAGGTCAACGTGCCCAAGGACGTCATGCGCAGCAGCAAGCTGATCGATGGCGTGGTCTGGGACGGCAAGGACCCGGCCAAGTACGCCGACGGTTTCAAGATCCGAGCGACCGCCGCTTGAGCCGCGCTGAACAGCGCCGACCACAGCCCAGGAGTCGACCATGAACAGTGCCATTTTTCAGTCCGCCGCCGAAGCTGCTGCCCAGCGTGCGGAGCGTGCCCACAAGCCCGCTGCGCACACCGCTGCGAACGCAAACCTCGCGGCCAGGACGGTGCCATCTCCCGCCGGGCCCGCCTCGGCCCCGCGCGAGCCCATCGACTGGCGGGCCATGTGGGGGCAACTCTTGCCGCCGCTGGCCGGCATGGCGCTGCTGATCGGCATTTGGGCACTGCTGACCATGAAGGGCGGCGCCTTCCCCACACCCGCGGCCACCTTTGACGCCGCGGTGAAACTGTTTGCCAACCCTTTCTACCAAAAGGGCCCCAACGACCAAGGCATTGGCTGGAACATCCTGTTTTCGCTGGAGCGTGTGGGCCTGGGTTTTGGCATGGCTGCTGTGGTGGGCATCCCGCTGGGCTTTTTGATCGGCCGTTTTGCCACGCTCAACCGCATGGTCTCGCCGCTGATCAGCTTGCTCAAACCGGTGTCACCGCTGGCCTGGCTGCCGATCGGCCTGCTGGTCTTCAAGGCAGCCAACCCGGCGGCCATCTGGACCATCTTCATCTGCAGCATCTGGCCCATGGTGATCAACACCGCTGTCGGTGTGCAACGTGTGCCCGAGGACTACCTGAACGTGGCCCGTGTGCTCAAGCTCAGCGAATGGAAGATCGCCACGCGCATCCTGCTGCCGTCGGTGATGCCTTACATGCTGACTGGCGTGCGCCTGAGTGTTGGCACCGCCTGGCTGGTCATCGTGGCGGCCGAGATGCTGACCGGTGGCGTGGGCATTGGCTTTTGGGTCTGGGACGAGTGGAACAACCTGAATGTGGCCCACATCATCATCGCCATCTTTGTCATCGGCATCGTCGGCCTGCTGCTCGAATGGGCACTGATGGCGGTGGCCAAGCGTTTTGACTACAGCTGAAAGACTTGACCATGAAGATCAATGGCAAGCCCATGCTGCAGATCAACGAGGTGGGCATGACCTTTCCCACCAAGCGCGGGCCTTTTGTGGCCTTGCGCGACATCTCGCTGACGGTGGAACAGGGCGAATTCGTGACCCTGATCGGCCATTCGGGTTGTGGCAAGTCGACCCTGCTCAACCTGGTCTCGGGTCTGACCGTGCCCACCTCGGGTGTGCTGCTGCTGGACGACCGCGAACTCAAGGGCCCCGGGCCCGACCGCAGTGTGGTGTTCCAGAACCACTCGCTGCTGCCCTGGCTGAGCTGCCTGGACAACGTCTACCTGGCCGTGGAACGTGTGTTTGCAGACACCGAATCCAAACAGCAACTGCGCGACCGCTCACTGGCGGCGCTTGAACTGGTGGGCATGAGCCACGCGGTGGCCAAGCGCCCGCACGAAATCTCTGGCGGCATGATGCAGCGTGTGGGCATTGCCCGAGCGCTGGCCATGGAACCCAAGATGCTGTTGATGGACGAGCCCTTTGGCGCGCTGGACGCGCTGACGCGCGCCAAGCTGCAGGACGAGTTGCTGAAGATCGTCTCCAAGACCGACAAAAACCCGGGCGCCACCGTGATGATGGTGACCCACGACGTCGACGAAGCGGTACTGCTCAGCGACCGCATCGTGATGATGACCAACGGCCCAGCCGCCACCATCGGCGAAGTGCTGCGGGTCGACTTGGCACGACCACGCAACCGCGTCGAGCTGGTCGAAGACCGGGCCTACGTTCAATACCGCAAAGAGGTCATCGACTTCCTCTACATGCGCCACAGCCACGTTGAAAGAACCGCCTGATGGACACCCGAACCTTGATGCCACCCAAGATGAAACTGGTGATGGTGGGCAACGGCATGGCCGGTGTCCGCACGCTGGAAGAGTTGCTGAAAATCGCACCCGATCTTTACGACATCACCGTCTTTGGTGCCGAGCCCCACCCCAACTACAACCGCATCCTGCTCAGCCCCGTTTTGGCCGGCGAACAAACGCTGGACGAGATCGTGCTCAACCCGCTGGCCTGGTACGCGGACAACGACATCACGCTGCGCAGCGGCACCAAGGTCACCCAGATCGACCGCGTCAAGCGCGTGGTGCGCGCGGCCGACGGAACCGAGGCCGAATACGACCGGCTGCTGTTGGCCACCGGCTCACACCCCTTCATCCTGCCGGTGCCCGGCAAAGACCTGCCCGGTGTGCTGGCTTACCGAGACATCGCCGACACCCAGGCCATGATCTTTGCTGCCCAGCAGTACCAGCACGCGGTGGTCATTGGCGGCGGTCTGCTGGGCCTGGAAGCAGCCAATGGCCTGATGCTGCGCGGCATGAAGGTCACGGTCGTGCACATCATGCCGTGGCTGATGGAACGCCAGCTCGACGACGTCGCGGCCAAGCTCTTGCAAAAGTCGCTGGAAGACAGGGGCCTGACCTTCATGATGGGTGCCCAGACCCAAGCCCTGCTGGCAGGCGACAGTGGCCGCGTCAGCAGCGTGCAGTTCAAGGACGGCACGCAAATCCCAGCCGACCTGGTGGTGATGGCCGCCGGCATCCGCCCCAACACCGACCTGGCCGAGGCCTGTGGCTTGCACTGCGCGCGCGGTGTGGTGGTCAACGACACGCTGCAAAGCATCACCGACCCGCGCATCTACTCGGTGGGCGAATGCGCCGCCCACCGCGGCATCGCCTACGGCCTGGTGGCGCCGCTGTTTGAACAGGGCAAGGTCTGCGCCACCCACCTGGGCCAGTTTGGCATCGGCCGCTACACCGGCAGCCAGACCAGCACCAAGCTCAAAGTCACCGGCATTGACCTGTTCAGCGCTGGCAACTTCATGGGCGCCAAGACCGGCAAGCCTGAAGACGCGGGCTGCGAGGAGATCGTGATGAGCGACCCCTTCGGCGGCGTCTACAAGAAGCTGGTGATCCAGAACAACAAGCTGGTGGGCGCCGTGATGTATGGCGACACGGTGGACGGCAGCTGGTACTTCAAACTGCTGCGCGAAGGTCGCAGTGTGGGCGACATCCGCGACAAGCTGATGTTTGGCGAGAGCAACATCGGCGACGTGGGCCACCAGGGCCACAGCCGCGCCGCAGCCATGGCCGACACCGACGAGGTCTGCGGCTGCAACGGCGTGACCAAGGGCCGCATCTGCAAGGCCATCAAGGAAAAGGGCTTGTTCACGCTGGAAGAGGTGCGCAAACAGACCAAGGCCAGCGCGTCCTGCGGTTCTTGCACGGGCCTGGTGGAGCAACTGTTGATGTTCACCGCCGGTGGCGACTACAGCGCCGCGCCCAAGCTCAAGGCCATGTGCGGCTGCACCGACCATGGCCACCAGGCGGTGCGCGACGCCATCCGAGAAAACCACCTGCTGACCATCGCCGATGTCTACGCCACCATGAACTGGCGCACGCCAAACGGCTGCAGCAGCTGCCGCCCGGCCATCAACTACTACCTGCTCAGCACCTGGCCCAAAGAGGCGGTGGATGACCCACAAAGCCGCTACATCAACGAGCGCAGCCACGCCAACATCCAGAAAGACGGCAGCTACAGCGTCATTCCACGTATGTGGGGGGGCGAGACCAATTCCAGCGAACTGCGCCGCATTGCCGACGCGGTGGACAAGTTCAAGGTCCGCACCGTCAAGGTCACCGGCGGCCAACGCATCGACCTGCTGGGCGTGAAAAAAGAAGACCTGCCGGAGATCTGGAGAGACATCGGCATGCCCAGCGGCCACGCCTATGCCAAGGCGCTGCGCACGGTGAAGACCTGCGTGGGCAGCGAGTGGTGCCGTTTTGGTACCCAAGACAGCACGCAGATGGGCAAGGACCTGGAACGTGCGATGTGGCGCATGTACGCACCGCACAAGGTGAAGTTTGCCGTCAGCGGCTGCCCGCGCAACTGCGCCGAGGCGGGCATCAAGGACGTCGGCATCATTGGCGTCGACTCCGGCTGGGAGATGTACGTGGCCGGCAACGGCGGCATCAAGACCGAGGTGGCGCAGTTCCTGGTCAAGCTGAAAACGCCTGACGAGGTGCTGGAGTACACCGGCGCCTTTTGCCAGCTTTACCGCGAAGAAGGCTGGTACCTGGAACGCACGGTGCACTACGTCAACCGCGTGGGCTTGGACTACGTGAAGAAGAAGATCGTCGAAGACGCGCCCGGCCGCCAAGCGCTGTGGGAACGGCTGCAGTTTGCGCTGGATGGCGAGCCCGACCCCTGGTTTCAACACCAGCAGGCCCAAGTCGACTTGCGCCAGTTTGAACCCGTGGCCACGCCCGTTTGAGGACCGCACCCATGAGCCAATCCAAAACCGAATGGGTGCCGATCTGCCGCGTGCAGGACATCCCCGTGCTGGGCGCGCGCCGCGTCAACCGCAGCCAGGGCCCGGCCGTGGCCTTGTTCCGCGCCGCCGACGACCACGTTTTTGCGCTGCTCGACAGCTGCCCACACAAAGGCGGCCCCTTGAGCCAGGGCATCGTCTTTGGCCACAGCGTGGCCTGCCCCTTGCACAACTGGACCATCGGCCTTGCAGACGGCTGCGCCAAGGCGCCCGATGAAGGCTGCACCACACCCTTCACCGTGAATGTTGAAGAGGGCACGGTGAGCCTGGACGCAGCCGAACTGCGCACCCTGGCGCTGGAAACGGCAAAGGCTGCCGCGTGAAAGAAACCAAGTCCACCTGCCCCTATTGCGGCGTGGGCTGCGGCGTCATCATCCAAAGCCAGGGCGAACAGATCACCGGTGTTCGTGGCGACCCCGATCACCCCGCCAACCTGGGCCGCCTTTGCACCAAGGGCAGCACGCTGGCGCTCACCGCCAGCATCAACGTCACCCGTCAGACCCGGCTGCTGCAGCCCCTGCGCCGCGCTGAGCGTGGTGGCCAGCCGCAGGCGGTGAGCTGGGACGCGGCGCTCGATGTTGCCGCCACCAAGCTGGCCCACATCGCGCAGACTCGTGGGCCCGACGCCATCGGCCTTTACATCAGCGGCCAATTGCTGACCGAGGACTACTACGCCTTCAACAAGCTGGCCAAGGGCCTCTTGGGCACCAACAACGTCGACACCAATTCGCGCCTGTGCATGAGCAGCGCGGTGGCCGGCTACAAGGCCACGTTGGGTGCCGATGCACCGCCTTGCAGCTATGAAGACCTCGGGCTGGCGCAAACGGTGTTCATCGCCGGCAGCAACATGGCCTGGACCCACCCGGTGCTGTTTCGTCGCCTGGAAGACGCCAAGCGCGCCCGGCCCGAGCAGAAGTGGATCGTGGTCGACCCGCGCCGCACAGAGACTGCAGCAGCGGCCGACCTGCACCTGCAAGTCCTGCCCGGCACCGACGTGGCACTGTTCAACGGCCTCTTGCACCTGATGTTGTGGGAAGGCCTGGCCGACCGCCACTTCATCGAAGCCCACACCCGCGGCTTCGAGGCGCTGCGCGACATCGTGCGCAACTGCACGCCAGCGCTGACGGCGCAAATCTGTGGTATCCAGGAAGCCGACCTGGTGCAGGCGGCGCGTTGGTTTGGCCAGGCTACACCCACTCTGTCGCTGTACTGCCAAGGCCTGAACCAGAGCGTCAGCGGCACCGACAAAAACGCCGCGCTGATCAACCTGCACCTGGCCACCGGCCAGATCGGCAAGCCCGGCGCCGGCCCGTTTTCATTGACCGGCCAACCCAACGCCATGGGCGGGCGCGAGGTGGGTGGCCTGGCAAACCTGCTGTCGGCCCACCGCGACCTGGGCAATGCCCAGCACCGCAATGAGGTGGCCGCGCTGTGGGGCCTGGCTGGCGGCGAAAGCGCGGTGCCGTCCAAGCCGGGCAAAAGCGCGATCGAGATGTTCCAGGCCGCCGCCGACGGCGAGATCGCGGCATTGTGGATAGCCTGCACCAACCCCGCACAAAGTCTTCCCGACCAGGCCACCGTGCGCCGCGCGCTGCAGCGTTGCGAGTTCGTCATCGTGCAAGAGGCCTTTGCCACCACCGCCACGACGGCCTACGCCGACCTGCTGCTGCCGGCCACCACCTGGGGCGAAAAGGACGGCACCGTGACCAACAGCGAACGCCGCATCAGCCGCGTGCGCCCCGCCGTGGCCGCGCCCGGCCAGGCGCGGCACGACTGGCGCATCGCCGTCGACGTGGCGCGTCGCATTGAAGCCCTGCTGCCCGCACGGCGTGCCGACGGTCTGACCCTCTTTCCTTTTGAAAGCCCGGAAGCGCTGTGGAACGAACACCGCGAAAGCACCCGTGGCCGTGACCTGGACATCACCGGCCTAAGCTACGCGATGCTGGAAACCCAGGGCCCCCAGCAGTGGCCCTTGAAGACCGGGCAAACCATCGGTGCCACCCGCCTCTACACCGACGGCCACTTTGCCACCACCGACGGCAAGGCCCAGTTTGCCGCCGTATCAGCCCGCCCGCTGGCCGAAAAGCGCGACGCGCCCTACCCCTTCAGCCTGAACACCGGCCGCCTGCGCGACCACTGGCACGGCCTGAGCCGCACCGGCACCTTGGGGCGGCTCTATGGCCACGCGGCCGAGCCTGTGGTGGACATGCACCCCAGCGACCTGACCCGCCTGCGCCTGAAGAGCGGCGACCTGGTGCAGGTGAAGTCACGCCGCGGCACGCTGGTGCTGCCCACCCAGGCCAGCACCGAAGTCGCGCCGGCCCAGGCCTTCATCGCGATGCACTGGGGCGACGAGGTGCTGGGCGGGCGCCACCGCGGTGGTGTCAACGCGCTGACCTCGCCAGCCTATTGCCCACAAAGCAAGCAGCCCGAGCTCAAACACGCGGCCGTCAAGATCACGCCCGCCGCCCTGCCCTGGCAGCTGGTGGCACGCGCTTGGTTGCCCGCTGAAACGGCCTTGCAAACCCGGGCCCTGCTGCTTGCTGCCTGCAGCGAATTCGACTTTGCCAGCTGCGTGCCCTTTGGCCGCGAACCCGATGTACCCAGCGGGGTTGGTGTGCTCTTGCGCGCCGCGGCAGCGCAGGCCCCGTCTGCCGATTGGCTGCGCCACGTCGAATCGCTTTTGGGCCTGGACCGGCTGGATGTGCTGCGCTACACCGACCCGCAGCGCAGCCTGCACCGCAGTGTGCGGCTGGTGACGCATGAGATCAACGGCGCGACCGCCGGCGCCCGTCTGCAGGCCTTCTTGCTGGCCGGCGACGTGCAAGCTGCGGGCTGGGTGAGTGGCTTGCTGATGGATGAGCTGCCCGCGCAGAGTTATGGCCGCGCGCTGCTGAGCGGCAGCGCTTTGCCGCCCACCCCCGTGGTCCTGCGCGGTGCACAGGTCTGCAACTGCCTGGACGTGACCGAGCCACAAATCCACGAAGCTCTGGTGCGCTGCAAAGGCCAGCCCGAAGCCCAACTGTCGCAGCTGCAGGCCGCGTTGAAGTGCGGCACCGAATGCGGCAGCTGCGTGCCCACCCTGCGCCAGATGATCTTGCGCCGGCAGCCTTCACCAGCTGCGGCAGAACAGACTGCCTGAGGTTCACCATGCCCACCCTGACCTCGACCTCCTCCCCCGGCGCAAGCCAGCGACCGAGCCGTAAACCGTGCGGCAGCCCAGGCAGGGTCAGCCTGGTGGGCGCAGGCCCAGGCGATCCCGAGTTGCTGACCGTGAAGGCCATCAAGGCCATCCGAAACGCCACCGTTCTGCTGGTTGACGACCTGGTAGGCCCTGACGTGCTGCGCTACGCCCGTCGCAGTGCACGCGTGGTGCACGTGGGCAAGCGCGGCGGCTGCGTCAGCACGCCCCAAGCCTTCATCCACAAGCTGATGGTGCTGGAAGCAGCGCGCGGTGAAAACGTGGTGCGGCTCAAGGGCGGTGACCCTTTCATCTTTGGCCGCGGCGGCGAAGAGGCCGAACACCTGCGCGCCGCCGGGCTGAAGGTCACGGTGGTCAACGGCATCTCATCCGGCCTGGCGGCCGCCACCGCCATGGGCGTGCCTTGGACCCACCGCGAGCACGCCCACGGCGTGCTGCTGGTGACGGGGCATGCGGGAACGAACCAAGGCGAACTGCACTGGCCCACGCTGGCGGCAGCCGCTGCCCAGGGCCTGACCCTGGTGGTCTACATGGGGGTGCAGCACCTGGCCCACATCCAGGCCGGGCTGCTGGGCACGCTTCCCGCAGGCACACCCGCTGCGCTGGTTCAGCATGCCAGCACGCCGCAAGAGCGGCGCTTGATCACGAACCTGGGCCAGCTGAAGACCGATGCCGAGCAAGCCGGCATCGGCAGCCCGGCGATTCTGATCGTAGGCGATGTGCTTCAGGGCTGTGATACGGTGATGCATCCAACACGTTTGGCTCATCTTGCCTGACCATGCCCTTGCCAAAAACGTTCGAATCATCCCTCCTTCCATCTTCACGCCTGCTGCTGCTGGCCCTGGTTGCAGCCCTGGGGGCCTGCGCCAGCGTGCCACCGCAGGAACGCCTGCTGACCCCGCAGCCAAATCAAGAAGTGACGGCCCTGGCGCAGCCCTGCACAACAGACCGCGTCCTCAAGCCAGCCCCCAAACCAGCCCCAGCTGCCGCGCTCGACGGCCGGCAGATTCGCGTGCTGTCCTGGAACCTGCACAAGGGCGAGGACAAAGGCTGGGAGCGCGATTTGGCGCAGTTTGCAGGCCAGCACGATCTGCTGCTGCTGCAAGAGGCCGTGCTGTTGCCTTCGCTCACCGCGGTGCTCGATCAAAGCGGCCATGGCTGGCAGATGGCCGGCGCTTTCAGCTGGCGCGGCGTGGAACGCGGTGTCATGACCGCTTCCCGGGTGCCGGCCTTTGACGGTTGCACCACGCGCAATTTCGAGCCGCTGTTCCCGATCCCCAAGTCTGCACTGATCACGCGTTATGTCCTCAGCGGCAGTGAAACAACCTTGGCCGTGGCCAACCTGCACGGCGTCAACTTCTCTCTGGGCGTGGGTCATCTTCGCGAGCAGATCGAAGGCGTGGCCGCCGAGCTGGCCCGACACCGCGGCCCGGTGGTGCTGGGCGGTGACTTCAACACCTGGAGCCAGGCTCGGCACGCGGTCTTGGTGGAGGTGGCGGACAGGTTGGGGCTGACCGCTGTCCACTTGGTCGAAGACGGTCGCAAGCGGGTCTTCGGACTGGCGCTGGACCATTTGTTTGTGCGTGGCTTGTCGGTGCTGCAGGCGCGCGCGCCTGAGGTCACGTCGTCGGACCACAACCCGATCATGGTGACCCTGAGCTTGCATTGAGGCGGGCAAGCGACGGCTTGCATCCGATTCAGGCGTCGCAGCTGGACCCTTTTCGCGCGCTTTGACCGTTTCACCCAGTTCGCCCGATTTGCCCGTTCTGCCCGCAAATTCCGACGTCCGCCCGCATCAACCGCCGTTTATCGATTAACCGGTAAAGTCGGCGCCCATGGCAAGAAAGTCGGCACTTTCAGACATCTCCCAACGCGGCGTGGCCTCGGCCACCCGAGCCAGCGCGGTTTACGAACAGCTGCGCAACGACATTGCGCACGGTGCCCTGGAGCCCGGCGCCAAGCTGAAGGTCGAAGCCATGTGCGCTCGTTATGGCGTGGGTGCCAGCCCTTTGCGCGAGGCGCTCAGCCGACTGTCAGCCGAAGGCCTGGTCGACCGCACCGACCTGCGCGGCTTCAGTGTGGCCCCGCTGCATTGGGAAGAGTTGCCCATCCTGACCCAGAACCGGGTGCAGCTGGAAAGCCTAGCATTGCGCGAATCCATCGCCCGGCTGGACGCTGCCATGGAAGACCAGCTGGTGCTGCTGGTGCACCGCTTGTCGCGCACACCACGCTCCCTGTCGCTTGACAGTTATGTCACCAATCCCGTCTGGGAGACCTTGCACCGCGACTTCCACCGCACCTTGCTCTCGCGTTGCCCCTCACGCTGGCTGCGCGGCTTCTGCGAGAACCTGGCCGACGAGTCCTACCGTTTTCGCCAGGTGGCTGCCGGCAAGACCTTCAGCCGCCGCGACGAACACGCCGAGCACGTGGCTGTGTTCACCGCCGTCATCGAAGGGCGCGCCGACGACGCCGTGCAAGCGCTGGCGTCGCACTATCGGCGCACGGCCTCTGTGGTAGCGGACCAAGCGCGGTCCGGGCTGAACGGCGCGCCAAGCGCTTAGGCGGCGCTGGCAGGAAGCGCTGGCCAGCGCCCAGTTGCCTACTTGGCCAGCAGCGCGTCAATGCCGGCTTTGGCCACCACTTCATCCTGGGTGGCCAGAACACCCGACACACCGATGCCACCAATGATCTTGCCATCCATGATGATGGGCAGGCCACCTTGCAGGGGCGTCGCGCCGGGAACCGCCAGGATGCGCAGCGCGCTGCCGTTGGCCGCCAGGCTGTCTTCCAGCGCTTTGGTGGGCCGGCGGAAGTTGACGGCCGTGCGCGCCTTGCCAATGGCGATGTCCACGCTGGCGTTTTGTGCTTCCAGGCGCTGCAGCATGACTTGATGGCCCCCAGTGTCGACGATGGCTATGACGACCTGCCAGTTGTTCTTTCGCGCTTCAGCTTCTGCCGCCGCCATGGCCTTCTTGGCTTGCTCAACGCTGATCGACAGGCCGTAAGGCGGCGGCGGCGTTTGTGCAGCCGCGTTGAGGCTGAGGGCGCACAGGGTGACGGCAAAGAAGCGTTGCAGGGTATGCAGGGTCGAGGTCATGACGGTGTTCCTTGGTGGTTGAAAAACGGGGTCGAAAAAGCTCATCGGGTTCGCAGGTCGGCCAGCTGGGCTGGCGTTTGCGCGAAGCCGCGCAAAGCAGGGGTGGTGGAGGCCGGCCACGGCCGGCCCAGCAGCGCGGACATCAGACGATCTTCACGCTGAGGTTGGGCAGGCGGTCGATGTGGCATTCAATCACATCACCACGCACCACGGGCCCGACGTTTTCTGGTGTGCCGGAGTAGATGATGTCCCCCGGCATCAGCTCAAAGGCTTCGCTCAGCTTGCTGATCTGCTCGGCCACGGCCCAGATCATCTGGTTGAGGTTGGCATTTTGTTTGGTCACGCCGTTGACCTTGAGCCAGATGCCGCCAGACGCAAACGGTCCGGTCTGGCTGGCCAGGTGCAGCGGCCCGATCGGCGCGCTCTTGTCGAAGCTCTTGCCAATCTCCCAGGGCTTCTTTTCGTCGCCCATGGCACGCTGCAAATCGCGACGCGTCATGTCCAGACCCAGCGCATAGGCGTAAACATGTTCAAGTGCCGATGCGATGGGAATGTTGCGACCGCCCTTGTTCAGCGCGGCCACCAACTCCACCTCGTAGTGGTAGTTCTTGGTCAGTGGCGGATAGGGGTGGTCGGCCACCGTGCCTGGCGCCACGTTCTGAATCGCGTCGGTGGGTTTCTGGAAGAAAAATGGCGGCTCGCGATCGGGGTTGGAACCCATCTCGATGGCATGGGCGCGGTAGTTGCGGCCAATGCAGTAGACACGGCGCACCGGGAACATCAGGTCGCTGCCCACGATGGGCACGTAAGTGACCGGCACGGTGAATGGCGTTTTCACGGCCGCCGCTTGGTTGGCGGTACCGGGCACAGCGCAGCCAGCCACGGCCCCCACGGCCATGGTGGCCGCGGTGTTGATCATGGAACGACGATCCATCTGCAGGTCTCCTTCGCGTTGTTGTCTTCAGTCAGAGCGGCAGTGTTGTGTGCACCACGCACTGCGCCAGCAAAGAGTGCCTGATGCCGCCGGCCATGAACATCCTGAGCGGACTCAATTGGCCGTGGCACCCGAGTCCTTCACCGCTTTGGCCCACTTGGGGATCTCGCTCCTCAGGTAAGCGGTGAACTCGGCCACCGTGTTGCGGCGTGCGCTCAAACCTTGCTCGGCAAATTTGGCCACCACGTCGGGGGCTTCCATGGCCTTGTTGATCTCGGCGTTGAGCCGCGCCACCACCGCTGGCGGCGTGCCGGCCGGGGCAAAAAAAGCAAACCAGGTCAGATCGTCAAAGTCGCTGAAGCCCGACTCGTTCATCGTCGGCACGTCCGGCAAGGCCGCTGAACGCTGTGCACTGGTCACTGCCAACGCACGCAGCTTGCCCGACTTGATCTGCGCTACTGCGGGCGGCATGGAGGTGCTGGACACCTGGGTATGCCCCGCCACCACCGCGCCAATGGCCGCCGCAGGCTGGTAGGGCACGTGGGTGATGTCGACGCCGCTGGCAACCTTCATGCGCTCCATCGACAAATGGGTGGTGGTGCCGATGCCCGACGATGCGTAGGACAGCTTTTCTTTCTTGGCGTAGGCAATCAGCTCTTTCACGCTACCCACCGGCACCGACGGATGCACGGTGAAAATGTTGGGTGTGCTCGGCCCCAAGGCCACCGGCATGAAGTCCAGCAGCGGGTCGTACCCGGCGTTGGCGTAAAGGCTGGGGTTGACGGCGTAAGACACGCTGATGACCAGGATGTTGTAGCCGTCCGCCGGTGCGCGTTTGACCAGCTGCGCACCAATGGTGCCGCCGGCGCCGGGCTTGTTGTCGATGACCACCGACTGGCCCAGCGACTCGGACACCTTCTGGCCCACGGTGCGCGCCACGATGTCGGTGGAGCTGCCCGCGGCGAAGGCCACCGTGAAGGTGATGGGCTTGGCCTTGGGCCAGTCTTGCGCGACGGCCGGTGAGGCGGTCAAGCTCGCTGCCAAACAAGCGGTCAGTGCAGCGGCGGTCCGGTTCAGCTTAAGCATGGTTGATTTCTTTCGCAGAGGTGTTGCGGCTGGCGGACTCAGACAGGCTGGCGCCGGTCAGGCCAGCGGGCTGAGCACCAGGTCGGTCTTCATCACCAGGCACTGGTCGCCTTTCAGGCCCATCCAGGCGGCGGCAGCAGCATCGGTCTCGTTGCGGTAGTGGCCGATCAGGGCTTCGCGCACGCCAAACACGGCGTCGCTGTCCAGATAGGGGTCTTCGGCATCGAAGAGTTCCGTCACCAGCGTGCGGTAGCCCGGCGCGCTGACGATCAGGTGCACGTGCGCGGCGCGCCAGGCGCTGCGGCCGGCAGGTTTCACCAGGTCGTGCCAGACCGGGCCGTCGGTGGGAATCTGGTAGGGCTTGGCGCGGATGGTGGCCACGGCCCAGCTGCCGTCGGCCTGGGTGGTGAGCTGGCAGCGCAGGTTGTCGCGCGGCTGCTCGGGGTCGAGCTGCCAGTACAGACCGTTGTCGGCGTTTTGCCAGAAGTCGATGTTGGCGTCCGTCAAGGCTTTCAGCTGCTGACCATGCCGGCCCAAGACGCGGCCGCGCAGCAGCACCGGCTGCCCGGCGTTGTTGCCGATCAGGTTGGCCGGGTTGCCCAAGCGGGGCGAGCCCACGGTGTGGAAGGGCCCCAGCACGCTGCCAGGTGTGGCGTCGGGTGTGCTGGCCATCAGGTCGACCAGGCTGGACAGGCCCACCACGTCAGACAGCAGAGAGAACTCGCTGCGCGTGTCGCTACTGATGTCACTGGCGCGGTGCAAAAACGCCAGCGCGGCTCGCCACTCGGCATGGGTGAGCTGGACCTTCTTGGCGTAGGCATGCAGGTGCAACAGCAGCTGCTGCGTCAACTCGCGTTGGCGCGCATCAGGCGTGCCGGCCAGGCTGGCCACGGCCACAGCGGTGATGTTGTCGAGCTTGAGGTCGCGCATGTCAGCTGCCCGGCTGGCCGGCCCATGCGGTGACCGGGTTGCTCAGCACGCCAATGCCTTCGATGTCCACCTCGATGGTGTCGCCAGCCTTCATCCACACCGGTGGTGTGCGCGCATAACCCACGCCGCCGGGCGTGCCCATCACCACCACATCACCGGGCTCAAGCGTCAGCGACTCCGACAGCAAGGCGATGGTGCGGGCCACACCAAAGGCCATGTCGGTCGTGTTGGCGCTTTGCATCACCTGGCCGTTCAGGCGAGACTGGATGCGCAGGCCCACGCAGCCGGGGGGAAGTTCGTCTGCAGTCACCAGGCACGGCCCGAAGGCACCGGTGGCGTCGAAGTTCTTGCCGATGGTCCACTGCGTAGTCTTGCGCTGGTAATCACGCAGTGTGGCGTCGTTGAAGCAGGCGTAGCCAAAGACGGCGCCCAGCGCGTCGCTCTCGCCGACAAATCGGGCGCGGCGGCCGATGACCACCGCCAGCTCAGCCTCGAAGTCGAGCTTGCTCGAGATGGCAGGCACCTGCAGCGCCGCGCCGTGGGCCAGCAGCGACGTGGCGCAACGCAAGAAGATGGCCGGGTAGTCGCCGATCTGGTTGCCACCCTCCTTGGCGTGGTCGATGTAGTTCACGCCCAGGCAGATCACCTTGCCGGGCTGGGGTACGCAAGGCAGCAGTTCGAGCTGCTCCAGCGGCATGGGCGCAAAAGTTGCGGCGCGCGCCAAGAGATTCTGAAAACGTGGCGGCGCTGAGTCGGGAAGAGCCAGGAAGGCCCCCATGGAGGCGGGAACGTCATCACCAAGGCGGCGGCTGTCGACAACACCCCCGCTCACCAAAAGCCCCCACGCGGGGCCATCCGATCCAAGAAAACTGACCAGTCTCATCGGGCACCCAGGCGTATTGAGGAGCGCATCCGATCGCTCCAACAAGAACGATTATTGAATCCAAACTGCTTTTAATCGATTCTTTCTTCTTGGGTAGAAACCCGACAAACGCTGTTGACGGCAAGGGCGCCCTGCGCTCGCATCATCAGATTGCCTAGCGCCGCCAGGCGGCAACCCAAGCTCGAGCGGCCGCCATGTCGGTATCAACACCCGTTACGGCGTCTTTCCAACTGGGCTCAACCGAACGGTCCGGCAGTACGCCAGAGTCGGGCGGGCCGGTGGTTTCGAAGGCGGCCACCAAGGGAATGTCCACCGCCACGCCCGAGGCGGGCAGCGTGACCCAGGCCAGTTGGCCACCGTTCAGCCCCCGAAGATTGCCCCCAGTCGCCTGCCCCAGCAAAGTCGCAGCGCCGCTGGCCTTCAGGTCGCGAGCCAACAAGAAACCAGCCGAGCTGTTTTGAGGCCCGACCAGCACCAACGCTCGCCCCGGGTAAGGCAAGGCAACAGGTTCGATGCGCCGTCCGCTCTGGTCAGACAGCCTCCAGTTGCGGGCACCTGGTTGGCGAACTGCCTGCCCGGTGCGGTCAAAGAAACCGTAGTCCCAGGTGTCCAGATAGCGCACCAAGTTGTAGGGTGCACGCTCGTAGGCGCTCTCGAGGTGGAAGCTGGGCAAAACAAAAGGCTGGCGCAACAGGTGGGCCAGCAGGCGGTGGCCGATGGCGTCGTCGCCGCCCTCGTTGCGGCGCTGGTCGATCACCAAAAAGGGTACGCCGCGCAGTTGTTCGAAGGTGCGGTCCAGGTAAGCGATAGGGTCGAAGCGGCTGCGCCAAAACGCGAGGGTCGGCAGGGTCAACACGGCGGTGTCGCCTTCAATGCGAAGCTGCCAGTCCTCGCTGGGCGGCGGCAGCTGCCGGTTGCGCTCGGGCAAGGTGACGGCGGCGGCGGACACGCCGCGCGCCGCGGCACCTGGATGGTCGCGCACACTCAGCCGGTACCTGCCATCCTCGGGTGGAAACAGCATTGGAAACAGTCGATCCATGGCCCCGCCATTGCTGCCGCTGTCCAGTTGCGACCAGCGCTTGGCCAGCGCGCCTGCATGCAGGCCATCGGCCCGAAGGTAAGGCAACAGCGCGGCGCTGATCTGCGCCACCGGGCGATCGTCAATGGTCAGCAACTCTGCACCGATGGCCACGTCGGGCAGCATGCTGCCCGTGACCAAAACGCGGCCTTCTATCCAACGCAAGCTGATGGGCAATTTGTCGGCACGATTGAAGACCGCGTCTTGCACATCCTGACGCTGGTTGTAGCGGTTGGTCCAGGTGTGTCCGCAGTGAATCGAGGCTGAGATGCGCGAGACAAGCAGGAACATCTGCCCGCGACTGACACCTTGGGCCACGGCGGCCTCGGCGGCGGCAAACTCGGCGTCCAGCGCTGCCGGGGTGGTGTAGCGGTACAGGCCCGGGTGCAGCTCGGTGAGTGCGCGCTTGAGGATGCGCAGGTCATGGCGAGCCGCATCAGCTTTGATCTCGGGTGCCGCAACCTGGGCTGGCAAGACACCAGGCAGCCACAAGGCTGCACAGGTGATCAGTGCGAGAAGCATGGTGCGCTGGGTCATGGGAAAAGCCTCTTCATCTTGAAAACGCACAGCCTGATCGCTGCTGTCCAGGTGCTAACAACGGCGCACTGCCAGCAGCATAGGGTGGACCACCTGGCCACGCAGCTCACAAGGCCATCCTGTGAACAACCTGCGGGCCGCAAGCAGCAAGTTCGCGCGGGTCTTGTCATGCTGGTCCGGCTGAACCTTGCGTTGCAGTCGCCACTTCACAACCGCATGGCCCCAAACAGGCCCCTCTTTTGTCGCTTCATCGCACTGCTGGGTGTGCGGGCGGGCGGCAGTCGGTATCGTGCGGCGTCTTCCAAACCAACGGGTCCACCCTTTTGAAGCTGCATCTGACGACCGCCTGCCTTCTGACCGCCGTTCAAGCTGCCTTTGCGCAGGAAGCGCCTGGCCTGACCGGCGACAACGCCGCTCGGGCGCCAGGGACCCGCTTGGAACGGGTGGAAGTCCGAGCCCGGCCGCAATCCGACACCGAACTGCGGCGTCGCGAACCGGTGGCCAAGCAGATCTATGGCCGCGAAGAGCTGGACAAGTTTGGCGACAGCAGCGTGGCCGATGTGCTCAAGCGCCTGCCAGGCGTGAGCATGCAGGGCAACTCACCCCGCATGCGCGGCCTGGGGTCAGGCTACACCCTGATCCTGATCAACGGCGACCCGGCCCCACCGGGCTTCCAGTTTGATCAGCTCAACCCCGCCCAGGTGGAACGCGTGGAAGTGACCCGCGGCGCCACCGCCGACCGCAGTGCACAGGCGGTGGCCGGCACCATCAACATCATCCTGAAAGACGCGCCCCGCGTGACGCAGCGCGACCTGCGCCTGGGCACCGGCTACAGCGCGGTGCGGCCCACCGGTTCGGGCACCTTCACCTATGGCGAACGCTCAGGCGGTGTAGGCCTGTCATTGCCCCTGTCGGTGTTCCAGTGGCGCAACATCAATGTGGGCGAACAAGAGCGCCAAACGGCGGGCACCAACGGGCTGCCTTCATCGGCGCTGCAAACCAGCCGCCAAGACAACTGGGGCCGTGGTTTCAACACCGCACCGCGCATCAACTGGAAAATCAGCGACGAAGAGTCGGCCTCGGCACAGGCTTTTGTGCAGCGTGGCCATTGGCACAACCGCAACCAGTACGACAACCAGATCCTGGCCGGTCAGCCGGTGCTGGAGGCCAACAACAAGTTTGAAGGTACCTGGCAAAACGTGCGTGCCAATGCCCAGTGGAACCTGCGCTACAGCGACGACGGCAGCGTTGAGCTCAAACTGGGCGCGCAAGACAGCAAGGGCACCTACGACGGCATCACCGACTTGGGCCGTCGCACCTTTGGCGACAACCACGACCGCAACCTCACCCAGGCCGGCAAGACCAGCCGGTTCATCGGGCAAGCCCACACCGTGACCCTGGGCTGGGACTTGGAGGCACGGCGTCGTGACGAGACCCGCAGCATCACGCAAAACGGTGTGTCGCAACTGCTGGGCTACGACGGCCAGCCCTTCGCCGCGCGCATTGCGCGGCAGGCCCTCTTTGTGCAGGACGAATGGGAACTGTCACCGCAGTGGTCGACCTACCTGGGCCTGCGCAGCGAGCGCATCCAAACCCAGAGTCGTGGTCTTGCCGACCCGGTGCGCAACACCAGCCAGGTGACCACGCCGCTGTGGCACTTGAACTACAAACTCGACCCCAAGGGCCGCGACCTGATCCGCGCCAGCCTGACCCGCAGCTACAAGGCACCGGATCTCAACGCGCTGCTGGCCAGGCCCACCACCAGCACCCTGTTCACCGACCTGACCCGCCCCAACACCGAGGCTGCGCCCGACCGCCGAGGCAACCCGGGCCTGAAGCCCGAGCTGGCCACTGGCTTGGACGTGGCGTTCGAGAGCTACTTTGTGGGTGGCGGTCTTTTCAGCATCGGCGGCTTTCACCGCAGCGTGAACGACCTGGTGCGCAACGTCACCAGCCTGGAGACGGTACCCTGGGCCAGCGTGCCGCGCTACGTGACCACACCGGTCAACTTTTCCAAAGCCCGAACCACGGGCTTGGAGATGGAACTCAAGGGCCGCGCCAGCGAGTTCCTGCCGTCGGTCTTTGACGCCAAGACCGCATTGAACCTGCGCATGGCACTGAACTACTACCGCTCCGAAGTGCTGGCGCTGCAAGGCCCTAACAACCGACTGGACGGCCAGCAGCCCTGGTCGGGCAACCTGGGTTTTGACTACCGCTTTGCCGGCCTGCCCATGACCTTGGGTGCCAGCCTGGCTTACACGCCGGGCTACCTCACACGGCAAACGGCGGCGCAAACGTTGGACCAATCACCGGCCCGCGCGGTGGATGCCTTCGCCGTCTGGAACTTCAGCCGCAGCGTGTCGCTGCGGGTGGCGGCCAACAACCTGGCGCCGCTGGACAACGAAACCCGTACGACCTTCACCAACGGCGACAGCACACGCAACCTGCGCCTGGGGCGGACGTTCTATGGCGCCAACCTGGAGCTCAAGTTGTGAGCCGCGCGTTGGCGCGCCAGCGACTCAACCGTTGACGGCAACCTGCCGCAGCCTGAAAGGCGTGCACTGGTGACATGCGCCCAGGTTGGCCAAAAGGGTCGACTTTCAAGAAGGCACTTGTGAGCAGAGAAAGACGGGCTAGCATCGCGGCGCTAGGCCTGCGCAGGGCGGCCGTTCATTGGCCTTCGCGCAGGGCGGCCTTGGTGCGACAGACGGGAAGGAGACTCCGATGATCAAGCTCTTCAAGCGCATGGCTGCCATTGGGCTGTTCGGGTTGGTCGCCAGCGTGGCGGCGCAGGAAACCAACATCACGCGGCCCATCGCGGAACTCGAGCGCCTTTTGGCTGCCGAGCCGATCGTGATCGAGAAGGCCGAAAGCAGCCGGCCCACGGCCAAAGGCGACATCACGCTGCGTGCCGAAGTCTCCCTCGGTGGCGCGCCAGCGCTGCGGGTCAAGCTGCGCAAGGCCGAGCCCGGCGCCGACCAATTCAACAACGTGCCGCGCTACGAACTGGCAGCCTACGAACTGCAGAAGCTGATCATGGACCCCGCCGAGTACGTGGTTCCGCCGACCGCGCTGCGCTTCGTACCCTTTGCCGACTTTGTGCGGCACCAGAGCGACGTGTTGCGCACCTTCAGCGGCACCGACCAAGTGCTGGCCGTGGTGCAGTACTGGCTGAACGACATCAACTCGCCGGCCGACGTCTACAGCGCCACCCGCTTCGAATCAGATTTGCGCTACGCCCGCCACATCGGGCAGCTGAACATCCTGACCCACCTGATCGAGCACGGTGACGCCAACCTCGGCAATTTCCTCATCGGCAAAGCCGAGTCCGGTGCCCGCGTGTTCTCGGTCGATCACGGTGTCGCTTTTGCGTCTGCCGAAAGCGACCGCAGCGACGCCTGGAAGAAGATCCGCGTCAAGCGTCTGCCGGCCGATGCCGTGGCGCGGCTGCGCGAGATCACGCTGCCGATCTTGACGCAGAAGTTGGGCGTGCTGGCGCAATGGCGCCTGGTGGGCGGGCGTTACGTTGCCACACCCCTTGGCCCCAACCTGGCGGGACAACGCGGCGTCCGACAAGCGGGTACGGACTTGCAGATGGGCCTGACGACGAAGGAGATTGCTGCCGTCGACTGGCTTCGGCTGCGCCTGCTCAAGCGCATCGATGGCGGTGAGTTCGCCTTGGCGCCAGCACCCCAATGATCAGCTTGAAGGTCGAACGCCGGCAGGGCCCAATCGGCATGGCCTCAGCCTGCCTGGTACTGATGTTGCTGGCCGGCCTGGGCCGGCCGCTGCAGGCCACCGCACAAGAAGCTCAGGTGCAATGGAGCGGGGTCGAGCGTGTTGTCGCCTTCGCCGATGTTCATGGCGCTCATGCCGAACTGCTGCGGCTGCTGCGAGAAACCGGCATTGTCGACGGCCAGGACCGCTGGACGGCTGGGCGCACACACGTGGTGAGCCTGGGCGACCTGCTCGATCGTGGCGCAGATTCGCGCAAGGTCATGGACCTCCTGATGCGCTTGCAGGGCGAAGCCCAGGCAGTGGGCGGTCGGCTGCACGTGGTGCTGGGCAACCACGAGGCGATGAACCTGCTGGGCGACCTGCGTGACGTTCACATCGGTGAATACGCAGCTTATGCGGACATGGAATCCGCCACGGAGCGTGAGCTGCAACGCAAGGCCTGGGTGCCAGCGCAGGGCGAGGCCACCGCAACCGCTTTCGACCAACGTTTTCCGCCTGGCTTTTTTGGCCATCGCGCCGCGCTGTCGCCTGGCGGTCGTTATGGCCAATGGCTGTTGTCGCTGCCGGTGGCCATCGCAGTCAACGACACGCTGTTCATGCACGCAGGCCCCTCTCTGGCACTGCAAGGCATGAGCCTGCAGGAGGTCAATCTGCGCTACCGCAGCGCGCTGACCAACTACCTGGGGCTCGCTGGCCGGCTGGAGCAAGCCACCTTGCTGCAGGCCGACGACAAGTTCCACCTGCGCCCCAAACTGGCCCGCGAGCGCTTCGGCAGGATGATGGCGGCGGCAGCCGCTGCCGCCGCAGGCACGCCGGCAGTCGACACAGGTCTGGGTGAAGCCGTGGCGCGCTTCGAGGCTGCCGACGACCAATCGCTGCTGTCAGTAGACGGCCCCAATTGGTACCGCGGCCCCGCACTGTGCCGCGAAGCTGCCGAGTCCGACGTGCTGCTGCCGCTGCTGAAGCAATTTGGAGTAGCCCGCTTGGTCGTCGGCCACACACCAACGCGCGACGCACGGGCCGTGACGCGCTTTGACGGCCGCGTCGTCAAGCTTGACGCCGGCATGAACCACGCTGTCTACAAGGGCCGCGCGGTGGCGCTGGTGCAGCAAGGCGCCCAGCTCAGCCTGCAGTACGCGGGCGAGCCCGGCAGCGCGCCACTGCTGCCCGAAGCGCTTCACGTCACCCCCGCCAACGTCGACGACGCGACGGTGCTCGCTGCCCTGAGCGCGGGCGAGATCACCGTCACGGAGCCACGCGGGCCCAACGAGTGGAGCGTCTCTGTGGCTCATGGGGACAGGCGCATCCCAGCCGTTTTCCAGGTCCGCGACACTGACGCGGCGCGGCGCGAGGTCGCCGCTTATCGGCTCGACCGCCGGCTGGGCCTGGGTCTGGTGCCGGTGACGGTGGTGCGCGAGCACCAGGGCCAGCAGGGTGTGCTTCAAGCGCGCCCTGCCCGGTGGGTCACGCAGACGGAGGTGCAGGCCCGCTCGATGCGCCGTGGCGGTTGGTGCGATGCCGAGCGGCAGTTTCAATTGGTCTATGCCTTTGACACGCTGATCGGCGTCGACCGCCGCAGCCCCGACTCGCTGTTGTACGACGCCAATGCCTGGACCGTTTTCGTGACCGCACACCACCGAGCTTTCGAAACGTCGAACACGCTGCCGTCGTACCTTGAGGCCCGTCCGCCTCAACCGGGCGCTGAGATCCGCCGTCGCATCGGTGCGCTGGACAAGGAGGCACTGGCCGCCCTGATCGGGGACCTGACGGACGAGCGCCAGCGCAGGGCGATCCTGCAGCGGCGGGATCGCCTGCTGGCGCTGCGTGCAGCGCCAGCTGCGGCCCCTGGCGACGCGGTTCGTCGCCCGTGAACGGCTTGCGTGTGCCTAGACCTCGACCTAGCCCCAGCCCCAGCCTCAGCCTGAGCCTGAGACTGAGTCGCAGGGCAAGCGCATCGCGATCGGCGGTTGACGTGGCCGAGTGTGGCCCTGTAACGTGGTGTCGATGCCTTTGACCAATCCGGCACACCCGCCCGTCCCACCGGCACGCACGCTGGCTTCTCTGTTGCCGGCCCTGGCGCTGACCCTGTTGCTGGGGCTGTCGGCCCAAGGCGCCGGGGATGCTTCTTGGCTGGCCCGTTGGCCCGTGGGCCGGGACGTGCTGGCGCGGATCTTGATCAGCGGTGCTGCACTGGCTGGCGCCGTGGCCCTGCTGCAGTTCAACGGCTGGCTGGTCTGGGACCGCCTGGTGCCCCGCTACAGCGGTTTGCGCATTCCGGGCCTGCTGCGCCAGTTTGTGGGCCTGCTCGTGATGGTCGGCGCTTTGGTCGCCGTACTGGCCCATGTCTGGGGCGTGGCACTGCCGGCTGTGCTGGCCACCACGGGGGTGTTCGGCTTGGTGCTGGGCCTGGCGCTGCGGGGCACGCTCACCGACTTCTTCTCGGGCATTGCGCTCAACGTCGAGCAACCGTTCCGGTTGGACGACTTCGTCCTGCTGCACACGCGGCAGCGGCGCGAGCCGATCGCCGGCCTGGTGCGCGAAATCACCTGGCGCAGCACACGCATCCTCACGCCAGAAGACAACCTGGTCAGCGTGCCCAACAGCGTGGTGGCCACGGCGGTGGTGGAGAACCTGTCCTTCCCTTCGCCAGTCAGCGAGCAGGAGGTCGACATTGCACTCGACTGGGCACTGCCGCAAGGCGTGACCGACGCGTTGCTGGGGGCCGCCGTCACCGAGGCCTGGATGCGCGGCGCCGCCGCGGGCGACAAGCCCCCCAAGGTGCGCATCTGCCGGCTGGACGGCCACGGCGTCACCTGGCGCATCACCTACCTGCTCGACCCGCG
>JAYTVT010000067.1:0-146216 GCA_043743835.1 Betaproteobacteria bacterium
TCGCGCGGCAGGCCGACGTCCTCGTCGAGAATTTCAAGGTCGGCGGCCTCGCGAAGTACGGTCTCGACCATGCGAGCGTCGCCGCGGTGAATCCGCGGATCGTCTACGCGTCGATCACGGGCTTCGGCCAGTCCGGTCCGTATGCCGACCGCGCGGGCTACGACTTCATCATCCAGGGCATGGGTGGCTTCATGAGCGTCACCGGCGAGCGCGACGACCTGCCCGGCGGCGGGCCACAAAAGGTGGGTGTGGCCGTCGCCGATCTTTTCACCGGCATGTATGCCACCGTGGCCATCCTGGCAGCTCTGCGCCACCGCGACGCCACGGGCCAGGGCCAGGTCATCGACATGGCTTTGCTCGACACCCAGGTGGCCATGTTGGCCAATCTGGGTGCCAACTACCTGGTCACACGGCAAGCCCCTGGGCGGGCTGGCAACGCCCACCAGAACATCGTGCCCTACCAGGTGTTTGAAGTGGCTGACGGCCACTTGATCCTGGCGGTGGGCAACGACGCCCAGTTCAAGCGCTTTTGCCAGGTTGCAGACTGCGCTGAGTTACCCCTTGACGAGCGCTTTGCCACCAACGCCAACCGGGTTCGACACCGCCAGGTTCTGGTGCCGCTGCTGGCTCAAAAGCTCTTGGGACGCAGCCGTTCCGATTGGCTGACCGCGCTGGAAGCGGCGAAGGTCCCCTGTGGCCCCATCAACAACATGGCCGACGTGTTCGCCGATCCTCAGGTACTGCAGCGGCAGATGACGGCCAGAGTCCAACACCCGCTCAGCGACGCACTGGAACTGGTCTGCAGCCCCATGAAGCTGTCACAGACACCGGTGCAATTGCGCCGCCCACCGCCTTTGCTGGGGCAACATACCGAGGAGGTCCTGGCCGAACTGGGGCTCGATCCGGCGCAGCGTCAACGCCTGCGTGATGAGGGTGTGTTGGGCCTGCCACGCCAATTAGGTGACACTTGAGTGTGTTTCCACTTGTCACACCCCTTGGTTATAGGGTAGATATTCGCCTGGAAAGCGGCGAGCCTCGGGTTGACCTGAGCCAGCCTTGAAGAACTGAGAGCCAAACCCCATGGACTTGCGTGACCTGCCAACCTCACCCCCCGCCGGCAGACGGGTGGCAGAGCCGTTGGATCCGCAGGCCTTGGTGGCTCAGTTGGGCAGCGAAGTGGCCACCTACCTGTCGTCCGCGTTGGAGCGTGTCACCACCCTCACCGCCACCGGCAAGATCGACCGTGCTGGTTTGCGCGCGCTGCGCGACGAAATCGACCGGGCCCGTCGCGCCGGCATCATGGGCCAGCAGGTGGTGCGCCTGGGCAACGGCCGAGTGCAGCTGGCCAACGAAAGGCTGGATCTGACCGGGCTGCTGCGCGAAGCACTGCGACAGCGCGGACGAGAAATCGACGCTCGCGGCATCGAAGTTCGCCAAGAACTGACGGCGGCCGAGGTCATGAGCGACACAACCCTGCTCTTCTCCTTGCTGCAAACCACGCTGGATTGGAGCTTTGAGCACGCGGTGTCGCGCATTGACCTGTCGCTGAACATCCAGAACTGGCCAGCCCACGCCTGTTTGACCGTCGCTTATGCCTTTCAACAGCCCGATGAAGTCGACGAAGCACAGGGGCGGGCCGCGCAGACCGAAGCAGCCCGGCTCAGCACCATGTCCTGGCGTTTGCTGCAGCAAACCGCGGGCGTGCTGGGCCTGCTGCTGCACCGTAAAGATACACCGGGCAAAACAGAGCTGAAACTGGAGTTCCCACAAACTTTGGCGCCCCGCCTGAATTCGGTGCAGAAGGTCGAAGCCGAAGTCATCGAGTCGCAAGGGGCCAACTCCCAACCACTGGCCGGCCGCCACGTGATGGTGCTGGCGGCGCGCCGTGAGGTGCGCAACGTGGTGCGTGCCGCGCTGCGCCCGATGGGCCTGATGGTGGACTTTGTCACCTCGGTTGAAGAAGCTCAGCAGCTTTGCACCGATGGGTTACCGCATGCCCTGATCTACGAAGCAGCCATTGCCGGAGAACACTTTGAGCGCTTGCGCGCCGAGATGTTGGCCGAGGTGCCAACCCTCGTGTTTGTGCGCATCGCAGAACAAGGCAAGGCCTTCGAGGTCTTGAACCTGGGCGGCCGTCAATTTGCCAGTGTTGGTCGCGACGCCATCATGACCGCGCTGCCCGAAGCCTTGACGTTTGAGCTGTCACGCGCCGAAGAAGCCGCTGCCCGGGGCAAGTGAGGCCCGCACGGTAGCGGGCAGGTGCCCAGAAGGCGCGTGCAACCGCTTCAGCCGCCAAAAACCTTTTTCAGAATGGCACTGCCCGTTTTGACCGGGTCGGCACGAATTTTCTTCTCTTCCTCGCCGATCATCTTGAACAGGCCGTCCAAGGCCCGCGCGGTGACGTACTGCTGGATGTTGACGTCATCGCCCCTCAACAGCCCCAAGCCCGCTGCTTTGGCGGCCACCGCGTTGTAGCGCGCCGCCAGAGATTGCCTTTCGGTGGCCTGGGTCACGATGGGCAGGAATTTGTCTGCCAGCGGTGTGCGGGTCTTGGCCGCGAAAAAATCGGTGACCGAGGTTTCGCCGCCACGCACCACCTTGAGCGCATCTTCCACGCTGATGGACTTGACGGTGCTGACGAACAGTGGCTTGGCCACCGGCACCGCCGACTCGGCGGCACGGTTCATGGCCAACACCAGTTCGTCCAGCTTCTTGCCCTGACCCGTGGCCTTGAGCAGCTTGACGGCGTCGTTCAAGATACCGGGCAAGGGAATTCTGACCAACGGGTTGCCCAGAAACCCGTCGGTCTTTCCCAGCACCGACACCGCTGCCAGTGCACCCCGTTCCAGAGCAGCGCGCACGCCGGCTGCAGCGTCGCCCTCATTCAGCGCCGCCTGGGCTGACCCAGGCCGCAAGGCCAAGCTGCACGTCAAACCCAAGGGAAGGGCTACCGTAAACTCGCGGCGTCTCATGAGGGCACTGCTCCTATGCTTTGGATGTCCCATCTTGCCCTGCGCCGTGTACTGCTGGCAATGGCCCTTGGTCTGGTCCTTGGCCTGTCACTCGCGGCCTGCGGCGGCCGCGACCCGGCGCCCAACTTCAGCTACACCCTGCTCGACGGCGAGCGGTCGTCCACGGCCAAGCTGCGTGGCAAAGTGGTTTTGGTGAATTTTTGGGCCACCAGCTGCACCACCTGCGTCAAAGAGATGCAGGCGCTGATCAACACCCATCGCAAGTACCGTGAACGTGGCTTCGAGACCTTGGCCGTGGCGATGAGCTACGACCCACCGGCCTACGTATCCAACTTTGCCCAAACCCGCCAGCTGCCGTTTGGGGTGGTCATCGACAACACCGGCGCCATCGCCAAGGCCTTTTCGGATGTGCGCTTGACACCCACCACCTACCTCATCGACAAGCGCGGCGCCATCGTCAAGCGCTACGTGGGCGAGCCCAACTTCGACGAGCTGCACACGCTGGTTGAAAAACTGCTGGCTGAAGCGTGAGCGGCCCTTCTTCGCAAACCCTCTGGGGGCACCCCACATGATCGGACGCATCAGCGGCACGTTGGCCCACAAACAACCGCCGCAGGTGCTGGTGGACGTGGGCGGTGTGGGCTATGTGTTGGAAGTGCCGATGAGCACTTTTTTCAACCTGCCCGCGGTGAACGAGCACGTGGTGCTGCTGACACACTTTGTGGTTCGCGAGGACGCGCAGATCCTGTTCGGCTTTTTGACCGACACCGAGCGCTCGGCCTTCAGGGAGCTGGTCAAGATCAGCGGCGTGGGACCGCGCACCGCGCTGTCGATCCTGTCGGGCCTGAGCGTGGCCGAACTGGCTGCGGCGGTCAGCCGCCAAGACGGCGCACGGCTGGTCAAGGTGCCCGGCATCGGCAAAAAAACCGCCGAGCGCTTGCTGTTGGAGCTCAAGGGCAAACTGGGCGCCGACCTGTCGCTGCCCAGTTCTGGCCCCATGCTCAGCGACGCCCAAGGCGACATCGCCCAAGCGCTGCAAGCCCTGGGCTACAGCGAGCGCGAAGCGCAAGCTGCGCTGAAGGCACTGCCGCCTGATGTCGGTGTCAGCGAAGGCATCAAGCTGGCGCTGAAGGCCTTGAATCGGTAACAGGCACCCGCAAGCTGCGCATCCACCGGGCCAACAGCGGCGTAGAGATGTCTGCTACCCGAACCCTGCTTTCCACCTGCCCCTGGTCCTGATGCCGCTGCCCACCAGCCGACGCAACCACGCCCGCTCCCTGCGGGCTGAATGGTTGCGCGTGGTGGCCGGATATCTGGTGGCGATCTTCTTGCTACAGGGCCTGGCTGCCGCCGTGCAGTTGGGCGCAGGACCCTTGCACCGGCACCGTGAATCACCGGTGACCCTGGCCACGCTGCTGTTTGCTCACCACGAACACGCCCATGCCAGCGGTGAGCGCCACCACCACGCGGCAGCTGACAGCAGCGTGGTGGCCATTGCTGAAGTGGGTGCAACAGACGCCATGACGTCCGCATTGTGTTCAGCCTTGGCGCTGCTGGCCGTGGACCTGGCCACGCCTTGGGCAGCACCTGCAGATGCCGGCGTCCACGTGCAACAGGCAACATCGTCCTGGGCTTGGCACACCGGACCTGCCCCGTCCCTGTATCGGCCCCCCTGGCTGGCCTGAGCTGCGCTTTTTCTGCTGCTGCTCGCCCACCGTGCAGGCCCCCGGCCGCACGGCGCCACTTTGGACCGAACCCGGATCGAACACCTATGAACACCCCTACCTGGGGCTCGGCTGCGGCCGTTGCCCTGTGGGCCTGCGCGGCTGCGCAAGCCCAAACCACCACCCCAAACGCGCCTCAGTCAAATCAGACCATCACCGTCCAAGGGCACTACGACAACGCCGTGGGCTCGTCTGACGCCGCCTCGCAAGGCGTGATCGGCGCGGCACTGCTGAAAAGCCGCCCCGCGCTGCGCCCCGGCGAGGTGCTGGAGTTTGTGCCCGGCGTCATCGTCACCCAGCACTCGGGTGATGGCAAAGCCAACCAATACTTCCTGCGCGGCTTCAACCTGGACCACGGCACCGACTTCGCCACCAGCGTGAACGGCATGCCGGTGAACATGCCCACCCACGGCCACGGCCAGGGCTACACCGACCTGAACTTCTTGCTGCCCGAATTGGTGCAGCGCATCGAGTATCGCAAGGGCCCCTACTTCGCCAAGAGCGGCGACTTTGCCTCGGCCGGCGCGGCCGACATCAGCTACCGCACCCGGCTGGACGAAGCCTTCGGCCAGGTTTCCTTGGGCGAAAACGGCTTCAGGCGCGGCGTGGCCGGCACTGCGTTCGATCTGGGCGCGGGCTTGGCCCTGCTGGGTGCTTTTGAAGCCATGCAAAACGACGGCCCTTGGGCGGTGCATGAGCGTCTGCGCAAGCGCAACGGCATCGTCACCCTGAGCGGCGGCACCACCACCCAGGGCTGGAGCGCCAGCGCGATGGGCTACAGCGCACGCTGGACGGCCACCGACCAGATCCCCCAACGCTTGATCGACGCCGGCAGCCTGAACGGTCAGCCCTTCTCCCGCTTCGATTCGCTGGACCCCACCACGGGCGGCGACACCTCGCGCAGCAGCCTGTCGGGTGAGTGGCACCGCAGTGGCAACGATGGCAGCCGCAGCAAGGCCAGCGCTTATGCGCTGCATTACCGGCTGAACCTGAACAGCAATTTTACCTATGCGCTGGAGCGCCCGGCCGATGGCGACCAGTTCAAACAACAGGACAACCGCAAGGTGTTTGG
The DNA here is from genome assembly GCA_043743835.1 of Betaproteobacteria bacterium. GTDB lineage: Bacteria > Pseudomonadota > Gammaproteobacteria > Burkholderiales > Burkholderiaceae_C > Rubrivivax. The sequence continues at coordinate 5,769 of JAYTVT010000067.1, forward strand.
CGGCAACGCCAGCCACGCCTTCAGCCACACGCTGGCCGGCCTGGAAGCCAGCAGCGAGCTTGGCGCTTCGCTGCGCCACGACCGCTTGCGCGTAGGCCTGTTTGACAGCGTGGCGCGCCGCATCAGCAACGCGGTTCGGGAAGACCGAGTGCAGGAAACCTCGCTGGGCCTTTACGGACAGACGGCCTTGCAGCTGACACCTTGGCTGCGCAGCGTGCTGGGCCTGCGCGCCGACCACGTGCGCTCCACCGTTGAGGCGCTGACCCTGCCGGCCAACGGCGGGCGCTCCAGCGCCACCCAGGTTTCACCCAAGCTCAGCCTGGTGGCCGGCCCCTGGGTCAAGACCGAGTTTTTCTTCAACGCCGGCCGTGGCCTGCACAGCAACGACGCCCGCGGCACCACCGCCACGGTGGACCCGCGAACCCTGGGCCCAGCCGACAAAGTGCCGCAGCTGGTGTCGCAACGGGGCCTGGAACTGGGCGCCCGCACCGAAGTGCTGCCGGGCCTGCAAAGCTCGGTGGCGCTGTGGCAGTTGAAGTCCGACTCCGAGCTGGTCTACATCGGCGACGCTGGTGCCACCGAAGCCAGCGCCGGCAGCAAGCGCCGCGGGCTGGAGTGGAACAACCGCTGGGTGCCAACGCCGTGGTTCTTGCTGGACGCCGACTTCGCCTGGACACACGCCCGCTTTGAAAACGGCGAGCGCATCCCCAACGCGGTGGACCGCGTGGCCTCGGTGGCGGCCACGCTGCGCGACCTGGGGCCGTGGAGCGCCAGCCTGCAGTGGCGCTACCTGGGCAGCGGTGCGCTGATTGAAGACAACAGCGTGCGCTCTTTGTCGTCGCTGACAGCCAACCTGCGCCTGAGCCGCAAGCTGAACTTGGGCACCAGAGTGCCGGCCGAAGTGACGCTGGACGTGTTCAACCTGGGCAACCGCAAGGTCAACGACATCCAGTACTTCTACGAGTCACAGTTGCCTGGTGAAACAGCGCCCGTGGCAGACCGGCATGTGCATCCGGCCGAGCCCCGCACGGTGCGCCTGAGCTTGCGGGTGGGGTTCTGAGGCTGCGGCAACGCCGCCTGGGAGCGCTCTCAGTGCTTGTGCTGTTCGGCGCCTGACGAGGCCTGCGCTTTGACTTGCGCCTTGACTTCAACGGTCTGGCGCTTTTTGTCCGCATCTTCCAGGACCAAGGTCACCACCACCGTATCGCCCACCTTGAGCTGCTGCTTCAAGTCCATCAGCATCACGTGGTAGCCGCCCGGCTTGAGCTCAACCGCCTTGCCCGCTGGCAAGACCAGCCCGCCTTGCAGGGCGCGCATCTTCATCACGTCGCCGGCCATGCTCATCTCGTGGATTTCCACCAGCCCAGCCACCGGTGTGCTGGCAGACACCAACCGGGCGCCCTGGGCCGACGTGATCTTGGCAAACAGGCCGGTGGCCTTTTGCTGGGCCACGGTGCCACGCACCCAGGGGTCGGTCACGGTGGTCTGGGCCCACAAAGGAAGGCAGCTGAAGGCCAGTGAAAAGCTGATCAGGGTGCGCCGCAGGTTCATTAAAAGTTTGCTCGGAAATGAGGGATGCCGGAGTTTAGGCGCGCCGATAATCCCTGTATGGCCATCCAGACTGACAACTTCGGCCCCGAGCGCAAAGAACCCCAGAACGACCGGCTCGGCGACCTGCCGCGCGTGGTCAGCGCCGCGCCGGCTTCGCCCAACGAAGAAGCCATTGAACGCGCCCTGCGCCCCAAGGGATTGGCTGAATACGTAGGCCAGGTCAAGGCCCGCGAACAGCTGGAGATCTTCATCCACGCTGCCCGTGGCCGCGCCGAAGCGCTGGACCATGTGCTGCTGTTTGGCCCGCCGGGCCTGGGCAAAACCACGCTGGCCCACATCGTGGCGCATGAGTTGGGCGTCAACCTGCGCCAGACCAGCGGCCCGGTGCTTGAAAAACCCAAGGACCTGGCCGCCATCCTGACCAATCTGGAAAAGAACGACGTTCTTTTCATCGACGAAATCCACCGCCTGAGCCCGGTGGTGGAGGAAATCCTCTACCCCGCGCTGGAGGACTACCAGATCGACATCATGATCGGCGAAGGCCCGGCCGCGCGCAGCATCAAGCTCGACCTGCAGCCCTTCACGCTGGTGGGCGCCACCACCCGCGCCGGCATGCTGACCAACCCGCTGCGCGACCGCTTTGGCATCGTGGCGCGGCTGGAGTTCTACACCGCTGAAGAGCTGAGCCGCATCGTCAAGCGCTCGGCTGGCCTCTTGAACGTGCCCATCGACGCTGAGGGCAGCCTGGAACTGGCGCGCCGCAGCCGCGGCACCCCGCGCATCGCCAACCGGCTGCTGCGCCGCGTGCGCGACTACGCCCAGGTCAAGGGCGACGGCAGCATCACCCTGGCCCTGGCCGACAAGGCGCTGAAGATGCTGGACGTCGACCCGCTGGGTTTTGACGTGATGGACCGCAAGCTGCTGGAAGCCGTGATCCACCGCTTTGGCGGTGGCCCGGTGGGGCTGGACAACGTGGCCGCCGCCATCGGCGAAGAAAGCGGCACCATTGAAGACGTGATCGAGCCCTACCTCATCCAGCAGGGCTTTTTGCAGCGCACGCCCCGGGGTCGCATGGCCACCGCGGCGGCCTGGCGCCACTTGGGCCTGGTACAGCCGGCTCGGCCTTCGGACGATCTATTCGAGTCTTGAGGCTTGGCGCGGCCTGTTCGCCGTGACTTGCATCACACCACAGTGGCCTGCTTAGCCACTTCTTCACACCCGTAACGTTTGCACGCACGACGGCCCCCTCAAGTCCCGGGGTGGCAAGCCGATACACGATCCAAGCGCGGTCTCTCTGCCCTGCAACCGCAGGGCTGGGCGGCCGATCTCCTTGAATCGCAGGTGACCGGCATGCAACGTATTCGCCATCAGGGCTTCACCCTCATCGAAGTGATGATCACGGTGGCCATCGTCGGCATCCTGGCCGCGGTGGCCCTGCCGTCTTACAACAGCTACGTGCTGCGCTCACGCGTGCCGCCAGCGCTGGACGGCCTGTCGTCGTACTTCACCCGCATGGAGCAGCGCTACCAGGACGTGGGCAACTACGGCACCACGGCGTGTGCGGTGGCAGTGCCCACGGTGAGCAACTTCACGGTCAGTTGCGCCATCAGCAACAGCGGCCAAGGCTTCACCGCGACCGCTACCGGCTCGGGCACGGTCAACGGCTACGCCTACACCATCAACCACCAGGGTGCACGCAACACCACCGCCCACCCCAAAGGTGTGCCGTCCACCGCCTGCTGGAGCATGAGGGGGACGGTATGCGACAGCTGACCCAGGTGCGCGGCCAGCGTGGCTTGACGCTGGTGGAACTGATGGTGGCGTTCTCCATTGGCGCACTGCTGTTGGTGGCCGCTGCGCCCAGCCTGCGCGACTACACGGTGAACTCCAAGCTGCGCGAAAGCGGCAACGCGCTCTACACCGAGACCTTGATGGCGCAGAGCGAGGCCATCAAGCGCAACCGCAATGTGCAGCTCAGCGTGGCGGGCTCGACCATCACGGTGGCGGATGTGACCGTCCCGGCCAGCCCCGTCACGTTGCGCACCCGCTCCATGGCCGACGGCATCAGCGCCGCTGCAAACGGCTCTGTGACCTTTGGCAGCCAGGGTTGGACCACCAACCTGACCGCCGTTTCCATCAACCTGGCTTCTTCTACGGTCTCCTGCTCTTCCGACAACCGCTGCCCTGGGCTGCGGGTGGAAGCCGGCGGGTCCATCAAACTATGCGGCGACCACCTCAACACCTGCCCCTGAGCCGGGGCGCCGGCTTGCTGGACGGCCTGATCGCGCTGGCGATCCTGGCCTTTGGCCTGCTCGCCATGACCCGCTTTCAGGGCCGCATGGTGGCGCAAACCACCGAGAGCCAGTCACGCCAGGTGGCCACACAACTGGCTGGCGAACTGCTGAGCACCGTGCTGGTCGACGGTGCCAATGCGGCTTGCTACACGCTGCCGCAAACCGGCACCTGCGGCAACAGCGGCGCCTTGACCCGCACCGCCGCCTGGTCCACCGCCGTCAGCGCTGCCCTGCCCGGCCCAGTGACGACCACCTCGACACTGAACAACACCGGTGAACGCCTGACCGTGAACATCAGTTGGCTGGGCAAAGACTCGGGCGACACCCGCAGCCTGGAGATCGTCACCGATGTGCGCTGAACCCTGCTCTCCCATGCACAGCCCATCCAGTCCAGCCACGGCACGCCTGGCGCAACGCGGCCTGTCCATCATCGAGTTGATGGTCGGCATGGTCATCGCCCTGCTGGTGGGCATGGCAGCAACGGGCAGCGCCGCCATGTTCACAGCCTCTCAACGACAAGGTATGGGCATGGGCGGCGTGAGCCTGAGCGCCAACACCGCGCTGACGGCGCTGCGTGACGAGGTGGCGGCCAGTGGCCTGGGCTTCTTTGGCGACCGGCTCTACCGCTGCAACAAACTCAACTTGAGCACGTCGGCCGTGCCCTTGATTGATGGCGCCGACTTCACACCCATCAACGTCACCGCGGAGACCGCGGGTGACCGCATCGACGTGGTCTATGCCACGCAGGTGGCTTCGGGTGCGAACGCCTTGCTCAAGGCAGACAGCACCGGCACCGACGCGACGGTGCGTTCGCTGGTTCCCGCCGCGGTGGGTGATGCCGTGATGCTGGCGCCCGTCACACCAGGCACACCTTGCCTGGTTCGCACCGTGACCGCCATCACCGCATCCACTGAAGATTTGCCCCAGGTGCTGGCCTTTGCCAACACCAGTACCGACGTGCACAACAGCGCCACCTTCACCACCAACCCGATCTTCCCGGACATGGCTCGCATCACCTTGCTGGGCAGCTTGCAGTGGTCACGCTACCGCCTCAACGGCACCAACCTGGAGCTCGAGCGGCCACTGACCAGCGGCAGCACGGCGGTGGTGCTGGCTCGCAACGTGATGGGCTTTCGCACCGAGTACGGCCTGGCGGCAGCCGCCGCCGGCAGCACCGCTTTGAGCAGCTGGCAGGCGCCCACCGGCAGCTTTGCATCGATGACACCAGCGCTGCTGCCAAGGGTTCGGGCCCTTCGCATCGGATTGGTCACCCGCAGTCCGCAACGCGAAAAGCCGGACGCCTCGGGCAATTGCACGGCATCGACGGCCATGCCGCAGCTCTTTGGCAACACCGTGACACCCGATGTCACCGATTGGCAGTGCTACCGCTACCGCACGGCCTTTGTGGTCGTGCCCCTGCGCAACCTGGTGGTGGGGCTGTGAACATGAAGTGCGCGCCTTTTCGAGCCGGCAAGCCTGGCCACACCCAACGTGGGGTGACCATGCTGGTGGTTCTGCTGCTGATGTCGGTGATGCTGCTGGGTGGACTGGCGCTGGCCCGCATGACCGAGATCGGCGTCATGGCCACCGGCAACAGCGCCTATCGCGAGGCCTCGCTGCAGGCCTCGGAGGTGGGCGTCAACACCGCCTATGCACGGGTTCGAACCTTGACCAATGAAGAGACCAACACCGGGAATTGGTACTGGGCGACCATGCAGGCGCAAACCGCAGGCCTGCCCACGGTGACGTGGGCTTCAGCGCCTGAAGTGGTCGTGGGCAGCTACAGCGTGCGCTACGTGGTGGAACGCATGTGCAACACCGCCCCGGTCACAGCCACCTTGCGGCAATGCCTGGTCAAGCAGGTGCCGCAAACGGCGAGCTCACGGGTCGGCGTGGAAGAGCTGGACCCACCCAATTCGCGCCAGTTCCGCATCACCGTTCGTGTCACGGGGCCCAAGGACACCGAGACCTGGGTCCAGTCCCTGGTCACCAAGGGTTGATCGTCTTCTTGCATTGGGGTCCACAGTGAAAACCATCCATCAACTCATCGTCAGCACCGCCGCGCTGGCTGGCCTCCTGTTTGGAGTGGCTTCGCACGCGGCTCCCACGCCCCTGGCGGAACTGCCACTGAAAGCGTCGGTGCTGGCCAAGCCCAACGTGATCTTTGGCATGGACGACTCCGGCTCCATGGACTGGGACGTGCTGCTCGACACCAGTTCGGGCGTGGTCTATTGGGACGGTGCCAGCTCGTTTGACTCGACCACAGGCAGGCCACTGCGAACCTCTGGAATGGTCCCTTACGTCTATCTGTTCCCGGTGGGCACAGCCAGCGGAGGTGCCATTTACAACTTCAACAGCTGGTATGGCCAGGCCGTTCCACCGACCACCCAGTTTGCTTGGGTGCGTTCGAAGAAATTCAACCCGCTGTACTACGACTCCACGGTGACCTACCCGGCCTGGTCGCCGGCCTACCTGGGCGGCGCATCGGTGAGCTATGCCAACGCGCCCACCACGGCCGCGCCCTCGCACCCGGCCGTGGCGGGCGCCCAGACCCTGGACATCAGCGCCAACTGGAGCTCGGCCAACGCCAACTTCAGCAACAACGGATTCCGCTTTTACGTTCAGGCCGGCATGACCCTGCCTGCGGGCACGGTGGTCAACAGCACGGCTGCAGACGGAACCGGTGTGCCTTGCGGCGGCGCCACCCAGACGCTGACCGCATCGCAGATGGTGGCGGCCGGCTGGGCCTGCTGGGCTTCGATTCCCTACTACCCGGCCAGTTTCTGGAACGCAGAGACTTGCGCGGCCAACGGCACCACCTGCGTGACAGCGCCCGATGGCACCACCACCCTGAAGCTTTACGAAATCAAGCCCAGCATCACCACCTACCCCAGTGGCCGCACGCACGCCAATGAGTTGCAGAACTTCGCCAACTGGTTCACCTACTACCGCAAACGCAAGCTGATGATGGCTGGCGCCATGGGCCGGGTGCTGGAAAACCTGACCGGCCTGCGCTTGAGCGTGATGCCGTTCAACCAAAGCCCGACCTTGACGATGTATGACGCCGACTCCACCACGGCGTCCAGCAACCGGCGTGTGGTGGCCGGCCAGTTCTATCTGAACGCCATGTCAGCTGCCGGCACACCGACCCACGCCACGATGAAGCGCATCGGCACCCAGTTCGAGACCAACACCTCGATCGTGCAGTACGCCTGCCAGCGCAACAGCATGTTCATCTTGACCGATGGCTTTGCCAACAGCCACAGCGAAACAGCGCCCAGCTACAACGCGGCTACTTATGGCGCAGGCGCGCCCTACGCCACCACGGCCACCAATTCACTGGCCGACTTTGCACTGGCGTACTACACCAACCAGCTGCGCGCCGACTTGCCTGCCGGCCGAGTGTCGTTGGGCAGTGCCACGCGGGTACCGCCGCTGACCAACACCAATCTGCACATCACCACCTATGGACTGACCCTGGGCGCGCGCGGCACCCTGTTCCCGGCGCCGGCCGATCCGGCCACGATCAACGTCTGGGCCAACCCCGTGGTCTGGCCCACGCCCGTGGGCGATGACCCGACCATGCTCGACGACCTGTGGCATGCCACCGTCAACGGACGCGGCCGCATGTACATGGGCAACGACGTCGAAGCGCTGCGCATCAACGTGCAGTCGGCCTTCAACGACATCCTGGACCAGGAAGCCGCGCAAGGCGGTGTGGCCGTCAGCGCTGTCAACCTCGACCGCAGCGATTCGCAGGCCTATCTGGGTGTCTACAACCCACGCGGCTGGTCGGGCGACCTCAAGGCCAACCCGATTGACGTCACCACGGCTGCCGTCTCAGCCACCAGCAACTGGTCTGCGGCCACGGTCCTGGCTGCCCGGTCATGGTCCACCCGCATCATCTTCAGCTCCAGCGGTTCAACTGGTGTCGATTTCAACGCGGCCAATGTCGGCGCAACCGTCAACCCAGCGCCGGCCAGCTACACCAACAGCGCCGTGGTCGACTACCTGAGGGGCGACCGCAGCGCCGAAGGCACTACCTTTCGCACCCGTGCCAGTCTGATCGGCCCGGTTGTCAACGCCGAACCCCTGTTGGCCCGTGAAGAACAAATGGTTTACCTGGCCAGCGGCGACGGCATGCTGCACGCTTTTGACACCGTCACTGGCGCTGAGCAGTGGGCCTATGCGCCTCCTGACTCGCTGGCGGCCATTGGCAAATCGGCCGAACGGGCCTGGGTCTACCAAACCCTGCTGGATGCCACCCCCACCTACGCCAAGCTCAGCACCGGCGTCAAACTGCTGACGGGCGGCCTGGGCGCTGCAGGGCGCAGCTACTACGCGCTGGATGTCAGCACGCCCAGAAACCTGAACACCACACAGGCCGCGGCGCAGTTTCGGTGGGTCTTTCCCACGGCCTCGGACACCACCAACCAAGGCCTGATGGGCTACACCGTCGGCCGGCCCGTGGTGGCCAAGATGGCGGGCAACGTCGACGTGGTGCTGGTCACATCTGGCTATGACAACGCACAAACTTTGGGTGACGGCCGGGGCCGTCTGTGGGTGCTCAATGCCAGCACGGGCGCGGTGATCAAGTCATTCCGCACCACCGGCAGCGTGGGCAGCGAGTCGGGCCTGGCGCACGTGGCGGCCTTCAAGGAAGCCGACGGCACCGCACGCTACGTCTACGGTGGCGACCTCTTGGGCAACCTGTGGAAGTTTGACCTCAACACCACGTCCGCCATCGACATCGACGCCACCTTGGTGGCCACCTTCAAGGACAGCAGCGGCAACCGGCAGCCGGTGACATCGACGCCTGAACTGACCATGGTGTCGGGACAGCGTGTGGTGCTGGTGGGCACGGGGCGGCTGCTGGACATTTCCGACTTTGGAACCAGCAGCACCCAGACGTTTTATGCCATCACCGACGGTGCCACGCTGAGCAATGCGCGCTCGAGCATGGTCCAACAGGTCTATACCCGCGCCACCGACACCATCACCTCCAACCCGGTGAACTGGTCCAGCTCGCGTGGCTGGTATGTCGACCTGCCGGCCGGCGAGCAGGCCAGCACCGACCCCATCGTGGCCTATGGTGCGGTTGCCTTTGTCACCAACGTCAATGGCAGCACCGATTGCACCCAGTCGTCGCGGCTGTACCTTTTGAACATCGGCACCGGTTCGCAGGTCAGCACCTCACCGTTTGTGTCCGACCAGATCGCGGCCGACGCCACCTCGTCGAGGGTGATTGCCCTGCGTGTGGTGGACGGGCGCATCATCGGCACCACGCACCGATCGGACAACCGCATTTATCAGCGACAACTGCCCCTGGGGACGACCATCACGCCGTCCAAAAACTCGTGGCGGGAGATTCGACGCTGAGGCAGCCGCAGCAGCCGGGCAGAGGTCATCACTCTGCGCTGTCTGGCATGCACTCCAGGTGGGCGACATCGTTCCAGCCCACCAGTGAAAAACCCTCACCGTGAAAGAGCAAGCGGTTGATGCTGGCGTTGCCCAGAGCCCAGGTGCGTGAAGCCTGAAGCTCCAGACCAGCCGCTGCGCGGTAAAGGCAATCCAGCACGCCACCATGGGCCACCACCGCGATGGCCTGGCCCGGGTGGGCAGCCGCCCAGCGGGTGACCGCCACCACGCAGCGACCTGAAAAGACCACCAGGCTCTCGCCGCCACCCACGCAGAAGTCGGGCTCGCGTTGGCGCCAGCGCAGCGAGTCTTCGGGCCAGCCCAGCTCGATCTCGTCGTAGGTCAAGCCCTCGAAGCGGCCAAAGCCGCGCTCACGAAGCGCCGGGTCGGTTTGCACCGGCAACCCGCAAGCCTGCGCCACGGCCGCGGCGGTATCCACGGCGCGCGCCAGGTCACTGCTGTAGACAGCCGCCAGGTCCTCACACTGAAGCGCCTGGCCCAGCTGCTGGGCCTGCCAGCGCCCACGTTCGTTGAGCGGCGCGTCCAGGTGGCCCTGAATGCGCCGTTCCACGTTCCAGGTGGTTTCGCCGTGGCGCAGCAACAGAACTCGGGTGGGCTCAATCATGGGGGCCGGCCCGCCAGGGCCGGTGGCTCAGAAGTCGCTGTCCAACAGACGCTGGTTGAGCGAATAGGTGCCCGAAAACGTCGCTTCCCCCAGAACGCGACCCGCCAGCTGTTCGCGAACTTGGTGACCGTTGAACACACCGTCGATCGGCAGGCGTGACACGTTCACCGCGTAAAGCGTGAACACATAGTGGTGGACCAGCGAGTCGTTGAAGGGCGGAAACGGGCCGTCGTAGCCAAAGTACTGACCAGCCATGTCAACATGGCCCGCAAACCAGCCGGTGTAGTCGTTCAAGCCATGCCGGGCACCCGCCGGCGCGGCCGGGCCGGGCTTGCCCCGAGCCACAAAGCCCTGGCTGAATTCGCCCTCTTTCAGGGTCGCCGGGGTGGGTGGAAGGTCGATCAGCACCCAATGGAAAAAGTCCACCCGCGCCAGATCGGCGGGCACCTCGCGGCCGGGCTGGTTGACGTCGTCAGCGCGGCTGGGCACGTCAAAATCGTGGCAGATGAGCACCAGCGACTGCGTGCCTGGCGGCAAGTCGCTCCAGGCCAGGTGCGGGCTGATGTTGTCGCTGAAACCAGCGCCGCCTGCGCCGTCGGGCTTGCCCGCGGCATAGCGTGCAGGGATGCGGTCACCGCTGGTCCAGTTGTCACTCCAAAGCTTCATGTTCGCTTCTCGTCGGTCGACTTCAGACGCCCCACACCACGGGCTCCTGCGCGGCTTGGCAGCGGCGCAGCATTTCGATCATGGGCCACAAACGCTGACGCAGCCCCACCGCCATGGCTGGCGTTTCGTCGCTGTCTTGCGCGGGTGCCTGCTCGGCGGCGTCGATGGCAGCCTGCAAAACCCGCAAGGCCTGGGGCATCGCGGTGACTTCGATGATGCCCTGGGTCGAAGGTTCGCGTCCCAGCAGGCGCAGCAGCTGGTCGCCATGGGTGCCCAGCATGATCAGGTCACCACTGGCTGGGCTTTTGAATTTGTAGATCATCTTGGCCCGATTGTGCCGCCTGCGCACACCTCGGTCACCGGAAAAGTCGCCGCTCTGGCTTTGAACCGGAGCCAGGAACCGCCCAAGGGCTGGTGACCTGTTGCGCCGCGTCCAAGCCGGTGCGGTGAAGTGCTGCGCGATTCCTCAGCGCTTGATCAAGCGAATGCGCGGGATTGGGTGATTCGGTTCGCCCGATTCCGGCATGGCAGGCAGGCGCTGCTCAAAGCTGAGCGCGTCCAAGGCCGGCGCAAACAAATAGCCTTGGAACTCGTCACAACCCGCAAGCTGAAGAAACTGCCGCTGGGCTTCGGTCTCCACGCCTTCGGCAATGACCTTCATGCCCAGGGCCCGCGCCATCTGCAAGATAGCGCGCACGATGCTGGCGTCGCTGTCGTCCTGCGGCAGCCCCGTGATGAAGCTGCGGTCGATCTTGAGCTTGTCGATGGGGAAACGCTTGAGATAGGCCAAGCTCGAGTAGCCCGTGCCAAAGTCGTCAATCGACATGCGCACGCCAAGGCGCGCCAGCGCATGCAGTCGTTGCAGGGCTTCGTCGGCGTCGTGGACCAGGATGGACTCGGTCAGCTCCAGTTCCAGCAGTGAGGCCGGAATCCCACTCACGGCCACCACGCTGGCCACCCGATCCACAAAGTGGGCCTGCTGAAACTGCACTGCCGATACGTTGACCGCCACCGGAATGTGCCGGCCCTTGCTGTGCCACAAGGCGATCTGGCGTACCGCTTGACTGAGCACCCAGTCTCCAATCGGCACGATGAAGCCGCTTTCTTCGGCCACTGGTATGAACCGGCCGGGTGAGATTTCACCCATCTCCGGGTCGCGCCAGCGCAGCAAGGCTTCGGCACCCATGATGCGACCATCCACCAGGCTGACCTGGGGTTGGTAATGCAATCGGAAGCGCCCACTGACCAGCGCCTGACGCATGGCGTGGTCCAGCAGCATGTGGCTGCGCCGATCGACCACCGCCCGGGCTTGATGCATGCGGTAGTTGGCGCGACCGGCGACCTTGACCGCACGCATCGCCGCCTCGGCATGGCGCACCAGTTCGTCGGCGGTGCTGCCGTGTGAAGGTGCCAAGGCCATGCCTACGCTGCAGGTCAGGGTGAACTGGGCGCCTTCCAAACTGCAGGGCTGCGCCACCATGTTCAGAATGCGCCGCGCCGTGGCAGCTGCCGCCGCATCGTCAGCGGGGACCACCACCACCGCAAACTGGTCGCCGCCCAGGCGCGCCAGCAGGTCGTCCTGGCGCAAGCACCCTTGAATTCGCTGGGCCACATCCAGCAACACCCGGTCTCCCATTTCGTGACCCAGGCTGTCGTTGATGTGCCGAAACCGGTCCAAATCCACCACCAGCAGGGCCAGCGATCCGCCGGTGCGCTGCGCGTCCGTCACGGCCTTGGCCACCCTGTCGGCCAGGCTGCGGCGATTGGCCACCCCCGTCAGCGCGTCGTGCGAGCTCAACGACTCAATGCGTTGCTGGTCGGCCAGCCTCTCGGTCAGATCGCGGAAAGACCAAACACGTCCGGTGGGTCTGCCGGCATTGAACAGCGGCCGAGTGACGCGCTCCAAGACCTGACCCGACACCAGCTCAAGGCGATCGGTGGCCACGACCAGGGTGGCCTGGCCAACCGCGTGCAGGCGACTTTCATAGGCAGGCCCATCCAAAAGGCTGCGGCTCATCCAGGCCCGAACCGCAGCGTCGTCGTGTTGCTGCAGCAGCGCCACCGGCATGCCCCAGATTTCGGCGAAGCGCCGGTTGAAGGTTCGAATGCCACCGCGCAGGTCGGTCACCAGGATGCCATCGGCTGTCGCCTCCAGCGTGCCTTGAAGTTCAGCCAGCAACTCTTCTCTGCGCGCCTCCGAGGCGTGCTCGGCCGATCGGTCGCTGAGGGCCACCAAGGCGTGCGTGGCCTGCGTGAGCGGGCTGGCGCTCAGCCCGGACAGGCAGACCGGCCGAATGCTTCGGCTGACGTGCAGTGTCCGGCCGTCGGCGCTGATGACCACCGTGTCGGAGTGCAGAGGACTCAGATGCCCTGCTCGCGCTTCTTCCCACCAAGCCAAGTCTTCCGGCGAGGCAGCCAGCTCCAAGGCAAGCTGCCCACACAAGGAGCGCGAGCTGTGGCCAAACAGACCCTGGGCTGCTGCGTTGGCAGCGACCACGGTGCCGGTGTCCAAGTCCGCCAGCCATGCTGCGTCGGCCAGACCATCGAGCAGCGGTGAAACGCTGCGCGCGTCCAGTGCAGATGGGCTGGCGGCTGGGATCACGGGCTGGCCTCCTCGATCGTTTCGAGTGTCAGCAGGGGCTCAAAGTAGTAGGACACCCGGGGGCGGGGATCCAGGAACTCAATCGCCGGCTTGGGCAGTTTGCTGGCCGGCAGGCTGCGGCGTATGCCCAGGTTGGGCGTGCGCTCCAGGTCTATCACCAGCGCTTCGCTGCGTGGCAGGCTGGTCTCATGCACCAACACGCGGGGCTTGAGCGGGCGGCTGGAATTGACGCCCACCACCAGGCCGAATCGATCATCGGTGAGCTGTACCAGTGAACCAGCGGGATAGACGCCCATCATGCGGATGAAGGCATTCAAAACGCCGCTGTCAAAGCGCTGACGGCCCTGAGCAAACAGGACCGAAACGGCCTCGTGGGGGGTCAACGCCAGAGTGCGAGCCTGCGGATTGCACAGGTTGTCGTAGCGGTTGACCAGGGCCACGATGCGCGCACCGCGCGACAGGCGCTCACCGCCGTGCTTGAGCGGAAAGCCACTGCCGTCGGCGTGTTCGTGGTGTTGCGCCAGCACGTTCAGCGCACCCACCGACAAGCCCATGCGATGACCCACCGCCACACCCTTGGCCACATGGTCCCGGTAGGCGCTCAATTCGAAGCTGGAAAAGCCGTCCTCGGCGTGGCGAAAGCGGTCCTGCACTTCGGTCTTGCCAACATCGTGCATCAGCGCGCCTACGCCAAGGTCCAGCAGCTCCTCTTCAGGCAGGCCCAGGGTGCGTGCGATGAGCAGGGAAATGATGGCAACGTTGAGCGCATGACTGGCGGCGCGGTCGCCGCCACCCGCCACCAGGCGGATGCCGATTTCCTGCGCATCCAGCATCTCGTCCAGCATGGCCTTGGTCAGGTTCTGCGCACCCAGCGCTGCCTCTTTGGGGTTGGCACCCACCGAGTCATGGGCATCGCGCCACGACTTGGCTGCTGCCGAGTGCTGGTGCTCACAACGCTGAATCAACTCGCGTTGGGCCAGCAGGTCTTGCCTTCTTTGCTGCGCTGCTAAAGCAGCCGCATCCTGACTCGGCTGCGCACCCGCCCGGGCTGCTCCTTCCAGAGCGTCGCTGGGCAGGTCACTCTTTTCGGGAACCCAACGCAGCTCGCGCAGACCCAGGCTGCGCAGCGTTGCGATCTGATCTTCGCCCGCAATGCGAAAGCTCGACAGGGGAAACGGGTGCGACAGCCAACCGCCATCCAATTGGATGAACATGCCGACGCGCAGCTTTTCCACAGCGATGGTGCTAGACATTCGACTCCCTGAACTGCAGCGGGGCGACCTGTTGCGGCCACCCGGTATGCCTGTTTTCGGGTGCAATCGACCAAGACTTGAGCCCTGGCTTGCTTGTCTGGTGCGGCAGCGCCAGGGCGCGACATCCGTCACAACCTGGTCGCCCCGAGTGCAGGCCAGCCTGCAGTGGATCAGCTGCTGCGCATCTCGACCCACAGCAAGTACAAGCCGCTGCCGACCACCACCGCAGCGCCAGCAACGACCATGGCATCGGGAACCTGTTCGAAAACCAACCAACCCCAAAGCGTGAGGTAGACGATCTGCTGGTAGAGAAACGGGCCCAGGACTGCCGCGCTGGCGTAGCGGTGGGCCATGGCGACAAACAGATGACCCAAACCACCCGTCAGCCCACACAGCGCGATCAGGGCCCAGTGCAGGGCCGATGGGGGTGCTTGCCACTGCAGCCAGGCCAACGGCGCCAGCACCAGCGCTGCGCCCGCGGCCGAGAGCAACTGGGTGGCCTGCGGCGACTCGGTGGCGGCCATGCGGCGGGTCAGGAGATTGAAGGCCGCATAGATCAGCGCATTCGCCACGCACAGCACTAGCGCCGGATGGAAGGCCTGGGTGCCCGGCCGGATGACCAACAGAACGCCCACGAACCCAGCCAAGATGGCGATCCAACGGCGAACATCCAGCCGCTCGTCGAGCCACCAGGCCGACAGCAGGGCAATCAGCACCGGCACCGAAAACTGGATGGCCCCGGTCTCGGCCAGCTGCAGGTACTGCAATGCCCAGAAGTTCAGCCCTGTCATGCTGGCCAACATCACGGCACGCAACATCTGCAGGCGCCAGCTGGTCATGCGAATCAGCTGGCGGCCGTGAAAAGGGGCCAGCAGCACCGCCATCAACAGCACGTGGGTGGCAAAGCGCAGCCAGACCACCTCGATCACCGGCAAACTTTGCACCAGCCACTTGGCGCTGGCATCGAGGATGGCAAAGCTGAAGGTGGCCAAAGACACCAGAGCAACGCCCAGGCGGCGGGCCTGCGAGGTGTCAACGGTCAACATGCCTAAGCTCAAGGCTTTGCCAGCTTCACGTTCGCCGTGCGACACCTCAACCCGCCTCCAGAGCGCAGCTGGCCGCGGTGGCCACGACCCTCATTGACCACGCAGCGCAGATGAACGCGGGATGGGAACCAAGAGCAAAAACGAGGAGCAAGCAGCAGCACGGCAGCATCGTAGCGGCCACCCAGGCTGCTGCCCGCCCGCCTTCAAGCAGCCTTTGCGCAGTCACCAGCTGCACGATTGCCTAGACTCCGGGTCTGCACACGCCAAAGAGAGGCTGAATCGTGATCCTGGAAATCGCCGACATCCGCATCCCGCCGGGCCAGAACGCCGCGTTTGAAGAAGCCATTCAGCGCGGGCTCAACACCGTTGCCAGCCAAGCGCATGGCTTCAAGGGCGCCAAGGTCAACCGGGGTATCGAAAGCCCCGAGCGCTACATCCTGCAAATCTTCTGGGACACCCTGGAAGACCACACCGTGGGCTTTCGCCAGGGCCCGCTCTTTGCCCAGTGGCGGGCCATCGTCGGCCCCTTCTTTGCGGCGCCACCGGTGGTTGAGCACTTTGAGCTGGTCACCAAATCATGAGCCGCAACCAGGTGCTGGCACAGGCCCGCCAGCATTTCGACGGCGGCGACTTTGTGCGCGACCTGGCACGTCGGGTGGCCGTGCGCAGCGCCAGTCAGGATGCCGACTGCGCAGCGGAACTGCAGCGCTACCTGGGTGAAGAAATGGAGCCCAGCCTGAGCGCGTTGGGCTTTGCCTGCACCATCCACCCCAACCCGCAGGCCCCCTTTGGCCCCTTCTTGGTGGCCACCCGGCATGAGGCCGATCACCTGCCCACCGTGCTGATGTATGGCCACGGTGATGTCATTCGCGGGCAAGACAAAAGCTGGACTTGCGGCCAAGGCCCGTGGCAGTTGGCACAAGACGGTGAGCGGCTGTATGGGCGCGGCACGGCCGACAACAAGGGCCAGCACAGCATCAACATCGCCGCCTTGGCGCAGGTGCTGGCGGTGCGCGGCGGCCGCCTGGGCTTCAACGTCAAGTGGCTGCTGGAGACTGGTGAAGAAACCGGCTCGCCCGGTTTGGCCGAGTTTTGTCGCGCCCAGCAAACGCTGCTGGCTGCCGACGTACTGATCGCCAGCGACGGGCCTCGCCTGCGGCGCGACCGGGCCACGGTGTTTCTGGGTTCACGTGGCGTGGCCAACTTCGACCTGAGTTTGAACCTGCGCGACGGTGCGCACCACTCGGGCAATTGGGGCGGCCTGCTGCGCAACCCCGGCACCGTGCTGGCCAACGCCATCGCCAGCCTGGTGGACGGGCGCGGCAGCATACGGGTTGCCGCGTTGCGGCCCACGGGTATCCCCGACAACGTGCGCGCCGCCCTGCAAGGTTTGCAGTTTGGTGGTGATCCAGGCGACCCCGCCGTAGACGCCGAATGGGGCGAACCAGGCTTGACCCCAGCGGAGCGGGTGATCGCCTGGAACACCCTGGAAGTGTTGGCCTACCGCACCGGCAACCCGGATTTCCCCGTCAACGCCATTCCAGCCACAGCCCACGCCCACATGCACATGCGCTTTGTGGTGGGAACCGACGTCGCCGGCCTGCGCCAACATGTGCGTTCCCATCTGGACGCGGCTGGGTATGGTGACGTGCAGGTCAGCGAACCCGTGGTCATGGCAGCCACCCGGCTGGACCCTGACAACGCGTGGGTGCGTTTTGCGCTGACTTCGCTGGAGCACAGCAGCGGCAGCCGCCCTGTTTTGTTACCCAACCTGGGCGGCAGCTTGCCCAACGACGTGTTTGCCGAAATCCTGGGCCTGCCCACGATCTGGATTCCGCACAGCTACCCGGCCTGCAGTCAACACGCACCCAACGAACACCTGCTGGTGCCTGTGGTGCGCGAAGCCCTGCAACTCATGGCCGGCCTGTTCTGGGACTTGGGCGAACAAGCCGCCACTTTGCCCCGTCTGAAACGGGCCTGATCAAGCGGCGGCGTTGCTGCCAAAGGCCACCAGCCGGCCCTGGCCGTCCTGGACTTCATATTCATGGCCGCTGAGTACCAGCAGCAAAGGCTGCCCGAGCACAGCCGGTGCAGCCATCGTCAGGCGCAGGCGGTCGACCGGCGCCCCGAGTTCCACCAGGTGGCGAACCACCAGGTTGCGCAGCGCCAAGCCTTGCAGCACAGGGCGCTTCAGACCCAACAGCCACGCCCCCAGGCGATGGGCGTGGATGGGATTCACATCACCTGACAGGCGGCCGTAGGCCCGGCCCAACGAGCTTCCCACGTGCATTTCACTGACCAGCGCATCTCCTTCGCTGATCGACAGACGGGGCAAACGCCGACGCAGGCCCAGCAGCTCGCGCAACAGGTTGCGGTCCGACGGCAGGCCCGCGAGGTCGGCGGGCGGCAAACCACCCACCACAAAGCCATCGTCCACCTGGCTGAGCAGCTGGCCCCGGCGATCCCGCATCTGGGTTTGCACCTCCACCAACACCCGGTCCTCACCCAGGCGAAGGATGCGCTTGACATGGCACTGCAGATCTTGATCCAAGGTTCGTGCACAGGTGACCACCTGGGCGTGGTGAGCCGTGCGGTGCTGCACATGCAAAACGTGCCGCGGGTTGACGCCCAATTCGGCGAACAGGCGCGACAGCATCAAGGTGCAGACACTCTGGTTGGTGAGCAAGGGCACCAGCTTGGCCGCTCGCGCCGGGACGTCGAACAGCGCACGCCAGCGGCGGTCCAGGCGCGGGCTGATCTGCACCGAAGCGCGGTAGTGCCGAGGCGCGCGGCTGTGCAGGCGGTGGCTGCCCCGCCAACCAGCCAAGGCGCTGCTGGCCCAGGCCCAGGCGTAGTGCCAGGGTTCGTCGACACTGGGCAGGGTCAGCAAAACGAAGTCATCGCCGTCTGGCGAGGCATCTGACCCACACGCACCCGCGCGGGTCGACGGAAGGGTGAAGGAATGGTCCATGGCAGGGTCCGGTGCGTTCATCTCAGGGCTTCAATGTGCCCCGCCAAGCCTTCCAGGTCTGCGTCAGGGGTCGCCCCAGCACCGTGACGGATTCACACCGCAGGCAGCTCCAATGTCACCGTCGTGCCGCGTCCCAACTCGCTGGCCACGCTCACATGGCCGCGGTGCAGTTCAGCAATGCGCTTGACGATGGCCAGCCCCAGGCCCTTGCCCTCATCACTGGTGGCTGGTGCCACGCTGTCTCGGCTTTGGTACAGCCGGTCAAACAGGCGTGGCAGGTCTGCCGCCGGAATGCCCGCCCCTTGGTCGGCAACCGTCACGCGCACCCCTTGCGGGTGACGCGCGGCCATCAATTCGATGTCCTTGCCTGGGGGCGTGAACTTGAGTGCGTTGTCCAACAAATTGGCCACCGCCCGTTCAAACAACTCGATGTCGATTTCGGCCACGGGCGGCGCATCTCCGGCCTGGCGAAAGGCCAGCCGTACCCCCGCCTGGCTGGCGCGCTGGGCAAAGCGCAGGGCAATGTCGTCCAGCACTTCGCCGACGTCCAGGCGTGTCAGGTGCAACTTGAACTCGGGTTCGTCCAGCAGTGCCAGGTCACCCAATGAACGGACCATGCCCGCCGCGTTGCGTGTGTTGCGCAAAGCCACTTGAACCAGCCGCTGGTCTTCTTCGCGGTCGAGCCGTTCGGGTTGGGTTTGCCACCGCGCCTGCAGGGTCTCCAAGCAGGCCACGGTGGCGGTCAAGGGCGAGCGCAGGTCGTGCGACAGGTTGCTGACACTCTCGCGGCGAAAGGTGTCCAAGCGACGCAATTCGTCCCACTGCATGCGCAGCGTGGCCAGCAGGGCATGGAAACCACCGCGCAGGCGGTTGAACTCGTCATCGGCGGCGCCACGGGACGGCGCGGGCACGGTGGCCAGACTGGTGAAGCCCGCACGGGCCGCCGTGGCGACCTCTTCACTGAGCACCTTGAGAGGCCGGGTCACGGTGACGATGATCCAGGCCGCCAACGCAGATATCAGCAAGATCACCGCCACCACCGGCACCAGTGCCGGCGAGACCAAGCTGGCGCCCAGCAACTGCAGCCGCCCCGCCGGCAAGCCCGGTTTGCGGCACACCAGGTAGAGGTAACCCGCTGCCGAGTCGTCGGCCCGGCGCGGGCGAATGGTGCTGCGCTGCAAGGCCCGCGCAGCCACCACCGCGTCGGCGTTCATGAATTCAGGGTCGTCGCCCATCACGTAAGCCGCCTGGTGTGGCTTGCCCGCGGCCGCTGCAAGAGCGGCCTGTTGCACCGGGGCCAAGGTGACCTTGAAGTCTGGCGCCAAGCGCGCTTGGCCCGTGCTCACCAGCACCGTGCCGTCGGGGGCCAGCAGGTAGAGCTGGCTGTCGGGCTCGTACAGCAGCAGGTTGCGCAGGAAAGCAGCAAACTCTTCTGGATTGCGCTGGTGCTGATCCAGCAGGTCATCGTGCTGCTGCGTCACGCGGGCCAGAAAGCTGTCGCCCCGTTGCCAGACGCTTTCGTGCTCAAAGCGTTGAAAAGCCAGCGCCACGGTGACGATGACAGCCAGGGCAGTGGCCAAGCCGGTGAGAAACACCGTCAGCGCCAGGCGCAGGCGTACCGTCATGGCGGGCCCGCCTCTAAAACGGCGCGTCGCGCATCTTGTAACCGGCGCCGCGCACGGTGAGGATGAAACGTGGGTTCATCGGGTCTTCTTCCAGCTTGGCGCGCAGACGGTTGATGTGGGTGGTGACGGTGTGTTCATAACCGTCGTGCGAGTAACCCCACACCGCGTCCAGCAGCTGTGCGCGGGAGAAAACCCGACCCGGGTGCTGGGCAAAGTGGAGCAAAAGGTCAAACTCCAGGGCGGTGAATTCCGGTGCTGTAGTGTTCTTGCTGCCGTGGATGCGCACCTCGCGCCGCACCGGCAAGATCTCGAGCTCGCCGTTGCGCACCGTGGAGGCGGGTGCCGGGGCGGCCGCTGCCGCGCGCAGCAGCTCGGCCCGCCGCAACAGGGCCTTGACCCGGGCCAGCAGTTCGGCCATGGAAAACGGCTTGCTCAGGTAGTCGTCTGCACCCAGCTCCAGGCCCAGCACACGGTCGAGCTCCGTGCTCTTGGCGGTGAGCATCAGGATCGGCGTGGCCCGACCCCGGTTGCGCAGCGCTTTGCAGACCTCCAGGCCGTCCAGCAAGGGCATCATCAAGTCCAGCACCAGCAGGTCACTGGGTCGCGCTTCCTCGGCGGCCAGCGCAGCGCGCCCATCGGCCACCGCCGTCACGGTGTAGCCGGCCTGCTGCAGGTTCAGCACGATGAGGTCGCGAATGTCGACCTGGTCTTCGGCAACGAGGATCTGAGGGGCCAAGGCAGGGTGCGAAGGTTGAACGAGCGGCAATGAGCGGGAGCGCTGGCTGCTGGTCGGCCCCAGCACGCCGTTCTTACACCTTTGTGATCTGGCTGTGATCTGGCGCGATCAGGGCGCGAGGTGGCTTGGTCACAGTGTAGCCATCGCCCCGCCCCAACATCCACCCAGGACGCCCGCCATGTCGACACTCTCCGCTTTGCACGCCGTCACCACCCCGGCCATGCCACCCATCGTCTGGGCCGACCTGGCGGCGCACCGGGACTACCTGGTGGCTTTCGCCCGTCGCCGCCTGATGGACCCGGCACTGGCTGAAGACCTGGTGCACGACGTTTTCGAAGCGGTCATCACCGGTCGGGCAGAGTTTGGTGGCCGCGCGGCCTTGCGCAGTTGGCTGGTGGGCATCCTGAAACACAAGATCGTCGACCTGGTGCGTCAGCGCAGCGGTCATGACAGCTTGGACCAGGGTCTGGGCGAGGCCGGTTCGAGCATGGAATTCGAGTGCCCGCAGCCGCGCCCCGAAGCGGTGGCCGAACAGCGCCAGCTGCTGCGGCTGACGCTGGCCCGCATTTCCCAGTTGCCGCCCACCTTGCGCCAGGTGGTGGAGCTGCGGGTGTTGCAAGACCAGGAGACCGACGAAGTTTGCAAGGCCTTGGCCATCAGCGAGCAGAACCTGTTTGTTCGATTGCACCGCGCCCGGCGCGTGTTAGCCAGCTGAAGACCAGTGGTGGCTGGGCAGAGCAGTCCTTTCGTCAAGACGCCAGCATTCGGTCCACCACCGCCAGCAGCAGCGGCAGGTCGATGGGTTTGGTGATGTAGTCGGCAAAGCCTGCCGCTGCCGCTCGGCTGCGGTCCTCTGGCATGGCATTGGCACTGACGGCCACCACGGGGATGGGTGCCAAACCCTGCTCGGCTTCGTGCAGCCGCAGGCGCCGCAAGACCTCAAAGCCGTCCATGCCCGGCAGCTGGATGTCCAACAGAATCAATTGCGGGCGTTGGTGAATGGCTTGCGCCAACCCTTCCATCGGCATCGAAGCCAGCCGCAGTTTCACCTGGGGCCGCTGTGACAGCATGCCCTCCATCAAGATCTGGTTGACCTCGTTGTCTTCGATGTAGAGCACATCGTGCACCACGCCGCCGCGGCCTGGCAGCGCCACCTTCGGCTTCACATCTGGTGCGCGGGCAGCGGGCGCGGGCGCCTGGGCGCTGTGCAAGGTAAACCAGAACTCGCTGCCGTCCCCCGGCGCGCTGTCCACGCCGATGGTGCCTTGCATCAAATCCACCAGCCACTTGCTCAGTGCCAAACCAATGCCGGTGCCTTCAACACCGGTCTTTTCAGCCTGCAGGCGTTCAAAAGCGCGAAAGAGCTTTTCTTGCTGGGCGCCTGTCAAACCTGGGCCCGTATCGCGAACCGCGATACGCACCTGTTCACCGTCGACACGCCAGGACATCGTCACATGGCCGCCAGGCCGGTTGTACTTGATGGCATTGGAAAGCAGGTTGAGCATGACCTGGCGCAAGCGCATGGGATCAGCCAAGACCCAACAAGCCCCTTGCGCTGGCGGGTGCAGCTGAATGCCCTGTTCGGTGCAGAACGACTGCACCAGGTTCATGCACGCCCGGGCCAGATCACCCAGCTCCACCGGCACCAAGACCAGATGCAGCGTGCCGGCCTCGATGCGCGCAACATCCAGCACGTCGTTGATCAAGCCCAGCAGGTGCAGACCCCCTCGCTGCAATTCCTGCACACGGCTACGCTGCGCCGCGCTCAAGGGGTCATCGCGGTCCACCTCCAGCAACTGGGCAAAGCCCAACACCGCATTGAGGGGTGTGCGCAGCTCATGCGACATGCGCGACAGGAACTCCGACTTGGCACGGTTGGCACGTTCGGCTTCTTCCTTGGCTGCCAAAGCAGCGACCTGCGCAGCCTTGCGTTCGGTGATGTCCCAGCCGTAGATGTTGAACCCCTCAAAGCGCCCGTCGGCTGCAAAGCGCGGAATCCCATGGTCCACCAGCCACAAATCGACACCCCGGGCCGTCAACACCCGGTACTCGACCTCGTAGGCCGACCGCTGCTGCAGTGCCGCCTGGAAGACCAGACCAGCTCGCTCCAGGTCCTGCTCGTGCATGCGCAAGGCCCAGACTTGCAGCAACTCGTCGTTCAAGTCACGGTCGGTGCATGTCAACCAGCGCTGGTTGAACCAGATCGGGGAACCCTGTGCATCGGCCTGCCAAATGAAGGCGGGTGCCGCATCGGCCATGCTGCGAAAGCGCGCCTCGCTCTCTTGCAGATCCTGCTGTGCGGTGACCGCTGCGGTGACGTCGGTGTAGGTTCGCACCAGGCTGCCATCGGTTGCGGTGTGGGTTTGAACCTCCAACACCAGCCCGTCGTGTCGCTTGCGCTGATACAGCGGCGACTGAACGCGGCGCACCACGTCGGGGGCGTTCTGGTCACCTTCGAGCAGATGGTTCTCGATCTGGTAGCGACGCAAGTCTGGCAAGCTGGGGCGGTCCTGCATCACCGCTTGGGGAATCTCCAACAATTCCAGAAAGCGGCGGTTGTAGGCGTTGCTGCGCCCGTGGGCGTCGAAACTCACCACCCCTTGAGACAGGCTGTCCAGGGTGTGCTCCAACACCCGTGACTTCTGGGCCAGAAGTTCACCGGTCAGCCGAACCTGGTGCTGCGCGTGTTGCAAGGGTGTGATGTCTGAAAACATGCCCACCGCGCCGACCTTGTGTCCCGCAGCGTCAAAAACCGGTGTGGCGTTGTTGTAGCAATGCACCAGGTGCCCTTGGGCGTGCAGCAACGCAATCTCGTAGCCCTCGGCACGCCCCTCGCGTCGTTGGGCCACCCGCAGGCGAAAGATGTCGGCATTGGCAGCGTCTACAAAATCAAAAATGCTGCGGCCCAACATGCTGTCCAGGCCGATGCCCAACATGCGACACATGGCGGGGTTGGCATGGGTGGTGCGCAGCTCGTTGTCGATGAACCAGATCCCTTGTTCGGTGCTCTGGATCAGCAGCTGCAACATTCGCTGTTCGTCGGCCAGCGCCGCCTGAGCAGCCTTTCGCTGTGTGATGTCGCTGGACATGGTGATGAAACCACCATCTGGGGTGCGGCTGCGCCGCAACTCCACGGTTCGGCCGTCGGGGTGGCCACGCTCGACCACGGCCGTGGGCCGGGCCAGCATCTCAGCCATCCAGCTCTGCACGATGCTGTCTGCGTCCCCGGGCCCGAACACGCCTGCCGCAGCCTGGGCGCGCAAGAGGTCTTGCAGCCGTGCACCCACCACCACCACATGCGGCGGCAGGTTCGACAGCTCAACGAACAGGTCATTGAAAGCCCGCAGGCGAAACTGCGCGTCAAAAACACATACACCTTCACCGGAGTGGTCAAAGATCAACTGCAGCAGTTGATCGCTGTCCAGAGCGGGGGGCAGGATGCGAGGAGGCGGGTCGGCCGACATCCGACCCATTTTGCCGTGGCCAGCGCTCCTGGCCCTCCGGTCACGCGCCAGTGCCCGCTTTGGTCACGTTTTTGAGCGGGGCGGTGCGGGCGTTCAGCGTGCGGGGCCCAGGCCGATGGGCGCCGGCGCCTGCATCAAGATCTGCCGAAACAGGGGTTCAAACTCTGCTGCGGGTGCATGGCCGGTCAGCGGGTCTTGGTTGGCGGCAAAGGCGGCGTCCAGTTCAGCCCAGTCAGACGCCCCCAGGCTGCGGCGCGCGACGGGCAGCAGTTCACGCTCCTCCGTGGCCATGTGCTCCAGGTAGTCCCGGGTATAGCGCTGCGCTGCCTGCTCAAACGCCTCGCGGCGCGATTCACCCATCACCTCGAAGGCCAGCAGGGCATGCTCCAGCTCACGAACCGCAGCCTCGCCCTGCGCGTGTTGACGCTCCAGTTCCTGCACCACCGCCGCCAGCTCAGGAACACGCTGCAGCAGCTTGGGGAAGAGCAACTCGCTCTCCTGCCGGTGGTGGCGCTTTTGTGGAAATTCGTCGACGTAAAAAAGCATCGCACGCAGCACCGCAAAGTCGGGCAAGCGCCGGTCGCGGCGAGCCTGTGCCAGCAGCAGGTTCAATGAGCGCAGCATGGCCGACAAGGCCAGGTGTTCTTCCTGAATGATGTCCAGTGCCACGTGTTTCATCTGCACAGCATGGCCCTGAGCGGGCGCACCGCACTTGATGCAGCTCAAGTCGGGTTGACGCTGCCGCGCTGCACCCGGTGGCGCTGCACCTGGCGGGCGGCAAAAGCTGCCTCCAACGATGCCAGCAGCTGGTCGGCGCGTTGGCTGTTGTCTGCCTCGAAGTTGCACACGTAAACGTCCAGTGTGACTGCGCCCAGCTCGGGCCAGGTGTGCACCGCCAGGTGCGACTCGGCCAGCAGCACCACGCCCGTAACACCACCGGCCCGCTCAAAACGATGGAACAGCTCTCCCACGGCCCGCAGCCCGGCAGCAGCCACTGCATCCAGGCACAGCGCTCTCAGGGCACGCGGATCGGTCATGGCCGGGCTGGTCGCGTGGCAGCCACTGAGGTCGGCGGTGAGGTGGAGGCCCTGCATGCCCAGCATGATACGAAGGCCCCGACGCCAAGCCGGGCCGCCCGACCCAGCCCCACCGGCGCCTGGGCAAGACTCGCCTTCTAGAATGCACGGCTCAACCCCGCACCTTCCTTTCCAGCACCCCATGGCCACCCAAACCCCCGACACCACCTTGATGGCCAATGCCATTCGCGCACTGGCCATGGACGCCGTGCAGCAAGCCAATTCCGGCCACCCCGGCGCCCCTATGGGCATGGCCGACATGGCCGTGGCGCTGTGGGGCCGCCACCTCAAGCACAACCCGTCCGACCCGAAATGGGCCGACCGCGACCGCTTTGTGCTGAGCAATGGCCACGGCTCCATGCTGCTCTACGCGCTGCTGCACCTGACCGGCTACGACCTGCCCATGAGCGAGCTGCGGCGCTTCCGCCAGCTGCACAGCAAGACCCCCGGCCACCCCGAAGTGGACGTCACACCCGGCGTTGAAACCACCACCGGCCCGCTCGGCCAGGGCCTGGCCAATGCGGTGGGCATGGCCCTGGCTGAAAAGCTGATGGCCGCTGAGTTCAACCGCCCCGGCCACAACGTGGTCGACCACCACACCTACGTTTTCCTGGGCGACGGTTGCCTGATGGAAGGCATCAGCCACGAAGCCATCGCGCTGGCCGGTGCCTGGAAGCTGGGCAAGCTGATCGCGCTGTACGACGACAACGGCATCAGCATCGACGGCCGTGTCGAGCCCTGGTACCCCGACAACGCCGGCCTGCGCTTTGCGGCCATGGGCTGGCAGGTCATCGGCCCGGTTGACGGCCACTACGTGGACGCGGTGGACGCCGCGCTGGCGCAGGCCCGCGCCGGCAGCCATCTGCCCACGCTGGTGATCTGCAAGACCAGCATCGGCAAGGGTTCACCCAACCGTGCCGGCACCGCCAAGGCTCATGGCGAGCCGCTGGGCGCAGAAGAAATCAAGCTCACCCGTCAGGCCCTGGGCTGGACCCACGAGCCCTTTGTGGTGCCTGAAGCCGCCTACACCGGCTGGGACGCCCGCGCCACGGGCGCCCGCGCTCAAGCCGACTGGGCCAAGCTCTTCGCGGCCTACCAAAAGGCCCACCCCGAATTGGCCGCCGAATTCAAGCGCCGCATGGCGGGCGACCTGCCCAACGGCTTCGCGCAAACGGCCGTAGATGCCATCACCGCCGCCCACGGCAAGGCCGAAGCCGTGGCCACGCGCAAAGCCAGCCAGATCGCACTGGAAGCCTTCACCAAGGCCCTGCCTGAAATGCTGGGCGGCAGCGCCGACCTGACCGGCAGCAACCTGACCAACACCTCGTCAGCCACGCCGCTGCGCTTTGATGATGCCGGCACCTCCAACGGCGGCCGCCACATCAACTACGGCGTGCGCGAATTTGGCATGGCCGCGGTGATGAACGGCTTGGCGCTGCACGGCGGCTACATCCCTTACGGTGGCACCTTCCTGACATTCAGCGACTACAGCCGCAACGCCATTCGCATGGCGGCGCTGATGAAAAAGCGCGTGATCCACGTCTTCACGCACGACAGCATTGGCCTGGGCGAAGATGGACCTACCCACCAAAGTGTGGAGCATGCGGCCAGCCTGCGCCTGATCCCCAACCTGGACGTCTGGCGCCCCGCCGACACCGCCGAAACCGCGGTGGCCTGGACCATGGCATTGGGCAACAGCACACGCCCTACCGCGCTGCTGCTGACGCGCCAAACGCAACCCTACCTGCCCAAGGCCAGCCTGGACGAAATCAGCAAGGGTGCCTACGTGCTGGCCGAGCCCAGCGAGGTGGGCATCAAGAAGAAGGCCCAGGTCGTCATCATCGCGACGGGCAGTGAAGTGATGCTGGCGCTGCATGCCCAGGCCGAACTGGCCACATACAAGATCGCCGTGCGCGTGGTCAGCATGCCCAGCACCACCGCTTTTGACCGCCAAAGCGTGGCCTACAAAAAGGCCGTGCTGCCCGCCGGCGTGCCACGCGTGGCCATCGAGGCCGGGGTGACCGACGGCTGGTGGAAGTACGGCTGCGCGGCCGTGGTGGGCATCGACAGCTACGGTGAAAGTGCGCCGGCGCCTGAGCTGTTCAAGCACTTCAAACTCACCGCCCCCAATCTGGTGGCCGTTGTCCGCAAGGTGTTGGGACGCTGAAACGATGGGCGCGGCCGGTCCACGTGGCTTGGAGCTGCTGAGCCCGGTGGCGCAAACGGCATGGACGGTTCTGACCGCATGGGCGGCCAAAGCCGCGCTGACGGCCATGACGATCGGCGCAGGCTTTGCCAACCCGGCGCAAGCGCAGACGGCCGAACTGCAACCCTCCGACGCCCTGAAGTGCCTGCAGCACATCAAAGGGCCGGGCCAGCAGCCCGTCTACCCTGAGCTGGAGTTCAACGCCAACATAGGCGCCCGGGTGCAGGTGGAGATGGAGTTCGCTCGGCCTGACCGCGCGCCTGAAGTGACCATCCTGCTGCAACAAGCCAGCCCACCCTTTGTGGACGCCGTGCACGAGCATGTGCGTGGCTTGCGCGTACCTTGCTTGGCGGAAACGGGAGGCTCTGCGCGCATCAAACAAGACTTTGACTTTGTCGCCGACCGCCGACAGGTGCACTGGTCCACACCCGAAGACAGCGACGCAGCCCTTCGGGGCAGTCTCTGGCGCTGTGTGCTGCACCCCAGCGGAAACCGGGGCCCGGAGTACCCACTGTGGGCTCTGCGCCAGGAAGTACAGGGGCGCGTGCTGGCTCGCGCGCGTTTCACGGACGGAACCAGCGCCCCAACGGTCGAAGTTTTTGCCCGCCCCTATGCCAATGGACTTGCCGAAACGATTCGCGACTGGACCAAGGACCTTCGACTGCCCTGCCACAGCGGCGGTCCATTGACGTTCACCATCACCTACCAGTTTTTGATGGAAGACAGCCGCTACGGTTTCAAGGAACTCACCTTCAGAGAGTTTTTGGCCAATGTCAAAGGCATTCGGCAGCAAGTCCTGCAGTTGGACACGACGACCATGGGCTGCCCATTTGACGTGCGACTCAACTACCGCCAACCCTTGTTGCCCAATCGGGTGGGTACCGTTGGCCCAGAACACTCGGCGCGGCGCCCGCTGCTCGAGTGGCTCGCCAAGTCCGAACTCGACGTCAGGCGCAGCGGGGCCGACTCCATTTTTGCCGCCGACGCCAAGCTCACCGTTCCTTGCATGAAAATCGACCTCAAACCCCAGGAGAAATCATGACCATCAAAGTAGGCATCAACGGCTTCGGCCGCATCGGTCGCATGGTGTTTCGCGCCGCCGTGCAGAACTTCCCCAACATCGAGATCGTGGGCATCAACGACCTGCTGGAACCCGACTACCTGGCCTACATGCTGAAGTACGACAGCGTGCACGGCCGTTTCAAGGGCGACATCGCGGTGGACGGCAACACGCTGGTCGTCAACGGCAAGCGCATCCGCCTGACCGCAGAACGCGACCCGGCCGCGCTGAAGTGGGGCGACGTGGGCGCGCAGGTGGTGATCGAAGCCACCGGCCTGTTCCTGACCAAGGACACCTGCCAGAACCACATCGACGCCGGCGCCAAGAAGGTGCTGCAAAGCGCGCCCAGCAAAGACGACACGCCGATGTTCGTTTTTGGTGTCAACGACAAAACCTACGCTGGTCAGACCATCATCAGCAACGCCAGCTGCACCACCAACTGCCTGGCCCCGGTGGCCAAGGTGCTCAACGACAACTGGGGCATCAAGCGCGGTTTGATGACCACCGTGCACGCCGCCACCGCCACGCAGAAAACGGTCGACGGCCCCAGCAACAAAGACTGGCGCGGTGGCCGCGGCATTCTGGAAAACATCATCCCCAGCAGCACCGGCGCGGCCAAGGCCGTGGGCGTGGTGATCCCTGAGCTGAACAAGAAGCTCACCGGCATGGCGTTTCGGGTGCCGACCAGCGACGTCAGCGTGGTTGACCTGACCGCCGAGTTGGTCAAGGAAGCCAGCTTTGAAGAGATCTGCGCCGCGATGAAGGCCGCTTCGCTGGGCGCCATGAAGGGCGTGCTGGCCTACACCGAAGACAAGGTGGTGGCCACCGACTTCCGTGGCGAGCCCTGCACCAGCGTGTTCGATGCCGAGGCCTCCATCGCCCTGGACAAGACCTTCGTCAAGATCGTGGCCTGGTACGACAACGAATGGGGCTACTCCAACAAGTGCCTGGAGATGGTGCAGGTCATCGCCTGATCCAGCGCCTGCCCTGAACTCAGGGCGCCATCGCTTGAAAAGACCCGCTGTTGCGGGTCTTTTTCTTGGGGCCAAGGGCATCACCTGGGATGGCGGCTTGCGCTTGCTTACCAGCTGCCAATTCCAACCACTCCCAGGTCAGCTGCAGCCGCCTACACTGGCGCGATGAAGCTTCACCGATTGCCCTGGCGCCCCCGTTTTGCCATCCTGGTCTGGGCCTTGGCCCTGGGCGTGTTGCCGGGCCACGCGGCTGGCCCCGCAGCCAGCGCTTCGGTCTGGGCGGCCGCAGATGGCGAGGTCATCGTCGGCTTCAAAGCACAGGCCAGCGTGACGCGCAAACATGCGCTCAGCGCGCGAGCCTCCACCACCACCGTTCAAACCGCGCTGGCCCAGCGCGCTGCCAGCCTTGGCCAGCGCATCGGGCGCGTGCTGGAGAGCGGTGCGGCGGCCGGCGACGGTGTGCAGATCATGCGTTCGCCCGGCATGGACGCCGCCACCTTGGCGCGTCAGCTGGCAGCCGACCCCGACGTGGCCTATGCCGTACCCAATGGCCGCAAGTACAAGGTCGCGGCGCCCAACGACCCACTCTACGCCGCCACCGCCACCGGTGTCCGCGCCAATGGCCCTGACAGCGGCCAGTGGTACCTGCGCGCACCCGACAGCACCATCAAATCGGCCATCAACATCGAAGCCGCCTGGGCCCGCACCACCGGCAGCGCCAACGTGGTGGTGGCGGTGCTGGACACGGGCGTGCGCTTTGAGCACCCGGACCTGGGCCGCGTGGCCAATGGCGGTCAGCTGCTGCCGGGATACGACATGGTGAGCGACGTGGACGTGGCCAACGACGGCAATGGCCGCGACGCGGATCCTTCGGACCCTGGCGACTGGACCACGGCGGCGGAAAACAGCACCAGTTCCAACAAGTTCTACAAGTGCGATCCGCAGGGCAATGGCAGTGCGGTGGGCTCCAGCAGCTCCTGGCACGGGACTTCCACAGCGGCCCTGGTGGCGGCGGCTGCCAACACGTCACCAGCGACCGGCATGGCCGGCGCGGCGCCGGGGGTTCGCGTGCTACCGGTGCGCGTGTTGGGCAAGTGTTTTGGCAGCGACAGCGACATCATTGCCGGCATGCGCTGGGCCGCTGGCATCGCGGTCAGTGGCATCCCGGACAACCCCAATCCCGCCAAGGTCATCAACATGAGCCTGGGTGGTGGTGGGGCCTGCAGCGCCGCTTATCAAGCCGCGGTGGACGAGATCACCGCCCGTGGCGTGACCATCGTTGCGGCAGCCGGCAACAGTGCTGGTGGCCCCGTCAGCTCCCCGGGCAACTGCCGCGGCGTGGTGGCGGTGCTGGCGCTGCGCCATGCGGGCTCCAAGGTCGGCTTTTCAGACCTGGGTTCCGAAATCGCCATTGCCGCACCGGGCGGCAATTGCATCAACATCACGGCGGGATCACCGTGCCTCTATCCCATCTTGTCGGCCACCAACACCGGCAGCCAAGGCCCGGTGGCCTCAAGCTGGACCAACAGTTTTGACATCACGGTAGGTACCAGCTTTTCTTCGCCCTTGGTGGCGGGCGTGGTGGCCCTGATGGCGTCGCAACAACCCAACTTGACCGTGGCGCAGATCCGCAGCGCGCTGCAGTCCTCGGCCCGACCCTTCCCCACCAGCGGCGCTGACAACGGACCCAGCGACCCCACGCCCGTGAATCAGTGCCGAGCGCCGGTCTCCGGGGTGGACCAGTTGCAGTGCTACTGCAACACCAGCTTCTGCGGTGCCGGCATGCTGGATGCTGGCCAGGCCGTGGCCGCGGTCTCTGGCGCTTTTGCGCGCATCGACATCACCACCACCACACCCACGGCCGGCACAAGCGTCGCGCTCAGCGCCACCGGCAGCCTGGCCTCACCGGGCGCCTCGGTCACACAGTACGCCTGGACCCTGACCAACGGCGGCGGTGTGGTGACCGGTTTCAGCAGCGCCACCAACGCCAGCACCGCCAGCCTCGTGCCCACGGTTGGGGGCAATTTCACGGTGCAGTTGACGGTGACCGACAGCGCAGGTCAAAGCAACTCGGTCAGTCAGCTGGTGGCGGTGGCAGCGGCGCCCACGCCTGCGCCGGTCACACCAGCGGCGACGGGGGGCAGCAGCGGCGGTGGTGCCAGTTCACCCGCCTGGGTGGCTGGCGTGGGGCTTGCCGCTGCGTTGTTGCAGCTGCTGCAGCTCAGGGCACGAAACCGGAGCGCAAGGACTTCGCTCAGCCCTTCCCGGCGCAAGGCTTGAAACCACCACCCAAGGGCTCGGCAGGCAAGGCCAGCAGCCGTTCAGCTTGTTCGGTGTCGGCGCGCGGCACACGCAGCCGGTAACTCGGGCTGTTGCTGGGCTGCTGCACCACCCGCAGGCCGCGCAAATTGGCCTTGGCCCGCGCCTTGACCCAGGCCTCGGCGTCGTCCCGCGAACCATGACGCGACAACACAAAGCCCGGCGCCAGTTCAGCGGGGAATTCGATCAACTCATAGGTCTGGCCGGCACGGCGCAGCTCTTCTTCGCGGGCCTTGCGGGCTGCGACTTCGGGATAGCGCCCGCCGTAAACGAGCCACACCGAGGCGGCCGAGGGGTCGACCCGCGACCAGGCTTCGGCCGGCAACTGGGCTGCGACCAAAGCGGCCTCGGCAGCGCCAATCAGGCTGTCGCCAAAGGGCCCGGCTTCCAAGCAAGTCTGGGCGGCAGCGCGAGCCGCCTGCACCGCCGCTCCGGCCTTGGCCGGTGGCAAGACCGTCAGCGACTCGGGGCGAACCTGGGCTGCCAAGCGGGCGGGCTCGCGCTGGCTGTGCTGCGGCGGGTTACCCAGCCAACCCTGGGACCAGACCAGAAAGGCCACGTTGGCCAACAGCAGGAGGCCGACCAGGGCACGCAGCATGTCAAACGTGGCTCAGCCGAACACTGACTTCGCCACTGAGCACGCGCTTGACCACGGCCTGTTCACCTTGGCCCACACGTACCAGCAAGGCCCCTTGTTCGTCCACGCCGTCGGCCAGACCCTGCAGCGGTTCGGGCACGCTGGTGTTGACGGCCTGGCCGCGAAGCAGATCGCGACGCCGATAGGCCGCCATCAAGGGCTCGAAACCCTGCCGCTCAAAGCGCAACAGCGCTTGCACCAAGGGCGCCGCCACGCGAGCCAGCGCCATGGGTGCGGTGATGGCAGGATCCAACTCTTGCAGACTGGCATAGCCATGCGCCAGGCCTTCTGGAGCGGGTGACCCTTGAGCTCGAACGTTCAGGCCGATGCCCACCACGCACATGCGCTGCTGACCCACCGAGACGGTTTCGATCAGGATGCCACCCAGCTTGCGGCCCAAGGCCGGCTTGGAAGCTTTGCTCAGTTCAGGTGGATCCAGCAACCACAGGTCGTTAGGCCACTTCAAGCCAATCCGTGGTCGCGCGTGTTCCGGCCCCGCCAGTTCAGCCTGCAATGGACGCGGGTCCAAGGCTTCAGCCAATGCCAGCCCCACCGCCAAGGACAAGCCACCCCACTGCGCCGGCGCCAAGGGCAGAGACAAAGAAAACGTCAGGGAATGGCCTGCTTCGCTGACCCAGTCTCGCCCCAAGCGCCCACGGCCACGGGTTTGGTCTTCAGCCACCAACAGGCAGGGCTGAATGTCACCCTGCCGCCGGCCATGGGGCGTGCGCTCAGGCGCCTGCAGGCCGTCCAGGTCACCGGGTCGGGTCACCGGCCCGTCACGGTCGCCACTGAAGGCGCGTGCGCGCTCCAGCAGCCGCGTGTTGGTGGACTCCACCCGGGCCAGCACCTCGACACTGATTCCAGGCAACAACACCACCAGTTGCTCCCACAGCCCTTCAGCACCCCAATGCAGCTTGGACGAGGTGCTCACGGCTGGACCCACCCCGTGCGCCACCAACGCGGCACCAGGCCTACACAGAGGGGACAGGCGGGGGCAGGCACCAGCGTCTCAGCGTTTGGGCGCCAGCAGCGTGTGGCGGCACTTCTTGCTGCCACAGCGGCACTCGTACTCTTTTTTCAACTTGGGCGTGTAGCGCTCGTCCAGCACCAAGCCGTAGTCGTAAAAGAGCTCTTCGCCAGGCTTGAGCGCGCGCAGCGCTTCAATGAAAACACGGCCGTCGGTTTCATCGGCCTTGCAGTTGGGCTCGCAGGCGTGGTTGATCCAGCGTGCTGCGTTGCCGCCCACCTTGGCGTCAATGACCCGGCTGCCATCGTCCAGACTGAAATAAAAGGTGTGGTTGGGGTCGCTGGGGTCGTGCGGGTGGCGGCGCAGGGCCTCCGTCCAGCTGATGATTTCGCCCTTGTACTCAATGACCCGCTCGCCCCTGGCGATGGCTTGCGTGGCAAACACGCCCTTGCCATGCACCCCACTCTTGCGCACCTGGATGCGTCGCTTATCGGCACGAGGGCCCGGGGCAGTGGCTTGCAAGGTCTTGGACATTTCGTATATTGAATTCGTACGAGCGCGCGTGCGTGCGCGTGAGAAGCGCCGGATTGTAGGCACGCCTTTTTGAGAGAACATCGGCCACCCGGCAAACCGGGGCGCCCAGAAGGAACCATGAGCAAGACGATCATCATTGCCGAGAAGCCCAGCGTTGCGCAGGACATCGTGCGCGCGCTCACCCCCACCAAGGGCAAGTTTGAAAAACTGGCCGACCACTTCGAGAACGACGACTACGTGGTCACCAGCGCAGTGGGGCACTTGGTGGAAATCAAGGCGCCCGACGAGTTTGAAGTCAAGCGTGGCAAGTGGAGCTTTGCCCACCTGCCGGTGGTGCCGCCGCACTTTGACGTGGCCCCCATCGACAAGGCCAAGACGCGCCTGAACGCGGTGGTCAAGCTGGTCAAGCGCAAGGACGTGGGCGCCATCATCAACGCCTGCGACGCGGGCCGCGAGGGCGAGCTCATCTTCCGCCTGATCCTGCAATACGCCTTCGGCGACAAGGTCCACGGCAAACCCATTTCAAGGCTGTGGCTGCAGAGCATGACGCCCGCAGCCATCCGCGACGGCTTTGACCAGTTGCGCAGCGACCAACAGATGCTGGGCCTGGCCGACGCCGCGCGCAGCCGCAGCGAGGCCGATTGGCTGGTGGGCATCAACGGCACCCGCGCCATGACGGCCTTCAACAGCCGCGACGGTGGCTTCTTCTTGACCACCGTGGGCCGTGTGCAGACGCCCACGCTGAGCATCGTGGTCGAGCGCGAAGAAAAAATTCGCAAGCACGTCTCACGCCCCTACTGGGAGGTGAAAGCCACGTTTGACGCGGTGGCCGGCCAGTACGAAGGCAAGTGGTTCGACCCCAAGTGGAAGAAAAACGCCGACGACTTGGAGGCCCGCGCCGACCGCCTGTGGAACGCGCCCGACGCCGAGGCCATCGCCACGGCGGTGCGCGGCCAGCCAGCCAGCGTGGTGGACGAAGCCAAACCCAGCACCCAGGCCAGCCCGCAGCTGTATGACCTGACCACCTTGCAGCGCGAGGCCAACAGCCGCTTTGGCTTCAGCGCCAAGACCACGCTCAGCATTGCGCAGGCGCTGTACGAAAAACACAAGGTCCTGACCTACCCCCGAACCGACAGCCGCGCCCTGCCCGAGGACTATGTGGCCACCGTCAAAGAGACGCTGAAGATGCTGTCCACCGAGGACCTGCCCGGCCCGCTGCGCGAGCTGAGCGTGCACGCCAAGAAGAGTCTCAAGGAAGGCTATGTCAAACCCACCAAACGGGTCTTTGACAACACCAAGGTGTCGGACCACTTTGCCATCATCCCCACGCTGCAGGCGCCCAAGTCACTGACCGAGATCGAGGCCAAGCTCTACGACCTGGTGGTCAAGCGCTTCATCGCGGTGTTCTACCCGAGCGCCGAATTCATGGTCACCACGCGCATCAGCACGGTGGCCGTGCAAGGGCAGCAGCACCAGTTTCAAACCAACGGCAAGGTGCTGGTCAACGCGGGCTGGCTGGCGGTGTACGGCAAAGAAGCGCAAGACGACGATGCCAACCTGGTGGCGGTGGCCGCGGGTGAAAAGGTGCGCACGGAAGACGTTGCGGTCAACGCACTGAAGACCAAGCCGCCGGCCCGCTACACCGAAGCCACGTTGCTGTCGGCCATGGACGGCGCCGGCAAGCTGATCGAAGACGAAGAGGCGCGCGACGCGATGAAAGAAAAGGGCCTGGGCACACCAGCCACGCGCGCGCAGACCATCGAGGGGTTGATCGCTGAGAAGTACATGCTGCGCGACGGCCGCGAGTTGGTGCCCACCGCCAAGGCCTTCCAGCTGATGACGCTGCTGCGCGGCCTGGCCATCGAAGATCTGACGCGCGCCGACCTCACCGGCAACTGGGAGCACCAGCTGTCGGAAATGGAGCACGGCCGCCTGAGCCGCGACGCCTTCATGGGCGAGATCGCCAAGATGGCCGAGCGCATCGTGCGCAAGGCCAAAGAGTACGACCGAGACACCATCCCCGGTGACTACGCCACGCTGGCTGTGCCCTGCCCCAACTGCGGCGGCGTGGTCAAGGAAAACTACCGACGGTTTTCGTGCACTGGTGTCTCGGGCGCCGAAGAGGGTTGCGGTTTTTCCATCACCAAGATTCCAGCGGGCCGCGCCTTCGAGACCGTGGAAGCCGAAGGCCTGATCCGCGACAAGAAGATTGGGCCGCTGGAAGGCTTTCGCTCCAAGGCCGGTTGGCCCTTCACAGCCGAAATCAAGCTGGCCTTTGACGACGAAATCACCAACTGGAAGCTGGAATTCGATTTTGGCGAAGACGCCAAGAACGCGCAGGGCGACGGCGAGCCGGTGGACTTCTCGGGCCAAGAGAGCCTGGGCGCTTGCCCCAAGTGCAAGGGCCACGTGTACGAGCACGGCAGCAACTATGTGTGCGAGCACAGCGTGGGCGCCACGGTCACCTGCGACTTCAAAAGCGGCAAGATCATCTTGCAGCAGCCGGTGGAGCGCAGCGAGGTCAGCAAACTGTTGGCCACCGGCAAGACCAGTCTGTTGGAAAACTTTGTATCCAACAAAACACGGCGCAAGTTCAAGGCCTTTTTGGCTTTTGACGCTAAGGAAGGGCGCGTGAGCTTTGAATTTGAGCCCAGGGCGCCGCGTGTGGCCAAGGCTCCAGCCAAGAAAGCCGCGAAGAAGGCTGCGGCTTGACCGAAAGGGCTGCTGCGGCGGCCTTTGCGGTCGGCCCCTGGCTGCGCCGCCGGCGGCCCCCCACCGTTCTTTCAATGGGGTCGGCACCGTGAATGCGCCACAGCTTGTTGTTGCAAAAGCCGTGACCCGGCCCTGATGCGACGGGCGCGAGCGGCCTATCATCGGCAGCGTTGCCGTTGCGAGACCTCCCGATGACCCTTGCCCTGCTGCGCCGCGCCACGTTGGCTGCCCTGCTCGCCACCCCACTGTGGGCACAGGCCTTTGTTTTTGCCGTCAACGAAGGTGTCACCTACCGCGTCACCGACGAAGAAATTCGGGCGCGCTACGTCGCCATCTCCACCGACTTGAGCAAACTGCTCAACCAGACCGTGCGGGTTGAACCGGTGGCCAGCTACCCCATCTTGCGCAAGGGCCTGGCCGACAAGGCCTATGACCTGGCGCTGGTGCATCCCATGCACATCTCGGCCATCGCCATCAAGAACTCAGGCTACAAGCTGGTGGCCACCACCAAGGGCTTCGAAAAATACACCGCCAGTTTTCTGGTGCGCGCCGACTCACCCATGAAGAGCGTGGCCGACCTGAAGGGCATGCGGCTGGGCGCGCCGGACGAAGACTCCATCACCTCGTGGATGGTCCGGGCCACGGTTCGCGACGCCCTGGGCAAGCCCGACGCCGTGGCCTACACCTACACCCGCTACCAAGACGCCGTGCCGTTTTTTGTCGAACACACGCTCACCCACAGTGGCGCCACAGCCTCCAATGCGGTGGTCAAGAAGTGGGAGGCCGGCGGCGGCAAGGTCTTGTTCAAGTCGAAGTCGGTGCCGATCAAAAACGTCATCGCCGGCCCCGGCATGAGCGCCAGCGATGTTGAAAAGGTGCGCGACTATTTTCTGGCCCTGGACACCACCGAGGCCGGCCGCAAGAAGCTGGAGCCCTTGAAGGTGCAAGGCTACGCCGCCTACGACGCGGCGGCCTTCATGGCCCTGGGCGCCTGGCTGGGTTTGTGAAGCGCCAAGGCCCCAATGAGGGGCCGGAATGCCCCGTTGCACGGGCATGACGCATGAGGTTCTGATCAAGCTACTGGCCCTCATGGCCACCGTGGGCTTGGGCTGGTTGGCGGCCAAACGAGGCTGGCTGGGGCCCCTGAGCGGGGGCAGTGGCAGCAGCGGTGGTGGCGGCAGCGACCCCGCCCTGGTGTTGAGCAACACTGCCTTCTACCTCTTTGTTCCGGCCCTGCTGTTCCGCACCATGGCGCGGCAAGACCTGTCGGCCCTGCCATGGCGCATGGTGGCGGCCTACTTTCTGCCCGCTTTGGTCTACGGCTTGGCGGTTTACCTTTGGCGCCGGTCGCGCCCGCAAGCCAGCGCGGCAGCGCCCGCCACGCACACCGTGGCGGCGGTGTACGGCAACGCCGTGCAACTGGGCATCCCACTGGCAGCAGCGCTGTTCGGCGAAACAGGGCTGGCGCTGCACATCGCCTTGGTCAGTGTGCACGGGCTGGTGCTGTTGACCGTGCTGACGGTGCTGGTGGAGGCCGACCTGGCGCGCCAGAACCACAGTGCCACGCGCTGGGACACCTTGCGCACGACCGTTCGCAACACCCTGATTCATCCCGTGGTGCTGCCCATCGTGCTGGGCCTGCTCTGGAACCTCACCGGGTGGGGCCTGCACCCGCTGGTGGACCAGACCCTGCAAGGCTTGGGCAGCGCGGTGGTGCCGGTGTGCCTGGTCCTGATCGGTGTGTCGCTGGCGACCTACGGCCTGCGTGGTGGCCTGCAACCGGCCATCGGCGTCACGGTGCTCAAGCTGCTGGTGCTGCCAGCCCTGGTGCTGGCGGTGGCCTGGGGCGCTTTTGGGCTGAGGGGCACGCCGCTGGCCGTGCTGGTGATGATGGCAGCCCTGCCCGTGGGCAGCAATGCGCTGATCTTTGCGCAGCGCTATGGCACGCTGCAGGCAGAGGCCACGATGGCCATCGTCGTGTCGACCGTCGCCTTCATGGCCACTGCGGCGATGTGGCTGGCGGTCTTGGCCGCACTGGGCGGCTGACGGTGGCTTTTGGGACAATGCCCCCATGACCCCGAGCGACATCCCTTTCTACATGGCCCACGTGGGCGTGGCCGCGCGTGCTGCGGCCACCACCATGGCCGCTGCACCCACCGCCGCCAAGGACCGCGCCTTGTGTGCCCTGGCCGCCTTGCTGCGCGCGCACACCGCCCATCTGCTGTTGTCCAACCAACGCGACCTGGACGCCGCCCGCCAGGCCGGCCTGGCCGAGCCGCTGGTGGACCGCCTCAAGCTCACGCCAGCCATCATCGACACCGTGGCCCAGGGCTGCGAACAAATTGCCGCCATGCCCGACCCCGTGGGCGAGATCACTGGCGTCAAGCGTCGCCCCAGCGGCATCAGCGTGGGCCACATGCGGGTGCCCTTGGGCGTGTTTGGCATGATCTACGAGAGCCGCCCCAACGTGACCATCGAGGCCGCTTCGCTGGCCATCAAGAGCGGCAACGCCTGCATCCTGCGCGGCGGCTCCGAAGCCCTGCACAGCAACCTCGCCTTGTGGCGCCTGGTGCAGACCGCGCTGAGCGAAGCTGGGCTGCCGCCAGAGGCGGTGCAGCTGGTGGAAACGACCGACCGCGCAGCGGTGGGCCAGCTGATCACCATGCCGGCCTACGTTGACGTGATCATCCCGCGTGGCGGCAAGGGCCTGATCGAACGCATCAGCGCCGAGGCCCGCGTGCCGGTGATCAAACACCTGGACGGCAACTGCCACGTCTACGTTGACGAGCAGGTGGACCTGGAGCTGGCCCTCAAGGTCACCGACAACGCCAAGACGCAAAAGTACAGCCCGTGCAACGCGGCCGAGTCTTTGTTGGTGCATGCCGCCCAAGCGCAAACTTTTTTGCCCCGCATCGCCGCTGTGTTTGTGGCCAAAGGCGTGGAGATGCGCTGCTGCCCACGGGCCGCTGCGCTGCTGGTGGGTCAGCCTGGCGTGGTGCCTGCTTCGGATGCCGACTGGGCCACCGAGTACCTGGCGCCCATCATCAGCATCAAGGTGGTGGACTCGCTGGACGAAGCCATGGCTCACATCAACCAATACGGCTCGCACCACACCGACGCCATCCTCACCAACCACCACGCCCACGCCATGCGCTTTTTGCGTGAGGTGGACTCGGCCAGCGTGATGGTCAACACCAGCACCCGCTTTGCCGATGGGTTTGAGTACGGCCTGGGCGCCGAAATCGGCATCAGCACCGACAAGTTTCACGCCCGCGGACCCGTAGGCCTCGAGGGTCTGACTTCCATGAAGTGGGTGGTGCTGGGCCAAGGCGAAGTGCGCACTTGAACGACGCTCCGATGAACGTCTATGTGATTGTTGCGCTGGCGATCGCCGCCGTACTGGTGTTCTGGGTGATTGGCGCCTACAACCGCCTGGTGGTCATGCGCAACGACATTGCCCAAGCCTGGAGCAAGGTTCAAACAGCGCTGGACCAACGGGCCGCTGCAGCCAACCCCTTGGTGAAGGCGCTGCGTGGACCCATGGCCGCAGAACAAGGCGCGCTGGACACCTGGCAAGCGGCGCATGCCGATGCAGCCAAGGCGGCCCTCAGCCTGTCGGCCCGTGCCGTCGACGAGGCAGCCGCACAAGCCTGGGTGGCCGCCGAGTCTTCCTTGGCCGCCGCCGCCAGCCGCATGCTGGCCCTGCTGGATCAACACGCTGAACTTCGGCTGCAAGACCCGGTGGCCTCCTTGGCCGCTGGCTGGCGCGAAGCGCAAGCACGGCTGCCCTTTGCCCGCCAGCTCTTCAACGAGGCGGCGCTGGCCTACAACCAGGCGCTGGGCGTGTTTCCCACGCGCTGGGTGGCAGCGGGTTTCAAGCTGAGGCGCGCTGGCCTGATCTGAGCGCCAGCCGCGATCGGGTTGGCGGCTGGCGGCCGTCCACCAGGCTCCACTAGGCCTTGGGGCCCAGCGGCGCCAAGCGCTCGGCAGGTGGCACGTCCACGTCGCCATCAAACTCCACCGCGATCTGCATGCAGACCGCCCGGCACAGGGTGGCGGCGCGCTCACTGCCAATGCGGTAGTAGATCTGCGTGGCGTCGCGCCTTTTGGCCAGCACACCGGCTCGGTACAGCGTGGCCAGGTGCTGGCTCATGTTGGGCTGCGTGGTGTCGATCTCGCCGAGCAGCTGCGACACGTTTTTTTCCTGTCCACAGAGCGCGCTGATGATCTTCAGCCGAATGGGCGTGGCCAGCAGCCGGAACAGTTCAGCGGCCGAGTCGAAGACCTGGTCAGATTCGTCGGACAAAGTGCTGGGTGCGACTGCTTCGGAAGCCATGGGCGGGTCCTCAAGGGGCACGACGGGGCGCTGTGCCGGCCGCGGGCGCCGCGGCAAAGCGGTAGTGGTCGCGTTGCAGCACAGCGGCCACCGCAGCCACGTCTTCGGGAAACAGGCCCAGGTTGAGCTCGGTGCTGCACAGCTCGACCATGCTGAGCAAGGCGCTGGGCGTGTTGATGCGGCCGGCCGGGCGGTAGATGGCCGCGCCGTCGCCACCCACCTTGCGCACATGGCAGGCGGTGCAGCGGTGTTCGGTGATCAGGCGCGCGCCCAGGGCCAAGTCAGCATCGGGGTATAGGTGCAGCCTGCTGGCTGCAGCAGCAGGCACTGCCTGTGCCCACCCAGGGCTGGGCAGCGCTCCAAGCCACACGACCACCGCGACCAGCGCGACGGCAAACATGCAGGCCAGCCTCATGAACGGGCACCCTTGCTGGCGAGCTGCAAAAACTCCATCAGGTCTTCTTCAAACATCTCGCCCGGCAAGACCTGCTGCAGGCGGTTGTGGCGGTCCACCCACACCGTCAACGGACTCATCTTGCGCTCGCTGAGCGCAGCGGCCAGCGGCAGGTGATCAAGCGTGATGTCAAAGGTGTAGCCCTGCGCTTGGGCGTAGCGTTTGACCACGGCGGCGTCGCGTTCGCGCGCCACCGCCAGCACACGCAGCGGTGAAGCCGCGACCTGGGCGGCGCGGTGCAGCTTTTCCAGGTGCTGGTTGTGGCGGCGGCAAAACGGGCAGGTGGTGGTCCAGAACACCACCAGCGTGGGCTTGTCTTGCAGCTGTGCGGCGCTCAAGGCGCGGCCGTCGAGCAGGGTCACGTCAGGCCATTGCACCCGTTGGCCGGGCAAGGCCGGGGCGGCATGGGTGGCAGCAGCCCAGGGCAGGCCCAACACCACCGCGGGGGTCATCAAAGCGGTGCGACGCTTCATCGGCCAGCTTGCTCCATCAAGAGGTAGGTGTTGTAGGCGTTGATGCGGTTGGCCGCCCGAAACAGCGGCAGGTGCTCAAAGCGGCTCCAGTCGGCTTTGGCATAGGCTTCTTCAAAGGGCTCCAGGTTGCGTGCCGCTTCGCCCATGGTGTTGCGCAGGTGAACCAGGTAATCGCGGGTCAGCAGCAGGTCAGATTCTGCGCTGTTTGACACCGGCCCGTGGCCCGGCACGATGGTCTGCACCTTCAGGGCCAGCAGGCGGTCGAGCGCTTCGATCCAGCGCCCGCTGTCGGCCTGGCCCACAAAGGGCAGGCGGCCACGAAACACCAAGTCGCCGGCGATCAGCACCCGCTGCTGGGGCAGCACCAGCACCAGGTCTTCGGGCGTGTGCGCAGGGCCGGCCGGTTGCAATACAAAGTCCACACCGCCGAGCTGGAAGCGCGTGACATCGCCAATCCACTGGTCGGCGGCCACCAGACGGGTCTGGGCGTCGATCCAGGGCGCCAGCTCTTCGCGGCTGGCCTGCAAACGCAGCGCCGCCGTTTCACTGTGCAGGTAGGCCTGACCACCATGGTGGGCGGTGATGCGGGCGCCCAGGTCCTTGAAGACCTGCAGGCCGTAGATGTGGTCAGCGTGGTAATGGGTCACCACCACCTGCCGAATGGGCAAGGGCGTGATGCGCGCGATGGCCGCCACCAACTCGCGCGCCAAAGCGGGCGAGCCCAGCGCGT
Organism: Betaproteobacteria bacterium; assembly: GCA_043743835.1. GTDB lineage: Bacteria > Pseudomonadota > Gammaproteobacteria > Burkholderiales > Burkholderiaceae_C > Rubrivivax. The sequence goes on from JAYTVT010000067.1 coordinate 48,501, forward strand.
CCACCACCACCACACCGGCCGGCGTGACCACGAAGGCCGCGTTCGAAATGAAGTTGCGGTTGGCCACCGTGCCCAGGGCTGCGGCACCTTGCACCATCCAGACGCCGGGCGCTACCGCTACGGGTTCTACGGCTTGCGCTGCGGCCGTGCCTGCCCAAGCCAAGGCGGCGCCGCACACTGCAAGGCGGGCACGCCAGCACCGGGAAAGTACCGTCTGGGGACTCTTCATTCAGCCATACATTCGCATGCAGTGATATTAGATGCACCCCACCAACGTTGGCAAGCAGCTTCAGCGGTAGGTGCTAAGGACTGGTTTGGCCGATGTCCAGAGGGGAAGCGGCACCGCGGCCCGGGCGCGCTGTCCATCACCGCTTCTGACTTGGTAGTCCCCTGGGGGCGCAGGCTCAAGCACAACACGCAAAATGCACCCGCAGATCACCAGGAGCACCCATGAAGAGAATCCGCACCGCCGTGCCCATGCTGGCACTGACCGCTCTGGCCGCCTTGGCCACCAACGTGGCCCAAGCCCAAGACGCCAACCTGGCGCGCAACCTGGCCGCCACCTGCGCCAACTGCCACGGCACCAACGGCCAGGCACGTGGCGACATGAAGCCGCTGGCCGGCGTGTCGGCCGACAAGATTGTCGCCGCCATGGCCGACTACAAGAGTGGCAACCAGCCCGCCACCATCATGCATCAGATCAGCAAGGGCTATACCGACGCGCAGATCCAACTGGTTGCTGCGTACTTTGCTGCCCAGAAGCCCGCCAAGTGAGCACCACCATGAACAACCTCTCTCTCGATCTGAGCCGCCGCCGCGTGCTGGGTGCCGGCCTGGCCATGGGCAGCCTGGCGCTGGCCGGCTGCGCTACCGGCGGGGCCAGCGGCCCATCGATCGGCCGCGTGGTCATCGTTGGCGCGGGCTTCGGTGGCAGCACCGCCGCGCGCTACCTGCGGATGTGGGGCGGCAACGTTGACGTGACGCTGGTTGACCGCAACGCCAATTTCGTCAGCTGCCCGATCAGCAACCTGGTGCTGGGCGGCCACAAGCAGATGGCCGACATCACACGCGGCTATGACGGCCTGAAAGCACTGGGTGTGAAGGTCATGCAAGGCGAAGTCACGGCCATCGACGCCGCGGGCAAGAAAGTCAAGCTGGCTGGCGGCACCGAGCTCAGCTACGACCGGTTGATCCTGTCGCCGGGCGTGGACTTCATCACCGAAGGCACACCCGGCCTGCAAGCCGCGCTGGACAGCGGCCGGGTGCAACACGCTTGGAAAGCCGGCCCGCAAACCGTGGCCTTGCGCCAGCAACTGGAAGCCATGCCCGACGGCGGCGTGTTTGCGATGAGCATCCCCAAAGTGCCCTACCGCTGCCCACCCGGGCCCTATGAGCGCGCCTGCATGGTGGCCAGCTACCTCAAGCAGCACAAGCCCAAGTCCAAGGTGCTGGTGCTGGACGCCAACCCCGAGATTCAGAGCAAGAAGGCGCTGTTCGAAAAGGCCTTCAAGGACCACTACAGCGGCATCTTGGAGTACCGCGCCAACAACGAGCTGAAAGAAGTCATCGGCACCACCGCCAAGCTGGAGTTTGACGACGTGAAGGCCGACGTGCTCAACGTCATCCCACCGCAGCGCGCGGGCGACATTGCACGCAACGCCGGCCTGCTCAACATGAACAACCGCTGGGCGGGTGTGAACTGGTTGACCATGGAGAGCACCGCTGCGCCTGGCGTGCACGTGCTGGGCGACGCCACCTTCAGCGCGCCGGCCATGCCCAAGAGCGGCCACATGGCCAACCAGCACGCCAAGGTGGCGGCGGCAGCCATCATCGAACTGCTGCAGGGCAAGCCGGTCAATGCCACGCCGGTGGTGATGAACACCTGCTACAGCTTCGTGACCGCCAAGGACGTGGTCCACGTGGCCAGCGTGCACCAGTACGACGCGGTTGACAAGACCTTCAAGACCGTGCCGGGTTCGGGTGGCGTCAGTGCCGGTGCCAACCAGATTGAAGGCCGCTACGCGCTGAGCTGGGCCGACAACATCTGGGCGGACATGCTGGCGGTCTGAAGTGACTTGGGCGGAGCACCTGAGCACCGCCCGCCACTTCATTTCGACGGACTTCTGACATCGCCACCCACACCCCGAAAGCCACCATGAACCGACGTCTGCTGTTGGGTCTGCTTTCCATGCTGCTGCTGGGCACGGCGGGCACCAGCCCGTCTCTGGCCCAGGAAGCCTGGCCGACCAAGCCCGTGAAAATCGTCGTGCCCTTCCCACCGGGCGGCACCAGCGACGTGATGGCGCGCATGGTCAGCGAAGAACTGGCCAAGGCCCTCAAGCAGCCGGTGGTGGTTGAAAACGCGGGCGGTGCCGGTGGCACCACGGGCACGGGGCGCGCCGTCAAGCTGCCCGCCGACGGCTACACCATCGTGCAGACCGGCGTGGGCCAAAACGCCGTGGCGCATGGCTTGGACCCCAAGCTGCCCTACGACAGCGTGAAGGACTTTGTACACCTGTCGCAGGTGCACTCCGGGCCTAACGTTCTGGTGGTGCACCCTGACCAGCCCTTCAAGACCTTCAAGGAACTGGTCGAGTTTGTGCGCAAGAACCCGGGCCGGCTGAACTACGGCTACACCCACGCCGCGTCGGGCCACATGGCGATGGAACTGCTGAAGCAGACCGCCAGCCAATGCCCCCCCGGCGTGAAGTCTTGCAACGGTTTTTTCATGGTCGGCATCCCCTATCGCGGTGGCGGCCCCATGCTGACCGACCTGCTCGGCGGGCAGATACCGCTGATGTTCATCAACCAAGACGCCGCCTTGCAGCACGTGCGGGCGGGCAAGCTGCGCGCGCTGGCCGTGACCAGCCTGCAGCGCAACCCGCTTTACCCCGAGGTGCCCACCATCGCCGAAAGCGGTTTCCCCGGCTTTGAGGCGCTGAGCTGGTCGGGCCTGTCGGTGGCCAAGGGCACACCGCTGGCGGTGGTGGACCGGCTCGAAACCGAGATCATCAAGATCATGGGCAGCCCGGCCATCAAGCAGCGCATGGAGGCGGTGGGCTTTGTGGTGCCGGTGCAGGGCACCAAGCCCTACACGGCCTTTGTGAAGGCCGAGATGGAGCGCTGGACATCGGTCATCAAGGCGGCGGGCATCAAACCCGAGTAAGGCGGCCGAGTAGAGCGGGCGAGCACAGCGGCCGAGTAAGGCGCCAGAGTCGACAGCCGAAGCAGCAGAAGCAGCAGAAGAAAGGGCCCCGCAGGCTCATCCCTTGTGATGACCGCAGCCCGTTCGCCCCCCGCGCGGGGGGCGAAGCCCCGAGCCCAAGTGTCTACGGTCGCGTCAAGCGGCCGGCAGAGCCGTGGTCATTCCCCACCACCCGCTCTGAGAGGCTCACCATGGTCCACCTTCGCCACCTTCCCCCATTGGTCCCGCAGCGTTCAAGCCCACCGCACCTGAAGTGGGCGCTGGCCCCTTCCTTGGCCCTGCTGGCCGCGCTGGGCGCCTGCAACCACGACGAAGACCCACCCGCCACTGTGGCCGTGTCCGGCCTGGTGGCCGATGGCCCCCTGCAAGGCGCCACCGTCTGCTACGACTTGAACAGCAACGCGGCCTGCGACACCGGTGAGCCCACGGCCACCACCGACAGCAACGGCCGCTACAGCTTCAGCGTGCTGGAGACCGATGCCGGCAAGTTTGCGGTCATCGCCCAGGTGCCGGCCAGCGCCATTGACAAGGACACCGGCAGCGCCGTGGGCGCGGCCTTCACCCTGCGCTCGCTGCCCACTGGGGCCACGGGCGCGCAGGATGTGTTTGTGAGCCCGGTGACCACGCTGGTGGCCGACCTGGTCAAAGACAACGGCCAAACACCGGCTGAAGCCGCCGCCCAGGTGCAGACGGCGTTGTCGCTGCCCACGCTGCCGCTGGCACCGGCCATCCCGGCTGCCGGCACCGCAGAGCTGCTGGCCGCCGGCCGCGTGCTGGGCGCCCTGATCATCCAGTCCACGGCGCTGGCCACCGCCAACGCCGTGCCCGCTGCCGAGGTGGCCGCACTGGTGCGCGAAGCCACCACCCGACAGCTGCCGGTGCTGACCGCCGCGCTGGCCGGCAGCACGGCCGCCACCCCAGCGGCGCGCGCGGCTGAGGCCGCTGCCGCCGTGCTGACCGAAATGAACCTCAGTGCCAGCAGCGTGCGCGCCGTGGCCACCGCGCTGGCCCGCCCGCCCAGCGCGCCCGACGCGCCGGGGCCTTTTGTCAGCGTGCGCCGCTTTGCCTACACCGACGCCAACAACTACAGCTACACGATCTTTGTCGGCGACAGCAGCGTCACGGGCAGCGATGGCCGCTTCAAAGCCACCGAGGTGCGCCAGACCCTGAGCGCGGGCACCGAGTTTCCCTACAACCGCAACCAGATGTACTGGACCGGCACGGAATGGAAAATCTGCGCCACCCAGTGGGAGGTCTCGACCGCCAAACTCGAAACCACGACCACACCCCAATTGGGCACCTATTGCAGCGCTTCCAACAGCGAAACCCGATCGGTGGTGGAAGACATCAGCGGCAAGACGCTGCGTGAGGTGGTCACCGCCATCCGCGCCCATCCTTTTGCTGACAGCGTGGGTGCCCACACCGACCCGGTGATCGGCCTGCCCGTGAACTGGGGCCCCAGCCCCGCCCTGCTGCCCGCCGGCGCCACCTTTCCAACCGGATCCAAACTGTCGCGCCGCACCCAGCGTGCCGACATCGGCGGTGTCGACCGCATCGAGCTGACCACCAAGTCCACCGTTCGTTGGCCCGATGGTGTGTACCGCCAAGCCACCACGCTGGAACAGTACAGCGGTATGCCGGGTGATCTCGCCGACGCCAGTGTGGTGCCTGCCAATGCCAACACCGTGTTTGTGCATGACCTGCCGCTGGCCGAACAACTGGACGACACGCTGGAGCGCTTCAAGCGCTTTCGTGCCGGGTTTGATGTGGCCGCAGCCAAGATCCGCTTCTACAAGTGCGATGTGCGCAAGACCGACCAGGCCGCCATCAACTGCACCACCGCTGCCGACGGCACATTGGCCATCAGCACCCAAGGCGGCCTGCGCCTGATGCGCGTGGCCACGGGCTACCCCACCGAGCTGACGACCCGCCTGCGCGAGCAGCGCTTCTGGGCCGAGTCCAGCGGTACCGTGTTTCGCGCCATCCGCGACCTGGAGCGCACCCGCTACGACCAGCGCCTGAACGCCGTGGCCTGGGCCGCGATGCGCACCGCGTTGGGCATCCCTGATCACCGGGCCGCCGTGGCACCCACCAGCAGCGGGCCGTTTGCAACGCTGCGCAACTTCAGCTTCACCGACGCAGCCAACTACAACTGGCGTATCTATGACGGCGACAGCAGCGTGCTGGACAGCGCTGGCCTCTACACCTTCAACGAGCGCCGTCGCACCGTCAGTGCGGGTGTGGAGCAGCCCTTTGTGCGCGGCCGCTCCTACTGGACCGGCACCGAGTGGTACGACTGCCCCAGCGACGGCATCAACATCGGCACCACGGCCAGCGCGGCGCCCAACCGCGGCGTGTACTGCAAGACCTACACAGACGAACGGGTGGGCGCCACCACGCTGACCGTCGGCGGGCGCCTGATGTCCGACGTGGTCAACGACATCCGCGCTTATGGCAGCACCGACAACGGCTCGACCTACGCCAACTGGGGCCCACGCCCCAGCAGCTTCCCGGTGCTGGCCACCACGCGCTTCCCCGAAGGCGCCACGCTGGAGTACCGGGGCTTTGTGACCACCGCCACACCGCTGGCCATCGCCACCGCGCCGGCCAACAACCAGGTCCGCGTGGCACCTTCGCCCACCACCACGGCAGGCTTCAACACCTGGGCTTTTGCGGCTTCGCTGGACGAGATGATCGCGCGCTACCCGGGCAACCTCAACGGCGGACCTTTGAGCGGCAACACGGCGCTGTTCGTTCACTCCTACACCGCCACGCCCCCATCGGCGCTGTACACCAGCACAACAGAGATTCGGGTGACCTTTGACGTGGTGGGCAACAAGGCCCGCTTCACACTGAACAACCGCTTGGTCAGCAACGGCAACAGCAGCAACTACAGCAACCTGTTCGACACCACCTACAGCATCGAAACGGTGGGCGGTGTACGGCTGCTCAAATTTGCGGCCATGCCACCGGGCTTCGAAGACAACTACCGCTACACCCGCCTGTTTGCCGAGCGCAATGGCGGGGTTTGGTATGCCTTCAAGGACAGTTTCACCGCCAACCCGGTGTGGACCGTGCGCCTGAACAAAACGGCCACCGACGCGCTGTTTCTGGCGCTGGGCATTCCTTGAGTTGAGGGCTGCGCTGGAATGGGCGGCGGGTGCGGCAGCCAACAACGAGCGCGCAGCCGTCCCACCCTTGAGGGAATTGGCCCAAGCCAAGAGGCAGCGATTGAGAGGTCAGTCGCGCGCCTCGAAGGACGGCTTTCCGAGGGCGCTTTGAACTTTCGCTTTCGGCCATCAAGAGTCACTCGCGACCGTCCGCTGTCTGGTCGCCCGGTCCGGTGCTGGCCAGCGGGCGGGCCGAAGGGAATCCTCCAACTTTTACAGGTGGGGCCAAACGCACGTTTGTCACTTGGCGGAGCGCTGAGCAGGATCGCCGCCAATGCAGCAGTACGGCCCATGCCGTCAAACGGCTTCATCAGTGCAGCGGCCAATACGATCAAGCCGGAGCAACCCAGTCTTCTACCTTCAGTCCCCCGACGCGCAGGAACTCGCCGGTGTTGTGCGTCACCAGCGTCGCGCTCTCAGCAAGCGCGTGGCAGGCGATCCATAGATCGTTTGCACCGATGGGCGTGCCCGCGTCCTTCAGACGCGTGAACTGCTCAGCGTAGTGCTCGCAGATGGCGGGGCCTGCCGGATACAGCACCGCCACTTGTCGGGCCAAGGCTTGCAGCCGGCGAAGAACCTCCGGCTTTTTCGTGCTGCGCTCGGCGCCCTTCAGCAACTCAGCCCAGGTCACGAAAGACATACACAGCCGGGCATCTTGCGGCAGCGCATCGACCCGCTGCGCGATGGCGGCCGGCTGGTTCTTGATCAGGTAGATAAGGATGTTGGTGTCCAGCACGTAGATCACAGGGCCTCGCGCTCCTGCAGCGGCTGTTGGCCGGCCTGCTCGGCCTGCAGTGCTGCGATGAAGGCAAGGTCTGCATCGCCCACGGCGCGCAGGGCATCGAGCAGCGCAGCGCCACGTTCTGACCGCAGGGGACGGATCACCAGATCGCCCGACTCGTTGCGCGAAATGCTCACACGGTCGGTGTTGAGCCGGAACTCAGCAGGAATACGAACCGCCTGGCTGTTGCCGTTGTTGAAGACTCTGGTGGTGAGCGTTTCCACGTCGCGCCTCATGTGTGTACATTGACGTGTGTATTTTTATTCAAATGTCGCTGGCTTGCAACCACGCCCACGGGCCCTGCCGGTGTACGGCTACCTCACGTCACCGGTGGGCCTGAACCTGGTGGTGGCGATGACGACGTTCAAGCAGCCCTTCAACACGCTGTCCCGTGCCGCACTGCCCCTCATCGGCTTGATGCTCGGCTGCCTGACGCTGGTGATCTGGCAGCCGTGGATTGCGATGGGGTTGGTGGGGTCATGCGCTGTGCAGGCGGTTTCGGCGGCCGCCAAGCGATGGGCCTGGTCAAGGGCGGCGCAGGAATTCGACCGGCTGCTTCGCGGCGACGAGTTCAAGGCAGCGCATGTCGCTGAAGGGTCGGGATGGTGAGGTCGGCGCCTCGAAGCACGGTCGTTCATTCCTCGGCGCACCGGCAGGCTTGCCGTGGACAACTCTACCGAGTTGCCCACCGCGCCTGCCTTCGACCACAACTCCACAGCCTTCCACCACCACGTTCTTTTCCCCCTGAAACGAAGATACAAGAAGACACGCGGTAAAAGCACCAGCTGCCGTTCGACAGGTCGGTGGAGGTCCTGCCCAGCCTTGAATGTATTACCATTCTGTCCATAGGTAACACTCAAGGAGAGCATGCATGGCGACGACGCTGACCAGCAAGGGGCAGGTCACGATTCCCAAGCGTATTCGCGATGCGATGCAGTTGGTGCCAGGCGCGCCCGTGGAATTCTCCGTGAACGCGGCCGGTGAAGTGGTTCTCCACCCAGCACGACTCGCCGGACGCGCGCGCAACCCGACCCGCGACCGCTTCGATGCGGTTCGCGGTCGGGCTGACGTGCCGTGGCGGACCGATGCATTGATGAAGTTGCTGCGCGCCGACGACTGATGTTGCTCGTCGATACCAACGTCTTGGTGGACGTGTTGCAGAACGATCCGCAATGGGCCAACTGGTCCATAGCGCAGTTGCGCGCCCAGGCCAAGCTGCATGCCTTGGCCATCAACCCAATCATCTACGCCGAGATGTCGCTGTCGTTCTCGACACTTGAGGCCCTGGACGAAGTTGTGCTCACGATGGCGCTGGAACTGCGCGAGGTTCCTCGGCCAGCCCTATTCCTGGCAGCCAAGGCCTACGCGCTTTACCGCCGACGCGGCGGCAGCAAGGGCCAGGTGTTGCCCGACTTCTTCATTGGGGCCCACGCCGCTGTCGAGGGTTGGTCTTTGCTGACCCGGGACGCCGGCCGCTTCAAGACCTACTTCCCGACGCTTGATGTCATTGCCCCTTAATGCGGCACCTGAGGCAGCGCATCGGTCTTCGCCATAGGTGTCAGCTTTGGAGTCGCGAGTCGACTGACGCCGACGGGTCGAGATGGTGAATTCACCCTTGGCGCGAGCAGTCGTTCCGGTGGACTCGCTCGGTTTGCCTCGATCGGCCTTGGGCGAAGACTTTTTCTCGGGCTTTAGGCGCTGGCTCAGACGCTCTGCACGGGTACAACTGCGCACTCTCAACCCAGGCCAGCAGCAGCCTGCACCGAGTCGCTGGCCACGCCCAGGCTGGTGGCGGCCTCCAGAATTTCGCGCCAGGTGGTGGCGTCCACGGCCACACCCTGGGCCGTGCGCTCGGCGCGGTGCATCCGCTCCGCCTCGCCCGCCACCTGCACCGGACCGTAGCCTTCGCGCGCGGGGCTGGCCTTCACCCAGTCCAGAAAGCTGGCGGCCTGGGCTTCAAACGCTTCTTCACCACCCAAGGCGGCGGGGTTGATGAGCACGCTGAACATGCCGTTGAGCACCCGCATGCGGCCGCCGGCCGGCTCGTGGCAAGTCAAGCCCGCCGCCAGTGCGCCGCCCAGCAGTTCGCACATCAAGGCCAGGCCGTAGGCTTTGTGTCCACCCAGATCGCCGCCAAAGGTAAGCAGCGCGCCAAAGGGCGGCACCACGCTGAAACGCGGGTCGGTGGTGGCCTGGCCCTGGTCATCGATCAACTGCCCGGGCTCCACCGGCAAGCCCTGGTTGTGCGCCACGCGGGTCTTGCCTTGGGCGATGGCGCTGGTGGCAAAGTCAAGGATCACCGGCGGTCTGCCCTTGAGCGGCACGCCAGCGCAAAAGGGGTTGGTGCCAAAGCGCGCATCCGCGCCGCCGTAGGGCGCCACGATGGGACGGGAGATGACGTTGACAAAGTGCATCGACACCAGCCCCGCCGCCGCGGCCTGTTCGGCCCAGGCGCCAATGCGCCCCAGGTGGTGGGCGTTGCCCAGCGCCACGATGCAGCTGCCCTGGGCCCGCGCGCGCTCGATGCCCATGGCCATGGCCTGCACCCCCAGCACCTGGCCAAAGCCAGCCTGGCCGTCCAGGCGCAGCAGGGTGCCACTGTCGTGGAGCACCCGCACACCGGTGTTGGGCTTCAAGCCACCTTCCAAGTAGGCCTTGGCGTAGCGCGGCAGCATGCCAATGCCGTGCGAGTCGTGGCCGGTGAGGTTGGCGTCGATCAGGTTGCCCACCACCGCTTCAACTTCATCTGGGCTGCTGCCAAAGCCTTGCACCACCAAGCGCATGGCGGCATGCAAACGGGGCAGGGCGATGAGGTGCATGCTGCTCATGGTCTATTGGCTCGATGCGTATCTCTTAAGGTATCCGGCAGGTGGCAAACCGCCTGCCCCTTGGTGGGCTGGCCGCGCGGTTCTGCGTGAAACACCAGGGCAGCACTCAATTCACCACGGCCCGCGCCAAACCCGGGTTTTTCGACACCAGGAATTGCGCGATGGCATCCACCGTGACCACTTTGTACAGCTGCTGCTCGTACTCTTCCGGCGTATGGTCAGCAAAGCTCACGTGCGGGCTGAACAAACGCGCGCCACTGCGGCGCAGGTTGGAGATGCGGATGGTTCCGGGCTCAAAGCCCGCGGCCATCAGCCAAGCCTGCGCCGACGTGCGGTCTTTGACGCTGCCGCCGCGGTCCAAGGCCAGCGCAGTCATCTCCAAAATCCACTGGTTGGAGTTTTGAAAGCGCGTGTTGAAGGGGTGCGCAATCATGTTGTAGGCCGGCTTGTGCAACAGCCGCGTGGTGGCCGGGTTCATGAACACGTCGCGCAGCGCCACTTGCAGTGCGTAACTGGGCGTGAGGGTCAGCGCTTCAAAAGCGAACAGGTCGACCTCATAAAACTGCTCCAGCGGCTGCACCGAAATTTCAGACTCGGCCTTGCCGCAGGGGTTGAACAGGTGCAGCACCAGCCAGCGCTGGCGCACGTGGTCGCGCACGGCCATGCCGATGTGGGTGTAGCGCTGGCCAAACTCACCCAGGTTCAGCCCCACCCGCGCCACCAGGGCGGCGGTGGCGCCACTGCGCTCCAACTGGTCGCGCACCCGCTCGCCCAGCGCCATGCCCCGCGCCAGCGCTTGCGCGGTAGGGGCCGCACGTTCGCCGCAGTCTTGCCCGGCCCAGGCAGGGCGCAGCAGGCACAGCAACGCCATCAGCACCAGGGTCAGCGGCGGCGTCTTCGGCCACAGCCTCGCCATCCGCACCCAGGGTACCCAGGGCTTCAACTGCTGTAGCCGCCGCAACACCTGGGGGCCGTTTGCAGGCTGCCGATCCACGCCGGACACGTCACTCATGGCAGGTTCAACACTTCGGTGGTGCCGCCGGCGCTGATCAACTGCAAGCGCGGTGCTTCGGCGTCGAAGCGGGCGTCCTGCGAGGGCTTGTCCCACAGCACCTGGCCGGTGCCTGCGTCGACCAGGCGATGGCTGATGTGGTCACCACCTTGCAGCTTCAGCAACAACCAGCGTCCTTCGGGCGAGAAGCGTGCTTCGGTGGCCAGCAGCGCCGACGTGGGCGAACCCGGATCAAAGGCGCGCGTCCTGCGCACCACGGTGGCCCGCAACGCGTCGATCCAGACCACCGAGCCTTCTGCCACCGCCGCCAGGTACAGGCCTTCGGGCGACAAGGCTTGGGCGCTGACCAACTGGCCCTGGCCGAGGTCCAGCGACCGTTCGCCAGATCCTTGCCTCCAGCGCACGACGCTGCTGCGCGGGGCCGAGGAAGATGTTGCAGCGGGGGCAACTGCTGCTGTTGCAGCCGTTGTTGCAGCCGTTGTTGCCACAGCTGCGGGTGCCGTCACGATGGCGGGCGCGGGCGGGGCCGATGGCCCTGAGCTCGGCGCAGCCGTCGCGGCGGGTGGAGCGGTGCTGCGCAAGCGCGCCAACGACGCAAAGCGCCCCTGCGGGTACTGCTCCAGATAGGCCCGGTAGTCGGCCGGATCGCGGCTGTCCTTGACGGCATCCCAGAACGCCAGTTCCAGCGCCAGTTCGGTGGCGGCAAAGCTGGGTGCGGTTGCGGCCGCCGCGTTGCCGGGCAAGGCCATCGCCTGTGCGGCCCGCGCAAAACTGAAGTCGCGGCTGAGTGAAGAGCTTTCCCAGGGCACCTGGCTGTTCTTGGACGCCGCCACCACGTCAACCCGCACCCGTTTGAACATCTGCTCCACGGCCAGACCCGGCGTGCCCAGGTGCTTGAGCAAGGCACCGGTGTACAGGCCATTGCCGCCGCTGTCGCCGTCCTGCGCCACCGAGCCTGGCGCGGTGGCAAACGCAATCAAGGTGCCGGCAGGTGCGTCCATCTGCGCCAGGCCGGTTTGGCTGGTTTTGAACGAACGCGCAAAGGGGTTGTTGCGGCAGGCGTCCAGCAGCACCAGGTTGATGGGTGTGCGCGCCGAGTCCATTTTGTCCAGCACTTCGCCCACATCAAAGCTGCGGTAGGCCACCTCGTCTTCACGCGCGATGTCGGCATCCACCGGCACCAGGAAGTTGCGGCCCTTCACCGCCAAGCCGTGGCCGGCAAAGTAGAACAGGCCCACCGACGCGCCACGCAGCTTGTCGCCAAACTCGCGCACCACGCCAGAAAACGCCTCGCGCGACAGGTTCTGCCGCTCGATGACGTCGAAGCCCAAGCCGCGCAAGGTCTTGGCCATCGCGCGCGAGTCGTTGACGGGGTTTTGCAGCGGCGCGCTCTTGTAGGCGGCGTTGCCGATCACCAGCGCCACGCGGCGCTCGGTGGGCGCGCGCTCTTGCGCCACGGCACCCAGCCCCAGGCACAGCGCCAAGGTCACCAGCAGACACCTCCAGCACGAAAGTCGCATCCATTCCCCACAGCCAGCGCCCCAGAGGCGAGAGCCGAAGTCTATCCACAGCCCACCCGGCAGCGAGAATGTGGGTCGATGACCGCCCTGCCCCCCTCCAGCGACCTCGTGTTGCAGCACAGCGCCTTCTACCGCTTTGTGCCCTTGCCCCAGCCGCGCCTGGCAGCTGACGCGATGCGCGCAGCAGCGCGTGGCCTGCAGGGCAGCATCGTGCTGGCCGCCGAGGGTATCAACGGCACTGTGGCGGGCTCGTCCAGCGCGGTCGATCTCTTTGAAGCGACCGTGACGGCGGCTCACTTTCTGGACGGTGCGTTCAGCGGCATGGCCTTCAAGCGCAGCGCCTGCTTGAGCCCACCCTTTGGCCGCTTGAAAGTGAGCGTCAAGCCCGAAATCGTGGCCCTGGGTCTGACCGATGCCTTGGGGGCGGCAGCGGCTTTGCCTGCCCCTGACGAGCACGACGACAGCCATCTTTCGCCCAGCGCATGGCGCGCTCTGTTGGCGCAAGGCCAAGCCGTGGTGCTGGACAACCGCAACCACTTTGAGTACCGCCTGGGCCACTTTCGCGGCGCGCAAGACCCGCAGGTGCACAACTTCCGTGACTTCGTGGCCTATGTGCTGGCCCACGCGCCCACCTGGCGGGCGCAGCAGCAGCCGGTGGCCATGTATTGCACCGGCGGCATCCGCTGCGACAAGACCGCGCCCTGGCTGCGCTCCTTGGGGCTGCAGGTGTGGCAGCTGGACGGCGGCATCCTGAACTACTTTGCGCAGCTGCCCGACGCCGCGCAAGACTGGCAGGGCGAGTGTTTTGTGTTCGACAAGCGCGTGGCACTGGACACCCAACTGCAAGAAACCGCGCGCACCGTGGACCAGGTCTTTGACCCCCGCCACCCCGACGAAGCCTGGCGCCTGCAGCGCGCCCGCCAGCTCGACACCGACCCCGGCTGACCCATGGGCCGCAGCATCCCCGGCTGGTCGCCACCACCGCGCGACGGCGTCAACGCCAGCCGCGTGGCGCTGGCGCCTGGGCCCTGGTGCGTGCTGGGCGAGTTTCTGACCCAGCGCATGCCTGGCGTGCCCGACTGGCCCCAGCGCCTTGCGCAAGGCCTGGTCATGGATACCCGGGGCCAGCCGCTGCGCTGGAACAGCCCTTGCCTACCCGGCGAAGTGGTGTGGTACTGGCGCGCGCCGCCGCCGGAACCGAGGGTGCCTTTTGAGCTGACGCTGCTGCACCAGGACGAACACCTGGTGGTGGTCGACAAGCCGCACTTCTTGCCGGTTGCGCCCGCGGGCCGCTACCTGCAAGAGACAGCTCTGGTAAGGCTGATCCGGCTGCTGGGCATCCCCACCTTGACGCCCATGCACAGGCTCGACCGCGAAACCGCCGGTGTGCTGGTGTTCACCGTGCAGCCAGCCGAGCGCGCGGGCTACCACGCGCTGCTGCGTGACCGGCAGGTCTACAAGGTCTATGAGGCGGTAGCGCCTTGGCGCGACGACCTGGCCTTTCCCCTTCAGTACAGCAGCCGTTTGCAAGAACCCGGCGGACGCGGCTTCATGCAAATGCAAACGGTGCCGGGCGAGCCCAATGCTCACACCCGCGTCGAACTGATCGGGCGCACGCGAACAACACCGGCCGAGTGGGCGCGTTGGGACCCCACATCGCAGCCGAGCACCGCCGCCGATCTGGCTCACTACCGCCTGCTGCCCCTGACCGGCCGCCGCCACCAGCTGCGGGCGCATATGAATGCACTGGGGCTGCCCATCCTGGGCGACCGCATCTACCCGCGGCTGTGGCCCGAGATGGCCGACGGCGATGAGCCCGACTTCAGCGCGCCGTTGCAGCTGCTGGCCCGCGCCATGGCCTTCACCGACCCCTGCACTGGCCAGCCCCGGCAGTTTGTCAGCCGTGCCCACCTTCAGCTGGCTGCGGGCTGAAGCTGCCATGGCGGACGTGCAAGCCGACCGCATGTCCCGTTCAAGGCGCATCCTGGACTCAAGTCGGGGCCACTAACGGTCGATAGCGTCAACAGTGCAGCCCCAACCCGGGCGGCGCCGCTCCATGCCGAACACGCCCCTTCATCCCATCTCACCTGCCCCTGCCGCCACGGCTGGCGCCAAGCACCAGACGCTGCGTCTGCGTCGCTTTGGCATGGCCTCGTCGACCTATGCCCTGGGTCTGTTGATCCTGGCCCTGTGCACCTTTCTGGGTCTGTTTCCCAGCGACGCGCTGAAAACCGTGGCCCTGAGCTTTGCGCTCATCAACCTGGGTTTGCTTCTGGCCTTTTTGAGCGGCTGGAACGAGCGTTTCACCGATCCCTCACTGACAGGATTGCAGACCGCTTTGGGGGTGACCATGGTGCCGCTGATCCTGGTTCTAGGCCCGGAAGTGCAGTTTGTGGCGGCTCCCTTTTACAGCGTGATCTTCATCTTTGGCATGCTGCGTCTGCAGCCGCGGGATCTGATACTGCTGGCCATCTATGTGCTGGCCAGCTACAGCGCCGCCACCTTGCTGCGGCACCAGCTCTACCCCGAGGCTTTGGACCTGCGCCGCGACGCCGTCATCTCCGTCCTCGTGGTCGGCAGTTCCATCTGGTTTGCCGCCGCCGCCAGCTACATCAGCCGCCTGCGCGCGCGGCTGCGCGCTTCGCTTCAACACATTGCAGCCCTGGCCACGCACGACGCGTTGACGGGGATCTGGAACCGCCGCCAGATCGACCAGGACCTGGAGGCCGCCATCAAACACGCCCAGCGAAGCGGCAGCCCCTTGAGCGTTTTGCTGGTGGACGTGGACCACTTCAAGTCGGTCAACGACCGCCACGGCCACGCCACGGGCGACGACGTGCTGAAAGCGGTTGCCACTGGTCTGGCGGCTGCGCTTCGTGCCGGCGACCAGGTGGCGCGTTACGGCGGTGAAGAGTTCTTGTTGCTGCTGCCTGGCACGTCGCTGGCACAAGCCAGCGTGCTGGCAGAACGCTTGCGTTTGGCCCTGCTGGCCCTGCGGGTGCTGCCGCCTGGTGACGGGCCGGTCAGCGCATCATTTGGCTTGGCCGTCTGGCGCGCCGACGAGAGTGCCGATCAACTGGTGCGCCGCGCCGACCAGGCCATGTACCGCGCCAAGGCTGGCGGGCGCAACCGGGTCGAGGCCGACAGCCTGTTTCAGGCCATGGGCTGATTGCCGCAGCGGCGCGGGCTTGCTCGGGGCTGCCGATCACCTGCCCCGCACCAGGTCGACACGCTTCCCCCACCTTTCGCTGACGGTGAGCACCGTCCTGAAACACGCCGATGGGTCTGTCAAAAGATGACGGGTTCTGGCACCGGCGCACCAAAGCTGGTTTCCAGAAAGTCGAAGTCACAGCCCTGGTCGGCCTGCAGGATGTGTTGGCCAAACATCCAGCCATAGCCCCGCTCGTAGCGGCGCGGCAGCGGCCGCCAAGCAGCCTGGCGGCGGGCGAATTCGTCGGCGCTGATGTTGAGGTGGATGCTGCGTGCGGGCACGTCCACGGTGATGGTGTCGCCCGTTTGCACCAGCGCCAGCGGGCCGCCGATGTAGGCCTCGGGCGAACAATGCAGCAGGCAGCCGCCATAGCTGGTGCCGCTCATGCGGGCATCACTCAGGCGCAGCATGTCCTTCACGCCTTGCTTCAGGAGCTTGGTGGGGATGGGCAGCATGCCCCACTCGGGCATGCCCGCGCCCTTGGGGCCAGCGTTGCGCAGCACCAGGATGTCGTCGGCCGTCACGTCCAGGTCCGGGTCGTCGACGGCTCTTTTCAGCGCCGGGTAGTCGTCAAACACCAGCGCGCGGCCGGTGTGCTGCAGCAGGTGGGGCAGGCAGGCACTGGGCTTGATGACCACGCCGTCGGGCGCGATGTTGCCGCGCAAAACAGCCAGCGCACCTTCGGCGTAGATCGGTTGGTCCAGCGGCCGAATGACGTCGGCGTTGTAAACCTCTGCGCCTTCGATGTTCTGACCCACGGTGCGGCCATTCACGCAGCGTGCGTCCAGGTGCAGGTGCTGGCGCATCGTGTTCATCAGCGCGGGCAAGCCACCGGCGTAGTAAAAGTCTTCCATCAGGTACTTCTCACCACTGGGCCGGATGTTGGCGATGACCCCCACGCGGCGGCTGGCCTGGTCAAAGTCGTCCAGCGTCACCGCATGGCCGGCGCGGCGCGACATGGCCACCAGGTGGATGATGGCGTTGGTGCTGCAGCCCATGGCCATGGCCACCGCGATGCCGTTCTCAAAATTCCGGCGCGACAGCATGCTGGCCGGCGTCAGGTCGTCCCACACCATCTGCACGATGCGGCGGCCGCATTCGGCCGACATGCGCACGTGGTTGGCGTCGGCTGCCGGGATGCTGCTGGCACCGGGCAGCGTGAAGCCAATGGCCTCGGCGATACCCATCATGGTGGCGGCCGTGCCCATGGTCATGCAGGTGCCATGGCTGCGCGCGATGCCGGCCTCCATTTCTTGCCAGGCTTGATCACTCAGCCTGCCAGCGCGGCGTTCGTCCCAGTACTTGAAGGCGTCGCTGCCACTGCCCAGCACCTGGCCCTTCCAGTTGCCACGCAACATGGGCCCGGCGGGCAGGTAGATGCAGGGCAGGCCCATGCTCAGCGCGCCCATCAACAGGCCCGGCGTGGTCTTGTCGCAGCCGCCCATCAGCACCGCGCCGTCCACTGGATGGCTGCGCAGCAGCTCTTCGGTTTCCATGGCCAGAAAGTTGCGGTAGAGCATGGTGGTGGGCTTGACCATGCTTTCGCTTAAAGAGATAGCCGGCAGCTCCAGCGGGAAACCGCCGGCTTGCAGCACACCGCGTTTGACGTCTTCCACCCGTTGCTTGAAGTGCGTGTGGCACTGGTTGGCGTCGCTCCAGGTGTTGACGATGGCGATGATGGGTTTGCCCACCCAGTCGGCCGGGGCGTAACCCATCTGCATCACGCGCGAGCGGTGGCCAAAGGAGCGGAAGTCGTCGGGCGCAAACCAACGTGCGCTGCGCAGTTCGGAAGCAGGTTTCATCCAAGGGCCTCTGGGCGTCTGAAGACAAGGGTGGTGGCGAAGGTGGCGGCAGAGCTACAGATCCGGCTCATAGCGCTTGCGCATCTCTTCCGGCGTCTCGATGGGCGTTTGCACACCGGTCTGGTCCATCAACATCTGACCCGCGGTTGGCAAGGCTGTGCGCACCACCTGGGCCTTGGGTGACCACAAGGATGACCGCATCAGCGCCTTGGCGCAATGCAGGTAAGCAGCTTCGACCGTGACGCGGATGACCAGCACCGGTGCGCGCCGCTCGTCGGTGCAGCGCACGATATCGGTGGGGTCCAGCGACAGCACCGCGCGGCCGTTGACCCGCAAGGTCTCGTCCACGCCGGGCACCATGAAGAGCAGGCCCACGCGTCCGGTGGCAACGATGTTTTCCAGCGAGTCCAGCCGGTTGTTGCCGGGTGCGTCGGGCAACAACAGCGTGTGGGCGTCCACACACTGCACAAAGCCCGGCGCGCCGCCGCGGGGCGAAGCGTCCATGTCACCTGCCGCGGCACCGGTGGCCAGCACCACATAGGGCGACAGCGCGATGAAGCGCTGGCAGTGTGGATCCAACTGCGCCAGCTGCTTCTTCACGGCGCGCTCTTTGGGGGCTGCGTACAAGGCCCGCAGCTGGGTCTGGGTGGTGATGTGCATGGCGCAAGCCTAGCGCAAGCAGCAGTACAGGCAGCAGCAAGTGAACGGTTCGGGCCACAAGGCCGGGTTGCGGGTGACCCCAGCAAGCAACTCGACCGTCCTCAGCACTTGCGCCGAGTGGAAGAAAAAAGAACAAAACAACTGAGCTGAAGCTGACGTTTGGGTCCTACAGTGCTTGCCTACTCACCATCAGGAAGCCGCATGCCTCTGCCCCTATCGCTGCACGCTCGCCGCCAATCGCTGTGGGCGCTGCTGGCCTTAGCCCTGGCGCCGTTGGCCGTGCTGGCGCAGGACTGGCCCAGCAAACCCATCACGCTGGTGGTGCCATTTCCGCCAGGCGGCTCCAACGACGTGGCCGCCCGCGTGGTGGCCGACAGCCTGCGCAAACGCCTGGGCCAGACGGTGGTGGTCGACAACAAGCCCGGCGCCAACGGTGCCTTGGGCGTGGATGCGGTGCTACGCGCGCCCAAGGACCATCACACTTTTCTGGTGGCGTCGGACTCGGTGTCGCTGCTGCCGCTGTTCAGGACCATGCCCTGGGACTTGACGAAGTCGTTCACGCCGATCGCGGTGCTGTCCATCCAGCCCATCGTGGTGGTGACGGCCGCGTCATCGGGCCTGAAATCGATCAAGGACTTACAAGCCCGCGCGCGCAGCAAGCCCAACCAGATTCCCTATGCCAGCTCGGGCCAGGGCTCGGGACAACACCTGATCGGTGAGCTGTTTTCCCAGAACCTGGGCATCGACCTGCTGCACATCCCCTACAAGGGCGGCGGCCAGGCGGTGACGGACGTCATTGCGGGCCAGGTCACCGTGGCGGTGCTGGGGGCTGCGGCGGTGCTGCCGCACATCAAGTCCGGCAAGCTGGTGGCGTTGGCCGTCAGCACCCGCAGCCGCTCGTCGATGCTGCCCGACACGCCCACGCTGGCCGAAAGCGGGGCCGGTGACATCGACGTGCCGCAGTGGTCGACCCTGTTCGCCGTGGAAGGCACACCACCGGCGGTGCTGGCCCGGCTGCGCCGCAGCGTCGAAGAGAGCCTGACTGACCCGGCCGTCAAGCAGCACTTGCACAATGCGGCGATGGAAATCGTGGCGACCACGCCCGAGGCGTTTCAACAAAAGATGGTCCAGGACCGCGAACGCTGGGCCAGGTTGATCAAGGAACGCAAGATCTCGCTGGACTGAGCATGCCGACGAAAAAGAAACCTCCCCACATCGTTCTGGTGCTGGCTGACAACCTGGGCTGGGGCGAACTGGGCTGCTACGGCGGCGGCGCGCTGCGCGGTGCGCCCACGCCGCGCATCGACGCGCTGGCGCAAGCCGGCCTGAAGTGCCTGAACTTCAACGTCGAGAGCGACTGTGTGCCCACACGGTCAGCGCTGATGACGGGCCGCCACCCCATACGCACTGGCGCGCTGCAGTCGGTGCCAGCCGGTCTGCCGCAGGGCATACACCCCTGGGAACGCACGCTGCCGCAGGTGCTGAAAGACGCCGGTTATGCCACCGGCATGTTCGGCAAGTGGCACCTGGGCGACCGCGACGGCCGCTACCCGCACCAGCGCGGCTTTGACGAGTGGTACGGCATACCACGCACCAGCAACGAAACCCTGTTCACCAGCTCGCCCGGCTTCGACCCCACGGTGGTGGACGTGCCGCAGGTGATGGAAGGCATTGCCGGCCACAGCGCGCGCAAAGTGGCCGAATACGACCTGGCCAAGCGCCGGCTGATCGACAGCGAACTGACCGAACGCTCGATCCACTTCATGCGCCAACACGCGGGCGGGGAGCAGCCCTTCTTCCTGTACGTGCCGCTCACGCACCTGCACTTCCCGACGCTGCCACACCCCGACTTTGCGGGCAAGAGCGGGGTGGGCGAGTTTGCCGACTCGATGATCGAGATGGACCACCGCGTGGGCCAGCTGCTGGACGCGGTGAAGGCGCTGGGCATCGAAGACAACACGCTGTTCATCTTTGCCAGCGACAACGGCCCCGAGTTCCGCCGCCCCTGGCGCGGCACTGCTGGGCCCTGGACCGGCACCTACCACACCGCCATGGAAGGCGGCCTGCGCGTGCCCTTGATCGTGCGCTGGCCGGGCCGTGTGGTCAGCGGCCAGGTCAGCGACGACATCGTGCACGTCACCGACCTGTATTCGACGCTGATTGCCGCTGCGGGCGGCGTGCTGCCCAGCGACCGGCCCATCGACGGCGTCAACCAGTTGGGCTGGTGGACCGGTGCTGCCGAGCGCTCGGCGCGCGAAGGCTTTCTGTTCTACATCAAGAGCGAACTGCGGGCCGCCAAGTGGCGGCATTGGAAGCTGCACTTCATCCTGGAGCGAGAGCCCAACCAGGGGCCTATTCACCTGGAAACACCAGCGCTGTTCAACATCTTGCGCGACCCCAAGGAAGAAACCGACGCCGCGATGGACGACGGCTGGGTGCGCGGCCCGATGCGGCGCATGGTGATGGCGTTTGAGCAGTCGCTGCGCGAACACCCGCCCATTGCGCCTGACGCCAGCGACATGGTCAACCCGGCCGACCCGTCCCACGGTCGCGTGACGAGTCGCCCCATAGGGCCCTGAGCGCCTTGGCGATGCCACTCGGCACCAGCGATGAGGCGCTGCAACGGGCCTGCAAGGGCAAGCCCTGAGTTGACCCAGCTGCAGCTGCATCCATGATGCTGAAGCCATGACGAGCACTGCTGCGGGCAACTGAGATGCCTGGTGGCATTGCGGCCGCTCTGGCAGCAGCGCCCTTTTGCGGCGGACACAAGCTCACATTTCACCCCAGAAGCCCTATGCCCATCCACATCTTGCCCCACCGAACCAACCGTCTGTCTCTGCTGGGCGCCTCCATCCTGGCCCTGGCCGGTTGTGCCAGCCCCCCGGCAGCGCCGCCTGAAGCGCCACCGCAAGCCCAGGCCTGCCCCGAAGGCGTGCCCGCCGGCGCCCGCTGCCTGCGCGGCCAGGACTCGGCTTCTTCGCACTACCTGATCGTCATGCCCGCGCAATGGAGCGGCGTGCTGGTGGTGCACGCGCACGGCGGCCCCTCACTGGGCCCGACCAGCCCCCAGCGCAACGACGAAGACATCAAGCGCTGGGCCATCACCGTCAGCGAAGGCCATGCCTGGGCCGGCTCGGTGTTCCGCCAGGGCGGGTTTGCCGTCACCACCGCGGCTGAAGACACCGAACGGGTGCGCCGCATTTTTGTCGACCACGTGGCCAAGCCGCGCCGCACGCTGCTGCACGGTCAGTCCTGGGGCGGCATGGTGGCCACGCGCGCGGCCGAGATGTTTCCCAAGTCCTGGGAAGGCATCCTGTTGACCAGCGCGGTGGTGGCCGGCCCGGCGACCTACGACTTCCGGGTCGACCTGCGAGCCATCTACCAGTACCTGTGCAACAACCACCCGCGGCCCGACGAGCCGGCCTACCCCTTGCCCATCGGGCTGCCAGCCGACAGCAAGCTGAACAACGCCGAGGTCGCCAAGCGTGTGGACGAATGCCTGGGCACCGGCCGACCGGCTGCACAGCGCTCGCCCGAGCAGGCGGCCAAGCTCAGGACCATTGCCACGGTGCTGAAGATTCCCGAGAGCTCGGTGGCCGGGCACGTCAATTACGCCACCTTCACCTTCCGTGACATCACCACCAAGAACGGCGGCGTCAGCCCCTTTGGCAACGCCGGGGTGCGCTACGTGGGCTCGCCCGACGACGCGGCGCTGAACGCCGGCGTGCCCCGTTTCAAGGCCGACCTAGCCGCCGTGGCGCGCTTTGCCGCTGACACCGACAACCGCGGCCGCTTTGCCGTGCCGGTGCTGACGGCGCACGGCATCGGTGACGCCACCGTGTTCGTGGAAGGCGGCGACACGCTGCGCCAGCGCATGACGGCCGCCGGCAACGGCGACCGACTGGTGCAAACCTTTGTGGACTCCAGCGAGCACAGCTACTGGGGCGACGCGATGTACCCGCCGCTGTTTGAAGCGCTGCTGAATTGGGTGGACAAGGGCCAAAAGCCCAGCCCCGCAGGCATTGCCGACCGCTGCCGACAGCTGCGTGCCGCGCAGCCGGCTGAGTGCCGCTTTGTGCCCGACTACGTGCCCAAACCGCTGGCCTCACGCATCTTGCCGCGCTGAAACGACCGACGCGCTTTACTTCAACCCGCTGAGGTAACTGGCCACCGCCTTCAACTCCAGCTCGGTCAACTTCACGGCAACGCTGTGCATCACCGCGTTGTCGTTGGTGCGCTCGCGCTGGTTGAAGGCCTTGAGCTGGCGTTCCGTGTACTGCGCATGCTGGCCGGCCAGGCGCGGCAGGGTGGCGTTGCCTTGGCCGGTGGCACCATGGCAACTGGCGCAGGCCGGCACGCCTGAATAGGGGTTGCCGCGCAGGTAGATGAAACGCCCCATCTGGGCCAGCTCGGTGTCGTCCACCGCATGAAAGTGAACGCTTCGGGTCTCGAAGAACTGGCCCAGGGCGGCAAAGTCCGCCTCGGATAGGTCTTCCACCATGGGCTGCATGGCGCTGCTTTTGCGGCGGCCGCTCTTGTAGTCGGCCAGCTGGCGCGCCAGGTAGCCAGCGTGCTGGCCCGCCAGGCGCGGAAACACGGGGCTGGAGCTTTCGCCATCTGCGCCATGGCAGATGAAGCACTTGCCCTGCACGATCTCTTCAGCCCGCTTGTGGTCGGCCGCCGCAGCGGTGCCACCAGTGATCATGACGGTGATGGCCAACAGCAGCCCCCGTACTCGTGAACCTGTCATTCCCAGCTTCCTAACTCAGCGGTGTGTGTGAGGCACCTGACCTCGATGAGGCTCAGGGCTTGATGTAGGCCGACCCAAGCTTTTGCAGCTTGGCGATGCGCACCACGCCCGAGGGTGTGAAGTCAGCCTCTTGCAGGAACTGCTCGCGCTTGAGGTTGCGGTTTTTCAGCGTGATCTCGCACACCTCAAACTTCACGCCGCGCGCCACCAGCGCCGCCACGGGGCCGGCGAAGGCGCCGCCGCTGGGGTCTTTGGCACCTTCCATCAAGAAGTCCACACCGTTGGCATGCGTGACCACCGTAATCTTGGCACTGGGGTCCACGTCCAGGTGGTTGCGGATGTTGCGCAGGCCCTTGAGCCCCTGCGTGGCGGCGTCGTCGATGTGATAGACGACGGTGTCTTGTGCCGATGCGGTGAAGGCCACCAAGGCCAGCAGAAGTGCTGCGAGAAATTGTGGAATGCCCATCGGTCTTGCTCCTGAAAAGTGGGGCCGGTCTGGCCAAAGCCGTAAGCCTACGCCAGCCCGGGGTTGCCTTGCACACCCAGCAGCCGCGGCGTGTTGATCTTGCGGGCGCTGACGCGGCCGCCGCTTTGGCCCTTGAGCCAGGTTTCCAGCACGTCCCACACGGGCTTGTTGCCGGCCTTGCTGGCCTCTTCAGCCACCGGCGCCCAGCCGGCCACCTTGTAGGTCTTGCCCGCCTCTAGCAACTTGCCGCCCAGGCGCAGGTCGCTGATGCGTGAACCCATCTTCTCCAGCGGCGCCAGGCTGTACTGCAGGCCACCCACGCGCACCATGTCGCCGCCTTGCTGGTAGTAGGGGTCGGGGTTGAACAGGTTGTCAGCCACGTCTTCCAAGATGGTCTTGATCATTTCGCCGCTCATGGGCGTGACGGTGGCGTAGGGGTAGGTCACCGCCACCTGGTCCATCATCAGCTCGCGGGTGATGGCCTGGCCTGGCAGCAGCGTGGTGCCCCAGCGAAAGCCGGGGCTGAAGGCCACTTCAGCGCCTTGCACGTCCATCAGGGCGTCGCACAGCAGCTGGTCCCAGCTGCCGTTGAAGTTGCCACGGCGGTAGAGCAGGCCATCGGTGACGGCCAGCTTTTCGCTCAGCTTGGCGGCGAAGGGTGCACGCACCTTGGTGATCAGTGCGTCCATCTCGGGGTCGGGTTTGAGCATGTTGCTGAAGATGGGCAGCAAGCGGTAGCGGTGCTGGCTGACCTTGCCGTCCTTGACCTCGAAGTCCATCACGCCCAGGAACTTGCTGTTGCTGCCGGCGTTGGTCACCAGCGTGGTGCCGCCCGCGTTTTGCACCGGCACGGCCAGCGGCACGCCGTCGTGGGTGTGGCCACCAAAGATGGCGTCGATGCCACGCACGCGGCCAGCCATCTTCAAGTCCACGTCCATGCCGTTGTGGCTGAGCAGGACCACCACTTTGGCGCCCTGTGCGCGGGCCTCGTCCACCACCTTTTGCATGTTGGCGTCTTGAATGCCAAATTCCCAGTCGGCCACCAGGTAGCGGGGGTTGGCAATCGGTGTGTAGGGGAAGGCCTGGCCGACGATGGCCACTTTCACGCCGTTCATCTCCTTCATCACATAGGGCTTGAAAACCGGGTCACCGAAGTCGCTGGTCTTGATGTTCTGGGCCACAAAGTCAACGCGGCCGGCAAAGTCTTTTTCGACGATTTCCTTCACCCGCTGCATGCCGTAAGTGAACTCCCAGTGGCCCGTCATCACGTCCACCGTCAGCGCCTTGCAGGCGTCGACCATGTCTTGGGCGTTGGTCCACAGGCTGGTGGCGCTGCCCTGCCAAGTGTCGCCGCCGTCGAGCAGCAGTGCGCCGGGGCGGCTGGCCTTCAGGCGCTTGACCAAGGTGGCCAGGTGCGCAAAGCCGCCCACCTTGCCGTAGCGGCGCGCGGCGCGTTCAAAGTCAATGTAAGTGAAGGCATGCGCCAGCTGGGTGCCCGGGCGGATGCCGGCCTTCTTCAACAGCTGCTCACCCACGAGGTGCGGCAGCTGGCCTTGCATGCCGGCCAGCCCCAGGTTGACGCTGGGCTCGCGAAAGTGAATGGGCAGCAGCTGCGCGTGGCAGTCGGTCATGTGCAGGAAGCTGACGAAACCGGTGCCGGTGCCCAACGGCGGCAGGTCGTACAGACCCTGCTCGGCGGTGGCGGCGTCGGCTTCGGCGTAGCGGGTCAAGCCCATGCCGGCCACAGAAGCTGCCGTCAGCACCTGCAGGAAGTCGCGTTTGCTCAAGCTCATGATAAGTGGCTGCTTATGTTTGGTGGCAGAAAAAGCCCGGCAGTGCCGGGCTCGTGCTGACTGGGCTTACTGGTTGACCGGGGACTTGGGGTCGAGCAGCAGCGACATCACGTGGGCAATCTGCTTTTCGTCTAGCAACTGGGCATGGCCAAAGCGCGGCATGTTGGAGCAGGCGCTGAAGGACTTGCTGTTGTAGATCTTGGTCCAGGTGTACTCGATGATGGGCTGCGCGGTGGGCGCCAGCACGTCGCGAATGCCGCGGTTCTTGCCGTAGTTGTACAGGCTGGGGCCGATGGTGCCGTAGCTGATTTCGGCCTGGCTGAGTTGGTGACAGTTGTAGCAGCTGCCGCCGTTGGCGCTGGTGGCGGTGGAGCTGTCGGTCCAGGTCATGCCACGGCCGTTTTGCGCGATCCTTTCGCCCTCGCGCCAGTCGCCCAGATACTGGCCACCGGCAGGCCACTTCACGCTGGCCTTGGCCTGGGCCATGATCTGGTCAGCCACCGCATCGGACGGTGGTTTGTCGCTGGAGCAGGCCGACTGGCCCAGGTCCTGGTTGACCCGGTCGGACTTGGCAATGCCTTCGTCGCGAAACGACGCCTTCATCAGCGCGGTGGTCCCGGCGTCCAGCGCCGCGCCCGAAGGCAAGGTGGAACAGGCGGTGGCCACCACGGCAAACGCGGCCAGCGCCCAAAGAGAATTGCTTTTTTTCATGTGAGGTTTGCTCCGCGGCTTCAGCGCTTGATGGCCGGCGCGATGGACATCGCGCCCTTGGCGTTGACACCCATGTAGGTGCCCAGCGCCACGGTGATTTCTGAGCCAAAGCCTGGGTACGGAAAGCGCTGCTGGCGGAAGCAGTCGTTCAGGCGCAACTGCATGCTCCACATC
Organism: Betaproteobacteria bacterium; assembly: GCA_043743835.1. Classification (GTDB taxonomy): domain Bacteria; phylum Pseudomonadota; class Gammaproteobacteria; order Burkholderiales; family Burkholderiaceae_C; genus Rubrivivax. Next base: position 74,584 of record JAYTVT010000067.1, read on the forward strand.
TGGCCGTTGCTCACCCGGTAGGCCGGCCAGGCTGCAAAGCCCACGCCGTCACCCGGGTTCTTGGTCAGGTTGGGCAGGTCCTGCAGGCGTATGCGCTGGCCGTCCACGCTGTGGCAACCCGCGCAGGAAAAGTCCATCGGCCCACCGCGGTAGAAGAACACGCGCTTGCCGATCTCGTAGCTCTTCTTTTCTTCGGCGTGCCCTTGCGGCAGGTTGAAGCGCAAGCCACGCGATTCGGCTGCCACCCAGGTGGCCAAGGCGGTGACGTTGTTTTGCTCGCCCCGGCCAAAGGCAGTCTTGCTTATCTCGGCGCCGTTGAAGCCTTGCAGGACTTCCATGCAGGTGACCAAGCGAGACTCCAGGTCTTGCATCTTGCCGGTGTCGACAAAGAAGCGCGGCAGCTCGACAAAAGCACCTTTGACGACGCCCGGGCCCTTGCCCAGGTCGCACTTTTCGAGCGTGGCGTTCTTGGGGCCGCGCGCGGTCTTCCACAGGCTTTCACCCTTGGCTTCGAACAGGTCGGCCGGGTTGCCGTCCTCCAGCATCTTGCGGTACTCGGCGATGCCGTCAGCCGCTGTCTTGCCTTGGCCCCAAGCCAAGCTGGCCGGCAGCACTGCACTGGCCACTGCCAACGCACCCAGTGATAGGAACCTGCGCATCGTTGTCTCGCCTATGCTTTGTTGTCGTAGCGGAATCGGTTGAGGCGCTTTTCAGCCCTGGCCGCCATCAGGACACGGTGGCTTCGTCGGTGCGCTTGTCACCCTTGTTGTCAACCCAGTTCACGGTGATCTTGTCGCCGGCCTTGGCGCCTTTGACCGTGAATTGCATGAACGGGTTCTTGGCCACCGAAGGACCCCACTGCGCGCTGAGCACGGGTTTGCCGTTGTGCGCAGCAGTGATTTCCTGGATGAACCAGGCTGGAATGGTCTTGCCGGCCGAGTCTTTGCGTTGGCCGGTTTCCATTTCGTGGCTCATCAGCACACGCACGGTGGCTTTATCACCGGCAACTTGGGCGCGAATGCGCATCGGATCTGCCATGTTCGTTCTCCTAAAGTGGGGATCAGCCGCCGCAGCCGCCGAGCGTGACCTTGATTTCCTTGGCGGCGTACAACACCTTGCCGTCGGCCATGAAGGCCACGGCAAAAACGTTGGACGACTGGCCCATCTTCACGCGGGTGTTGAAGCTGGCTTCAACCGCGTCGCTCACATCAAACACCGCGGCCAGCGCGCTGGGGTTCTTTTCCACCATCAGCGCCAGGCGCTTCACGCCGGCCAGTGTGGTGCTGCAGCCCACCGGCACGACCGCGCCGTTTTCGGCGATGTCAGGCCCGGTGATGGTGACGTCCTTACTTTCAACAGGGGCACTGCCGCCCAGCGCCTTGGCGGCCTCGGCCAGGGTCTTGGCATCAAAGGCGGCTTGGGTCCAGGCGGCCTGGGCCGTGGCGGGCAGCAGGCCAGCCCCAGCCAAAAGACCAGCGACCTGGGCGCTGGTGCTAAGCACTTGTCGACGGGAATGCATGGGGTTTTCTCCTTGGGGACGGATCGAGAGCGAGGGCATGGGGCCTACGTCTTCGCGCCATCAGCCAGCCATTGTGCGATGGCTTGGGCATCTTCGGCGTTCAGGGTTTGCGCGGGCATGGGAATGGGGCCCCACACGCCAGCGCTGCCCGCGCGGATTTTTTGTGCCATGTAGGGCACGGCGTCGGCGCGGCCGGCGTACTTCTTGGCCACGTCTTTCAGCGATGGGCCCACCACCTTGTTGTCGACACCGTGGCAGGTCAGGCAGTTGTGTTTGCGCGCCAGGGCTTGGCCTGCTGCGGCGGCTGTTGCCACGGCTGCCGTGGTTGCGGGCGCCGCGGCAGCTGTGGCAACCGCAGCGGCAGTGGCAGCGGTGGTTGGTACGCTGCCCGTGCTGCGGGTGGTGTCCACCCCGCGCTGCGCGCCCACCAGCCGGTTTTGCTCGGCCAGGTTGCCGTGGGCGTTGCGCGCAAAGTCGGGCAGGAAGGAAGCCACCGTGGGCTCGGTGGCGCAGTCTTTCATGCAGGCCACTGCCTTCACATCGGGCTTGCCCCCGTTGCCGATGCTGCGACCGGGCCACAAGCCATGGTCGGTGCGCATGCCATGGCGGTTGGGCAGCATCGCTTGCGTCTGCGCCATGTTGCGGTCGCTCAGCGTGTATTTGTCGGGCACCACGCCACCCAGGTTGAGCATGAAGGCGGTGACGGCGTAAACCTCGTCAGGCGTCAAGGTCTTGGGCGCGTTCCAGGGCATGGCGCGGTAGATGTAGTCCCACAGCGTGCTGAGTGTGGGCACCTTCATCAAGGTGGTGCGGCCCGGAAAGGCAGCGTCCGTGAGCCGCGCCACACGGCCGGTTTTCACGTCGTCCTTGGTGGTGCCGCCAATCAAGGGCGTGAAGACTTCATTGCTCTCGCCAAAGATGCCGTGACACGACGCGCACTTGGCTTCCCAGATGTCTTGCCCTTTGGCCACCGTGCCTGAGCCTGCAGGCAGGCCTTTGAAGTCGGGGCGCACGTCGATGTCCCAGGCCTTGACTTCTTGGGCAGTGGCGGTGCGGCCAATGCCCGGGAAGGCGCTTGTTTGGGCCCAGGCTGCGGTGCTACACAAAACGCTGATGGTCATCGCTGCCAGAGCGCCTGCCACCCATGGCCTTGATGAGTGGGCCAGCCCGCCATCGCGCCAGCTGATCGCCGTGCGCATTCGCTCAAGAGAGTTGAACATTTTTCACCTCCCCGCTGGCCTGCACCAACCAGGTCTGGATGCTGTTGTTGTGATAAATCGACCGCGTGCCACGCACCGCCCGCGCCTGGCGGTAGGTGGGCTGCACGTAGCCGGTTTCGTCAACGGCGCGGCTTTGCAGCAAGGCCGGTTGGCCGTCCCACACCCATGGCAGCGTGAAGCGGGTCAGGCACTTGTCCATCACCGGGCCCTGCAGCCGCGCGGGCTTCCAGTTGCGGCCGCCGTCGGCCGACACGTCCACCCGGCTGACCTTGCCACGGCCACTCCAGGCCAGGCCGCTGACGTTGTAAAAGCCCTTGTCAAGCAGCACCTGGCCGCCGCTGGGCGTGGTGATGACGCTCTTGCATTCCTGGATGCTGCTGTACTGGCGGTGGCGGCCGTCGGGCATCAGGTCAATGTAGTGAATGGCCTCGTCCTTGGTGGCATAAGGCTGGTCACCCACCTCGATGCGCCGCAGGTACTTAACCCAACTCACGCCCTGCACGCCGGGCACCACCAGGCGCAGCGGGTAGCCGTTTTCGGGGCGCAGCATTTCGCCGTTCTGCCCATAGGCCACGATGACCTCGCCCGACTCCACCATCTCCATGGGGATGGTGCGCGTCATGCCGGAGCCGTCGGCGCCTTCGGCCAGCACAAAGCGGCCTTGTTGGTAGTTGGCACCGGCCATGTCCAGCAAGAGCTTCAGCGGCACGCCCGTGAACTCGCTGCAGCTGATCATGCCGTGGCTGTACTGGCAGGTGGGCACGGCCACATTGCCCCATTCCATGCCGGTGTTGGCGCCACACTCGATGAAGTGGAAACGGCTCACCGAGGGCAGCCGCATCAGCTCGTCCAGCGTGAAGACCATGGGCCTCTTCAGCAGCTTCGGTTCGCTGCCGTTGAGCATCAGGCGGTGCTTGGACGGGTCAATGTCCCACCAGCCTTGGTGGTGGCGCTCAAAATGCAAGCCGCTGGGGGTGACGATGCCAAACAGGCTTTGCAGCGGCGCAAACGACACCGAAGACTGCGTTGTCTGCGTCAGGCCCGGGCTTTGGCGGCGTTGCACGTTTTTTTCGTACTTGCTGGGCGCGCCATAGCCATCGGTGGCCACGCCTTGACCCAAGCCGGTGCTGTGTGCGGGCAGGTTCAGGATGTTGGTGTCACCGCCCTCCACGGGCACCGGGTTGGCCTGCGACTGCGCGGCGGCCGAAGCCGTGCCAGCCAGCGCTCCTGCAAAGGCCTGCCGAATGAAATCGCGCCGGCCCGCCTTGCCCTGGCCAAAGACGGTCCGCACGCCTTCGGCGGAAATGAAGTTCTCGGGCGCCTTGATCAATCGCCCAGGTTCATGGGGCAGGTCGTATGCAGCAGACACGGCGTTCTCGCTGGTTGTATCTGGATATAAGCAATCACAAATATATAGAGCAAGCGTTGATCTGCCGATGCGGGTAAACCAGCGGCATGCAATAGGACTACGGGCCAGGCGGGCCTCAGAGCTGGTGAAGCACTGCGGCGCGCCCGCGTGGGTGTGGCGGCATGCTCCACAAGCTTTCAGGTCGCGGTTGGCAAGCGCAGCAACGTGCGCACCGCTGATGCCAGGATCACCGCCGCCTGCAAGACAAAACCCAGCAAAGCCAACCACAGGCAAGCTTCAGCACCCCAGGAGGTGCCGACCCAGCCGCCCAACAAGGCGCCCAAGGGCCGAGCACCCATGTTGACCGCCAGAAAGATGGCCGTCACTCGGCCCAACATGGCGACCGGTGTGATGGTCTGGCGCAACGTGGTCGATGAAATCGTCCAGATGATGGGCCCAATGCCAAACAAGAAGAACGACAAGGTGGCCATGGCAGCGGTGGGCCAGGCCAAGGTGCCCACCATGGCCGAGGCGGCGGCCACCGACACCGCTGGGCCCAACAACACCGCCTGCCCAAAGGGCAACACCCGCAACACCCAAGGCGCCATCAAGGCCCCCAACACCATGCCCACACCATAGGCGGCCAGCGTGAACCCCACCTGCCCTGCTGAAAGCCCCAAAGAACGCACCGCATAGGGCACATAGGCTGCTTGCAGCACAAACCAGGCGATGTTCCAGGCCACGGCCGTCAGCAGGATGGGGCGCAGCAGCTCGTGGCGCCAGACCAACGCAGCGCCTTCCCTCAACTCCAGCAAGGGGTGCCGGCGCGGCGCCAGCAGGGTGGCTGCGGCTTCGGGCAGGGCCAACAACAGCCCCAGCGCCGAAGACGCCAGGATCACCGCCAGAACAAAAGCGGGGGTGCCGCCCGCCCAAGCCACCAAGGCCCCGGCCAGAGCAGGCCCGGCGGCAAAGGCGGCGCTGCGGGCCAGTTCCAAGCGCCCGTTGGCCAAGCCCAGTGCATCCCGGGGCACCAGGGTGGGCAGGTAGGCCGGTGCGGCGACGCTGAAACCCACCGTCCCGGTGGCACCGATGAATCCCAACACCGCCAGCACTGCGATCGACAGATTGCCGGTGGCGGCCGCCAACAACAGGCCCAGGAAAGCCACCACCCGCAGCGCTTCAGCCCACAGCATCAATCGGCGTTTGGACACCCGGTCGGCCAGCAGGCCCACCGGGATGGACAACAACAAGAAGGGCAGCGTCTGCGCGGTGGCCAGCAGGCCAATCTCGCCGGGGCCCGCGCCCAGCGCCAGCACCGCGACCATGGGCACAGCAGCCAGGCTGATCTGCTCGGCAGCTTGTGCGGCCAGATTGGCCAGCGCCAAACGGGAAAAGGCTGGCGGCAGTGGCGTTGTCATGCCCGCATCATGGCGGGACTGGCTTGCAAGTTCTGGCCGTAATCGGACCCGTGATGGCCGCTTATCTGCAGCTGCGGTTCCTAAGGGCTAAGAAACCACCGAAGCCGTGGCCGTCAGCTCTTCAAACAACGCCAGCGACGCCCGCCCCGACACCCCATAGGGGTCCAGCGCCGAACGCTCGGAGTACTTCAGCACCATGCCCGGGTTGAGGGTGGCCATGTTGACCTGCCCCATGGTCCAGGCCGCAAAGCGGCGTTCACCGATCTCTTCGTAGCTGAGCACTTCCACATCGGTGTGGCGCGGGTCTTTGGCGATGCGGTTGTAGCGCCGGTTGACGGCGCTGCGGCCGCCTTCAAGCACCTGCAAAAAGATGCGTTCCTGCAGACAGAAGCACAGCACCCCGGTGATGCCTTCGCCGGGGTTGTTGGCCTTGCTCTGGCGCAAGATCGATGACAGTTCTTCTGCGTTGACCGAATCGGCGGCGCGGCTGGCATACAGCAATCTGACCAACATGGTTTGATCCTCAGGAGTTCTTGCGGGGCAACAGTGACAGGAATTCGCGGCGCAGGTTGGCGTCCTTCAAGAAGGCACCGCGCATCACGCTGTTGACCATCGCCGTTTCGGTGTCCTTCACGCCGCGCCAGTGCATACAGAAGTGGTCGGCCTCCATCACGATGGCCAGGCCGTCGGGCCGCACCCTTTGCTGCAGTTCATTGGCCAGCATGGTCACAGCTTCTTCCTGGATCTGCGGCCGGCTCATCACCCAGTCGGCAATGCGCGCGTACTTGCTCAGGCCGATGAGGTTGCTGTGCTCGTTGGGCAGGATGCCGATCCACACCTTGCCAAAAATAGGGCACATGTGGTGGCTGCAGGCGCTGCGCACGGTGATGGGGCCGACGATCATCAGCTCGTTGAGCCGCTCGACGTTGGGGAACTCGGTCACCGCCGGCATGGGCACATAGCGGCCGCGGAACACCTCTTCGATGTACATCTTGGCCACCCGCTTGGCCGTCTCGTTGGTGTTGTGGTCGCTTTCGGTGTCGATGACCAGCGCCTGAAGCACCTCTTGCAGCTTGGCCTGCACTTCGGCCTTCAGCTCCACCAATTCACCTTCGCGCACAAAGGCTGAAATGTTGTCGTTGGCATGGAACCGCTTTTGCGCGTTGACCACGCGGTAGCGAATGCGCTCGGAGGCCGACAGGCTGGCCAGTTCTTCTTCGCTGCGGAAGATGCGTGTGCTGCTGTCGGTGGGGTTGGGGCCGGTGCGTGCCATGCGTCTGGAAACAGTGGGTAAGCGGACATTGTGCGTTGACTCGGTGCGTTCGGTGCGCCGGCCGCACTAGACTGGGGTCATGACAGGGGCTTTTGCCAATCAGGCCAACCCAACCACCGCCCCAGGCGCTTCGCCACCCCTGGCCCGGCTGTTGGATCAAACCGCCGACGCCGTGCAGGCCGTGCGCGGCGGCAAGTCCTTGACCGACGTGATCGCACGGGTGCCGGCTGAACTTCGGCCGGGCGTGCAGGCGCTGAGTTTCCACAGCCTGCGCTGGTTGGGCAGCGCGCTGGAAGCGCGCGCCATGCTGGCACCCAAAACACCGCCACCGCAGGTTGATGCGCTGCTGGTCACCGCCTTGGCGTTGCTGTGGCCGGGCGAGCCCGCGCCTTACGCCAGCCACACCTTGGTCGACCAGGCGGTGAGCGCCGCGCGCCAGCGCACCCCGGCCGCGGCCGGCTTCATCAACGCGGTGTTGCGGCGTTTTTTGCGCGAGCAAGACAGCATCGTGCAAAGCGTGCGCCACTCCCCCGCAGGCGCCTACAACCACCCGCTGTGGTGGATCGAAAAGCTCAAGCGCGACTGGCCGCTGGACTGGCAGACGCTGCTGACCAGCGCCAACCTGCGTCCACCGATGACCCTGCGCGTCAACACCCGCCGTGGCACAGGCCTTGGCTATGTGCAGCGCCTGGCCGCCCTGGGGCGCGCCGCCAGCCTGGTGGACGACCCCGCGCTGGGCGGCCAGGCCGTGGTGCTGGCGCAGCCCTGCCCGGTGCAGCAGCTGCATGGTTTTGCCGAAGGTGAAGTCTCGGTTCAGGACGCCGCCGCGCAGCGCGCGGCCCACCTGTTGCTCAAAGGTGGCCTCAAGCCGGGCGCACGGGTGCTGGACGCCTGCGCCGCGCCCGGCGGCAAGACCGCCCATTTGCTGGAGCTGGCCGACCTGGACCTGCTGGCGCTGGACAGCGACCCGCTGCGCCTGGCCCGGGTGCAAGACACGCTGAACCGCCTGCAGTTTCCCAAGACCAGCCGCGTGGAGCTCAAAGCCGCCGACGCGCGTCAACCCCCAAGCTGGTGGGACGGCCGCCCTTTTGACGCGGTGCTGCTCGACGCACCTTGTACCGCCAGCGGCATCGTCCGGCGCCACCCCGACGTGCGCTGGCTGCGCCGGGCCGACGACATCCAAGCCCTGGCCCGCATCCAGGCCGAATTGCTGGGCGCGCTGTGGCCACTGGTGGCGCCGGGCGGCAGGCTGCTGTACGCCACCTGTTCGCTGTTCAAAGCCGAAGGCCAGCACCAGATCGACGCATTTATGCAACGCCTGGGGCCCAATGCCTGCAGCCTGGACCCGGCTTCCCCCGGCCACCTGCTACCCAGCCGCGACAATGCAACGGTAGGGGACTCGACCCGCAGCGTGCCGTTGCAAGACGGGTTTTTCTACGCCCTGCTCCACAAACCTTAGAGCCCTGCCTTTAGTTCATGCCAGCGTATGGGGTCCGACATCACATCTTGCAGGGCCTGACGGCTCTGCTGGTGTTGTTGGCCGCCACCTGGGCCCCGCTGGCCCGGGCCCAAGGCGTGGAACTGGTCAGTCTGCAAACCAGCCGCGCTGAAGGCGCGCTCAATCTCGACTTTGCCGCCCGCGTGACGCTGCCCAAAGGCGTGGAAGACGCCCTGCGCCGGGGCGTGCCGCTGTATTTCGTGGCCGAAGCGCAGCTCTTTCGCAGCCGCTGGTATTGGCGCGACGAACGCGTGGCCCGTCTGACCCGCTCGTGGCGCCTGGCGTTTCAGCCGCTAACGGGCGTCTGGCGCGTCAGCTTGGGCGGATTGAGCCAAAGTTTTGGTTCCTTGACGGAAGCCATGTCAGTGGTGTCGCGCAGCGGCGGCTGGAAGCTGGCCGACCTGCCGGCGGCCGACAGCGACAAAGGCCTGTACCTGGAGTTCAGCTACCGCCTCGACACCACTCAGCTGCCCGGACCCATGCAGTTTGGCCTGGGCGGCCAAGGCGACTGGACACTGGGCATCGAACGCACCATCAAGGTCGAACCCTGAACGTGCCCACCGCGCTGAGCCCCGAGCCCACCAAGCGCAGCGCCGCTGGCATGTCCAGCTCTGCCCGTTGGGCCTGGATCATCTCGGCCACCGCGGCCACCGGCGCCGCGCTGGTGCTGGCCTTTGTGCTGAGCTTCTCCAACCCCGAAGGCAGCTTTTACGAGCGCAACTTCATCTGGCTGTTTTGGCTGAACGTGGCAGTGGCTCTGCTGCTGGGGCTGGTGGTGGTGCTGGTGGCCTTGCGCCTGATGGTGCGGCTGCGGCGAGGCAAGTTTGGCAGCCGGCTGCTGATCAAGTTGGCTGGCATCTTTGCGTTGGTGGGCTTGCTGCCCGGCCTGGTGATCTACACCGTGAGTTACCAGTTTGTTTCGCGCAGCATCGAGGCCTGGTTTGATGTGAAGGTAGCCGGGGCCCTGGACTCGGGCTTGTCCCTGGGCCGCGCCACGCTCGAGGCCATGGGCACCGACCTGGTGGGCAAGGCCAAGGTGGGTGCCGAGCGCCTGGTGGACAGCGGCGCCAGCGGGGCTCCTTTGATGCTGGAGCGTCTGCGCGAACAGATTGGTGCCAGTGAAATCAGCCTGGTCAATGCCAGCGGCCAGGTGCTGTTGACCGCCGGTGGCGCAGCCGCCGCCGGCGCGCCTGAACGGCCCAGCGCCACCTTGCTGCGCAGCGCGCGCAGCACCGGCAGCGCCAGCCAGGTGGAGGGCCTGGACGAAGAGTCGTTGGGGCCGGGCAGCAGGGGCCCGCGTTTGCGCGCTCTGGCCCGCGTGCCCCGCATCGAGGTTTCTCTGACCAGCGGCGAAGACCGGTTTCTGATGGTCACCCAGCCCCTGCCGCGTGCACTGGCCTTCAATGCCCTGGCCGTGCAGTCGGCCTACAGCGAATACCAGCAGCGTGCCTTGGCGCGCGACAGCCTGCGCCGCATGTACATCGGCACGCTGACCCTGACCCTGGTGCTGGCGGTCTTTGTGGCCGTGCTGTTGGCCATCGTGCTGGGCAACCAGTTGGCCAAGCCGCTGCTGTTGCTGGCCGACGGTGTGCGCCAGGTGGCCGCTGGCGACCTGACCACCAAGCCCGTTTTTGCCAGCGGCGACGAGCTGGGCGGCCTGACCCGCAGTTTTGCCGACATGACCGCCCAGGTGGCCGACGCCCGCAGCCAGGTTCAGCGCGGCATGGGTCAACTGGAAGCCGCGCGCACCCGCTTGCAGACCATTCTGGACACGCTGACGGCCGGCGTCATCGTCTTCGACCGCGAAGGCCGCATCGACACCGTCAACCCCGGCGCCACGCGTATTCTGCAGCGGCCCTTGTCGGCCTGGCGCGGCCGCCGGCTGTCCGAGCTGCCCGACCTGCAAGACTTTGCCGCCAGCGTGGAGCAGCGCTTTGAGTTGCTGGCCACCAGCCCCGAGGCCGGCGAGCGTGACCAGTGGCAAGAAAGCTTTGACCTGCAACGCGGTGACGGCACCACGCTGACACTGCTGGTGCGCGGCGCCACCCTCATGCCCGAGAGCGCACCCCTGGCGGCCAGCGGCCGTTCCATGCCGGGCGTGCGGCTGATGGTGTTTGACGACATCAGCGAAGTTGTCTCTGCCCAACGCAGCGCGGCCTGGGCCGAAGTGGCCCGCCGCCTGGCCCACGAAATCAAGAACCCGCTGACACCCATCCAGCTGTCGGCCGAACGCCTGCAGTACCGCCTGGGCCACAAACTCGAAGGCGCCGACCAGGCCCTGCTGGCGCGCAGCGTACACACCATCGTCAGCCAGGTGCAGGCCATGCAGACGCTGGTCAACGAGTTCCGCGATTACGCCCGCCTACCCGCGGCCCAGATGGCGCCGCTGGACCTGAACGCGCTGGCCGGCGAGGTGCTGGTGCTGTATGGCCAGGCGCAAGACAACGGCCTCTTGTTGGCCCGCCTGCAGAGCGAGCTGCCGCGCATCTTGGGTGACACCACGCAACTGCGCCAGGTCATCCACAACCTGGTGCAAAACGCGCTGGACGCGGTGTCCGACCGCCCCGACGGCCAGGTGGAACTGGTCACCAGCGTGGCGCGCGCCGAAAACGGCGACCTGCGCGCCGTGCGCCTGGCCGTCATCGACAATGGCCCCGGATTTTCCGACAAGGTGCTCAAACGGGCTTTTGAGCCCTATGTCACCACCAAGACCAAAGGCACCGGTTTGGGCCTGGCGGTGGTGAAAAAGATCGCTGACGAACACGGTGCCCGGCTGCGCGCAGCCAACATCCACGCCGGTGACGAACCCGACGGCCCCATCACCGGGGCGCGGGTTTCGTTATCATTTTCAAAATTTGCCGTCGATTCACTGCTTGAATCCGCCGGGAGCCTGGGCAGCCAAACCGCTGCATCAGACCCGGCCATCAGCGGCAACACCAAGAGTTAAGCTTCGGGCCAATGGCAACTATTCTGGTCGTGGACGATGAGCTGGGCATTCGGGCCTTGCTCTCCGAGATCCTCACCGACGAAGGACACACCGTCGAACTGGCCGAAAACGCGGCCCAAGCCCGGCTGGTGCGCGAATCCCTGCGCCCCGATCTGGTCTTGCTCGACATCTGGATGCCTGACGTGGACGGCGTGACGCTGCTCAAGGAATGGTCGGCCAACGGCATGATGTCGATGCCCGTCATCATGATGACGGCCACGGCACCATCGACACGGCGGTCGAAGCCACCAAGTTCGGCGCCAGCGCCTTTCTGGAAAAGCCGATCACGCTGCAAAAGCTGCTGCGCGCGGTGGACCAAGCCCTGGTCAAGCCCGCACCGCGCAGCACCCCCACCCTGAAAAACAGCCGCCCCGACCTGATGGGCAGCGGCCACGAGGTGGCCACCACCTTGAGCATGGGCTTGACCGATCTGGTCAGCAGCGCACCCGACGGCCCACGCGCCGAACAAAGCTTTGACCTGGACCGCCCGCTGCGAGAGGCCCGCGACGCTTTCGAGAAAAGCTACTTTGAATTCCACCTGGCCAAAGAAGGCGGCAGCATGACCCGCGTGGCCGAAAAAACCGGGCTGGAGCGCACGCACCTGTACCGCAAGCTCAAACAACTGGGCGTGGACCTGTCGCGCAACAAGCGCAACGGCGGCTGAAAACGCGCCCTTCGGGGCGGTTCGGCGGCTTGGCTATAATGTTTGGCTCTGCATGGCCTGGTAGCTCAGTTGGTAGAGCAGCGGATTGAAAATCCGCGTGTCGGTGGTTCGATTCCGCCCCAGGCCACCAAGTACATCAAGGACTTAGCGCATCACGCGCTAGGTCCTTTTTCTTTGTCCGTAGCCGCAGCGTAGCCACCGAAGGCATCCAACCTGGCAGCGGCACCCTGCAGGGCTTCAGGGGCCACATGGGCGTAGCGGTCCACCATGGCGGCGGTCTTCCAGCCGCCCAGGCGTTGCAGCTCATGCGTCGGCGTTCCGGCCTGGCGGTGCCAGGTGGCGAATGTGTGCCGCAGGTCGTGCCATTTGAAGTTCTCGATTCCTGCACGCAGCAGCGCAGCATTCCAGGCTTTGGTGTTCACGTTGGCTACCGGCGCGCCGCGATAGGTGAAGACGCGCAGGGTGTGTTTGCCGATCTGCTTGCGCAAGACAGCCATCGCCATTTCGTTGAGTGGCACCGAGTGCGCGAAGCCGTTTTTGTGCTGGCTGCCGGGAATCCAGGCGTGCTGGCGTTCCAGGTCCACGTACTGCCATTCCAAGCCCTTGACGTTGGCCTGGCGCAGTCCGGTGGCAATCGAGAACTGGGCCATATCGGCCAGGTGCTCGGGTAGCTCCTTCAGCAGCCGCTCGAACTCATCCCGAGTAAGCGATCGCACGCGACCTTCCGCTTCCTTGAACAGCTTGAACTTGGGGACACGTTCGGTCCACTCCCAGTCGTTGCAGGCCCGGCGCAGGATGGCGCGCACCAACGCGAGATAGCGATTCGTCGTGCCCGCGCTGGCGATCTTTTCCCGAGCGAACTTGACCTGGTCGATGACGGTGCGGTCGATCTCGTCGAGGTGCTTGCCACCCAGAAAGCCGTCGAGCCATCTGAGCTTCGCCTTGTCGTCTTCGTGCGTGGCCTTCTGCTTCGACTCGAGCAGCCAGCGCAACACGGCTTCTTCCCAGGTGTGGCGCACCCGGACGCCGAGTCGGTCCTGCTCCCAGCGCGCCGCAGCTAGGCGGTCGTGGACCTGCTGCGCTTGCCGCTTGTCGGAAGTCCCAGTGCTCTGCTGTAGAGGTCGCGATTCGCCCCGTATGGCGGCGAGCTTGATCCACCAGGAGGGCGAGTCTTTGCGTCGGTAGAGCGACATTCAGCGACCCCACCGATGGGCACGCACAAGCGAGCCAAGGACTGCGCCTTCAGGTGATCGATCAAAAGAGCTTCGACAAAGACCCAGGCCCGGCCGATCTTGCAAGCGGGGACGAGACCGAAGCGTGCGAGCCGTTGCAGCGTCTTGGGATGCACCATGAGCAGCCGCGCCGCGGCGGACAGATCGAGCGTGCTCATGACTCATGCGACGGCAGGAATCCAGGAGAAAGGCCCGGCGACGCCTCGGAGGGCATCGAGATAGCTGAATACTCGTCGCGCCGCCATAGTGCCGCCCGGGCCGCTGGACACCCGCCAGGGCGACGGCAGGCATACCCCGCTATCGCGTTCAACCAATCCGACGCCCTTTTGTCGCACTGCCCTTCCAGCCAGGTCGCAGACCTCTCGGGCCCACTGGGGCAATGAGAACCACTGAGCCACTGAACGACCGAAGTCTTCGAGGCCACCTTTGCCGTGGAGTCGGGCCCCAGCAGGGAAGCCGATTCCCACTTTCGAGTCAAGTTTGCTGGCGTACTTGGCAAGATAGCCAGCGGGCTTACGGGCCCATTCGATGCGTGTTGATCCATGGGTCCACCAGCCTTGCTTGTCGGGTTTGGGAAGGGAGAGGCCACGCGGCAGCCAAAGCAGCACGTGGTAATGAAGGGCGCCGCGCTGCTGAAGTTCAGCAACCCAGACGTAGCGCATGCGATGGCCACGACGCTTCAACCACTGCCGGATGTGCCGTAGCAGGGCGCTGATGTGTTGCGGATGCCAGCCCTGAACCTCGCGGTAGGTCAGAGTCAACATGGCTGGCTTGAAGCGCTGGTGCCGAAGCTCGAACTCGTGCATGCGCGCGGCCGTGAGGACCGAACGGGCCATGCGACGGAGACGGGTCAGGAAGGGGTCAATCTCAATGAGATCGGTAGGCGTTCCACTTGTATGAGAAGTGACAAGCCCAGGGCCAGCGGCCGCGCCTGGCGCGCCTGACGGCGCATCCGGCCGCGTCGCCGGCCCGGAATTCACATCGATAAGGTGGGGGAACTTCATGTCCCTTCAACTGTAGAAGGGACTTCATGTTCCTGTCAAGGGACTTTATGTTCCCTTATCTGCCATGCCGCGCTTGTCGATTCCCGCTGGCAGCTTCTCCTCGCCGGAGACGGCCTTCCAGAAGTTCGAGACGGTGGTGATGATCTTGTGGGCGTTGGTACGGTCGGCATCTGGACCAACGGGCTCGAAGACTTCGGTGATCTTGATGCCGAGCAAATCCTCGTACTTCTTGATCGTCTTCTTGCTGTGCACCAGGTGGAGAACCTTCCAGCCGAAGTGAAAGCCCACCATGTACATACCAAGCGCAGATTCGAGTTCGTCGATCTGGAAAACCCGCTGTTGACGGATGGCGGCATCCATCACCGCGTACCGCTCCTGCACCTGCTTAGGTGTCGCGACCGGCGTAACTGGGACCTTGCGTTTCTTGGCCGTCATGCGGGCAGCATACCAGCAGAGGGAACCTGACGCGCCCTTCCCAGCTGCTTCGAGCAGACCAAGCGTGTCAAGGCCAACTCCGACAAAACTGGGTGAGGCGCGACAGCGGTCTTGCTCACCAGGTGCGCGAGGCCAGCAGAGAGGCGCGCGGGCGGTAACGCCCGCGGGATGCAGTCGTGGCGTGCCTGCATCGCTGCCGCTGGCTAGTTCGTAGGTTGCCCGGCCGGGTACCCCGGCCTCTGCTTCCGCGGCTGCTGCGCCGCCTGCTTTCCTGGGGCTACCGCCCCAGACCCCGGCTTGTCGAAGCAGGACTTTTCTCGTGGCGTGACTCGCCTTCGAGTGCGGCGACACCACGGTTTGCGGGTCCTGGACAGTCAGTGTGCAGTTGAAGAGTTTTGCCAAAATTCGCTATTCGCAAATGGCGATTTCTTCCTCAATATTAAGGATTAAACATGAAAAATCTCAATCACCACAGCCGCTTATGAAGGCATATGCCTCATACGACGTAAGCATTTTGTTTACGACGTATACTTTGCGCGTTTACGGACAGATCCATCGATTGTCGAAAGGTTAACTTATGGTTGATGCCCCTCGCAAGAAGAGCCCAAGAGCCCCGTCCATGGCTCTTGATGAGGCGCTGGACCGCGCTTTGAAAGCGTACGAGAAGGATAGGCTTCACCCCGGTCCAACGGAGGTAGTTGCTCAGAATCTCGGGTACAAAGGCGCCAACAATGGCTCGGCCCTCTCGGCCATTGCCAGTCTCCGGTACTTCGGGCTTCTGGAGCGGCCCAGCGAAGGGTCTCTGGCTATCAGCAAGGACGTAGAGACGTATAGGTTTGCTCCAGACCCCGAGCACAAGCAGGCGGTTCTAAAGAGCTTCCTGATGCGGCCGACGCTCTATACGGATCTCCTTGAGAAGTTCCAGAGCGGACTGCCGTCTGATGCGAATCTTCGATATGACCTCATACAACGCGGGTTCTCACCCCAGGCTGCCGACCTGGCGCTAACCTCGTTCAAGCGCTCAGTTGAATTCGTGGGTTACTTTTCTGCTCCGCACGCGACGTCCTTGGCCGTCGGCAAGCCGGACTTCGAGATTGAGGCGGCAGCAGCGCCGACCATGAACTCGCCAGAGCCAGCTCAAAGACAGGTAGTCCATCCAAAACTGCCGTCAGAAATCGACGACGCCACTGACAGCATTCCCGTTCGTTTGCCTGGCGGCCGCCGTGCATGGCTACTGATTCCGACGCCCTTCTTCGAAGGCGACAAGGTGAGGCTGAAGGCGCAGATCGACCTACTTCTGACCCAAGACGAAGAGGATCAGTAAATCCTTGAGGAAGTGACTCCAGAGGATCGCTCTCACAGTATTCGCGATTCGCGAATAGAAATTGGCGTTTATGCGAAGTAACGGATTAAAACAACCGGCACTAAAGCCGCAGGATCTCGTCGTCGTCATCAAGGTGGCGATCTCGCGAGATGTGCGTCCGACCTTTGCTGGGCTGGGAAACGACCTGCTCATGTCAGCTTCTGAGGTGCATGCCGCGGTCCAGCGCTCCATCATCTCTCATCTACTAGAGCGGGAATACGATTCGTTCAGTGTGAACCGAGCGTCCTTGCGCGAGTTCCTCCTGCATGGAGTCAGGTACGCGTTTCCCGTCATCGCCGGGCAGGTGATGCGCGGACTCCCAACAGGCGTCTCAGCAGAGCCCCTCAGTGAACACTTCGAACATGCGGAATCTCTACCCCTGATCTGGCCCGACCCCGAAGGCGAGGTGCGCGGCATCTCCCTTTGCCCCCTGTACCCTTCAGTTCCAGCCGCGTGCAGACTAAACCCGCGACTGCACCAGGCGCTTGCACTGGTCGATGCCTTGCGCGGCGGCGCGGCACGAGAGCGAGAGCTAGCCGGCAAAATGATCATGGACTACATACAGTGACCCAAGACCCGAACATCGCGACTGTGGAACTCGCTGCTGCCGCGTTGGGTCCATTGGTCCATGAACTTGTGCTGGTGGGCGGCTGCGCTGTTGGCCTCCTCATCACCGATCGCGCCCGTCCGCCAGTTAGGCAAACTATCGATGTCGACCTCCTCACGGAGGTGGCGCCAACAGCCAACTACTATGCGTTTTGCGACCGACTACGAGCTCAGGGCTTTAAGGAGCAGCCTACTGAGGCAGTCATCTGCCGGTGGGCGAAAGGATCTCTACTTATCGACGTGATGCCGACAGATGGGACAGTGATCGGCTTCACGAACAGTTGGTATGCCGAAGCAGTAAAGAGCGCGAGCCCTTATGCCCTTTCGAATGGGCTTGCGATTCGTCTGCTCAGCGCCCCACTCTTCCTCGCCACCAAGTTAGAGGCATTTCGATCGCGGGGAGGTGGTGACTATCTGCATCACGACATGGAAGACATTGTCACCCTGCTTGACGGGCGGAACACGATTGTCGAAGAGGCAGCAAGCACAACGCAGGAAGCCCAAGCCTTCCTCATGGATGAGTTCGACGCGCTGCTATCTGACCCAACCTTTGTCGAGCGCATCAGTTGGCACTTGGCACCACATGAGCAAGACAGTCGAAGGGGCATAGTTCTTGAACGGATGCGTCGAATCGCCGGGCTCTAAGCCAAGAACGAGGCTTCTGGCCTAAGGCGAGTCTTCACAGGAACGGAGCGAGAAAGCCCTATTTGTGCGTAGCCCAATCGTAGCGGCCGCCGTGACACTCCGACTCCCAGCGAGCGCGAGACGAGACGCAGCACTGCTGACAAGAGTGCCACTTCCCAAGCGGCTTCTCCGCTTGAAAATCCGCGTGTCGGTGGTTCGATTCCGCCCCAGGCCACCACCGTTTTCATAGCTAAGCCCCGTCCGGTTCGCTGGTCGGGGCTTTTCTACGTGTCAGGTCACGTTTCTACAATCCTGCAAACTTGGCGGGCTGGTGCCCTCGAGATCGGCCAGTCGGCCAGCCCGTCAGCACGGCTCGAAACCTCAAACGGCCTCGAACAGGTGAATCGCGGCCGCGCAGCACGGCAGTCGTCGCCTGAGCCATCCTGCGGGCGGCTTGGCCAGGTGGCTTTCCTGGCGGAAACGCTTCCGCACTGGGCTGTGATGAACGCCCGGTCCCTCACCCACCCATGAAAGCCCCCGATGTCCATAGCCAGTTTTGACGACCTGCTGCGTTCGGCACGGCAGCAAGCCGAAGCGCAGCGCCTGCTGTTTGTGTTCACCACGGCCAACCTGCCCGACGATGCCACCCCAGAGCAGCGCGCCCGTTTTCAGGTCGGAGAAGGCGGCACGCTGACCCCGCTGATGTGTGTGGACAAGTCACCCGACGAGCTGCCCTCGTTCGACGCCTTGCTCGAAGAGTCGCGCCGTGCCGGGCCAAGCTGGGACATCGTCTTCGTTGCTGCGATGTCGGGCAGCGCCGGCCGCAGCCCGAGCAGCCGTGAAGCCGAAGCGCCGCTGCAGCGCATGGTCGAATCGATCAAGTCGGGGCGGATCGGCAGTTTCATTCCGTTTGACGTCCACGGGCAGCCGGTCAGCTTCAGCTGATGGGCTGCATCGTCTTTGTTAGGACGCTGCTGCGCGCAGCCACGCGAAGCCAACAAACCGATCATCAGCGGGCCCAGCCGTGAACGTGCCGACAACGGCCACCGAACCGACCTGACGCAGCCCTGCGGCTCAATGTGGAATGAAAAAAGTCGACTTTTCGCGCTGCATCGCAGCAGCGCTGCGGGAGCTGTCAAGCTGGCTCACCTCGAAGTGCACCGGAACCGACTGTCCCCGCTGCGCTTGGGCGGCACTGTAGGGCAGGCGCAGGCTCACGACGACCGAGCCAATACCCGCCGACGGCACGCTGACCTCCGTGCCCTGCACCTGCAGCCCGGGGATACCCTGCGCGTCGATGCGGTAGGTCTGCGGCAGCTCGGTGCGATTCATGATTTGCAGGCGGTAGACATTTTCGATGGCCCCGTCCTCGACCACCCGAGCGAGCGCACCGCGGTCTTTCACAACGTCAACTTGAAAAGGGCTGCGCAGTGCGACGCTCGCCGCGAAGGCCACGCTGGCCGCCGACAGCAAGCCCCCGTAGATCAGCACGCGTGGGCGCAAGGCGCGCTTGAACATCTGCAGCTTCGACCACCCCTTGACCACGCCGTTTTCGGTGGAGTATCGAATCAAGCCCTTGGGGTAGCTCATCTTGGCCATCACGTCGTCGCAGACGTCGATGCAGGCGGCGCAGCCGATGCACTCGTTTTGCAGGCCGTTGCGGATGTCGATGCCGGTCGGGCAGACCTGCACGCACAGCGTGCAGTCGATGCAGTCCCCCACACCTTGGGCAGCGGCGCTGACCTTGCGTGAGCGTGAACCACGCGGCTCGCCGCGCGCACTGTCATAGGTGATGATCAGCGAGTCTTTGTCGATCAGCGCGCTTTGAAAGCGGGCGTAAGGGCACATGTACTTGCACATCTGCTCGCGCAGATAGCCCGCGTTGCCATAGGTGGCTGCGCCATAGAACAAGATCCAGAATCCGTTCCAGGGTGTCACGGTCAGGGTCAGCACCGCTTGGCTCAGCTCGCGGATGGGCGTGAAGTAGCCAACGAAGCTGAACCCGGTGAACAGCCCGATGGCCACCCAGGCCAACTGCGTGGCGCCCTTGCGCGTGACTTTTTCGAACGACCAAGGCGCCTGGTCCAGCCGCATGCGGGCGATGCGGTCGCCCTCGCATCGGCGTTCCACCCACATGAAGATCTCGGTGTAGACGGTCTGCGGGCAGGTGTAGCCGCACCACAGGCGCCCAGCCACCGCGGTGAAGAAGAACAAGGCCAGCGCCGACAGCACCAGCAAGGCGGCCAGGAAGATCAGGTCCTGCGGATAGAGCACCAGCCCAAGGATGTAGAAGCGCTGCGCCTCCAGGTCGAACAGCAACGCTTGGCGGCCGTCCCACGGCAACCAGGGCAGCCCGTAGAACAGCAGTTGCGTGAGCCAGACAAAGGTCCATCGCCAAGTGGCAAACCAGCCCTTCACCGCCCGCGGGTAGATGTCGGGCTGCTTCTGGTACATCGAGACGAACTGCGTGCCGTCGTCTGGGTCGCTGGCGATGGGTCGGATCGGGATGACGGGGCGCGGCGGTGCTTTTCGGGTCACGGCACTTCTTTCTTCAGCTCACCAAGTTTCGATTCGATGCGGCTCCACGCATCGGCATCCGGCAGTGCCATCTTGGTAAGTGTGATGGGCTTCCAGTCACGCGCGAGCTCGGCATTCAAGGCCGTGAAGTGTTGTTGATCGGTTGGCACATCGTCTTCGGCAAAGATCGCGTTCACCGGGCACTCCGGCACACACAAGGCACAGTCGATGCAATCGTCGGGGTCGATGACGAGGAAGTTTGGACCTTCACGGAAGGCGTCAACGGGGCAGACGTCCACGCAGTCGGTGTACTTGCAGCGTATGCACGCCTCGGTGACAACGAAGGTCATCGCCAAGTCCCCTTCGATTCAGCCACAACACGCGCCGCCAGAGCAGCAAGAGCCGTTGGCCACCGGGATGGGCTTGGCGCCAACCCTCGTGACTTGCACGCGCCAGACGTCCGGCCCCGATTCCAGCGAAAGCCATTTGAACTGGCCCAAGGCCCGGTCATCGAGCTGGGTGCGCAGCAGTTGGGGGTCGTGGTCGTTGAGCAGCTGCAAGGACTGCCCCGCTTGCAGAGCATCGACGCGACCGAAAACCAGGGCATGCCGTTGGCGCGGCGCGATGCCGCGCAGGTCGATGGCGGCGGGTGTGACTGGGGCGAGAACGGACATGGTGGTGGTGCCTTTCAATGTGTCGATGGAGTGAAGACGCAAGCGAACTGGCGCGGCAGGTGCCGGAAAACCGGTAGGGCGAAATGGAGACGAACGGCGCTGGGCGCGGCGGGGCCCGCCATCAGCCGTCCTTGCCGTCGAGGCGTGTTGCCAGCAACCAGGGCGCGAAGACGAACAGATAGAACGCAAAGGCCAGCCCCCACGCAGCGGCAGCGGCCATCAACCAGACCTGCAACAGCTGGGGCGCCAGCAGCGGCAACAACACCCGCGCCACCGCTGCGCCAGCCACCAGCAAATAGGCGGCGACTTCGAGCCGCGAAACCTGCAGCGGCCGGCCGGTGTGGCCACGCGCGGTGCGGGTGATCATGCCGATGATGAGCCCGCCCGTGGCACCCACCGCCAGCGCGTGCACGCCCGCCGAAGGCGCCAGCACGCCAAGCTGTGACAGCGCCAGCAGCACCAAGCCGATCGGCAACCAGGCGTAGGCCGCGTGCAGCACCCAGAGGATGGGGCGTACACGCGTGCGCAGCGGCTGCCAGCGCCACAGCCGCTGGACGTGGAGCAAGGCCGCGCCTCCCAGCACTGCGGCGGTCAAGGGATTTGGCGGCACCAGCACCCAGAGCGTCAGGCCCAGGGCCGTACTGGCCAGCGTGGCCTGCTCCAACGCTGGCGGCGCCTTCAGCTTCACGCCAGGCAGCGCCGACATCGTGAAGGCCGGGATCACGCGCCCGGCCATCACGCACTCGATCAACACCACCAGCGCCAGAGCGGCGTGCAGGGCGCGCACGGGGGCGATGTCGATCACACCCACGACGGCCGCGTGAAACGCCGCGTTGGCCATCGTCAGCAGCAAAAGAATGCCGCCGATCGGCAGGTTGCGCCAGTTGCCGGCACGCACCAGCACGGAGATGAAAAAGGCCGCCACCAGCGGCAGCAAGAGCAGGTCGAGCACCGCGTAGACCGCATAAGGGGCGAACACCGCAGCCAGCCGGGCAGACAGCCACAACCCTGCCAGCACGGCCAGCACGGCGCCGCGCGGTGTGGCCAGGCCGGTCCAGGCCTTGCCCGCCGTGAGCAGGAAACCCACGATCACAGCGACGGCAAAGCCGAACAGCATTTCGTGGGCGTGCCAGAGCACGGGGGAGACCGCCAGCTTCAGCGACACCTGGCCCAGCAGCATCGCGATCCACAGCGGCACGGCCACCATGCCGTAGATGGCCGCGCCCAGGTAGAAGGGCCGAAAGCCCAGCCGCAACAGCGGCCAGCCTTGTGGCATGGGCGCTGCAGCAGATGCTGTGGCGTTGAGGGGCGGAAGGGAAGTTGTCATGGTGCTGCGGAGGGTTTGCGATCGAAGACGGACCCAGGGCTCCGGTAAACATCGACGATTGATGAATCTTAAAGACAAGCGCCCTTTAAAGCAATACACTCCGTACATCTTTAGGGCAACGCATGCGGCTTTCCGAATACACCGACTACACCCTGCGCGTGCTGATGTACTGCGCACGGCACCGGGAGCGCCTGGTCACGATCAGCGAGCTGGCCGAGCAACATGGCCTGTCGAAAGGCCACCTGATGAAGGTGGTCAACGACCTCGCGCGGCAGGGGCTGATCGAGACAACCCGGGGGCGCGGCGGCGGACTTCGCTTGGCGAAGGAGCCCCAGATGATCCGCATCGGCGACGTGGTGCGGGCCTCGGAAACCGACTTCCGCCTGGTCGAGTGCTTCGATGCCAGCACCAATGCATGCAACTTGACGCCGGGATGTCGCCTGAAGCACTTGTTCGACGCAGCGCTGCAAGCCTACTTCCAGGCGCTGGACGGCGCGACCTTGGCCGACCTGACCGCAGGCTTGACCGGACCCGACGACCTCGCAGATGGCACGCCCAGGCGCGAAAAGCCAGCGGTCAGGGTGACCCTGCCGACCTCCAAGCAACCCCAGCGGTCAGCAAAGGCCCTTGTGCGGAGCTGACAGTCTTGCGACGCCCAGCATGACCGTGCCCTGACCCGGCCACGTCGCTGCTGAGGCAGGCTTTGAGGCGCCACCTGCGATGCCTGCAGCCTGTCCTTGCCGGGTTAGGCGGGTGTTGGGTTTGCAGATGGCAAGCACCGACCAGACCCCGCACCCCGTCACCCGACGCCACCCCCCGCCAACTGGTCCTCACCACTGGTCGGGACCAAAGACGGCCGGCCAACGATCAAGGGGTCGACCGAGTTCAGCGCCTGGGGGTCCTTGCGCGCATACGGCAGGCGGTGCAGCAGGTAGCGCAACGCATTGAGCCGCGCGCGCTTTTTGCAGTCGCTTTTGATCACCGTCCACGGTGCGTCCGAGGTGTCGGTGTGCAGGAACATGGCCTCTTTGGCGCGCGTGTAGTCGTCCCACTTGTCCAGGCTGGCCAGGTCGATGGGGCTTAGCTTCCATTGCTTCAGCGGGTGCAGCTTGCGCTCTTTGAAGCGGCGGCGCTGTTCCTCGCGGCTAACCGAGAACCAGAACTTAAAAAGGTGCACGCCGCTGCGCACCAGCTGACGCTCGAACTCAGGGGTCTGGCGCAGGAACTCTTCGTACTCGGTGTCGCTGCAAAAGCCCATCACGCGCTCGACACCGGAGCGGTTGTACCAACTGCGGTCAAACAGCACGATTTCGCCGCGGGTGGGCAGGTGCTGGATGTAGCGCTGAAAGTACCACTGCCCACGTTCCACGTCGCTGGGCTTTTCCAGGGCCACCACGCGCGCACCGCGTGGGTTCAGGTGCTCCATCATGCGTTTGATGGTGCCGCCCTTGCCAGCGGCGTCGCGCCCCTCGAACAAGATCACCACCCTCGCACCAGTGTCCTTGACCCAGGCTTGCAGCTTCAGCAGTTCCACCTGCAGGCGGTACTTTTCGCGTTCATAGGTCTGCCGCGACAACAGGTGTTGATACGGGTAGCGGCCTTCGCGCCAGCCCGGGGACAGGGCGGTGTCGGACTTGCGGTCGAGCTGGCTTGCAGCGTCAGGCTGGAAGAACAGCCGGCGCAGCGCTTTGACATCGTCGGGAGAAGCCCCTGCCAACAGGGTCTGCAGTTCGGCCAGCCTGCCCTGAGGTGCATGGCCATTGGCGTGCCGGCTGAGCAGGTCGCTGAGCACCATGGCCTGCTCGGTGCGGGCCCCGCTGGTGGCGCGACTTTGGCTGTTGGCTGCGATGGCACGCTTGCTCAGCATGGGCGCTGTGTCGCCCTGTGCCACGGCACGGGCTGCCTTGGGCTTGCGCTTAACAGCAGGGGCTGCTGGCTCGGGCTTGCGGGCGACGACGGCGGCAGGTTTTGGCTTGCGGGTGATGGCAGAGGCTGGCTTGGCCATGCAGTGCTCCGATGACAAACGTGTGAATCGACCATGTTCCTGCAAACCAAGGTCCAGGCACGTTGACGCGCATCAAACCCGCTGCATCACAAAGGGGGCCGCCCACCGCGTTGCATGGCCCTGGGAAAGCGACCACCCCCAGCGACCTGCTGAAGTCGTAGGCTGCGGTCCTGGGAGAAACACCATGCACCTCCAAACCCATGCACGTGCCCACGGCCCGTCGCGCCCCGACAAGATCGTCAGCGCCCAAGAGGCGGTGCGCCTGATCCACGACGGCGACACGGTGGCCACCGGCGGCTTTGTCGGCATTGGCTTTGCGGAAGGCATCGCCATTGCACTGGAAGACCGCTTCCTGGCCGCGCAACAAGAAGGCGGCAGCGGCGCACCGCGCAACCTGACGCTGGTCTATGCCGCGGGCCAGGGCGACGGCAAAGACCGCGGGCTGAACCACTGGGGCCACGCGGGCCTGGTCAAGCGTGTGGTGGGCGGGCACTGGGGCCTGGTGCCCAAGTTGCAGGCTCTGGCTGTGGCAGGGCAGATCGAGGCCTACAACCTGCCACAGGGCGTGATCTCGCACCTGTTTCGCGACATCGCGGCCGGCAAGCCCGGCACCCTCAGCCGGGTGGGCCTGGGCACCTTTGTCGACCCCCGGATGGGCGGCGGCAAGATCAATGCAGCCACCACCGAAGACCTGGTGCGGCTGATGAACATCGACGGCGAAGAGGTGCTGTTTTACAAGGCCTTTCCCATCCACGTGGGCATCATCCGCGCCACCACCGCCGACCCCGACGGCAACCTGACCATGGAGCGCGAAGCGCTCACGCTGGAGGCGCTGGCGATTGCGATGGCGGCGCACAACAGCGGCGGCATCGTCATCGCCCAGGTTGAACGCATCGCCGAGCGCGGCTCGCTCAACCCGCGCCAGGTCAAGGTGCCCGGTGTGCTGGTGGACTGTGTGGTGGTGGCAGAAAAACCCGAGCACCACCAGCAGACCTTTGCCACACCCTACAGCGCCGCCTTTGCCGGCGAACTGCGGGTGCCGATGAACAGCCTGACGCCCTTGCCCTTGGGTGAACGCAAGGTGATCGCCCGCCGCGCGGCGATGGAGCTGCAACGCAACATGGTGGTCAACCTGGGCATCGGCATGCCCGAAGGCGTGGCCGACGTGGCAGCAGAAGAAAAGATCATCGACCTGCTGACGCTCACCGCCGAACCCGGTGTGATCGGCGGCATCCCGGCTTCGGGGCTGAACTTTGGCGCGGCCATCAACACCCAGGCCATCATCGACCAGCCCAGCCAGTTCGACTTCTACGACGGCGGCGGGCTGGACATCGCCATCCTGGGCCTGGCCCAGGCCGACCGCGAAGGCAACCTCAACGTCAGCAAGTTCGGCCCGCGTTTGGCCGGCGCGGGCGGCTTCATCAACATCAGCCAGGCCGCACGCGAGGTGGTATTTGTCGGCACCTTCACCGCCGGTGAACTGGCCTTGCGCGTGGCTGGCGGGCAACTGCAAATCACCCGCGAGGGCCACACGCGCAAGTTTGTGCAGCAGGTAGAGCACCGCACCTTCAGCGGCCGGCTGGCGCGCCAGCGCGGGCAGCGGGTGCTGTACGTGACCGAGCGCTGCGTCTTTCAGTTGGTGGACAGTGGCCTGGAGCTGACCGAGATCGCGCCCGGCGTCAACCTGGAGCGCGACATCCTGGGGCAGATGGACTTTGTGCCGGCCATCAGCCCACAACTGCGCGGCATGGACAGCCGGCTGTTTGCACAAGCCAAGCTGGACCTGCGCGCGCGCATGCTGGCCTTGCCTTTGGCCCAGCGGCTGGACCTGGACAGCGCGCGGCGCATGCTGTTCATCAACTTCGAAGGGTTGGACGTGAGGTCCTTGGTCGAAGTGCAAGGCATCGAAGCGGCTGTGACCGACCTGCTCGCGCCGTTGCAGCAGCGTGTGAATGTGGTGGTCAACTACGACCACTTCAGCATCCTGCCCGAGCTGATGGACGACTACAGTGCCATGGTGGCGCGCTTGACCGAGCGCTTTTACGAGCGCGTGACGCGCTACGCGGCCAGCGGCTTTGTCAAGGCGCGGCTGGATGGCGGCAGCGGCAGAAACCCGCGCGCTGCCCGACCGAAGAACGGCTAGCGCCCCACCCGTTGACGGGTGCGGCCGGGCGTGGGGCCTCCTAGAGTTGCCGCTTACCCCACTCGACGCTTGGCTGCCACCATGAACCTCACCGCCGCCCTTGGGCTGACCCTGCTGCTGTGCGCGGTGGCCGCCCTCTTGGGCTTCTGGCTGGGGCGTCGCCGCACGAAGTCACGGGCGCGCGGGGCCAGCGCGGTGGTCAAGCGTGCACGTGTCCGGCCTGCGGCCAGCCCCTCGCTGAGGTCGGCCGCTCGGTCAGCCAACACGCCGAAGCCATCTTCTGTGAGCCCAGACCCCTTGCGCCGACAGATCAATGAGCAACTGGAAAAGTTGCGCAGGTCCCGCGAGAATGCTGAACCGTGGACCGCACCCCCTGTAGACCGCGTGCGATCACCCCGAATCAGCGACCGCCCCCCTATACCCCCGGTGTTCGCAGACACCACGATCGACCCGCAAGGGCTGCACTGAAATCAACCCGGCCGTGTGCCTCCAGCAGCTTGGCAGCACCAGGCTCACCGCTCTTGGCTCCTTAAACCACCGCACCGAAAGTCCCTCATGAACAAATACGCAGCTGAGTTTGTCGGCACCTTCTGGCTGGTTCTGGGCGGTTGCGGCAGCGCCGTGCTGGCCGCCGCTTTTCCGGGGGTGGGCATTGGCCTCCTGGGTGTGTCGCTGGCCTTCGGCCTGACGGTGTTGACCATGGCCTATGCCATCGGCCACATCAGCGGTTGCCACCTGAACCCGGCCGTATCGGTGGGCCTGTGGGCTGGCGGGCGGTTTCCCGCAGACCAGCTTGTGCCCTACATCGTGTCGCAGGTGCTGGGCGGTATTGCCGCTGGTGGTGTGCTCTACCTCATTGCCAGCGGCAAGGCGGGCTTTGATGTGACGGCAGGGTTTGCTTCCAACGGGTTTGGTGCGCATTCACCGGGCGGCTATTCGATGCTGGCCGCGTTGGTGGCCGAGGTGGTGATGACCGCCATGTTCCTGGTCATCATCCTGGGCGCCACCGACGAAAAAGCACCGGCTGGCTTTGCACCCATCGCCATCGGCCTGGGCCTGACGCTGATCCACCTGGTCAGCATCCCGGTGACCAACACCTCGGTCAACCCGGCGCGCAGCACCGGCGTGGCGCTGTTTGCCGGCGGCTGGGCGATCGAGCAGCTGTGGCTGTTCTGGGTGGCGCCCATCGTGGGCGGTTTGCTCGGCGCCGGCGCCTACCGCCTGGTGCGCGGCCGCTGATGAGGTGGGCCCCGCGCATGCGGGGCTGGTGATGGGATAGGCCGCGCTCCTAAGCCGCCAGCGGCGCAGTGATGGCGTCTATTCGGGTCATCACTTCAGGCGTCAGCTTTTCCAACACCGGCAGTGCGCCCAGGTTGGCCTTGAGCTGATCGACGCTAGACGCACCCGTGATGACGGTGCTGACGTGCGGGTTCTTGGCCACCCAGGCCAAGGCCAACTGCGCCACGCTGCAACCCAGTTCTGCCGCCACAGGCTGCAGCTGCGCCACGGCACTGTTCTTGGCCGTGTCCAGCAGGCCCTCTTTCAAAAACGCCATGCTCGGCAGCGCAGCGCGGCTGCCTTCAGGCACGCCGCTGCGGTACTTGCCGGTGAGCAGGCCACTGGCCAGCGGGCTCCAGGTGGTCAGGCCCAGGCCGATTTCTTCATAAAGGCGGGCGTACTCCTGTTCGACACGTTGGCGGTGAAACAGGTGGTACTGCGGCTGCTCCATCAGCGGCTTGTGCAGGTGGTGGCGCTCGGCCAGATCCCAGGCGGCACGGATGTCAGCTGCGCTCCACTCGCTGGTGCCCCAGTAGAGTGCCTTGCCCTGGGTGATCAGGTCGCTCATGGCGCGCACGGTTTCTTCCACCGGCGTGTGCGGGTCGGGGCGGTGGCAGTAGATCAGGTCGATGTGGTCCAGGCCAAAGCGTTTCAGGCTGCCGTCCATGGCCTGCATCAGGTACTTGCGGTTGAGCGTGTCCTTGCGATTGATGGCGTCGCCGCTGCGGTCCAGGCCCCAGAAAAACTTGGTACTGACGATGTAGTTCAGGCGCGGCCAGGCCAGTTTCTTCAGCGCATCACCCATGATGGTTTCGCTGCGCCCGCCGGCATAGGCTTCGGCGTTGTCGAAGAAATTGACGCCTTGGTCGAAGGCTGCCGACATCATCTCCACCGCCTGGCCGGTGTCCACCTGGTTGTGATAGGTGACCCAGGAGCCCATGGACAGGGTGCTGACTTGCAGGCCAGAGCGGCCCAGACGACGGTATTGCATGGTGGGTGCGGCTTCAGGTGGTGAGGCGGCCAAGGGTAGCGCAAGCCATTCAGCTTGCCGACATCAGCTTGCGGACCGCGAGGGCAACGCCACTTCGCAGCCCGCCGTGAAGGCCTCTTCAAAGACCGAGCAGCCGGCCAGGTCGGCGTGGGCAAAGCGCACGCGTCCTCGCATCTGGCGCAGCGCCAGCAAAGCCGGGTGGCGTTGCACACCGGGGCCGGGCACCGCCATGGCGTGGCCCCAGCGGGTCAGGTCGACGCGCTGCGCGCGGCGGTGGATGTCGGGGTGCATCAAGGCCAGCTCTTGCAGGACCCGGTTGCGCCAAGGCGCGGGGTCGGTGCCCAGCAGTGCGGCGCGTTCGCCAACCGCCAGCGCGTGGTAGGCCGTGAGCACGGTGGGCCCGGCGTGCGGCCGCAGGCTTTGGTGCATGGCGTCGACATAGCCCAGGCCTTGGCCGCCATAGGGCACGCTGTCCCAACTGGGTGGCGCACCGGGGCGGTCCAGCAGGGGCGCGTCGATGTGCACGTTGGCCACCAACCAAGGCGCGTAGTGCAGCAAGGCGGCGGCTTGGCGCAAGGCCTCGGGCGGGTTTTGCAGCACGCGCGCGGCCACGAACAGCGGCGTGGCCAGCACCACCTGCTGCGCGGTCCAGGCCTCCAACTGTTGGCTGCCGTCGTTCCAGGCCAGCACCTGCACCTCGTGGCGCTGTTCAGTCACGCGCAGCACCACCCGGCCAGTGTGGACGCGCGGGGCAAAAGGCGCGGCCAACTTCTGCACCAACCAGGCGTTGCCTTCAGGCCAGGTGAAAACCGCTTCGCGCTCGGCTGATTCGGCACCCGCATCGCCTGGTGCGTGAAAGCCGTGCCGGCTGGCAAAGTAGTGCAAGCCCGCCCAGGCCGAGACACTGGCCACGCCAGCGCCGTAATCGTCACGGCAGCAGTAGTCCAGGTACCACAGCAGCCGCTCGTCGCTGAAGCCCTGCTGCAAGAGCCAGTGCGAAAAGCTCAGCTGGTTGAGCGCCGCCAACGCGGGCGTCCAGCTGGAGCGGTGCGCGGGCAGCGTGAAGGCGCGCGCACGGCCGCCACGTGCGCTGGACGCCGGGCGCTGCAGTGCGCGCACCGCCTGCGCAAACTGCAGGTATTGCGCGGCGGTGCTGCTGCCGGCGTCCGCTGGTGGCAGCAACCCTTCGGACCAGGCACCGTCGACAAACAGACGCTCTTGTGGGCTGTGGCACAGGTGGCGCTCGTCAGCAACCGTGCGGCCCAATTCCTGGCGCAGCAGGCCTATTTCATGCAGCCAGTCACTGACCTCGCGTGACTCGGCAGTGGGCATGGGCAAGTAGTGCGCGCCCATCGGGCAGGCCATGCCAGCCACCGTGTGGCCGCGGCTGTTGCCGCCGGGCCGGTCTTCCAATTCCAGCAGCGCGATGTCGTCCACGCCCTGTGCGTTGAAGGCACGTGCGGCGGCCAGCCCAGCAACACCGCCACCCACGATCAACACCGAAGCCTTGCGTTGCACAGCAACTGCAGCCGGCGACGCCACCGCGTCACGCAGGCGATGGCCCCGCGCAAAGCTCGCGCCGATCCAGGCTGCGGGCGGTGGTGATGGCGGTACAGGGTTGGGCGCGCAGCCCAAGCCCAGCCATGCGCCCGCCGAGGTAGCGGCCGTGGCCGTCAGCACGCGCCGCCGGGTGGGGCCAGCCGTCATCGTTCGACCTTGCCCCACTCTTCTTCAAAGGTGCTGACCAGCACCTGGTTGGACAGGCGGTTGGGCAGCGCAGGAACCCGCGCCATGTCGGGCGGAAACTGCGTCAGCGCGGGCAGGCCGGCCAAGGTCAGAAAACGCAAGCCTTCAGGCAAAGCGGTGGGCGTGCGCCAGGGCCGACGCCCGGCCAGCACAAAACCCCACTCACCAAAGCTGGGCACATGCACGTGGTAAGGCGTGGTGCCCAGGCCCACCTCTTCCAAGGTGGTTACCACAGTCCAATAGCTCTTGCGGGCAATCAGTGGCGAGGTGGTCTGCACCACCACGTAGCCGCCAGCGGCCAAGGCCTGGTCCACGCGTTGGTAAAAGCTGGTGGTGTAGAGCTTGCCCAGGCTGAAATTGGTGGGGTCGGGAAAGTCGATGATGATCACGTCGAAGGTCTGCCCGGCCTGCTCAAGCCAGGTGTAGGCGTCGGCGTTGGCGATGCGCAGCTTGGGGTGGCTCAGCGCGCCAGCGTTGAGCGCCACCAGCGCCGGGTGCTGGGCGAACAGACGCGTCATGTGCGGGTCGAGTTCCACCAGGGTGACATGCTCCACCCCGGGATAGCGCAGCACCTCGCGCACCGCCAGGCCGTCACCGCCGCCCAGCACCAGCACCCGGCGCGGCGCACCATGCGCTGCCATGGCCGGGTGCACCAAGCTCTCGTGGTAACGGTACTCGTCACGGGAATGGAATTGCAGGTTGCCGTTCAAGAACAGACGCACACCCGCCCGCCCGGAGGTGACCACCACACGCTGGTAGTCGCTGCTTTCACGGACGATGATGCCTTCGCCATAAAAGCGGTCTTCAGCCCAGGTGGTCAGCGTGCCCGCGCCCCACATCGCAGCCGACAGCACGGCCACCACAGCCGCGCAGGCCGCCGCGTGCGCGCCCCAATGGCGCAGTTCGGCGCGAAAGATCCACAAGGCCCAGACCGCCACCGCGGCGTTCAACAAGCCAAAAAAAACGCCGGTGCGCACCAGCCCCAGGTGCGGCACCAACAGCAGCGGAAAAGCCACCGCCACCACCAGCGCGCCCAGGTAGTCAAAGGTCAGTACCTGCGACACCAGATCGCGCAGCGCCCAGCGCTGGCTGAAATGGCGTTTGAGGATGCGCATCACCAGCGGAATCTCCAGCCCCACCAGCATGCCTACCAGGCCCACCAGGCCGTACAGCAGCACTCGAAACGCACTGCCATGGCCGGGCGGCAAGCTGCTGTGGGCCACAAACAGGAAGGCCGGCAACAAACCGCCCACCAAGCCCACCAACAACTCGATCTTCAAGAACTGCGCCACCAACTGGCGCTCCACAAACCGGCTGAGCCAGCTGCCGATGCCCATGGCAAACAGGTAACAACCGATGATGGTGGAGAACTGCAACACCGAGTCGCCCAGCAGGTAGCTGGCCAAGGCGCCAGCCGCCAGTTCGTAGACCAGGCCGCAAGCGGCGACGACGAAGACCGAGGTCAGCAGGGCCAGTTCGGCGGGGCTGATGCGGGTTGGGACCGCGGTGTCGGCGGCCGCGTGCGTCGCGGCGGCAGGGTCGGTGGCAGGGGGCAACATGGGGCAAGCGTATATCAGCCACCGCCAGCAGCATGGCCGGTCACCCCGGAGACAGGCGAAGTCGGCGCTGTTGGCCACAATCAGCGCCCATGGGCACCCTCTATTTCGTCCGCCACGGCCAAGCCAGCTTCGGCGCACAAGACTACGACCAGCTCAGCGAACTTGGCAGCCGCCAGTGCCACGCGCTGGGCCAGTACCTGGCCAGCCGTGGCCTTCGATTTGAAGCCGTGTTGCGCGGCAGCTTGCGCCGCCACCAGCAGTCACTGGCTGCGCTGACCGACGGCTATGGTGAACTGCCCGCTGCCTTGGAATGGCCGGGCCTGAACGAGTACGACAGCGAAGCGCTGATCCACGCCATACACCCTGGCCCCTTGGCCAAGCCCGACACGCCCGAGGTTTACCGCGCTCACTTTCGCTTGCTGCGAGATGCGCTGGCAGCCTGGATGAACGGACGAAGCGCGCCCGTGGGCATGCCCAACTACGTGGACTGGGCGGCGGGCATCACGAGCGCGCTGGACCACGTGCGCACACGCCACAACGGCAACGTACTGGTGGTGTCCAGCGGCGGACCCATCAGCACTGCAGTGGGCCACGTGCTGGGCACCACGCCCGAAACCACCATCGAGCTGAACCTGCGCATCCGCAACAGCTCACTCACCGAGCTGGCCTTCACACCCAAACGGCACATGCTCAGCACCTTCAACCACGTGCCGCATCTGGACCACCCGGACCGCACAGACTGGGTCACCTACGCCTGAAGCTGCATCGCCTGGATGCGGCCTGGCCCGCAAACATCTAACCGTGCACCGCCGCTGACACGATCAGCCCGATGGCAATGCACATGCTGCCCACCACGATGGCCAGCGCCACGTTTTTCTTCTCGATGATCTCGGCCCACAAGTCGTAGGGCGTGAGTTTGTCGATGATGACAAAACACAGCCAGAAGATGCCCACGCCGATCAGCGCAAAGAGCATGGAGCCGAAAAACACGCCCGGCTTGAGCCACTCAATTCCCATCATTTGATTTCTCCTGTTTGGTCGGGTTCATTTGTGCCCGCCACCACCGCTGGAATAACCGCCATAAGAGCCGCCGCTGCCACCCCGCACACCGCTGCCTGAGCTGCGTTGGCACTGCTGGTATTCGGTGCTGGCGGCACCGAAAGTGTTGCGCACGTTGTCGCAGTTGTCGCCGCTGCAGGTGGCCAGCACGATCATCAGCAGAACCACCACGACAAAGATCACCAGCCCTTTGGCCAGGCCGGCCTGCGCGCCGGCCAACGGTTTGATGTCGCGCTGCAGTGCGGCGCGCGCGCCGGGCGAAATGCCAAAGGCATCGGCCACCGTGGCGGCACTGATCGTGGCGCCGGCCGACCAGGTGACCTCCTGCCCTGCTTGTTCACGGGACAAACGCTTGTCGCGGTCTTTGCCCTGGCCTTCGAAGTCCATCACGTGGGCACGTTCATCGCGCTTCACGCGCCAATAGAACTCGCCCTGCACCCAGGTCACCTTGGCGCCATAGGACCACTTCTTCTTGAAGACCGCGCCCTGCCAGCGCGCCGTGTCACCACCCACACTGGGCGCCCCGGTGATGGGTTTGACCCAGCTCCAGCCGTCGTTGCTGTCCACCAGAAAGGCAAAGCCCTGGGTGCGGTTGAACAACAGGTACTCACGCCAGAAGGTGGTTTCTTCTTCGCTGCTGTCGGGGATGTCGCAGCGCTCTTGGTAGCCCACCACCTGCCAGGCTGCCGGTGCGCCGCCCAGCGCCAGACTGGGTTGGGACGTGGTGCCCAGCGGCAGCTGCGGCTCGGCGCCACGTTCGCCGGCGTTGTTTTGGGCGTAGTGCTTTAGGTCACCGCCCACACCGGCCGAGATGTCGACCACCGCACTGCAGTTGCTGCAGCTCAGGCTTTGGGTGGTGGCCAGCGTGGGTTGCAGTGCGGTGCCGCAACTGGGGCATTCCAGGCCACGTGAAGACAGCGTTTTTTCGCTTTCTTCTTTCAAGCCCGTCAGCGCCAGCTCGCTCAGCGCTACCGTGCGGCCCACGCTCCAACTGGGGCGGGCGGTGTTGCTGTTGTCCAGCGTGGCAACTTCGCCGGCGCTGTTGCGCAGGTCAACCACCGTGAACTCGCCCTGCAGCTGCGGTGGGTTGGGCAGTTCGCCTTGTGCGGCGATAAGCTTGGCGCGGGTGATCGAGGCCACATCCCAGGCTCGGCCGTCGGCCAAGACCCGCTGGCCGGCCCGCAAGCCGTCCAGTGTGGGCGCGTCGGTCGGCAAGGGCGCATCAAAGGCCACCACATAGGCGCCGTTGTCTTCGCTCAGCCAGGCCGATCGTTGCCCGTCCGCGCCGTTGTCGAACAGCGCATGCCACTCGTTCCAGGTGCCGCCTTCATAACCGTATTGCAGGCGCCCGACGAGCGTGAACGCGACGCCCTGGCGTTCACCCTGCACACCCAGCTGCAGTGGGCTGTGGTCGTCAAACAGCTCGGCGCTGACGCCGATGCGGTGCAGCGCCTCGCCGTCGCGCACCAGCGTGCTGCGGCAAAAGCTGCACACAGCGCTGGCTGACGCGGCCGAAGCAAACTCGACCGGCGCGCCACAGTTGGGGCAGGCAGCGCGGTAGGCGCGCTGCGGGGATGTTGCCAAGCGCTAGACCAGCTTCTTCAGCAGCTCAGCCTTCTTGGCCGCGAACTCTTCTTCGGTCAAGATGCCCTTGCCCTTCAGGTCGGCGAGCTTTTCCAGCGTGGCCATCACCTCGTCAGGCCTCATGGCCGCGGGTGCTGCTGCGGCAGCGCCAGCAGCAGCGGCCGCAGCCGCCGCCGCGTTGCCTTGCAGACCCTGGTTGAGCTGCTGCGCCATCACCTGGCCCAAGGCCACGCCGGCGCCCAAGCCCATGGCGTCGCCCACCACGCCACCACCACCACCGGCGGCACCCTTGGCGAATTCGGGAATCGCCTGCGCCGTCTGGTACTGCATGAACTTGCCCATGTCGCCACCGACCATGCCCATGCCGATCTTCTGGTCCATGATCTTTTGCAGCTCTTCGGGCAGGCTGACGTTTTGCACCGTCACGCTGGCCAGCACCAGGCCCAGCTTGGCAAACTCCGGCGCGGTGGCATCTTGCAGCTGCTTGGCAAACTCCACCTGGTTGGCGGCCAGGTCCAGAAACGGCACGCCGCTTTGCGCCACGGCGTCGCTGATGTGCTGCAGCATCAGGCCGCGCAACTGGCCGTCCAGGTCGTCCACCGTGTAGCGGTCGCGGGTGCCGCTGATGGCGGTGTGGAACAGCTTGGCGTCGGCAATCGCATAGGCGTAGTTGCCAAAGGCGCGCAGCCGCACCGCGCCAAAGTCCTTGTCGCGGATGGTCACCGGCTGGGTGGTGCCCCAGCGGCGGTCGAGTTGCTGGCGCGTGCTGATGAAGTACACGTCGCTCTTGAAGGGGCTTTGGAACAGCTTGTCCCAGTTCTTCAGGTAGGTCAGCACGGGCAGTGTCTGTGTGGTCAGCTTGTGCATGCCGGGGCCAAAGACATCGGCCACCTTGCCTTCGTTGACAAACACCGCCACCTGGCTTTCGCGCACGGTGAGGCTGCCGCCATACTGGATTTCGTTGCCGGCCATGGGGTAGCGCCAGGCCAGCGTGCCGTCGCCCGATTCGGTCCATTCCAGGATGTCGATGAACTGTTTCTTGATGAAGTCCATCAGTGCCATGGCTCGATCCTTCCGTGCAGTGCGCACCCACAATGGGTGCAAGAAGAATAATACGCAGCAAACTGGTCGGGGGCCTTTCTGTACCCAGACCGCCATGGATTCAAGGGAGCAGAAGATGTCGTTTGCCAGCCGCCCAGGGCGCGTAGCACGTTGGCTGTGGCCCACGTTGGCCTTGTGTCTGGCAACGTCGCTGGGCGCCCAAACCCCTGCGGCGCCGCGCAAGGCAGCCCCAACCACCGTACCCACCACGCCCACGCCTGCGGCGGCCAGCAAACCCGCGAAAGCTGCCAACAAAGCGCCAGCCACCGCCGCCAGCCCGGCATCTGCGCCCGCGGCACGGTCGGGCAAGGGCTGGCAAGTCGGGCCGATACCGGCCTGGGTGGTGGCGCCACCGGCCCCGCCGGCGGGCCTGGCTGCCGCCCCCAACGTGGGTGGCCGGCGCGAGCAGCTGGTGGACTTTCAGATCAACCACGCGCTGCCCAAGCCGCAGTTTTTTGTGCGCGTGCGCAGCGTGGCGCTTGACGCCAGCGCCCTGGGTTCGGTCTCGCAACTGCAGGTCAGCTTCAACCCGGCCTACCAGACCGCCGTGCTGCACCACGCCAGCGTGGTTCGTGACGGCCAGCGCAGCGAGCGCCTGGCCGATGCGCGCATCGAACCCATGCGCCGCGAGCAGCGACTGGAGCAGCAGGTGCTGGACGGCAACGAGACGCTGCTGGTGGTGCTGGCCGACGTCCGCGTGGGCGACGCCGTGGAGCTGGCCTACAGCATCGAAGGTGAGAACCCCATCTTTGAGGGCCGCATGTCGGGTGGCATGCGCCTGGCCTACGAGTCGCCGGTAGAGGTCATGCACCACCGCTGGACCGCGCCGGCCGACCGCAAGTTGATGGCGAAAAACCTGGCCTGGGACGGCAGCGGGCCCGAGCGCAGCGTGGACGGCAACCGCCAGGTGCTGACGGTGACGCGCCACCAGGTGGCCGGCATCGCGCAAGAGCAGTTCACACCGCCTTGGTTCAAGACTTACCCGGCTATCGACATCAGCGAATACGGCACTTGGGCTGAGGTGGACGCCTGGGCCCAACGCCTGTTTGCCCTGCCCTCGCCAACGCCCCCAGCCGTGGCAGCCAAGGCCGCCAGCTTCAAGGACAAAGGCTTGCAAGGCGAAGCGCTGGTGTCCGAGGTGCTGCGCTTTGTGCAAGACGAGGTGCGCTACCTCAGCGTGAGCCTGGGCGAAAGTTCACACCGCCCCAAGCCGCCCCAGCAAACGCTGGCCGAACTGCTGGGCGACTGCAAAGACAAGGTGGTGCTGCTCAACGCCTTGCTGCGTGAACTGGGCTTTGACGCCAAGCCCGCGCTGGTGTCTTTCCTGCGCAACAAGGGCATCTTGAACTACCTGCCGTCGCACGAGCTCTTTGACCACGTCATCACGCGCGTCGACCTGAACGGCCGCAGCTGGTACCTGGACGCCACCATCAATGGCCAGGGCCTGGCGCTGGAAAGACGCGGCCAGCTGCCCTATGGCGCCGCGCTGGTGGTGGGCGCGGGCAGCGAACTCCAAGTGCTGCCCGAACCCCCAACCGCCTTGAACCAGATGGAGTTTGAACACCGCTGGGATCTCAACCAGCCCGGGCGTGCAACGCCTTTCGAAATCATCATGAAGACCCACGGCTTGGCCGCAGAACGCTGGCGCGCAGGCTTGGCCTCGGCCGGTCAGGAAGCCATGGTGCAGGCCTTGACGGGTGGCTACGCCCGCATCCTGCCCGGCCTGAAGACCGTGGGTGCAGCGGTCATTCAGGACGACCGCAACAACAACACCTTTGAGTTTCGCCAAAAATTTGAAGTGCCCGACTTCGGCACCTACAACCGCGGCTACCTGGACACCGAGTACGCCGCGATGGAAATGCTGGACGTGCTCAGCGGCCCGGCCGAAACCCAGCGCCGAACGCCGTTCATGGTGGACCAGCCCAGGCGCGTCGACAGCCGCATTCTGATCACCACACCGCAGCCGCTGACCTTCAACCCACCGGCGCCGTCGGAGGTGGCCGACCGCCAGTTTCGCTACAGCGCAAGGCTGGACCTGCAGGGGCCGGTGGCCAGCTTCGTGCGCCGCTACGAACGCCGCGACAACCAGGTGCTGCCTGGAGAGTTGTCGGCCTGGCGCGAAAAGATCACCCAGGCACGGCAGATCAGCTTCGGCCGGCTGCGCCTGCCATTGTTTGACTTTGTCGCCGCCCGGCCCGACCTGGAAAAGCTGGAACGAAAGCTGCGCAGCGCGCGCGGCTGGCGCAACGACTCGCTGCAGGAAATCCTCACCCGCAACGAATTTGGCCGCCTGATCGACACGCTGGCACTGGCCAAGGTGGCACCCAACAGCACCTTGGCGGCCAAGGTCTTGACCGCACGCGCCATCTCCAACAACCTGGTGGCCGACTTTGCCGCCGGCCGCGCCGACGCCGAGCAAGCCCTGGCCATCTTGCCCGACAGCACCGAAGCGCTGGACGCCCTGGCGGTGGCCCAACTGGGTGCCGGCAAAGCCGAAGAAGCCCTGGCCACTTTTGCCCGCATCACACCCGCCACCCGCAGCCCGGCGGTGGCCAGTTGGATGGGTTCGATCCACCTGCTGCTGGGCCGCCCGGCCGAGGCTGAAGTGCTGCTGCGCGACGCGGTGGCCAACGGCAACGGCGACGAACGCGAGTTTGCGCTGGCCTGGCTCTACCTGGCCGCTGAGCGGCAAGGTGGCCGCGGCAAAGCCGCCATTGAAGAGCACGTGGACGGCACCGACGCCAAAAAACTCACCGGCAGCTTGCTGCGCTACCTGGTGGGCAGCCTGGACCGCGAAGGCTTGATGCGCAAAGCCAATGAAAAACCCGAGATGGAACGGCTCAACCAGGCCGAGGCACACTTCTTCATCGGGCAACGTCTGCTGGCCCAGGGGCAACGCGACGAAGCGCTGCGCGCCTTTCAACGGGCGGTGGACACCCAAGCCACACCCTACCGGGAGGTGACGTTTGCCAAGCTTGAACTGCAGCGCGCCGGGCGCTGAAAGGGTGCTGGCTGCTGCTGCCTTGCGCCACCACGCCACCAACGTTTGCCCCTGCACCGTGAGCCCACCCTGAACACCACCCGACATGACATCGCCGTGATCGGCGCCGGGCCTGTGGGCCTGGCGCTGGCCTTGCACGCAGCCCGGGTGCTGCCCCACGCGCACATCACGGTGTTCGATGCGCGCCCCGCCGACCGCGACCTGTCGACCGACCCGCGCACCTTGGCGCTCTCGCTGGGCAGCGTGCAGTTCTTGCAGCAACTGGACGCCTGGCCCGCAGCAGCGGCGGCCGCCATCACCCATGTGCATGTGTCGCAAATGCCGCCCTCGCTGGACACCGCTTGGGGGCCCGCAGAAGTCACCTTGAGCGCGCAAGACATGCAGGTGCCGCAGCTGGGCGCCGTGCTCAGCTACGGGGCGCTGCTGACCCCCTTGCAGCAAGCCTGGGAAGCGGCGGTCAGTGCCGACCCCCATCGCTTGCGCTTGCGGCTGGGCACACCCGTGCAAGACGTCAAGGGCACCCCCGACGGCGTGGAAGTGGACGCCGGCATCGCCGAGCCCTTTGACCTGGCCGTGGTGGCTGAAGGCGGCGTTTTCGGGAACCAGGCACGCAAGACCGTCGTGGCCGACTACCAGCAAACGGCCTGGGTCGGCCAGGTCACGCTGAACGGCGCGGCCCCCGGTTGGGCATTCGAGCGCTTCACCCGCCACGGGCCTGCTGCCTTGCTGCCTTTGCCACCCGCTGCCGACGGCCTGCCGCGCGCGGCGCTGGTCTGGTGCGTGCCCAGCAACGACGACCCGGTGTTGCCGCTCACCGATGACCAGCGGCTGGCCGTGCTGCGCACCATCTTCCCGCCTCAAGCCGGTCAGCTGGTGGCGGTCTCCGCGCTCAAGTCCTTCGCATTGGGACTGAACGCCGAGCGCACGCTGGTGGGTGGCCGCGTGGTGCGCATCGGCAACGCCGCGCAAACGCTGCACCCGGTGGCAGGCCAGGGCCTGAACCTGGGCCTGCGCGATGCCCACGAACTGGTGTCCGTACTGCGCTGGACCGATCCCCTCGACCAGGCCTTGAAACGCGCCGACTGGGCGCGTGCCGCCGACCGCTGGAGCGTCATCGCCGCCACCGACTTCCTGGCCCGCAGCTTCACCTGGAAACTGCCCGGTGCTGCCACCGCGCGCGGCTTGGGGCTGGCTGCCTTTCAAGCCTTGCCGCCGCTGAAAGGCTGGCTGGCACGGCAGATGATGTTTGGCCGCCGTTGACTGCAGCTCTACACAGCCAACACTTCCCAGCCCATGGTCACTTTCACATGGCGTCCTGGCCACCCCATCACGGTGTTCAAACGAAGGCTCGCTCCAACATGAAGATGCTGAACCAAACCAGACCCATGCTGCGCGCCTTGAGTGGCCTGCTGGTGTTTTTCCTCTGCCATCTGGCGTCGGCGCAGGGCGGGTCCGCCCTGATCGCCGACACAGCCGACGGCGGCGGCCGCAGCGGCGGCACCTTCTTCCAGCTGTTGGCGGCCAATGGGCAAGACGTGCCCGTCACGGCCCTGCAGGCCAGCATCCGGGCCAGCGCCATGCGGGGCGCCGACCTGAGAATCGTGGATGTCAACCGACCCGTGCCAGCGGGCAAGGTCAGCCTGCGTCTGCAAGGTGTACAGGGTTACGCGGCGCCGGTGCAGTCCATCCTGTCCTCGGTGTTTGGCAGTGGTGTGCTTGAGGTCAGTGGGGTGGTTGAGGTGGAGTTGCTGGCCGGGCGCCAGTACACCGTGAAAGGTGTCCTCGACACCTACCGCCGCGAGGTCTGACTGGAAGACAAAGAAACAGGCCAGATGGTGGGAACCAAAGTGGCCAGCGCGATCGATCCGGCCATGCTCAAAGCCATGGAAGGTGCGGTGTTTGTTTGCTGCAACCTGCGTTATGACGGCACCTGGATCGGCGACACCCCTTGGCCCCATCTGCCCTTTGTGCCCGCCGGTGCCCGCATCAAGGTGCTGGAGTTCTCGCGCAACGAGGCCCAGGTCTTGATCGACGGACGCAAAATGCGCATCGGCAACGAGTACTCCAGGCAACAGGAAACCATTCAACAGATGATGGCTCGCCTGGCTGTGCCGCGCGACCCCGCGCCCGAGATCGCCGCCATGGAAGCCGGCGTGCGCGACGCTATCCGGTCGGGGCGTGTCAAACCAGGCATGACGCGCGAGCAAGTGGTGCTGGCCCTGGGCCGACCGCGTGCAGAGAGAACACCTTTGTTGAGCAGCTCCGATTGGCTCTATCACCAGTCCAATGGCGAAGAGACCTACGTGGTGTTTGGTGGCGATGGCCTGGTCAAGGAAGTGGACGGCTCACGCAAGGCTCGGGAGTTGATGTTGATGCCGACCGCACCGACCGGCACCCTGGCCCCGCCCGCTGCAACAACACCCGCTGGCCTCGTCACAGCGCCAACATCCGCTGCCGCTGCTTCGGCAGTCCCTGCTGCCGGCGCGGCTCCGGCGTCGGCACC
Source organism: Betaproteobacteria bacterium (assembly GCA_043743835.1). GTDB lineage: Bacteria > Pseudomonadota > Gammaproteobacteria > Burkholderiales > Burkholderiaceae_C > Rubrivivax. The sequence continues at coordinate 115,262 of JAYTVT010000067.1, forward strand.
GCGGTAAAGCGGCGCAATTCAGTTGTTCCCACGTCGCCGGACCACTCTCAGCGCCTCGCGCAAAGTCAACGGCGAGAGCTTCGAGCGATATTCGTCACAAAAAGCCAGCACCTCGTCGGGCGCTGCATAAGAGCGCTCTCTCAAAGCCCAGCCCATGCCCTTGCGGATGAAAAACTCGCCCGCCAGGGCGCTGCTGCCGGTGGACGGCAGGATGCAGTCGTAGAGCAAGACGGCGTCAACGTGCGGCGCCTTCAAACCGCGCTGACCGAGCATGGCCGCGCGGCGCAGCCACAGGCTGTCGCTCTTTGCCCACAGGCGCATCAGCCGCTGGGTCTGTGCCGGGTGACGCTGCAAAAGCCAGGGCAGTGCTTGCCCTGAGATCTCGTCGTTGTGGTCCCACCAGGGGCCCGTCAGGATCAGCTCTTGCAAAACGGGCAACCAGCGCTGGTCCATCAGCTGGCGCAGTTTGGGCCGGCGCAGCAGGTCCAGGGCCGCATAGCGCTCTTCACGGTGGGAAGCGCCGTGCCAGAGCTGCAAGACCGTGTCGATCAGCGTCTGGCCATCGGTCACCGGGTGCATCGCAGCTTGCTGGGCCACCAGGGCCCTTCGCGCAGGCGCATCCACGCCCCAGAACGGCAGCGCCGACTTCATGTAGGCCTGCAGCGGCCCGGCCTTGTCCGGTTGAACAGCTGCTGCCAACGCGCTGCGCAAGGCCTGCACCAAAGCCACATTCGCGGCCATCGCGCTACAGCCGGCGGTGGCGCAGCGCGGGCAGTTGCAGCCGCACTTGTTGCAGGCGTTCGGTGCCCACGTCGGCCAGCACCACGCCAACGCCCTCGGGCAAGACATCGACCACCTCGCCCCACGGCCCCACCACCATGCTGTGGCCCCAGGTGCGGCGGCCGTTGGGGTGCAGGCCGCCTTGCGCGGCCGCCAGCACGTAGCACTGGTTTTCAACCGCGCGGGCACGCAGCAGCAACTCCCAGTGGGCCTGGCCGGTGGTGTGGGTGAAAGCGGCCGGCACACACAGCACGTCGCAGGGCGGCTGCATCAAGGCGCGGTAGAGCTCGGGAAAGCGCAGGTCGTAGCAGATCGACAGCCCCACCCGCAGCGGCCCGGCCTGCACCGCCACCGGCTGCCCGCCGGCCACCAGCGTGCGGCCTTCGTCATAGCTCTCGCGGCCGTTGTCAAAGGCAAAAAGATGGACCTTGTCGTAGTGCGCGGCTTCCACGCCGCTGGGGTTGAAGACACAGCAACGGTTCAGCACCAAGCCATCCACCGCGCTGCGCACGGGCAGCGTGCCACCCACCACCCACAAGCCGTACTCGCGAGCAGCCTGTGCCAGGAAGGCTTGAATGGGCGCTGAACTGTCTTCAGGCGGCTCGGCCAGCGCCAACTTGTCGGTGTCGCGCCGGCCCAGGATGCAAAAGTACTCGGGCAACAGCACCAGCTGCGCGCCTGCCGCCGCCGCTTGTGCCATCAGGCGCTGGGCGCTGTCGCGGTTGCTGGGCCAGTCGGGTGTGGACACCATTTGCAGGGCGGCGATCTTCATGCGGCACATGGTAAACGCCAGGGCAAGGCTGATATCCCCCGACTGGCGTGGGCCATGCAAACGCGGCTAACCTGTGCGCCACAGGGCTGCCCCTGCGCGCCAGCGCTGAGAAAGTGGCCCGCCAAGTGCGTGAGAGGGGTTAGTCGATGCCGTTCAACCAGGGCCCGTTGCGCGCGGGTGCGCCAGGCGATGCTGGCGAAAGTGCCGCCGATGCCAAGCCCAGCGCCAGCGCGGCCCACAGCCGCTTTGTGCAGCGCGTGCGCCGCCGCTACAGCGCTGATCTGGGCCAGCTGCCCCCTGGGCTGCCGGAACTGGACGACATCCATGCCTTGGTGGGTCGCCTGCAAGAACCCGTTTCGGGCTCCATCCGCGACCTGGCCAGCGCCTTGCGCGTGGCACGACAGTTGGTGCTGGAGCGCCTGGCCACCCTGGACATCGAGGCCGGCGCCACGCTGCACCAGGTCACCGCCTGCATGACCCACCTGGCCGAGGCCACGCTGGAGCTCGCGTTGGCCCAGGCCCAGGCAGAGGCCGATGCTCGCCACGGATCGCCCATCAACGCCCAGGGCCAGCGGGTGGACTTCTGGATCGTGGGCATGGGCAAGCTGGGCGCACGCGAGCTCAACGTGTCGTCTGACATCGACCTGATCTACGTCTACGAAGAAGACGGCCAGACGGCCGGCGGCGCCGACGGCAGCCGGGCCACCAGCTTTCACGAATACTTTTCGTGGGTGGCCAAGCGGCTGTACTCGCTGATTGGCGAGACCACCGACGACGGCTTTGTCTTTCGGGTTGACCTGGCCCTGCGCCCCAATGGCAACTCCGGGCCGCCGGTAGCCAGCCTGGCCATGCTCGAAGAGTACTTCCAGGTTCAGGGTCGTGAATGGGAGCGCTTTGCCTGGCTCAAGAGCCGCGTGGTGGCGCCGCGCAGTGCCGTCACCAGCGGGCGCGCCTTGGCGCTGCGGTCACTGGTCACGCCCTTTGTCTACCGCCGCTACCTGGACTACGGCATCTTTGAGGGCCTGCGCCAGCTGCACCGCAAGATCCGCGACGAAGCCCAGCGCCGCGCCGCTGGCCGACCTGAACGGGCCAACGATGTGAAGCTGTCGCGCGGTGGCATCCGCGAAATCGAGTTCATCGTGCAGCTGATGCTGGTGGTGCGCGGCGGCCAATTCCCCGAGATCCGCACCCGCAGCACCCTGCGCGGCCTGGACCGCTTGGTGCAGGCTGCACTGATGAAGCCCGAGACAGCCACCAAGCTGGCCGCCGGCTACCAATTTTTGCGCCAGGTGGAGCACCGCATCCAGTACCTGGACGACCAACAAACCCACCTGCTGCCCAGCAACGACGACGACCTGCGCTGGATCGCCGAAAGCCTGGCCCTGACCTGTAAACCCCAAGCCTGTGAACTGTTGGAGCGCTTGGGCGAGGTGCGCGAACTGGTGGCGGCAGAGTTTGACGCGCTGCTCAGCGAAGGACAGAGCAAAGGCAGCAAAGGCTGCCGCGGCTGCGGCCCAGAGACGCAGGCCGTGGACAGTGAAGCGCTGTTGGAGCAGCTGCCCAGCGCCCTGGCCGAGCGGCTGCGCCACTGGACCCAACAGCCGCGCGTGCAGTCGCTGCGCGAAGAAACCCGCGCCCGCCTGGGCCGGCTGATGCAACGCACCGCACAGACCATCGCCGACGGCCAAGCCACCGAGGCCGCAGCCTTGCGGTTTGTGGACTGGCTCGAGCCCCTGCTGCGCCGCGAAAACTACCTGGCGCTGCTGGTGGAGCGGCCCGAAGTCCACCGCCGCCTGCTGCGCCTGTTGGGCATGGCGCGCTGGCCGATGCAATACCTGATGCGCCACCCCGGGGTCATCGATGAACTGGCCGACCAACGCCTGCTGCACCAGCGCTTTGATGCGGCGGCCTTCACGGCCGAGCTCGATGAACGCGTGGCGGCCTGGCAGCGCAGCGGCGAAGACGACGAAGAGCGCTTGCTCGACACCTTGCGTCATGCACACCATGCCGAGGTTTTTCGCACCCTGGTGCGCGACGTCGAAGGTGAACTGACGGTTGAACAGGTGGCCGACGACCTCAGCGCGCTGGCCGACACCGTGCTGGCCATCACGCTGCGCTGGGCCTGGTCGCGGCTGAAGCAGCGGCATCGTGCCGAGCCCGGGCTGGCCGTCATCGCCTACGGCAAGTTGGGTGGCAAAGAGCTGGGCTACGGCAGCGACCTGGACGTGGTGTTCTTGTACGACGACAGCAGCGACACCACACCCGCCAGCGACGACGACCAGCAGCGCGCACAAGAGGTCTACGGCGCCTTTGTGCGCAAGATCATCACCTGGTTGACCTTGCGCACGTCGGCCGGCGAGCTGTTTGACATCGACACCGCGCTGCGGCCCAACGGCAGCTCGGGCCTGCTCGTCACCTCGGTTGCCGCCTTCGACCGCTACCAGGTGGGGCGTGGTGGCAACACCGCCTGGACCTGGGAGCACCAGGCCCTGACACGGGCTCGCTTTGCGGCGGGCGTGCCTGGCGTGGCGGCGCACTTCGAGGCCACGCGCCGCGCCGTGCTGACCACCCCCCGCGACCACGCCGCGCTGCTGAATGAAGTGCGCAGCATGCGCGAAAAGGTGCGCAAGGCGCGGCCGGTGCCGGCCGGCGTTTTTGACGTCAAGCACAGCCCGGGCGGCATGATGGATGTGGAGTTTGCGGTGCAGTACCTGGTGCTGACCCAAGGCAGCGCACACCCCGGCTTGCTGGACAACGTGGGCAACATCGCCTTGCTGCAACGCGCCGAAGATGCAGGCTTGCTGCCAGCCACCGTAGGACGGGCCGCAGCCAATGCCTACCGCGATCTGCGCCGCGCCCAACACCAAGCGCGGCTGGACGAAAAGCCAACCCAGTTTGCACCCGAGCTCCTGGCGCTGCAGCAGCAGGCCGTGCAGACCCTGTGGCAGTCGGTGTTTGCTTGAGCCCTGACAACGCGGCAGGCAGCACCGCCTGGGTCCAAGTCACCGCCGCCCTGATGTTGGGCTCGCTGGTGGCCTGGAACGTACCTTCGGTGGCCTTCGACTGGCAGCCTGAACTCGTTTGGCAGCAGCCCTGGCGCCTGATCACGGCGGCGTGGGTGCACTGGAGCCCGGCCCACCTGGGCCTGAACCTGGTGGCGGCGGCGGTGGTCGGTGCCTATGGCTGGGCGGCGCGTGTCACCTCTGGCCACGCTTGGGCCTGGTTGACGGCCTGGCCTTTGACTCACCTGGGCCTGCTCCTGCAACCCGAATTGGCCCACTACGGTGGACTCTCAGGCGTATTGCACGCGGGCGTGGCGCTGGTTTGTTTGAGCTTGCTGCGCAGTGGGCCGGGCGCGCGGCGGCTGGTGGGGGCGGGGGTCAGCGCTGGCCTGCTGGCCAAGCTGATCTCAGAGCAGCCTTTGGGCCCGGTGCTTCAACACTGGGCCGGCTGGGACATTGCCATGGCCCCTTTGGCACACACCAGTGGCGCTGTGGCGGGTTGCTTGTGCGGTGCTGCCCTGTGGGTGTTGGTCGGCATTCGCGGCAGGGCCAGATGAGCATCGTGCGCAAGGATCATCTCGACGCGCGCGCCTTCGTGGTGCTGCTGATGTGCTGCGTCATCTGGGGCGTCAGCCAGGTGGCCGCCAAACTCACCCTGGTGGAAGTGCCACCGCTGCTGCAAGCGGGGCTGCGCTCCGTCGGCGCCGCCTTGCTCTTGCTGCTGTGGTCACGGTGGCGTGGCCTGCGCATGTGGGGCCGCGACGGCACCTCGACGGCCGGGTTCTTGTCGGCCGCGATCTTCGCGGCAGAGTTCGCCTGCATCTTCATTGGCCTGCAGTTCACCACCGCCTCACGCATGGTGGTCTTTTTGTACACCGCTCCGTTTGTGGTGGCGCTGGGCATGCCTTTGATCGCGCGCAACGAACGGCTGTCGGCGCAACAGATCACGGGCCTGCTGTTGGCCTTTTGCGGCGTGGTCTGGGCCTACGCAGAGGGCTTCACACGGCCGGCCGCAGGCCCTTTGCAATGGTTGGGTGATGCCCTGGGAATGGCGGGCGCCGTTTTGTGGGGCCTTTCAACCTTGCTGACGCGTGGCTCGCGCCTGAACACGGCGCTGCCCGAAAAGACATTGCTCTACCAACTGGTGCTCTCGGGCATCGCTCTAACGGCCGCGTCGGCTTTTTCCAGCGAAGTCTGGCCCACAGGAGTCAGCGCCCAGGTGGCGGCCCTCATGCTGTTTCAGATCGGCGTGGTCACCTTTGCCAGCTATCTGGCGTGGTTTTGGTTGGTGCGTCACTACCCCGCCACGCGTGCAGCGGCTTTCACGCTGCTGACGCCCATCTTCGGCTTGCTGGCGGGCGTGCTGATCCTCAACGAACCCCTGACGACGCGGCTGCTGTTGGCGCTGGTGGCGGTGTGCGCCGGCATCGCGCTCGTCAACCTGGCGACACGGTCACAACGCGGCTCAACCTAGACTTTACCGATCTTGCAAACCCAGGAGACAGCATGATCACTCTGCACGGCATGACCCTTTCCAACTACTACAACAAGGTCAAAATGATCTTGCTGGAAAAGGGCTTGGACTTCACCGAGGTGAACCAGCGCACCAGTTCCAAGGACGACGAGATCCTGAGCGCCACACCCCTGGGCAAGATCCCCTTCATCCGCGTGGACGGGCAGTCGCTGTGCGAAAGCCAGGTCATCGTGGACTACTTGGAAGCCGCATACCCACAGCCCGGCTTGTTGCCAGCAGACCCGCTCGCTGCGGCCAAGGTACGCGAGCTGTGTACCTTTATGGAGCTGTACCTGGAATTGGTCGCCCGTGAACTGTATGCCCAGGCCTTCTTTGGCGGCACGGTGAGCGAGCAGACCCAAGAGCGCGTCCGCAAGCAATTGGCCAAGAACATCCCGGCCTTCCAGCGCTTGGCACGCTTTGCACCCTACGCCGCAGGCGAAGCGTTCACACTGGCCGACGCGGCCGCCTTTGCCACCCTGCCCACCGTGGCCCAGGCCACCAAGGCGGTGCTTGGCGAAGACCTGATCGCTGCCGCTGGCATCGACTGGAAGGCTTACATGAAGCTCTTGGCGCAGCGGCCCTCGGTTCAGCGCATCAACGCCGATCGCAAGCGCGACATGGACGCCGCAGCCAGCCGCTGATCCGGCTGCAGTCGGCTTAAGCCAACTTTTTTAGTCAAGTATTCAGCACGGCTTCATTCGAGTTTCGGATACTATTCGGTCACTTTATGACTGATCAGTACAACATTTCATCCGGCAAGTCTCAGCCGACGCGCAAGCTGTCGCTGACAGGCGCGGGCTCGCTCTTACAACTTCTTTACCTGCAACGCGATGGCGCGGGTGGAACTTCGAGTGAATTGCGCTCTCTGACAAGCCGGTTCCAGCGCTGGCAACAGCCGAACACCGCAGTTTCTCTGTCGTGCAGCCAAACGGTTCTGCCGTTTGAAATTCCCGGGCAGTTCTCCTCCTCCCTCCTCCCTCTCTCGTTTGCCCGGGGGCGCTGCACGACAGCCTTTACACCGCCTGGCGCCCGATCCTCCCCCACGCTGCCAAGCCACACCGGAGCCCGCGCATGAAGCGCGTGGCGGTGGTGGGTTCCGGCATTTCGGGTTTGGCCGTGGCACACGCCCTGGCGCCAGAAGCCAAGGTCACGCTGTTCGAGAGCGGCAACTACTTCGGCGGGCATACGCACACGGTGGATGTCACGATCGACGGCATCACCCATGGCGTGGACACCGGGTTCCTGGTTTTCAACGAACGGACCTACCCCCATCTGATTCGCCTGTTCGCCCAACTGGGCGTGGAGACGGCTGCTTCAGACATGTCGTTCTCGGTGCAGATCCCAGGGTCAGGCCGAAACAACCAACTGGAATGGAGCGGCAACAACCTCAATACGGTGTTTGCACAGCGCAGCAATCTGCTGCGGCCGAACTTTTGGCGCATGTTGAAGGACATCATCCGCTTCAACCAGCTGGCCACCGGCATCGCCGAAAAAGGCAAAGAGGGTGAACTGGCCGAGCCCATTGGCGACTTCCTGCAGCGGCACGGTTTCAGTGCCGCCTTTCGCGATGGTTACTTTCTGCCGATGATCGGCTGCATCTGGTCTTGCCCCACCGACCAGATGTTGCGCTTCCCCATCGCCACCATGATCCGTTTCTGCCACAACCACGGGCTGATTCAAGTTGCCAACCGACCCCAGTGGCACACCGTGCGGGGTGGGGCCAAGCATTACGTGCAGCGCCTGCTGCAGGGTATTCCAGACGCCCGCCTGCGCACACCCGTGGTGGGTGTCAAGCGCATGCCCGGCGGCAAAGTGAGTGTGGCAACGGCGCAGGCATCCGAACTCTTCGACGATGTGGTGATGGCCTGCCACAGCGATCAAAGCCTGGCGCTGCTGGCCGACGCCACCCCCTCCGAGCGCCAAGTGCTGGGTGCCATCCGCTACCACCCCAACCGCGCCTTGCTGCACACCGACACCGCCGTGCTGCCGCAGCGCCGGCTGGCCTGGGCGGCCTGGAACTACGCGCGCGCAGCCGACCTGGGTCGCGAGCAAGCTGCCGTCTGCCTGCACTACCTGATCAACAAGCTGCAACCCTTGCCCTGGCAGCAACCGGTGCTGGTGTCACTCAACCCCGACCCTGCCCGCATGCCCGACGAGCGGCTGGTGATCGGCAGCTACCACTACAGCCACCCCGTGTTCGACCAGGCGGCCATCGCAGCCCAGCGGCAGTTGCCAACCATCCAGGGCAACTCCAAGGTCTGGTTCTGTGGCGCTTGGTCACGCTACGGCTTCCACGAAGACGGCCTGACGTCGGCACTGTCCGTGGTGCAGTCCTTGCGCGACACGTGGCAAGGCAAGGCTCAACCTCACCGCGAAGCGGCATGAAACCGCACCAGCCGCAATTGGGGGTGGGCGTGGTTCGGCACCGCCGCCTCAAGCCCCGGCTGCACGCCTTCGAGTACCCCACTTACTTCCTGATGCTGCCCCTGCGCAGCCTGCGCACCAGTCCCGCCCCGCAACTGGCCCGCAACCGGTGGGCGCTGCTCAGCTTTTTCGACCGTGACCACGGAGACGGTCGCGCTGACGCCTTGGCCTGGGTTGATGAGCTGCTGGCCGCTGAAAACATCAACGACGCCGACGGCGAGGTCTGGCTGCACACCTACCCCCGCGTGCTGGGCTACGTCTTCAAGCCGGTCAGCTTCTGGCACTGCCAACGCGCCGATGGCTCGCTGGCGGCCATCGTGGCCGAGGTCAACAACACCTTTGGCGAGCGCCATTGCTACCTGCTGGCCGGGGCCAACCTGGCCTACGGGCGCGAGCTCACGGCCAAGAAGGTCTTCCACGTTTCACCCTTTTGCGACGTGCAGGGCCACTACCGATTTCGCTTCATGCTGACCGGCTCACGCACGGTGGCCAGGGTCGATGTGGACGACGACAGCAGCCCCTTGCTGCAGACCAGCGTCTCCGGTCGTTTGCAAGCACTGACGGCGGCCAGCACGCGCCAAGCCTTCTTCGGCACCCCATTGATGACCTTTGGCGTGATCCTGCGGATTCATTGGCAGGCCATCCAGTTGTGGCTGAAACGCGTACCGTATTTCAGCAAGCCAGCTCCTCCCAGCGAGTGGGTCACCCGCTAGCCCGTCCTCAGCTTTCCATTCAGCCAACCTTCTCCGCAAGAGCCCACGCCATGACGACGACGTTTTCTGCTCCCGCCCTGCAGTTGCCATCAGCAGCACCCGCTTCGGCCCGAGCCATCGCGGGGCTGTTGCGCCAGCTTCGGGTGGGCACCTTGGACATGCAGTTCCCCGACGGCAGCCAAACCCGCTTTGGCCCGGGCGGCGAGCCGCGTGCCGCCATGCGCTTGAACAACTGGGACGTTTGCGGCGCGGCGCTGAAAAGCGGTGACATCGGCTTTGCCGAGAGCTGGATCGCTGGCAGCTGGAGCAGCCCCAACCTGGTCGAGTTGCTCAAGCTCTTCATCGCCAACCGCGACGCCGTGAACGACATGATCTACGGCAGCTGGTGGGGCTCGCTGCTGTACCGCGCCAAACACCTGCTCAACCGCAACTCGCGTCGGGGCAGCAAGAAGAACATCCATGCCCACTACGACCTGGGCAACGCCTTCTACCGTGAGTGGCTGGACGAGACGATGAACTACTCGAGTGCGCTGTTCGAAGGCGATCTCACCCAGCCCATGGCCCAAGCCCAAGGTGCCAAGGTGCGCCGCGCGCTGCGCGAGTGCGGTGTGCAGCCGGGCCAGCGTCTGCTGGAAATTGGCTGCGGCTGGGGCGCACTGGCCGAAACAGCGGCGTCAGAGTTCGGCGCCAAGGTGACGGGTGTGACCTTGTCCACCGAGCAGCTGGCCTACGCCCAAGCGCGCCAGCAGCGCTCTGGCGTCGACGCCCAGGTTGAACTGCGCCTGCAGGATTACCGCGACATCAGCGACGAGCCCTTTGACGCCATTGCTTCCATCGAAATGTTCGAAGCCGTCGGCCGAGAGTACTGGGACAGCTTCTTCGCCACGCTGCGCAACAAACTCAAGCCCGGCGGTCACGCCTGCATCCAGACCATCACGATCCGTGACGACCTGTTTGACCGTTACGTCAGCGGCACCGACTTCATCCAGCAGTACATCTTCCCAGGCGGGCTGCTGCCCAGCGCCCACCAGTTCAAGGCCGAAGCGCGCAAGGCCGGCTTGCAGCTTGTCAACGAGCTGGCCTTCGGCGCGGATTACGCCGAGACCCTGAGACGCTGGCGTGCCGACTTCCTGGCTCGCCACAGTCAATTGCACCAGTTGGGGTTTGACGCTCGCTTCATGCGCATCTGGGAGTTTTACCTGGCCTATTGCGAAGCCGCTTTCGACACCGGCAACACCAACGTCGTGCAGTTCACCTTGCGCAAGGCGGCCTGACCATGCAGCGACGTTGGTTTGTGTTGACCGCGGTAGCCCTGGGCTGGGGAGCAGGTGCTGGGCCAGCCCTGGCCCAGGCGCCCTCCACCACCAACGCTCCGCCGGAGCTGCTTGCCGAGTGGCCCGCCCCCAAATTGCAAGGCCAGGGCCGGCTGACCTTCATGACGCTCCGGGTGTACGAAGCCCGTCTGTGGACAGGCGCCAACCCCATTGCTGCCGACTGGAGCGCCAGCCTGATGGGCTTGGAGCTGCTGTATGCCCGCAGCCTCAGCGGCACCAAGATTGCCGAACGCTCGCTGACCGAGATGCAACGCCAAGGTGACATCGACACCGCACGCTCCGCACGTTGGCTGTCGGCCATGAAGCAGGTCTTTCCCGATGTGAAAGAGGGCGACCGCATCACCGGCGTCAACCTGCCCGGTGTGGGCGCGCGCTTTTACTTCAACGGCAAACTGGTGGGTGACGTGCGCGACGTCGACTTTGCGCGCCTCTTCTTTGGCATCTGGCTGTCGCCCAAGACATCCGAGCCGGCCCTGCGCGAAGCCTTGCTGGGCAAGCCCTCATGAGCCTAAACACCGCCGCACCCGTGTGGCGCGGCGGCTGGCTTCAGGGCGTGCGCTATGGCGCACTGGGCTTGCCCCTGGCCTTTGTGGCGCTGCCGCTCTATGTGGTGCTGCCCAACCACTATGCGACGGCGTTTGGCATCCCGCTGGCGACGCTGGGCGCCTTGCTGCTCGGCGCGCGCTTGCTCGATGCCGTGGCCGACCCCCTGATCGGCCGCTGGGTGGACGGCTGGTTCACACGCCACATTTCAACCGTTCTGGCAGCCGCGGCGCTGGCGGCCGTGCTGCTGGCCCTGGGGTTTCGCGGGCTCTTTTTTCCGGCCGTGCAAGGCACTGCGGCGCTGCTGTGGTGGTGTGCCGCGCTGTTGGCCATCACCTATTTGAGCTACAGCGTGTTGTCGGTGCTGCACCAGGCCTGGGGCGCGCGGCTGGGCGGTGACGACATGCAACGCGCGCGCATCGTCTCGTGGCGAGAAGGCCTGGCACTGGTCGGCGTGATGGTGGCCAGCGTCCTGCCCTCGGTGGCCGGCCTGTCGGTGACCACGGTGGTCTTTGCGGCAGCGCTGACTCTGGCACTGGCACTGTTGTGGCACGCGCCCCAAGCACGCCAGACCGAGCGACCCGCGTCGCTGCCACAGCTGAGCGAGCCCTTGGCCACGCCCGAATTCCGCCGGCTGTTGGCGGTGTACCTGGTCAACGGCGTGGCCAGTGCGGTACCGGCGACGTTGGTGTTGTTCTTCATTCGAGACCGCCTGCAAGCGCAGGCCTGGGAACCGCTGTTCCTGGCCAGCTACTTTGCCGCCGGTGCCCTGAGCATGCCGCTGTGGATGGGCCTGGTGTCCCGCTTCGGGCTGGAGCGTTCTTGGCTGATGGGCATGGTGCTGGCGATCGCCAGCTTTGCCTGGGCGGCGCTGTTGGGACCGGGCGACCTGATGGCCTACACCGCCGTTTGCATCGCCAGCGGCATTGCCTTGGGCGCCGACCTGGCGCTGCCGGGCGCCATGCTGGCCGGCGTCATTCAGCGGGCGGGCCACGGCCAGCGCCTGGAAGGCGGCTACTTTGGCTGGTGGAACTTCTGCACCAAGCTCAACCTGGCCCTGGCGGCGGGGGTGGCGCTGCCGCTGCTGAGCCTGATGGGATACACCGCCGGCAGCCGCAGCCCCGAAGCCCTGAACGCACTGATGCTGGCTTACTGCCTCTTGCCTTGCCTGCTGAAACTGTTGGCCTCCTTCCTCTTGTGGACCCTGTGGGTCCGTCCGAAAGCATCCCCATGAACCGCCGTTTTTCCATGCTGACCTTGATGGCCCCCGTGCTGGGTGCCCTGATGGCCTGCGCCTCGCCCAGCCCCCAGGACTACGCCGCTGAAAAGCCCGTTCTGGATCTGAAGACCTACTTCAACGGCGAACTGCAGGCGCACGGCATCTTCACCGACCGCTCGGGCAAGGTGGTGCGCCGCTTCACGGTGCAAATGACCGGCACCTGGCAAGGTACACAAGGCACGCTGGACGAGCGCTTCACCTACAGCGACGGCAAGACCGAGCGCCGCGTGTGGCGCCTGACCGACGAAGGCCAGGGCCGCTGGACCGGCCGTGCCGACGACGTGGTGGGCGTGGCCCAGGGACAGGCGGCCGGCAATGCGCTGAACTGGCGCTACACCTTGAGCCTGCCGGTTGATGGCCGCGTGATTGAGGTGCAGTTTGACGACTGGATGTACCTGATGGACGACCGCGTCATGCTCAACAAGGCGGCCATGAGCAAGTTTGGCATCCACCTGGGCGAAGTCACCCTGTCCTTCATCAAACCCCCGGCCGCGCGGTAGTCAATGTCGCTCAACCCCCGCATTGATTCCTGGGCCGGCCGCACGGTGTGGTTGGTGGGCGCGTCCACGGGCATTGGCCGCGCTACCGCGTCCAAATTGCACCGCCTGGGCGCCAAGGTCATCGTGACAGCCCGCAACAAGGAGGCCTTGGACAGCTTCGTCGCCCAGCACCCCGGCAGCGATGCCTTGGCCTTGGACGCCACCGACCGCGCCGCCATGAACGACGCTGCGGCCCACATCGTGCGGGTACACGGCCGCTTGGACTTGGCGATGTACTGCGCCGGCACCTATTCGGCCATGCGCGCGGTCGACTTCGACTATGCCGCAGCAGAGCACCACGTGCAGGTCAACTACATGGGCGCGCTGGTGCTGCTGGATGCCGTTCTGCCGCACCTCTTGGCGCAAGCCAAGAGTGGGTCCAAGGCGGCCGGTGGCCGCAGCGCCAGGCCTGGCGTGGGACACATCAGCTTGGTCTCGAGCGTGGCTGGTTATCGAGGGCTGCCGCAGTCCTTGGCCTATGGGCCGACCAAAGCTGCGCTGATCAACCTGGCAGAAACGCTGTACCTGGATCTGCAGCCACTGGGTCTGGGCGTGTCCATCATCAACCCGGGGTTTGTGCAGACACCTTTGACAGCGCAGAACAACTTCCACATGCCCGCCCTGATCACGCCCGAGGAGGCCGCCAAGGCCATCGTCAAGGGCTGGCAAGCGGGCGACTTTGAGATCCACTTCCCCAAACGCTTCACGCTGTGGCTGAAGGCGCTGCGCCACCTGGGCTATGGGGCCTACTTTGCGGCCGTGCGCCGCTCCACGGGCTTGTGATGGACGCCAAAACTTCTGCTGCCGCGGTGCAACGCATCCAACACTTTTTCGAGCACCTGGCGCCCAGTGACCTGCAGCGCATGGCCGACATCTACACGCCCGACGCCCACTTCAAGGACCCGTTCAACCAAGTCCAGGGCGTGCCTGCCATCACGGGCATCTTTGCGCACATGTTTGAATCGCTGGACAGCCCGCGCTTTCAGATCCGCGACGCCTTGGTTCAGGACGATCAGTGCTTTTTGAGTTGGGACTTCTGCTTTCGCATGAAGCGCTTCAACCGCAAGGAGCAGATCATCCGCGGGGGTTCACACCTGAAGCTGACCGCCGACGGGCGCATCAGCAACCACCGCGACTACTGGGACGCGGCCGAAGAGCTTTATGAAAAGCTGCCCGTGCTGGGGGGCTTGATGCGCTGGCTGAAGCGGCGCGCCAACAGCTGAACACGCCCAGTCGGGCGCCAGACCTACTTGTTGCGCTGGCCTTCGGTCAACGAGAAGGTCTGGAACAGGCCGGACTTGTCGACGAAGTAGGTCTCGGTGTAGGTCACCGTGCCGCCGGCCATCTTGGCCGGCGCCGGGAAAGGCGAAGCCCGCTTGATCATCGCCAACACCCAGGGCGCAACCTCATCGGCCGCGGGCTTGCGGACGACCTTGGTGTTGACCACGTTGCCGGCCGCGTCCAGTTCGGTCTCGATCATCATCACGCCGTAGAGCATGGGTGGCAATTTGCCGCGGTAAACGCGCATCGGAAAGCAAGCGTAGAGGTGGCGCGCGGCGTCGATGCGGAACTCTTGCTCAACGTCGTTGGCCGACGCGGCAGGCTCCTTGCACTGCGGCGTGGGCACCATGCTGAACTGGGCCAGCGCTGCGGGCGCAGCTGCCGTCATCAAGGCCAAGAGCAGCGCCTGAAGCGCACGACGGGGAGTGGTGGGCATGGTCACGGGTTCATCCTCTGCTGGGCGGTCCGCCGCGGCGCACGGAGCGGCGCCGAACGGCCAGAAGGTTACACGAGGAGCCCGCCCAACCCATCCATTCGGGGGGTGACAAGTGCGCAGGAAGTAACGTCTAGCGGAGCCAGCCCTTGCGCCGGAAGTAGATGAAGGGCGCCGCTACCGAAGCCGCCATCAAACCCAAGGCAAAGGGATAACCCGCAGCCCAATCCAATTCAGGCATGAACTTGAAGTTCATGCCGTAGATGCTGGCAATCAGCGTCGGCGGCAGCAGGGCGACGCTGGCCACCGAGAAAATCTTGATGATCTTGTTCTGGTTGATGTTGATGAAACCCACGGTAGCGTCCATCAGGAAGTTGATCTTGTCGAACAAAAACGCGGTGTGGCTGTCCAGCGAGTCGATGTCGCGCAAGATCTGGCGCGCCTCTTCAAATTGCTCGGCGCCCAGCATGCGGCTGCGCATCATGAAGCTCAGGGCCCGGCGTGTGTCCATCACATTGCGACGGATGCGCCCGTTCAAGTCTTCTTCCTTGGCAATCGCTGTCAGTGCGGCGCCGGCGGCCTGGTCGTTGACGTCCTGGGTCAGTACGCGGGCGCTGACCTTTTCCAGGTTGTCGTAGATGCCCTCGAGCGCGTCGGCGCTGTACTCGGCGTCGGCATCGTAGAGCTTGAGCAAAACGTCTTTGGCGTCTTCGATCAGCGCTGGAATGCGCCGTGCGCGCAGCCTTAGCAAACGAAACACCGGCAGGTCTTCACCGTGGATGGAAAAGAGCACGTTGTTGTGCAGGATGAAGGCCACCCGCACGTTGCGCGCCGGCGCGCCGTCGGGGCCGTCTTCGGCGTCGATCAAAAAGTCAGAACGGATGTGCAGCTCGCCGTTGTCTTCTTCGTAGAAACGAGCCGACTCTTCCAGGTCGTCATCAACCGCGTCCTTGGGGATGGTGAGCGCAAAGTGGGTCTCGATCCAGCCGGTTTCGTCACTGCTGGGGTTTTCAAGATCGACCCAAACAGGCTTGACGTGGGTCAGGCCATCAAGGCTGTCGATTTCTTCCTGGAACAAGCGGCCGTTGGCCAGCGTGAAGACGTTGAGCATGGAACTCTTTCGGGGCTGCTGAGGCTCGGCAAACGGGTGCGAGCAACGGGGAAAGCGGCGGTGGGGATTGACCGTCTCAATGCCGCGACCAGCCTGGCCCGGAAAAGGACGGTCACCGAGGGTGACTCTGGTCCAAAACGTCTCTCCGAAAGAGCGATGCCAAATTATGCCTTGATGGGCCCTGCATGAGCGAACGGGGGCGGCCCAGCAGGTCCATGGCCGGCAATGGGCAGGGCGCTGCGTGCGAAGATCGCCCGCGCCTGTCTGCCATGCCCAACTTCACCCAACGATCCATCCCCTGGAAACGGCTGCTGCTGTTGGCCTGCCTGCTGCTGCTGGCCGCACTGGTACTGGCAGCGGCAGCAGCTTTCCAGCAGCAAGCCCGGGTGGGTGCGGCGCGGGACGTGGGGCTGGACGACATCGCCCGCGTGTTCTCGCTGCTGCGCACACACGACCCCCGCCAGGCCCGCCCCGGGCTGGTCAGCACAGCACTGATGCGTGAGCGTGATCTGGAGGTGATGCTCAACCAGGGTGCCAGGCGCTGGCTGCCGCTGCGCAGCCGCGTGGCCCTGGCCAAGGAGGCCGCCACCTTGCAGCTGAGCCTGGAACTGGCCAGCCATCCACTGCTGGTCTTTGGCCACTGGCTCAACGTCGATGTGCGTTTGGTTCAGACGGCGGGGCTGCCGGTCATCGACGCCGTCAAGATCGGCCGCCTGCCGATCCCCGTGTGGATGGCCGAGCGCCTGGCCTGGTGGTCGCTGTCCAAGACGGCATTCAAGGCCGAAGTCGACCTAGCATTCGATGTGGTGCGCCGCGTACGCTTCGCGCCCCAACAGATGCTGGTGACCTACGCCTGGCAAGGCGACAGCCTGGGCCGGCTGCTGGATGGCCTGGTGGCGCCCGAGGAACTGACCCGCTTGCGGGCCTACTCCGACCGCTTGGTCGAGGTGGCCGCCCGCCACAAGACGAGCTGGCAAATGCCCATGGTGGACATGCTACAGCCGGCGTTTGAATTGGCTCGGCAGCGCACCCTGGCCGGCGGTGACGCCGCCACCGAAAACCGCGCCGCCTTGACGGTGCTGACCCTGCACGCCAACGGCCGCGGTCTGGCGCAGGTGCTGCCGGCTGCCCGCCAGTGGCCGCGCCCCAGGCCGCTGCAATTGCTGCTGGGCGGCAGGCCAGACTTTCCATTGCACTTTCTGGTCTCGGCGTCTTTGGCGACCGAAGGGACCACCCCCTTGTCGAAGGTGGTGGGGGTCTACAAAGAGGTCAGTGACTCCCGTGGCGGCAGCGGCTTCAGCTTCAACGACATGGCCGCCAACCGGGCGGGCACCCGCTTTGGTGAAAAGCTGACGCACTCGCCCCAAGACATGCAAGACGCGCTGGCGCGCGGTGTGAAGGACGTCGATCTGCTGCCCAGAGTGGACGACCTGCCAGAGTTCATGGCTGAGCCTGAGTTCTTGCGCCGCTTTGGTGGCGTTGGTGCGCCCGCCTACAACGCGCTGCTGGCCGACATCGACCGCCGCATCGCGGCGCTAGCGCTCTTGCGCTGAGTCCGCGGGCGAGCCTGGCGCAGCTCGCCCGCCGGGCCCGGCGCCGCGGGTCATGTCAAAGCGGAACATGCGGCACTCGATAGCGCCATTGAACAGCGGCACCCGGCGCGACTCTTTCAGGCGCATCAAGGTGGGCAGCTTCATCTCGGGGCTGAGCAGCCAGGCCGACCAACCGGCGTAGTGGCGCTTCCAGTGGGCGGCCAGGTTGCTGAAAAACTCAGCCGGCGTGCCGCCCCCTTCAAAGTTTTCGCGCGGCGCACGTTGTTGCGGGTTTTGCTCCCGGCCCGAACCTTGACCTTTGGCGTCGATGCGCTCGCCGTAGGGCGGGTTCATCAAGATCACACCAGCAGCCACCGGCGGCAAGCGTTGCAGCGCATCGGCGGTCTTGAATTCAATGGCCTGGCGCACGCCAGCACGTTCGGCATTGCGGGTGGCAAAGTCGGTCATGCGAAAGCTCCCGTCGCCGGCAAACAGCGCCACCGCAGGCGGATGAACGCGCGCTTGGGCCGCGCTCTTCAGCTCGCGCCACGCCCCCGCAAAGGGCTTGAAGGGCAGCATGCGTTCAAACGCAAAGCGGCGCAAACTGCCCGGGGCGATGCCGCAGGCCATCTGCGCGGCCTCGATGACGATGGTGCCCGCGCCGCAACAGGGGTCCAGCAAAGGGCCGTCCTCGACCCGCCCTTGCCAGCCTGCGGCGGCCAGCATGGCTGCCGCGAGCGTTTCTTTCAGCGGCGCTTCACCGGTGTCTTCGCGCCAGCCGCGTTTGAACAGTGCGTCACCCGAGGTGTCGACATAGAGCGTGGCGTGCTCAGGGCCCACAAACAGGGCGATGGGCAAATCAGGCCAGCGGGTGTCGACACTGGGCCGTGCACCGGTGCGTTCACGCACCACGTCGCAGACAGCGTCCTTGATGCGCAAGGCGCTGAAGTTCAGGCTTTGCAAGGGGCTGCGTTGCGCGCTCACGTCCACGCGCAAGGTCTGCTCGGGCGTGATCCAGTGGTTCCAGTCGACGCGGCAGGCCAGGTCGTACAGGTCGTGCTCGTCGCGGTAGGGGCCGTCGATCAGCGGCCACAAGACCCGGGTGGCCAGGCGGCTTTCCAGGTTGAGCTGCATGGCCATGCGTTCGTCGCCCACCACCCACACCCCGCCGCGGGTGGCTTCGGCCGTTGTGCCGGTGATGCGCAAGACCTCGTCGGCCAGCAGTGCCTCCACACCACCGGCACAGGGCAAGAACAAGTGGGTCATGGTGACTTTCGCTGGCCCGCAGGCGCGATCCTCAGCGCCTCGCGGTACTTGGCGACGGTGCGCCGGGCAACCTGTATGCCCTGCTCTTCGAGCATGGTGCTGAGCTGGCTGTCGGACAGCGGTTTTTTGCTGCTCTCGGCACTGACAAACTGTTGGATCAAGGCGCGCACAGCGGTGCTGGAGGCATTGCCACCGGCCTCGGTGTTGAGCGACGAGCCGAAGAAATACTTCAGCTCAAAGGTGCCCTGCGGGGTGGTCATGTATTTGGCCGTGGTGACGCGCGAAATGGTGCTCTCGTGCAGCCCCAGTTCATCTGCAATCTCGCGCAGCACCAGCGGCTTCATGGCAATGGCGCCGTGGGCGAAGAAGGCCTTTTGGCGTTCAACGATGGCCTTGCTCACGCGCAGGATGGTGTCAAAGCGCTGCTGAATGTTCTTCACGAACCAACGCGCTTCTTGCAGCCGCGACGACATACCCGGGTTGGCGGAAGCACCGCGCAGGCCCTTGGAAGCCTGGGCGTAGATGTCGTTGATGCGCAGCTTGGGCATCACGTCGGGGTTGAGCAGCACGCTCAAGCCGCGCCCGGTCTTCTTGACAATGACGTCGGGGATGACGATGTTGCTCTCAGCCAAGGCAAAGGGGCGGCCAGGTTTGGGTTCACAGGCGCGGATGAGTTCCTGTGCCTGCCGCACGGTGTCTTCATCGCTGCCCGTCAGCACCGCGAGACGTCGGATGTCACGTCGCGCCAAGAAATCCAAATACTGCTCGCTGATGCGCAGTGCCACCTGACGCGCCGCGCAGCGGCGAGTGGCCTTGAGCTGCAACGCCAGGCACTCACTGAGCGAGCGCGCGCCCACGCCCAAGGGATCCAGGCTTTGCAGCCATTTCAGCGCGCAGTTCAGACGTTCGTCCAGACCCTCGCGCCCCTCGGCAGTGTCAATGCCGAACATCTCGGCCAGCCGCTCGGCAATCTCGGGCAACGGGTCGGCCAGGTAACCATCGCCGTCCAGCGATTCGATCAGGACCTCAATCGCGGCGTGGTCTTCAGCACTGAGCCGCATACCCACGAGTTGCGCGCGCAGGTGATCCTGCAGGCTGCCCGCGCTGCTGCGCCGCTCTTCCATGTCGGAATCGGCGCCCTCGCCCGTGGCCGCGGCGCTGCTGGGGGTTTCGCGGATGCCGTCGAAGTCGTCGCTCTCGGTGCCGTTTTCCCAGTCTTCACGCTCCGGGGTGCCAAATTCGTCGGCACGCAGCTCGCTGGTGGTGTCGATGACTTCTGCCGCTGCGGGCGTGTCGGCTTCGGGCGCGTTGTCGGCCGCGCTGTTGGCGGACTGGCGTTCCAGCGGCACTTCAAACGGTGTAGCCGCAGCCTCGTCTTCCATTTCGAGGAAGGGGTTCTGGTCCAGCATCTGGCCGACTTCCTGGTGCAGTTCCAGCGTGGACAGCTGCAGCAGGCGGATGGACTGCTGCAACTGGGGCGTGAGCGCCAGATGCTGGGACAGGCGTACCTGAAGTGAGGGCTTCATCTCAGGTCACATGCGGAAGTGTTCGCCCAGATACACCCGGCGCACTTGTTCGTCGGCCACGATTTCTTGTGGTGTGCCCTCGGCCAGCACGCTGCCGTCGCTGATGATGTAGGCGCGGTCGCAGATGCCCAGCGTCTCGCGCACGTTGTGGTCGGTGATGAGCACACCGATGCCACGCGAACGCAGGAAACCGATGATGCG
Source organism: Betaproteobacteria bacterium (assembly GCA_043743835.1). Classification (GTDB taxonomy): domain Bacteria; phylum Pseudomonadota; class Gammaproteobacteria; order Burkholderiales; family Burkholderiaceae_C; genus Rubrivivax. The sequence continues at coordinate 135,514 of JAYTVT010000067.1, forward strand.
CTGGATCTCGATCACCGCGATGGGATCCACACCCGCAAAAGGCTCGTCCAGCAGGATGAAGCGCGGCTGGGTGGCCAGGGCGCGCGCAATCTCCACCCGGCGCCTTTCACCGCCCGACAGCGCTGGCGCGGGCGATGCGCGCAGTTTGTCTATCGACAGGTCAACCAGCAGCTTGTTCAGCTGCGTTTCGATGTCTGCGGCTTTCAGCGCGCGCCCATCGGGGCCCAGCTGCAGCTCCAGCACCGCGCGGATGTTCTCTTCCACGGTGAGCTTGCGAAAGATGGAAGCTTCCTGCGGCAGGTACGACAGGCCCAAGCGAGAACGGCGGTGAATCGGCAGACCTTCCACCGCCAGGCCGTCGATGCTGATCTGGCCGGCGTCCGGCCTGACCAAGCCCACCACCATGTAAAAGGTGGTCGTCTTGCCGGCCCCGTTCGGGCCCAGCAAGCCCACCACTTCACCCGCACCGACTGCCAGGTGCACGTCCTTGACCACGGTGCGGGGGCCGAAGCTCTTGCGCAAGTTGCGCGCCTCAAGTCGGCTCGAGCTGCTCACGGCTTCGGCCATCAGCGGCGCTCGCCCAAAGCTTTGGACGGTGTCAACGGCGAAGTCAAGGGCGCGGCAGAGGCCGGCGACTCTGCACGGGGGCTCAGCACAGCTCGTACGCGGCCACTCGGGTTGCTTGGTGTGGCATTGCCACCTTCGACCTTGAAGACTTCGGCCGTGTTGTCCCACAAGATGTTGGCGCCGGTGATTTCGTCGGCAACCACACCGGCCCTCAAGCGGCGCACGGCGCCATTGCCAACAAAGCGCAGGCTGTCGGCACGGCCGTCGAAGTCGATGCGGTCGGCGCTGCCCTCCACGGTCTCATCGACGCCGTCGCGGCGCTGTCGCCAACTGGCAGGTTTGGCCGGGCTGCCCAGAGCGCTGGCGGCGCGGTAGCCGTCGGGCAGGGTGCGCATTTCAACGCGGTCGGCGCGCAAGGTCATGCTGCCTTGCGAGATCACCACGTTGCCCGTGTAGACCAGGACCTGCCGCTGCAGGTCCACCACGCCGTCACGGTCGGCCTCCACCACCATGGGCTTGCTGCGATCAGCCTTTTCGGCCTGGGCTTGACCCAGAGCCAAGCCCATGACCAGGGTCAGCGAAACAGTCCAGGCGAAGGATCGGCGGCGGGAGGGCATGGGCACGGCATGAAAGTTGCAGTGCAGTATAGCCATCAACCCCCAAGTTACCCGGGTAAACGCTGTGAAATCGGGCCGGAAGCAGCGCCTTTGGGGCTTGGGTTGGCTTGTCGCAGCCGCCGCCCGCTTGCCTGCGCTGTCAGGCCTTTTGGCGGGCCAGCTGAATCAGAAAATCAGCCACGGCCACCGCGCGTTCGTGGCTGCCCGCCAGCGAAGCCGCAGTGTAAAAGCGACCATGAATCCCGAGCGCTGGAACGCCGTCGATCTTGTACGCATCTGCCAACTGCTTGGCGCGGTTGGCCTTGGTGTTGGAGCCAAAGGACTTCATCGCCTCAACCACTTTGGCGCCATCACCGCCATTGGCAGAAACAAATGCCTGCACTTCAGACTCGGAGTTGAGCCGTTTGTTCTGCTGGTGAATGGCATTGAACACCTTGCGATGCAAGTTGGCGAACTGCCCCGTCTCTTCCAGCGCATAAAACAGCTTCTGGTGAAACTGATGCGGTGCCATGAAGCCCACCGGCACCTGTCGAAAACTCACATCAGCCGGCAGCTTCTTGACCCAGGCTTCCAGCACCGGCTCAAAGGCATAACAGTGTGGGCAGCCGTACCAGAAGAACTCAACCACCTCGATCTTCTTGTCGGGCGTGGGCAGCGTCACCGGCGCTGCCGTAGACAGCTTCACGTAGTGGGTGCCCTCTTTCGGAGCAGCCGCCTGGGCGCGCGCAGTTCCTGTCAATGCCAAGCCCAGGCCTGCGCCTGCTAGTTGCCTGGAGAAGTCGCGCCGTTGCATGGATGTCCTTTCGGTGGAGAGATGGTGGTGGGTGGAGTCGGCCACGAAGGGCGAAGTTCCAAACTCAATGCCAGTTGAAATTCAAGGTCTCTCGACACGAACGATTTGGGACTCCAAGCCTTGTTCTTGTAGTTTGGCCTGCAGACCGTCAGCGTCGGAGCGAGACGGGAAAGGGCCCAGACGGACCCGGTACATGGTGCGTCCCGCCTGCTCTCTTTCGGTGATTTTGGCGGCCTGCCCAATCATGGCCAGCTTGGCCCGCTGCGCTTCGGCGTCTTCAGTTCGTGTGAATGCTCCAGCCTGCACAAAGTAGATGAACGGTTCAGCAGCGCTGGCGGTGGACCGCGCAGGCGAATCGGCTGGTTGATTCGGCGTTTGGCCGGCCAGGATGGCGGCCGGATCACGCGCGGCCGGTTTGCTGGGCACCACTGCAGAAGCCGCCATTGCCGGTGATCCACTCACAACGGGCGCGGGCAGCGCACCTGCGGTTGCGATGCCCGGCGGCGGTGATGCGGCGGCAGCCGCAGCCGATGCCGCCGCAGCACTGGCGGCCCGCGCCACAGCCTTGCCACCCAAGGCGGCGTTGGGGTCCCAGTTGCGGTTGCGTTCGGTCTCAGCGGTGTCTTGTTCGGCGGTGCGTTGCGGCACCTTGTTGATAAAGGGCACCGGTGCCTTGGTGATGTAAAGCGCCACGCCCAGGGCCAGCGTCAGCCCGATCAACAGGCCTGCCACCAGACCCATGGCAAAACCACCTCGCTGAGACATCATGAAAGGTCCTCTGCGGCCGCAGGCCGTTATCCAAATCAAGTTTCGCGGTTCATGGACTCGGGCGCTGAGACACCCAAGACCGCCAGGGCGTTGCGCAAGACCTGTGCCGTGGCGCTCAGCAGAGCCATGCGGGCCAGGGCCAGGGCCGGGTCGTCGACCAGGAAACGCTCCGCCGCATAGTAGGCGTGAAAAGCAGCCGCCAGTTCACGCAGATAAAAGGCCACATCGTGCGGTGCCAGGTCTTGCGCGGCACGGGTCAGCATCTCGGGGTACTCGGCCAGCTTGAGCATCAGTGAGGCCTCGCTGGGTGCCACCAACAGCGACAGGTCCGCTGCCGACAGGTCCTGGCTCCCAGCGGCCTTCTCGCGCCAGGCCGCCAGCACCGAACACAGGCGCGCATGGGCGTACTGCACGTAGAACACGGGGTTCTCGTCGTTGGCCTTCAAGGCCAGATCGACGTCAAAGGTGAACTCGGTGTCGGCCTTGCGGCTGATGAGGAAAAAACGCACCGCGTCGCGGCTGGTCCAGTCGATCAGGTCGCGCACCGACACCGAGGTGCCGGCCCGCTTGGACATCTTGACCTCTTCGCCGCCCTTCATCACGGCGATCATCTTGTAGAGCACGTAGTCCGGGTAGCCCAGCGGGATGCCCAGCCCCACCGCCTGCAAGCCGGCTCGCACACGGGCCACCGTGCCGTGGTGGTCGGTGCCTTGCACGTTGATGACCTGGGTGTAACCACGCTCGAACTTGGCCAGGTGGTAGGCCACGTCGGGCACAAAGTAGGTGTAGCTGCCGTCTTGCTTGCGCATAACCCGGTCTTTGTCGTCGCCGTAGTCGGTGGTGCGCAGCCACAGCGCGCCGCCCTCTTCAAAGGTCTTGCCGGACTGGATCAGTCGCCGCACCGTGTCCTCGACCCGCCCGCTGCTGTAGAGGCTGCTTTCCAGAAAGTAGTGGTCGAAGTGCACGCCAAAGGCTTGCAGGTCCAGGTCCTGTTCGTGGCGCAAAAACGCCACCGCAAAGTGGGTGATGTCTTGCAGGTCGTCCACGTTGCCGCTGGCGGTGTAGCTGCGGTCGTCGGCCTGCACGGTCTTCTTGGCCTGGTAGTCGGCCGCAATGTCACTGATGTATTCGCCGTTGTAGGCCTGCTCGGGCCAGCCCGCGTCGCCCGGTTTCAAGCCTTGCAGGCGCTTTTGCACCGACAGGCCCAGGTTGGCAATCTGCACCCCGGCGTCGTTGTAATAGAACTCGCGCAGGACCTCGGCACCCTGACTTTGCAGCAAGCTGCAAATGCAGTCCCCCAGGGCTGCATTGCGCCCGTGGCCCACGTGCAAGGGGCCGGTGGGGTTGGCCGACACGAACTCGACCATCACCTTGCGCCCGCTGGGTGCCTGCTGACCAAACTGCGCCTTCGCGGCCAGCACCTCAGACACCACCGCTTGCTTGGCAGCCGCCGCCAGACGCAAATTGATGAAACCGGGGCCTGCAATCTCCAGCGCCTGCACCCAGCGCTGAACCGCCGGCTGTTGTTGCAGCAGATCGACCAAACGCTGCGCCAGCTCGCGCGGGTTTTTTTTCAAGGGGCGGGCCAGCTGCATCGCGCTGGTCACCGCCAGGTCGCCATGGCTGGCTTGTTTGGGCGACACGAAAGCGGCCACCGGCACCGCCGCACCCGCTTCATTTGCCAGCTGCGCCAGCGCCGTCTGCAGCGCCTGCCGCAACTCCTGCTTCACTTCAATCATCCCCCGATTCTACTTTTGGCCCTTTGTTGGGCCCCACCGGACCGGGATATGGCCGCCGAATGGCCACTTGTTCATGGCTTTGCGGCAGCGGGGCTGGGCCCACCATCCCGAACACCGATCCTGAGCCTGCATGAGCCCGCATTCCGTCGCCCACCCCGAGAATTCGCTGCCCCTGGCGCGGCTGCCATCCCGCATTGGCAAGTACATCGTCAAGTCCAAGATCGGCGAAGGCGCCACCAGCGAAGTCTTTCTGGCGCATGACCCCTTCACGAAGCAGGACGTGGCCATCAAGCGGGTGCGAACGGGTTTGCTGCAAGATGCCCGCGAGTCGCATTTCCAGCAATGCTTTTTTGAGGCCGAAGCCGCGCTGGTCGGGCAGCTTCAGCACCCCAACGTGGTGAAGATCCTGGACGCGGTTGCCGATGCTGATGCGCCTTATCTGGTGATGGAGTACGTCAACGGCGTCACCCTGCGCCGCTATTGCCGTGCCGACCGGCTGCTGCCGCTGACACAGGTGATTGAAATTGGCTTCAAGTGCGCCATGGCGCTGGGCTACTGCTTTCGCCAGGGCCTGATCCACCGCGACGTCAAGCCCGCCAACCTGCTGGTCACGCTGGACGGGGATCGCATCGGCGACGTCAAGGTCACCGACTTTGGCAGCGTCTTCAACATGGGCGCTGACCACACCCAGGTCTACCGCGTGGGCAGCCTGGCCTACATGTCGCCAGAGCAACTCGACGGCGACCCTCTGGACTGCCGCGCGGACATCTACGCCCTGGGCACCGTGCTGTACCACCTGGTCGCGGGTCGCCCGCCGTTTGACGCGCTGCAGCAGCCGGCGATCATGAACCAGATCTACCATGGCACCGCGCCGCCGCTGTCATCGCTGCGCGACGGCGTGCCGCCGGCCTTTCAGGCCTTGATCGAACGCTGCCTGGCCAAGGACCGCGAGCTGCGCCCAGCCGACTGGGACGAGTTTGCGCAGGCCCTGTCGGCCGTCAGTGCCGCGAACCCGCATCTGCGTGGGCCGCTGCAGGAAGTGCTGGACTCTGAACGCTTCACGCTGCTGCGATCGCTGGATTTTTTCACCGACTTTGGCGACGTGGAACTGTGGGAGGTGGTACACCGCGCGGCCTGGCATCGCCACACCTACGGGCAGGCGCTGTACCGCAAGGGCGAAGAGGGCAACAGCTTTCACATCGTCACACAGGGCCAGGTGGAGGTTTATCGCGACGGCCGATCGGTGGCCTCACTGGGTGCTGGCAGCTCGGTGGGCGAGATGGCTTACCTGGCACCCAACCCGGCGCTGCGGGTCCACACCGTGGACATTCTGGTGTCCCTACCCGCCACCACCGTGTCGTTCACGCCCGACAGCCTGGAGCGCCTGTCGCTGTCCACCCGCCACCTGTTCGACAAGGCTTTCATCCGCGTGTTGGTGCGTCGCCTGCACACCGCGCAAGAAGCGGCAGCTCGCCCGCGAAGCTAAGGTCCAGCGGCAATCCATGCCGGCTGTCCCCGTTCCTTAGGCGGGGCTCACAACGTGAGGTCATCAAAAAGGCACCCCCGTGCGTTTACCGGTAGCCGTGCGTCGTGGTGTCTGTTGCAATCGACGGCGGCGCAAGAAGCCAATCCCTTTCATTCACTGCCACACCACACGAGGAGCCCCCATGAAAAAGTCTCTGGTCACCATTGCCCTGGCCACGTTCAGCCTCTTTGCCACCCATGCATTTGCTGCCGATGCCGCTTGCGAGGCCAAGGCCGTCGACAAAAACGGCAAGGCGCTGGCCGGCGCGGCCAAGACCAGCTTCATGAAGAAGTGCGAAGGCGGCGGCGCCAAGTCTTCTTGCGAAGCCAAGGCCGTCGACAAAAACGGCAAGGCGTTGGCTGGCGCCGCCAAGACCAGCAGCATCAAGAAGTGCGAAGCCGACTCGAAGAAGTAAGTCGAGTCAACGACGCTTCAGCTGACAAAGGGCGCTTCGGCGCCCTTTTCTTGGCTTCGCGGCATGACATCCTGGTCGCGTAGAAGGCCGTTACAGCGAACCTTGCCCAGACCAATACCTGGGATCACCGTAGCTGTGCTTGATGAAGTCGATCCACAGTCGAACCCGCAGCGGCAGGTGCTTACGCTGGGGAAACACGGCGTAGATGCCGTTGGGGGGCGCCGCAAAGTCCTCCAGCACCACCTGCAATCGGCCTTGGGCCACGTCGTCCTCGACCTCCCAGGTGCTGCGCCAGGCCAACCCCAGGCCTTGCAGACACCAGTTGTGCAAGACCTGGCCGTCGCTGCAGTCGAGCCGGCCGCTGGGGCGCAGGTGGGTGACTTCGCCGTTGGCCACAAACGCCCAGCCGCGGGTTTGGCTGGCGTCCGAACTCAGGGTCAGACACTGGTGGCGCATCAGGTCTGACGGTGTTGCCGGAATGCCTGCGCGCTGGAGGTAGCTGGGCGCCCCTACGCACAAGCGGCGGTTGTCGGCCAAGCGCACACTGACCAGGCTGCTGTCAGGCAGGTCACCCACCCGCACGGCGCAGTCGAAGCTTTCGTTCACGATGTCGACCACGCGGTCGCTGAGGTTCAGAGACACGCTCACCTCCGGGTGCTGGGCGACAAAGGCCGGAACCAGGGGCGCCACATGGCGGCGGCCAAAGCCGGCTGGGGCGGTGATGCGCAGGTGGCCACTGGCCTTGACACCACCAGCGCTGACGCTGGCTTCGGCATTGGCCAGGTCGGACAACAGTCTTTGGCAGTCTTCCAAAAAAGCGCTGCCCTCATGGGTCAAGGTGATGCGCCGGGTGGTGCGCAACAGCAGCTTCACGCCCAGTCGCTCTTCCAGTGCGTCGATACGCCGGCCAATCACCGCGGGGGCCACGCCCTCGGCATTGGCCGTTGCGGTCAGGCTGCCCCTGGCGGCCACCGCCACAAAGGATTCAATCTGCTTGAGTCGATCCATCGCCCCAGATTATGCACATTCAACGCATAAATCTTCCGCTTCTTGAGCGCTTAATGCCATTCAAGGCATCGAATAAATTAGCGTCATGAAAATTCGCGCCGTCTTGTTTGACGCCTACGGCACGCTGTTCGATGTGCACAGCGTGGCACTGTTGGCCGAGCAACTGTTTCCGGGCCAGGGCGAGCGCTTGAGCCTGGTGTGGCGCGACAAGCAGATTGAATACACCCGTCTCGTCACCATGAGCGGCCCGCAGGGCGAACACTACCGGCCCTTTTGGGAGATCACGCGCGCCGCCTTGCAACACGCCGCGGCACGCTTGGGTCTGAACATGCCCGCCGCCGCGGAAGATCGGCTGATGAACCAATACCGGCACCTCAGCGCCTTTGCTGAAAACCACGAAGTGCTGACCGAGCTGCGCCGCCGCAGTGTGGTGACGGGCACCCTGAGCAATGGTGACCCCAACATGCTGGCGGTGGCCGTCAAGAGCGCCGGCTTTGCCGACCTTCTGAAGCACGTCATCAGCGTGGACGCCGTGCGCCGGTACAAGACCGATCCCGCAGCCTATGCCCTGGGGCCGTCCACCCTGGGCTTGCCAGCCCGGGAGATTCTCTTTGTCAGCAGCAATGCCTGGGACGCCATCGGCGCCACCTGGTTTGGCTACACCACGATGTGGGTCAATCGCACGGGCGCGCCGCCAGAGCAACTGGGCACTGAACCCAGCTTTACAGGGCGCAGCCTGCGCGACGTGCTGAAGCACTTCCCAGCCGCAGACGGATAGTCACCTGGGCAGTGGCCCGCCAAGAAAAACTCTGCTGCGCCAGTTTCCTTCTCATCCAGCCAACCTTTGATCAGGTCTGAACCATGTCCAAGCGCACCCAGCTCCACAGCCTGCACGTCGACGCCGCCCTGCAACGCTTCATCGACGATGAGGTTCTGCCCGGCACGGGCGTGTCCGTTGCCCACTTTTGGGCTGGCTTTGACGCCATCGTGCGCGACCTGGCGCCGCGCAACGCAGCGCTGTTGAACGAGCGCGACCGCCTGCAGTCCGAACTGGACGGCTGGCACCGGGCCAACCCCGGCCCGATCCGCGACATGGCCGCTTACCGCGCCTTCCTGGAGCGCATTGGCTACCTGCAAGCGGCCCCGTCGCACGTGCAGGTGACCACCGCACAGGTCGACGATGAACTGGCCCTGCAGGCCGGCCCGCAGCTGGTGGTGCCGGTGCTCAACGCCCGTTATGCGCTCAACGCCGCCAACGCACGCTGGGGCAGCCTGTACGACGCGCTGTATGGCACCGACGCGATCGCCGAAGACGGCGGTGCTGAACGGGCCGGCGGCTACAACCCCGTGCGCGGTGCGCGTGTCATTGCCTTTGCGCGGCGCTTCCTGGACCAAGCCGTGCCTTTGGCCAACCACGCCCAAGGCGGCAGCCACGCCCACAGCACCAACTACCGCATCGACGGCGGCCAGCTGTTGGTGACCCTGAACGACGGCCATGTGGTGGGTTTGGCCAACCCGTCGGCCCTGGTCGGCTTCCAAGGTGACGCCGCCGCGCCGCAGTCGGTGCTGTTGGTGCACAACGGCCTGCACATCGACATCCGCATCGACCGCACCACCGCCATCGGCAAGAGCGACGCCGCAGGGGTTGCCGACCTGGTGCTGGAGGCCGCGCTGTCGACCATCCTCGACCTGGAAGATTCGGTTGCCGCGGTCGACGCCGACGACAAGATTCTGGGCTACCGCAACTGGCTGGGCATCCTCAAAGGCGACCTGACCGAAGACGTCAGCAAAGGTGGCAAGACCTTCAAGCGCGGCCTCAACCCCGACCGCAAGTACCACGCCCCCAACGGCGGCGGCGAGGTGGTGCTGCACGGCCGCAGCCTGATGTTTCTGCGCAATGTCGGCCACCTGATGTGCAACCCCGCGGTGCTGTGGGGCCCCGCCAGCGCCCCGCAAGAAATTCCCGAAGGCATCCTCGACGCCGTGGTCACGACCACGATTGCGTTGCACGACCTGCAACGCCACGGCCAAACGCCCAAAGGCAGCGGCATCGTCAACAGCCGCCAGGGCAGCGTCTATATCGTCAAGCCCAAGATGCATGGGCCCAGCGAAGTGGCTTTTGCCGCCGAACTCTTCAGCCGCGTGGAGCAACTGCTGGGCTTGCCCGACAGCACCGTCAAGCTGGGCATCATGGACGAAGAGCGCCGCACCAGCGTCAACCTGAAGGCTTGCATTGCAGCAGCGGCCAGCCGCGTGGCCTTCATCAACACCGGCTTTCTGGACCGCACGGGCGACGAAATGCACACCGCCATGCTGGCCGGCCCGATGCGCCGCAAGGGCGACATGAAGAGCAGCGAGTGGATAACCGCCTACGAAAAGAGCAACGTGCTGGTGGGCCTGGAGTGCGGCTTGCGTGGCAAGGCCCAGATCGGCAAAGGCATGTGGGCCATGCCCGACCTGATGGCGGCGATGCTGGAGCAAAAAATCGGCCATCCCAAGGCCGGCGCCAACACCGCCTGGGTGCCCAGCCCCACCGCGGCCACGCTGCACGCCATGCACTACCACCAGGTGGACGTGGCGGCCGTGCAGCGCGACCTCGAAAAATCAGACATCGCAGGCCAGCGCGAAGCCCTGCTCACGGGCCTGCTGACGGTGCCGGTGGCCGCCAACGCAACCTGGACCGCAGCTGAGCGCCAACAAGAGCTGGACAACAACGTGCAAGGCATCCTGGGCTACGTGGTGCGCTGGATCGACCAAGGCGTGGGCTGCAGCAAGGTGCCCGACATCCACAACGTGGGCCTGATGGAAGACCGCGCCACGCTGCGCATCAGCAGCCAGCACATCGCCAATTGGCTGCATCACGGCGTGGTGACCGAAGCGCAGGTGCGCGATACCTTCGAGCGCATGGCCGCCGTGGTCGACGCGCAGAACGCCGGCGACCCGCATTACCAGCCGATGGCCGGGGACTTCGAGGTCTCCGCGGCCTACCGCGCCGCGTGCGACCTGGTGTTCAAGGGCAAGGAGCAGCCCAGCGGCTACACCGAGCCGCTGCTGCATGCCTGGCGCCTGAACGTGAAGGCGCAGTTGTCGATGCAAGTGACGCCGTCCTGAGTGTCGGTGCGGGGCGGCTTGCCCCGGCCCACACCATCTTTGCCACGCCGCTGGGCGACTGCGCCATCGCCTGGGGCCCACGGGGTGTGCGCGGTCTGCAATTGCCACCGCCGCGCCGCGCCGCGCAGCCGCCGTCCGCGCCGACGCCCGAGGTGCAATC